>NZ_JBHVSA010000002.1:0-40908 GCF_042885355.1 Nocardia sp. NPDC058058 | reverse complement strand
GCCCGGCCCGTGGCGTTGTCTCCTGCCTCGACACACTCCCACACAACGGCGCATATGTGGGGGTGGTTTTGGCGGGACGGCACCCCAAACCCCCTTCTTCTTGCGCCGAAGGCGCGAGTCAATGTCGGGTCGGCCCGACCACTTCCACGGTCGGCTGCTTGCCGTCGGTGTGCTCGCCCTCGTGATTCATGGCGAGCGCACCGGCGATGGTGCCGCCGAGGGTGGCCGTAACCGCAATGGCCGCAACGAGTTTGCGGCGTGAGGGGATATCCTCGCCGCGCAGGCTGGGGACGGGATTGAAACGCACACTGCGCACCCGGCGTGCGGAGGGGCGTTCGGCGGCCAGCAGCACCGCACCGCGGGTGGAGACGAATTCGGGTTCCGGATCGTAGATCAACGGCAGATCGAGTTGCTGCTTCAGTTCATCGCGAATGCTCTTGTTGCGGGTGCACCCGCCCAGCAGCGCCATGGCGGAGGGGTGCACGCCGGTCTCATCGATCATCTGCCGGACGAACGACGCCGAATGGTGCACCCCCGCCGACACCAGATCGGCGAAATCGCTGCGGGTGATGACCGCGCGGTGCCCGTTGATCGGATCGCACACCGTGATCACGCGATCACCGGCCAGGGCTTCCTTGTGGCGGCGGGCGGTGGCCAGATCCACACTCACGCCGCCGCGGGCCAATAACCAGCGTAGTAGCGCGTCATGCCCGTCACCGCCGAGCACCGTACTGCGTTTGCTGGCCAGAATCGCCTCGGTGCGGCAGTCGATCTGGGTCAGCGTCAAACCCGAAGCGCCCAGGTCATATAGGAGAATCGACCCTTCGGCGGGCAGTCTGCCGGTGAACCGCAGATATCTGAGCTGCGCGACCTGCTCGTCGATCAGGGTCAGGCGATTGCGCCCCGCCGTGGTGCGAATGGCGTCCGCGTGCGCCGAGCACCGGCAGGTGACCGCGATACCGGTAATGAATTCATCACGCCGAGCAGCGGATTTGCGCATCAGGCGGACGGCTTCGAAAACCCCCTCCTCGATACCGCCGCCGGTGCGGCGCGCCACTTTGCAGCGGTCGATGGGGGGCAGATGCGGCTGGTCGGAATGGGTGAGCATGGCGCGCGCACCCGCCGCGCCAGCTGACACCCCGAGGACCAGCACCATGGCCTCAATGGTGAACCTTTTGCGGTCCGATTCCAAGACTATGACGCAGGAAATTGGCTGACCGGATGCTGGACGGTTACTGGGTGGCCCATCTGGTCGGCGAGCCACCACTGTCGAAGTCGCCCGCGGTCTGCCGGAATTCCGCCAGCAATCGCAGCAGCAGCTGTAATCGATCCGGTGGCAGGCCGGTATTCGCGAACACCTGCCGGTTCAGCTCAGTGGTGGCCTTGGACACCAATTCTCTTCCGGCATCGGTGATTTCGATCAAGGTCGCGCGCCGGTCACTCGGATGCGGCACCCGCTTCACCAAATGCGCGGCCTCCAGTCGATCGACCGTATTGGTGACGCTGGTCGGATGCACCTGCAAGCGTGCGCTGGCAACCGCCATGGGCAGCGCACCCGTTTTGCTGAAGCCCAACAACATCAGTAGCTCGTACCGGGAAAAGGTGAGCCCGGACGGTTTGAGCGCCTCGTCGACCCGGGCCATCACGATCTGCTGCGCCCGCACCAGCGAGGTGACCGCCGCCATCCCGTCCGCGACCTCGCCCCAGCCGTGCTCGGTCCACTGGCGATGCGCCTCTTCGATCGGATCGAGTGGCAGGGGACGTGGCCGAGACATGTCCACGATCATCGCATGCGAAGCACTCGTATTCCGCCGCACCGAGCCCTATTTCGGTGTCGTACTCTTTGCGGACAAGGAGGCAGTACGTGACCAACCCGCTCGGCCCGAAGTTCGACCCGGCATCATCCGCACCCCGGGGCCCGTACAGTGTGCCCTTCCCCGAATTCACCCCGCGCAAGCCCGATCGCAAACCGCTCTTCATGGGCCTGGCCATCGCCGTGATCGCCGCCGGCGTCGCCGGAATTCTCCTGTGGCCGCAGAACGCCGGCGGCGACTCCGCAGCCGCCGCCGACGAATTCGTGCCCACCGCGACCGACCACGATCCCTCGACCCGGATCGACGGCGTGGTGCGCAAGGACTATCCGGCCGGTGTGCACGTAGCAGCGAACCAGCGCGTCGCCTACACCCAGAGCCCGCCCTTCGGCGGTGCGCACGACAGCTCGTGGCTGCCGTGCACCGGCGTCAACTACACCGTGCCGATCCGCAACGAGAACGCCGTGCACGCACTCGAACACGGCGCGGTCTGGATCACCTACAACCCGACCACGCTCGGCGTCGACGGCGTCTCGGTGCTCACCGGACAGGTCGGCGCGAAGCCCTACATGCTGCTGTCGCCGTATCCGGGACTGGACACCCCGATCTCGCTGCAATCCTGGGGCCACCAGCTCAAACTCAGCGATGCCCGCGATCCGCGCGTCGGCCAGTTCATCACCGCGCTGCGGCTGAACCCGTACACCTACCCCGAGCCGGGCGCGAGCTGCTCCAACCCCACCATCGATACCAACAACCCGCCGCCGTACGACCCGACACCGCCGGGACCGTACGCGGTCACCGAAGCCGGAGTCACCCCGCCGCCGCCTCCGCCGCCACCGGCCCCGGAACCCGCGCCCGAACCGCCGCCGGGACCCGAACCCGCGCCCGAAGGCTGATTGGAATCAGGCTGATTCGAACACTGGCCCCGAATGCGCACGCCCGGCATCATTTACAGCGATGCGGGTGTGACCGAGGGGCTAGGTAGCGGTCTGCAAAGCCGTATACGCGGGTTCGACTCCCGCCGCTCGCTCCAAAGGAAATGTCCCCCATGGAAATCCATGGGGGACATTTCGCGTTTCGGTGCCGCGCTACGCGCAGCGGAAGCGGAAGGTGGCGACCGGGATGATGCCGGGCACCGTGCTCACCTGTTGTGCCGCATCACCATCGAGTGAGCAGCCGGTCGGCGTGGCGACCTGCACCCGATAGCAGCCGGAGCCGCCGATGAAGGTGGCGCTACCGTCCCGGCCGGTGGTGATGGTGCCCGCGGCCGGACCACCCGTGCACGGGGTGACATCGGCGGTGACGCCCGCGATGGGGAACTGCTCCACGCCGTACACCGCCTGCACCTTCACCGCGGAGTCTCCGGCGGGGTCGGCGGCCGCGAGCGGGGCCAGGGCGACGGCCGCGCCTACGACGGACAGGGCGAACAGCATGCTGCGCAACGAGACTCCTCAGGTAGTACCCGGGGCAATTCGCCCCCGCGCCAATATAGGTGCTCGGAGACGTGTCCGGTGGGAGCACGCCGAGTAGACCGGCGGCGCTGTCACATTCACGCCGTGCCGACCCTCGCGCGGCAGCCCGGGCGGCGCGCTGCTCGGAGTCAGACGGCCAGGGCGTCCCGGGTGACAGGCGCGCCGACAGCCCCGTTGGTCAACCGGGCGGCCGATGCGCACTGTTCGGCGGTGAATGCGACTGCCGCGCCGAGGACTTCGAGGTCCACGCGGTCTCCGACGGCCGGGGCGGCGACACTGACGCGGCGCACCTGGATGGGGTCGGCGCGGCCGTCCAGATCCAGGGTGAGCATGACGTCCGCACCGCGGAATTCGACGCCGCGCACCGTGGCGCAGCCCGGATCACCGTTCGAAACCACGTGGGCGACAAGCTGTTCCGGGCGCATCATGACGGTCGCGGCGCCGGCGGGGGCGTCCGGCTGCACCGGAATGCGGCCCAGGGCGGTCTCGGCGGAATCGGCCCGCAGGGTGGCGTCCAGCAGCACGGTGTCACCGAGGAATCCGGCCGTGAACAGATCCGCCGGAGCGGCGTAGACCTGTTCGGGCGTGCCGACCTGGGTGAAGCGACCGGTGCACATGACCGCGACCTGATCGGCGAAGGACAGCGCCTCCTCCTGATCGTGGGTGACCAGAATGCTGGTCATGCCCGCCGCGCGCAGCGTATCGGCGACGGCCTGCCGGGTGGCGGCGCGCAACCCGGTATCGAGTGCGCTGAACGGTTCGTCGAGCAGCATGAGATCGGGTTTGCGCGCCATGGCGCGGGCCAGCGCCACCCGCTGCTGTTGCCCGCCGGACAGCTGATGCGGTCGCCGATCCGCGTAATCCGCTCCCAGCGAGACCATTTCGAGCAGTTCGCGCACCTGGGCTTTATGCCGCCGCCGTCCAGCCAGGCCGCCGTTTAGGCCGTAGGCGATGTTCTGTCCCACCGTCAGATGCGGGAAGAGCGCCCCGTCCTGCGCCACGTAGCCGATGCGGCGGCGATGCGGCGGGAGCGAGAACCCGTCCCGGGTAACCACTTCCGAGCCGACCATGACCGAACCGGCATCCGGGTTCTCGAATCCGGCGATCACCCGCAGCAGCGTGGTCTTACCGCAGCCGGAGGAGCCGACCACGGCCGTCGCGCCGCCGTCGGGCACATCGAGGTGAATACCGTCCAGCACCCGGGTCGGCCCGAAGTGCTTGCGGACATTGTCGACGACAAGACGACTCATAGCCCGGCCGCCTTCCTGGATTGAGTGAACAGCAGATACGTGACCGGCACCGCCGCGATGATCATGATCAGCGCGTAGGGCGCGGCCGCCGCGTAGTCCAGTTCGCCGGACAGCGACCAGAAGCGCATGGCCAGGGTGCGAGTTCCATTGGGGGCCAACAGCAGTGTGGCGGTCAGCTCGGTGGCCACCGCCACGAACACCATGGCCGCCGCCGACGCCGCGGCGGGCGCGGTGAGTCGTAAGGTGATGCGCAGGAACGTCATCGGCCGCGAGGTGCCCAGCGCCTGCGAGACCTCCTCCAGGCCGACCGGCACCTGCGCCAGCCCCGCGCGCACACCGACCAGCGCTCGCGGCAGGAACATGAGCGTGTAGGCGGCGAGCACGGTCGCGGCGGTCTGATACAGCGCGGGCAGCCAGCGAATGCTCACCGTCACCAGGGCCAGCGCGATCACGATGCCCGGCAGCGAACTGGTGATGTAGTTGGCGCCCTCGATGATTCGGGCGAAACGCGAGGTGGAGCGCACCGCGATCCAGGCCACCGGGAACGCGCACAGCGTGGTGATGACCGCGGCGGTGGCGGCCAAACCGATGGTCTGGCCCAGGGATTCGCCGATATCGGCCATATCCCAGACCTTGGAACCACCCAGCCGCAGCCAGCGGATGATGGTCCACAGCGGCACCCCGAGCGCGAACACCAGCGCGGCGGCCAGCAGCAGGAATACCGGAATCTTGTTGACGCCCAGCCGAACCCGGATCGCGGCGCGCGGAACACCGCTGCCGATGCGGGCGTAGCGGGCATTATCGCGCGCGGCCGCCTCACCCGCCAGCAGTACCAGGCACAGCACCACCAGCACCCCGGCCAGCGTATTGCCCGCCGCCCCGGCGAAACTGGATTGGTACTGCTCGAAAATCGCGGTGGTGAAGGTGGAGAACCGGATCATGGCGAACGCGCCGTATTCGGCGAGCAGATGCAGCGCGATCAACAGCCCGCCGCCCAGAATGGCCAAGCGCAACTGCGGCAGCACGATTCGCGCGAATACCGTGACCGGGCCCGAGCCCAGCGCTCGCGCGGATTCCTCCACCGCCGGATCCAGCCTGCGCAATGTCGCGGCCGCGGGCAGGTAGACCAGCGGGAAGTAGGACACGGTCGCGATGAGCACCCCCGCCCACAGTCCGTGCAGGGACGGGAAAGCGCTCACCCAGCCATAGCTGTTCACGAACGCGGGGACCGCCAGCGGAGCCGCGAAGATCGGCCCCCACCAGGTGGCTCCCGGTACGTCGGTGCGTTCCACGATCCAGGCCAGCCCGATGCCGAGCACCAGGCAGACCGGCACCGTGATGACCACCAAACCCACCGTATTGCGCAGCAATTCACCGACCCGGGGCCGGAAGATCAGGTGCGCGGTCTCGGTGAATCCGGTGCTGAACAGCGTGGACACGATGTAGCCGAGCGGTACGAACGTCGCGGCCACCAGCAGCAGCGCGAGGATCGTGACGAGCGGCCCGGGCCGGGTGGCCCGGGAGGCGACAGCGGTCCGGACTGCCATGGGTTAGAGCAGACCGGCGTCGGTCATCAACTGGGTGACCTTCTTGGCGTCCAGCTTGCTGGGGTCGACCTTCGGCGCGTCCAGCGAAGCCAGCGGCGGCAGCGCCGGATTGGCGGCGACGGTGGCCGAGACCGGGTACTCCATCGAATCGCCGTCGCGCAGCACCTCCTGGCCCTTCTGCGAGGCGATGAAGGCGAGGAACTTCTGCGCGTTCTCCGACTTCTTGCTCGACTTCAGCACGCCGCCACCGGAAATGGAGACGAACGCGCCCGGGTCCTGGTTCTTGAAGTAGAACAGCTTGGTGTTGTTGCTGTTCTCCTTGGTATTGGCCTGATCGCGGTACCAGTAGTAGTGGTAGATCACGCCGCCGTCGAACTGCCCGGCATTGACGCCCTTCATGGTCGTCACATTGTTCTGCGAGGCAATGGCGTTCTCTTTCATGCCCTTGAGCCACGCCTTGGTGACGTCCTCACCCTTCAGGGCGAGCAGGGCGGCCACGATGGCCTGGAAATCCGCGCCGGACACGCCCGCGCTCCAGCGGCCCTTCCACTGCGGCTGCTGCAGATCCAGCAGCGAATGCGGCAGCTGATCGGCCTGGAGCTTGCCGGTGTTGTAGACGAAAACGGTTGAGCGGGCGGCGATTCCGGTCCACTTGCCGGTGGAGGGGCGGAACTGCTCGGGCACCTGCGCGAGGGTGTTCGGATCCACATCGGCGAACAGCCCGGCGTTCTCGACCAGGGCCATGGCGGGGGAGTTCTCGGTGAGGAAGACATCGGCGGGCGAATTCTTGCCCTCGGCGACGAGCTGGTTGCCCAGATCGGTGTCACCGCCCTGGCGCAGGGTCACCTTGATACCGGTCTCCTTGGTGAAGGCCTCGGCCCACTCCTTGGTCAGCGATTCGTGCTGGGCGTTGTAGACCAGGATCTCGTTGTCGTCCTTGGACGAACTCGAGCATCCGGTTGCCGCCAGCAGGGTGATCGCGGCGATCGCACCGGACACCAGTTTCCATCGAGCCGCTGCCATGACCGTCCTTTCGACATGCCAATCCTCATTCCTGAGGTTTGGCTAACCAACGTACCGTCTCGCGGGGTGGACAGATCCGGCACCCCACCGAATCGCAACCTATTTGCCGTAGTCTGCGGACATTCAGTGGTGGACCGATCGAAGGAAATCGATGACCCTGCCGCCCGGCGGACAACCGTACAACCCTGCTACGGACATCCAGCAATCTGCTGGCAAACGCGGTGGGGGAGGTCGTAAACCACTCTTCGTCGGATTGGCCGTGGCGGCCGTCGTCGTGGTCGGCGGCGGCGTCGCCGCGGCGGTCTCGCTGTCCGGCAAAGACTCTCCGAGTGACAGCCAGCGCATCGACGCCGGTATTCGCGATTTCTACGGCACGCTGTCCGCCAAGGGACCGGGCGCCGCGGTCACCAAGGCCTGCGCCGCGGACCGCGCCGAATACGACGCGCTGTCCACCGCGCAGAAGAACGCCTCCGAACAGGGCCGGATGGACATCCGCATCGTGAGCATCGACCAGATCGTCGTGACCGGCGATCGCGCGACCGCGAAAATGGTTGGCGCGCTGTCGGTATCAGGCGCGGACGACAAGTCGACCACCGCCACCGAACATCTCCGCAAGGAGGAGGGCACGTGGAAGGTGTGTTCGACCGACGGCAGGTAGCCCGGTCGTGAACTGCTGCGGGCCGAACCGGCGCACCGTACTGGGTGCGCTCGCGGCGGCCACCCTGCTACCGCTCGCGCGGCCGGGAGTGGTTCGCGCACAGCCGGGTTCGGTGATCGCGACCGACCTGGAGGTCGTCACGATCACGGCCGAGTCGGCGATCTTCACCTGGACTACGTTGGGGCTCAACGCCAATGGTGACCCGGTGCCGGTCGAGACCGACGCCGAGGTGTGGCTGGGACCGGCCGACGGCACGGGTCTGCGGCAGGTGTTCGCCGATCCCGAACCGACGGCGTACCACTACGCCGAGATCACCGGCCTGGAACCGGGGCGCCGCTACCGATTCGAGGCGCGCTCACTGGGGGTGACCGCCGCGCCCGCGCTGAATGTGGCCACCCGGCTACCGAATACGCCGGAGGCGAGCGGTGAGTTCGGTACGCCGATACCGCCGCCGGGCCGACTGCTGCGCACCATCGCGCTCTGCAACGATGTGCACTACGGCGAGGAGATCAGCGGCCTGATCGCCGCCGGACTGCCGCCCGGCGTGCGCCAGGATCCCGGTCTCGCACCGTATCCCGAGGTCATGCTGGCCGCGATCCTGGATGATCTGCACCGTCCCGACCGCGCCGCCGATCACCTCGTGATCGCGGGCGATCTGACCGCGGAGGCGACGGCCGAACAGGTGCGCGGTGTCGATCGGGCGCTCGCGAAATGGGGTGTGGCGGGTCAGGATTGGTTCGCCTGCCGGGGCAATCACGACCGCCCGCATCTCGGCGGCGACTACGCGGGCTGCGCACCGTACGCCGATCACTTCGACTGCTGGGGCGAATCCTTCGGTCCCCGACAGCGATTGGGGGAGTACGAGGTCGGCGAGCTGCGCCTGCTGGCCCTGGATACCACCGAACTCGACGGCTCCGGCGGCAGTATCGACCGACCGCAGCTGGATCGGCTGCGCGAGGTGCTGCTGGCCGATCCGGACCGCCCGACGCTGGTCTTCAGCCATCATCCGGTTACCGCCGAATCCGGCTGGACGAATATCGCGGGGCCGGGATTTGTCCTGAACAGCGCCAATTCGGCTGAGCTGCAATCACTTTACCGGTCCGCGCCCGGCGTATTCCTGCATCATTCCGGCCACACTCATCGAAATCGCCGCACCCGCCCCGACTTTCCCATTCCGGTGGAATTCCTCGAGGTCGCCGCGGCCAAGGAATACCCCGGCGGCTACTCCCTGCTGCGGCTCTACGAGGGCGGCTACACCGTCAACTTCTACAAGACCCGGACGGCGGGCGCGCGCCGCTGGAGCGCTCGCTCGCGCGGTGAGTATTTCGGGCTGCTGCCCGAGTACACCCTGGGCTCCACGGCCGACCGCAATCACACCGTGCCGCGTGATCTGTCAGGTCTCGATTCGGTCTGAGGCAATGGGCTGGGTCACTGGCCCCGGCACCCATGCGCATTTGCTGTTAATCTCGCAAACAGTTAGCTGTTTCGTTCGGCTGTAGCGCGAGAAGCGTTCGATCACCGGTGAAAGGGTGACGAGATGGGCGCGAAGTTCGCGTTGGTGCAACCCGTGAGCGTGTCCGAAATGCCTGATATACGCAGGTTCGACGGGGTACTCCAGCCTGCCTCCGCCTTCTTCGGGGCGGTGGTCGCCGGACTGTTGCTCATGGCGCCGCTCGATCTCGGCTGGTCCAACGACGCCCCGCTCGAACTCGATCTGCTCGTGATGAACATGCCCCGCGCCGCCGCGGCCGGCGGCATGTTCGCGGTCATCGCCGCCGCCCTGGCCGTGGCACTGGGCCGCCGCACCGCCTGGATCGTCTCCTTCGGCAGCGCCGCCGTGCTGGCCGCCGACCACCTGTGGAATATGCGCTCGGCGCTGAGCGGCACGCTCATCACGGTCAATTACATCGACGCCATCTTCGGCGGCATCCTGCTCGGCGCACTGGCCGTCGCGGTCTTCGGGAAACCCATCGCCACCGGCGCGTACCTGCTGGGCGCGGTGGTCAGCATCACCGTCGGCGACCTGACCGCGCTCCCCGCGCCCGGGGCCGAGAGCCGCACCCTCATCGAATGGGCCTCCAGCGGCACCCCGCCGCTGTGGATGATCCTGGCGACCGTGGTGCTGCTGGCTCTCGGGGCGCTCGGCGAACGCGTCGACCCGGCCGCCGATCCGGCGGAGAACGCCGACCTGCCCATCGGGCCGATCCTCGCGGCACTGCTGCTGGTCGGGGCGACGGCCTTCTCCACCGACTGGTACGTCCGGCACGCGGACACCTTCGCCCAGACCGCGCTCGCGGTGGGCGTCACCGTGCTGGCCGCGCTCGGGGCCGCGCTGCTGCTGCCCGGGCGGGACGGGGTGCTGGTGCTGCTCGCGGTGGCGGTGACCAATTCCGGCAGTTCCATCTTCACCGTGCCGCGCCCGGATTGGAGCGCACCGCTGCCCATCATCGCGGTGGCCATCGGGTGGTACGCGGGACGGCGCGCACACCTGCCCTGGGCGGTCTTCGCCGGCACCGGGGCGCTCGCCGTTTTCGCGTCCACCACCGCGGGCAGCGCGCATCACGCGATACTCATACCGCTGATCGGCATCACCGGACTCGGCTTCCTCATGGGCTACTGCTTCGCCGGACACACCCCGCGCAACGCCCCGAGCATGGTGGTCGCACTGGCGGCGCTGGTGGTGCCGTGCCTGGTGATCGCGGTGCGCGGCAGCGGTTTCGGCCGCGTCGCCTATTCACCGCGCTGGTATCGCGACCCCTCGAGCATCACCTCCAGCACGCCCGGCTGGGTGGCGCTCGCCGTCACTCTCGGCTGTGCCGCCGGACTGGCGCTGCTGTATCGGTGGCGATCCGCCGATCACCTGCCGAAGCGGCCGTCGACCCAGCTCAGCGCATCCGCGTAGGACGCCTCCAGCACACCCCGGTGGTCCACCCCGGGATAGCCGCGATACTGCACCGGCTGGCCCGCCGCGCGCTGGCGCACCACCATGACATCGGTCGCGGGCGCGGGCACCGTGGTATCGGCCCGGCCCTGCAATACCAGTAGCGGCTGCGCGAAAGTCAGTGTGCTGGGGTCATTCTCATTCAGCACCCGGGTCAGCGCGCGAATATCGCCGGCGGGCGCGAACACCTCGCTCGCGGTCAGCCCACCCCACTGCTGCGGACTCCGCAGTTGCGCAATGCATCCCACATCGGCCAGGGTGACCATCGCCGACGCCTCGGGGGTCAGGAAACGCGCCGGATCGATATCGGCGACCGTCTGCGCACCACGAATGATCAAGGGCAGGAACGCGGTCGCGCCACCGGTGAGCGGGCCGAGCGCGGTCGAGGCCCCCACCGCCGTCGCCAGTTGCGATGCCTGGATGCCGATGCCCTGATGCGACGCCGGAGCCATCGCCACCGCACCCAGCAATTGCAGTTCCGGCGCCCACTGCTGCGCCTGCGCATCGGCGAAAACGGCGGCCTGCCCACCCTGCGAATGGCCCATCGCCACCCATCGGGTACCGATCTCCGGATCGATTTCCCTTGCGGCCCTGGCCATATCGGTGACCGCGCGCTGCTCGGCGGTGCCGATCAGATAGCCGTGCGGGCCGGGCGTGCCCAGACCCTGATAGTCGGTCTGCGCCACCGCGTATCCCGCGGCTATCCACTGCGCCTGTACTTTTCGCACCAGGGAGGTGTAATCGTGCGCCGGGAACTCGTCGGAGGTATCGCGCGAGGGCGCGCAGGAATCATCGACCCCGGTGGTGCCGTGCGCCCACGAGATCAGCGGCCAGCCGCCCGGCGGCGGGCTGCCCTCGGGCACCGCCAGCGTGCCCGATACCGCCACCGAATCGCCCCGCATATCGACGGATCGGTACAGCACCAAGTAGTTTCGCGCACCGGGCAGTCCGGGATCGCCGTCGATGGGCCGCAACTGGATCACCGATCCGTGCACACCGGCCACCCGATCCTCCGGCGCGGTGTAGAACGCCGCGACGTCGGTCGTCTCGTCCATGATCGCGATGGGGGTGACGGGGGTGGCGTGACCCGGTGCGACGGCGATGCAGGTACCCGCGATTGCGGCCAGGGCCGCACTCGCTATCGATCCGGCCCGTCGCACATGTCGCCGCCGTGGTAGGTCCGCGCACCTCGCCTCGATGTCCGACATGCCCAAAAGATACCGGTCTGTCGGACAATTCAGGGCCAAGGCAACACGCCCTGGTGAGTGTCCGTTCTCACCCGCGCCCGCCCGCCACGTGCACCGACCGGACCGGATATCCGCAGCGCAAGCGTTTATTTCACGGTGCGCGCATCCCTCGCGCGACACCGTCGGCTACGCCACGGTCGATGCAGAGATTCGCATGTCCGCACCCCACCGACGCAAGGACGCGACCATGACAGTCACCGACGAATACCTCGCCAACAACGCCGAATACGCCTCCCGCTTCGCCGGGCCGCTGCCGTTGCCGCCCAGTAAGCAGGTCGCGGTGCTGGCCTGCATGGACGCCCGGCTCGACGTGTATCGCATTCTCGGGCTGGGGGACGGGGAGGCGCACGTCATCCGCAACGCGGGCGGTGTGGTCACCGATGACGAGATCCGCTCGCTCGCCATCAGCCAGCGCCTGCTGGGCACCACCGAGATCATCCTCATCCATCACACCGACTGCGGCATGCTCACCTTCACCGACGACGACTTCAAACGCACCATCCAGGACGACACCGGCATCAAGCCCGCCTGGTCCGCGGAGGCCTTTCCCGACCTGGACGATGATGTGCGGCAATCGATTCGGCGCATCGAGGCCAGCCCCTTCATCACCGCGACAACGTCCTTGCGCGGCTTCGTATTCGACGTGGCCACCGGCAAACTCAACGAAGTGGTCGGCTGAGACCGCACCCGTCCGGGACAAGAAAAAGGCCCCGACCGGCGAATGCCGTTCGGGGCCTTGCTCTTCGGTGCCCTCGGCAGGATTCGAACCTGCGGCCTTCTGCTCCGGAGGCAGACGCTCTATCCCCTGAGCTACGAGGGCGGGGGTGGACCCGCTCGGACTTCTCGACTTTCCGAGTGGGCTGGGAAAGCGTATCGCATTGCCTGCCCTGCACCAAAAACCCGGGTGGACCGGGCGTTTTGCGGACGCCCGGCACCGAACTCAGTTGAGCGGGAGGGGTTTGGCGTTGCGCTCGGCGAGCATCTGGGTCATCAAATCGGCTTCGCTGGACTGGGTTTTGGCCATGCTCTGCGCCAGCGACCGCACCACATCGATATCGGCACGCTGCTCGGCGTACTCGATCATGGGCATACCGCCCTGATGATGGCGCAGCATCAACTGCAGGAACATGGTGTCCAGCGCCGGACCGGTGGCCGCGCGCAGCGCCGTGATCTCCTCGGTGGAGGCCATCCCGGGCATCACCGCCACCGGACCCGAATGCTCGGCGGTGCCCATGTGGTGATGCGCCGACATATCGGTCATCCAACCCATGTAGCCGCCCGTGGACAGCAGCGGTTCGCCCCAGCTCTGCAGCCAGGCCTGCATGCGGCCCGCCTGGTTGCCCTGGGTGGTGAGAATGTCATAGGACAGCCGCTTCACCGCCGGATCGACGGTGCCGCTGAACGCGATCGCGGCCATTTCCACCGCCTGCGCGTGATGCACCGACATGTCCTGGCTGAAGCCGATATCCACCGCGCTCGGCTTCGGATCCGAGGCCCGCAGATTGCCGACCATCAGACCCGCCGCGAAACCGGCCAGCAGCACCGCGATCACGCCGAGGATGAGCAGCGCGGGCCGCTGACCGCGGCCCGTCGCCTCCACCGGTTCGGCTGCCTCGGAATCGCCGGGCTCGTTCGCGTGCGACAAGAACGGCGGCATTACTGCGCCGGAGCCGGCTGCTCCGGCTGCGGGTCGCCGGTGGGCACGGGAATGCTCGGAATGCCGCCGGGCAGCGTGCCGTCGCCGCCGGGCGCGGTCGCGTCACCGCCGGGCAGGGTGCCGCCGGGGATGGTGCCTCCGGGCAGGCCGGGGATGCCGCCGGGGATGTTCGGTATGCCGCCGGGAATCTGGCTGCCGCCGGCACCGCCGAGCTCGGTGGTGTCCTTGGTCAGGCCCTTACCGTCCAGCGGCACCGCGTCCGGACCCGGCTTGGACGGATCGAACGGCGGCGGGTTGTTGGTGTCGAAGGTCGGGTTCGCGCAGCTCGCGCCGACCTCGGGGTAGGTGTTCGAGTTCAGGCGCAGGTCCTTGATGAACCGGTCCACCCGGGAATCGTCGGCCTTCTGCAGCTTGAGCTGATGACCCCACGCCTGCAACGAGATCGGGGTGTCCAGGCCCGGGTACGGCGACATCAGCATGTACTGCTGGCCTTCGACCTTCTTCTTCAGCGTGTCGATGGTCGCCTGATCCACCTTGTCGGGGTTGTAGGTGATCCACACCGCACCGTGTTCCAGCGAATGCACAGCATTCTCCGTACGGATCGCCTTGGCGTACACATTGCCCATGCAGGCCGCCCACGAACCGTCGTGCGGGCCACCGAACGGCGGTGCCTGGTCGTAGGCCACGCGCTGCGTGGAGGACACGTGCAGACCGGCCGGGTAGTCCTTCTTGACGACGCCGTCGATATACGCGGAAGGGTTCTTGATCTCTTCCTTGGCGTTGTACTTGGGCACCAGGAAAGCGGCGATTCCGCCGATCAGCGCCAGCACGGCCACCACCGCGGCAATGGTCATCCACGGGATGTTCCGTTTCACGGGCAGTTTGCCCCCGGACCCGCCTTTACGGCCCGATCCCGACGATTTGCCCGCGGCCTTAATAGCCTTGGCCGACTTGGCACTGGTGCTGTTCGGCATAACTAGTTGTGCTCTCTTCGACGTGTTCGGACAATCAAGCGATGCGGCGGCATCGTTTGCTGGGCGCCTGCCCGTGCGGTGCCCGCGCGCGGCGTGCACCTGCTCAGACCATAGGATAGTGACTCGTGACTCCAGCTGACCTTGCAGATCTCCTTCGCGCAACCGCGGCGAAGGTACTTGTCGAACGTGGATCCGACCCTGCGGTCCTGCCCGACGAGGTCAAGGTGGAGCGTCCCCGCAACCCCGAGCACGGTGACTATGCCACGAATGTGGCCATGCAGGTAGGTAAGCGGGCCGGAATGAACCCGCGCGACTTTGCGAATCTGCTCGCCGAGGCGCTGGGACAGACCGAGGACATCGAGGTCGCCGAGGTCGCCGGACCGGGCTTCCTGAACATTCGCCTCGCCAAGGCCGCGCAGGGCGCGATCGTGGAGAAGATTCTCGCGGCGGGCCCGAAGTACGGCAGCGGCGACGCGCTCGCCGATACGAAGATCAACCTGGAATTCGTCTCCGCCAACCCGACCGGACCCATCCACCTGGGCGGCACCCGCTGGGCCGCGGTCGGTGACGCGCTCGGCCGCATCCTGTCCGCCCAGGGCGCGGATGTCACCCGCGAGTACTACTTCAACGATCACGGCGCGCAGATCGACCGCTTCGCCAACTCCCTGGTCGCGTCCGCGAACGGACAGCCGACCCCGGAGGACGGCTACGGCGGCGCGTACATCAAGGAGATCGCCGACACCATCGTCGCCGCGCACCCGGATGCGCCGAGCCTGCCCGCCGCCGAACAGCACGAGCTGTTCCGCCGCGAAGGCGTCGAGCTGATGTTCGCGCAGATCAAGCAGAACCTGCACGAATTCGGCGTCGACTTCGACGTGTACTTCAACGAGAGCTCGCTGTTCGCCTCCGGCGCGGTCGAGAAAGCCATTCAGACGCTGAAGGATTCGGGCAAGCTCTACGAGAAGGACGGCGCCTGGTGGATCGCCTCCACCGAATACGGCGATGACAAGGACCGCGTCGTCATCAAGAGCGATGGCAACTCCGCGTACATCGGCGGCGATATCGCCTACTTCCAGAACAAGCGCGCGCGTGGCTTCGACCTGTGCATCTACATGCTGGGCGCGGACCATCACGGTTATATCGGCCGTCTGAAGGCCGCCGCCGCCGCGTTCGGCGACAACCCGGACACCGTCGAGGTGCTCATCGGTCAGATGGTGAATCTGCTCGATGGCGATGTGGCCGTGCGCATGTCGAAGCGCGCGGGCACCGTGGTCACCCTGGACGATCTGGTCGAGGCGATCGGCGTCGACGCCGCGCGCTACTCGCTGGTGCGCTCCTCGGTGAACTCCAGCATCGATATCGATCTGGACCTGTGGACCAAGCAGGACACCGAAAACCCGCTGTACTACGTGCAATACGCGCACGCGCGCACCAACAACATCATCGGCAATTCCGCCGCGTTCGACTTCGCCTCGGTCGCACCGGATTTCAGCCTGATGACCGCAGACCGCGAGGGTGAGCTGATTCGCACCCTCGGTGAATACCCGCGCGTCCTCGCCACCGCCGCCGAGATGCGTGAGCCACACCGGGTAGTCCGCTACCTGGAGGAGCTGGCCGGGGCCTACCACCCCTTCCAGTCCGATAAGGAAATGCGCGTCATCCCCATGGGTGACGAGCCTGTCACCCCCCGAAACGCCGCTCGCCTCGAGCTGGTCAAGGCCACCCGTCAGGTGCTGGCCAACGGTCTCGGCCTGCTAGGCGTCACTGCCCCGGAGCGTATGTAGATGAGTGCACATCCCGCCGGTCCCCGTCACGCGGACATCCCGCCCGCTCAGAATCTCCCTGAGCGGCCGGAGAATTCGCAGCAGATGATTACGCTGCCCGCGAATGTGTGGCCGCGCAATGCTTCTCGCGATGCCGACGGCGTCGTCCGGCTCGCGGGTGTGCCCGTGCACGAGCTGGCCGCCGAATTCGCCACCCCGCTCTTCGTCATCGACGAGGACGACTTCCGGTCCCGCTGCCGCGATATGGTCAGCGCGTTCGGCGAGGGTTCGCGAGTGCACTACGCCTCCAAGGCTTTCCTGTCCGCCGAGATCGCGCGCTGGATTCGCGATGAGGGCCTGCACCTGGACGTGTGCTCCGGCGGCGAGCTCGCCGTGGCGCTGCACGCGGGCTTCCCCGCCGAGCGAATCGCGTTGCACGGCAACAATAAATCGGTTCCGGAGCTGGAGACCGCGGTCGCGACCGGCGTCGGCCACATCGTGCTGGACTCGCTGATCGAGATCGACCGCCTGGAGGCCGTCGCCAAGACCGCGAACAAGGTCGTCGATGTGCTCGTCCGCGTCACCGTCGGCGTGGAAGCCCATACGCACGAATACATTTCGACCGCGCACGAGGATCAGAAGTTCGGCTTCTCGATCGCCAGCGGTGATGCCATGCAGGCCATCGCCCGGGTCTTCGAATCCGACAATCTGCGTCTGGTCGGGCTGCACTCGCACATCGGCTCGCAGATCTTCGAGATCGACGGTTTCGAGATCTCCACTCGTCGCATGCTGGGCCTGCTGCGCGAGGCCGCCGACAAGTTCGGCATGGAGCGCGCGGCGCAGATCAATGTGCTGGATCTCGGTGGCGGCCTTGGTATTTCGTACCTGCCGCACGAGGATCCGCCGTCCCTGGCGGACTTCGCGGCCAACCTGCGCCGCATCGTGGCCGAGGAGGCCGAGCGCGCGGGCTTGCCCATGCCGACCATCGCGGTCGAGCCGGGCCGCGCCATCGCCGGACCGGGCACGGTCACCCTGTACGAGGTCGGCACCACCAAGGATGTGGTGCTCGACGCGGGCGCGCGTCGCCGTTACGTCAGCATCGACGGCGGAATGAGCGACAATATCCGGCCCGCGCTGTACCAGGCCGAATACGATTGCCGTCTGGTCTCGCGCTCCAGCGAGGCCGCGCCGGTGGTCGCTCGGGTGGTCGGAAAGCATTGCGAGAGTGGGGATATCGTCATTCGCGATACCTGGCTCCCGGCCGATGTCGGCCCGGGTGACCTGGTCGCGGTGGCGGCTACCGGCGCGTACTGCTACTCGATGTCGAGCCGTTACAACATGCTCACCCGGCCCGCCGTGGTCGCGGTGCGAGACGGCAAGGCGCGCTTGATTCTTCGCCGCGAAACGGTGGAGGACCTACTCAGCTTGGAGGTGAATGCATGACCGAGGTAACCAAAACCGGCGTGTGGGGATCGGATCATCCGATCGGAATCGCGGTCCTGGGGATGGGCACGGTCGGCACCGAAGTGGTTCGCATCATTCGCAACCAGGCTGATGACCTCTGCAATCGTGTCGGCGCGCCCGTCGTGCTGCGCGGCGTTTCCGTGCGTGATCTGAGCAAGGATCGCGGCATCCCCGCCGAGCTGCTCACCACCGACGCCGAGGCCCTCGTGGCCCGCGACGATGTGGACATCGTGGTCGAGGTCATGGGCGGTATCGATCCGGCCCGCGCGCTCATCCGAACCGCCCTCGAGCACGGCAAGTCCGTGGTCACCGCCAATAAGGCGCTGCTCGCCGACCACACCGGCGAACTGTCCGCCGCCGCCGAATCGCACCGCGCCGACCTGTATTTCGAGGCCGCCGTCGCCGGCGCCATCCCGGTGCTGCGCCCGCTCATCCAGTCGCTGTCCGGTGACCGGGTGAACCGCGTGGTCGGCATCGTGAACGGCACCACCAACTTCATCCTCTCGGCCATGGCCGAGACCGGTGCGGCGTACGCCGACGTGCTGGCCGAGGCCACCCGCCTGGGCTACGCCGAGGCCGATCCCACCGCCGACGTCGAGGGTTACGACGCCGCCGCCAAGGCCGCCATCCTGGCCTCGGTCGCCTTCCACACCCGCGTGACCGCGGCCGATGTCTACCGCGAGGGCATCTCCAAGATCACCGCCGAGGATCTGGAGACCGCCGCGGCCGTCGGCTGCACGGTGAAGCTGCTGGCCATGGCCGAGCGCGTCACCGATGACGGCGGCAAGGAATCCATCTCGGTGCGCGTCTACCCGGCGCTCATCCCGCGCAAACACCCCCTGGCCTCGGTCAGCGGCGCGTTCAACGCGGTCGTCGTGGAGGCCGAGAACGCCGGCCGCCTGATGTTCTACGGGCAGGGCGCGGGCGGCGCGCCGACCGCATCGGCCGTGATGGGCGATCTGGTGATGGCGGCGCGCAACAAGTTCTACGGTGGCCGTGCTCCGGGCGAGTCGGTTTATGCTGAGCTGCCGATCGCCTCGATCGGTGAAACCCCGACCCGCTACCACGTGAATATGCAGGTCGCCGACCGCACCGGTGTACTCCAGGCGGTCGCGGGCGAATTCGCCAAGCATGGGGTCAGCATTTCGACGGTCCGCCAGGAAGGTCATGACGCGGGCGCCCGCCTGGTCGTGGTGACCCACCACGCGCAGGAATCGGCCCTGGCCGATACGGTTGCCGCGTTGGCCGAATTGGATTCCGTCACATCCGTGACCAGCGTTCTGAGATTGGAAGGCACCGAGGAATGAGTACGACCGCGCGGTCTGCCGTGCATACCCCGTGGCCCGGTTTGATCACCGCGTACCGGGATCGTCTGCCGGTGCCCGCCGACTGGGAGCCGGTGACGCTGTTCGAGGGCGGCACCCCGCTGGTGCCCGCCACGCATCTGTCCGAGCTGACCGGCTGTGAGGTGTACCTCAAGGTCGAGGGCGCGAACCCGACGGGTTCGTTCAAGGACCGCGGCATGACCATGGCCATGACCGATGCCAAGTACAGCGGTAAGACCGCGGTGCTGTGCGCCTCCACCGGCAACACCTCGGCCTCGGCCGCCGCGTACGCGACCCGTGCGGGTCTGCACTGCGCGGTGCTGATTCCGCAGGGCAAGATCGCCATGGGCAAGCTGGCCCAGGCGGTCATGCTGGGCGCGAAGATCATTCAGGTCGAGGGCAATTTCGACGATTGCCTGGAGCTGGCCCGCAAGGTCACCGCGGACTTCCCCGAGGTCGGACTGGTGAACTCGGTGAACCCGGCCCGTATCGAAGGCCAGAAGACCGCCGCGTTCGAAATCGTGGACGCGCTCGGCAAGGCCCCCGATGTGCACGTGCTTCCGGTCGGCAACGCCGGAAACATCACCGCGTACTGGAAGGGCTACAGCGAGTACTTCGCCGACGGCACCTCCGGTTCGCGCCCGCGCATGCTGGGTGTGCAGGCCGCCGGTGCCGCTCCGCTGGTCAACGGCGCTCCGGTGAGCGATCCGGAGACCATCGCGACCGCCATCCGGATCGGCGCTCCCGCCTCGTGGAATGCCGCGATGGCCGCCAAGGAGGAGTCCGGCGGCGCGTTCCGGGCCGCCACCGATGAGAAGATCCTCGAGGCGTACCGACTGGTCGCCGCCACCGAGGGTGTTTTCGTGGAGCCCGCGTCGGCGGCTTCGGTCGCCGGTCTGCTCGCGGCGCGCGCGGAGGGCTGGCTCGATTCCGGCCTGACCGTGGTCTGCACCGTGACCGGCAACGGTCTCAAGGATCCGGACAACGCACTGGCCGGTATGCCCGAGGTCAAGCCGATCGCGGTCGATCCGGTCGCCGTCGCGCACGCACTCGAGCTGGCCTGACGGTGAATTCGCGCGAAGGTCAGTTGATGACCAGGACGCTGCCCGCCGGAATCACCGTCACCGTGCGGGTTCCGGCGTCCAGCGCCAATCTGGGGCCGGGATTCGACACCCTCGGCATCGCGCTGGGGGTGTACGACGAGATCGTGGTCACCACCACCGATTCCGGCCTGAATATCCGGGTCGAGGGTGAGGGCGCGGACGATGTGCCCTGGGGCCCTTCACATCTCGTCGTACGCGCCATCGAACGCGGCCTGCAGGCCGCGGGCGTGTGGGCGGATGGCCTGGACGTGCTGTGCCGCAACGTGATTCCGCATTCGCGGGGGCTGGGCTCCTCGGCCTCCGCGGTGGTCGGCGGGCTCGCCGCCGGTCGCGGTCTGGCCGCGAAATTCGATGCCGCACTGGCCTATGACCAGGACGTCATGGTGCAGCTCGCGGCCGAATTCGAAGGCCACCCGGACAATTCCTCCGCCAGCGTGCTCGGCGGAATCGTGGTGTCCTGGACCGAAACCGACCGTCCCGACGCAAATGGCCTGGCGGACCACCACGTTCGCGCCTATCGCGCGGTGCGCCTGGAACCGCATCCGTCGTTGCGGCCATTCGTGCTGATTCCCGAAGAGCGGTCCTCGACCGCGCACACCCGGGGACTGCTGCCCGATAATGTCCCGCACGCCGACGCGGCGTTCAATGCCAGCCGTGCCGCGCTGGCCGTCGTAGCCTTGACGCAACGCCCTGACCTGCTGCTCCCCGCCACCGCGGACCGGCTACACCAGGGTTACCGCGCGTCGGCGCTGCCGCTCACCACGAAATGGATCGAACGCCTGCGCGCCGCGGGCATCGCCGCCACCGTTTCCGGTGCCGGACCGACCATTCTGGCCCTCGGGACCAGCGAATTCCCTGCGGAACTGCGCGAACTCGCCATTGCCGACGGACTGCGAGTTCTCGAACCCGGTATTGCCGGTGGGGTATCGGTGGATTGACAGCGCGCCTGCCTTGCCGATGTAAAGGCCGGGAGCTATCCTGAGCGAGTCCGTACATCGTGCGCGTCAGACGCCGGTGCTTCATCAGGGCAAATCGCTCCAGAGGCTCCTTGCTCAGGCTCGAGGCTTGAGGCTCGAAACTTGGGGGTAGCCAGTTCACTGGAATGATCTCTCCCACCTTTTCACTCGGTGGCGAAGCCCACGCGGTGGTAAAACCACCAATCCGGCGCAGCACGCGATACGGCATCCGAGTCCGGCATACGACCGGACTGCAGGAGGAACCCTCGAACAGGCACACGGCAGTCGAGGGAAGGAAAGGATTTCCGTGACAGATACGGACCTGCTCGCGACACCCGGGGTGGAAAGTGATTCAACCTCCTCGGATCGCGAAAGTGAATCCGGACAGATTTCGAAGATGAGCGAACACACTGACATCGCACGATCGGGGCTGACTGGAATGTTGTTGCCGCAGTTGCGTGCGCTTGCGGGGGAACTCGGAATTCGAGGCACCTCCGGGATGCGTAAGGGTGATCTCATCGCCGCCATCAAGGAGAATCAGTCCGGCGGCGCCGCGAAGGAGACCGGTGGCAAGGCCACCTCCACGCGGAATGCCAAGGGCAAGAGCGATTCTGCGCCGACCGGCGGGGAGTCCGCGTCGGCTGCGCCCGCTCCCGCGAAGGCCGAAACCGCTGCCGTGAAGGCCGAAACCGCCCCCGCGAAGGTCGAACAGACTCGGGTCAAGACCGAGGTTCCGACGTACAACTCCGCCGAGAAGACCGCCGAGCCGCGTGAGGCGAAGCGGGAAGAGGCCGAGGGCACTCGCGCCGAGGGCGGTGACGACAACCGCGACGGCGGCCAGCGCGGCCGCGGTCGCCAGCGCCGGGGTCGCGATCAGCGTCCCGCCGGCGGAAATGCCAATGCCGAGGCCGCTGCCTCGGAATCCGCCCCTGCCGCTGAGAAGCCGGAGCAGGAGGGTGGTGAGCGTCGCCGCGAGCGCAATAACAATCAGCAGTCCGGCGGCCAGAACCAGAACAGCAATCAGAACGGCACCGCGCGCGGCGGCAACAACAACGACCGCGACCGCAACCGTGCCGCCGCCGCTGACGACGACGAGGAAGGCGGCCGCGGTCGCCGGGGTCGTCGCTTCCGTGAGCGTCGCCGCGGGCGTGACCGCGACGGCGTGCCCGGCGAGGTCGGCAACAGCCGCGAGAGCCGCGAACTCGAGATCCGCGAGGACGACGTCCTGCAGCCGGTCGCGGGCATTCTCGACGTGCTCGACAACTACGCGTTCGTGCGCACCTCCGGCTACCTGGCCGGTCCGAACGACGTGTACGTGTCGATGAACCTGGTCCGCAAGAACGGCCTGCGCCGCGGTGACGCCATCACCGGCGCGGTGCGCGCTCCGCGTGACGGCGATCAGAGCAATCAGCGGCAGAAGTTCGATCCGCTGGTGCGACTGGACACGGTCAACGGCTCGGATATCGAAAGTGCCAAGCGCCGACCGGAATTCCAGAAGCTGACCCCGCTGTACCCGAATCAGCGACTGCGGCTGGAGACCCAGCCGAACAAGCTGACCACGCGCATCATCGATCTGATCATGCCGATCGGTAAGGGTCAGCGCGCGCTGATCGTGTCCCCGCCCAAGGCGGGTAAGACCACGATCATGCAGGACATCGCGAACGCGATCGCCGTCAACAATCCGGAGTGCTACCTCATGGTGGTGCTGGTGGACGAGCGTCCCGAGGAAGTGACCGATATGCAGCGCTCCGTGCGCGGCGAGGTCATCGCCTCCACGTTCGACCGCCCGCCGGGCGATCACACCTCCGTCGCGGAACTCGCGATCGAGCGTGCGAAGCGTCTGGTCGAGATGGGTCAGGACGTCGTGGTGCTGCTCGACTCGATCACCCGATTGGGCCGCGCGTACAACAACTCGTCCCCGGCGTCGGGCCGAATCCTTTCCGGTGGTGTGGATTCCACCGCGCTGTACCCGCCCAAGCGGTTCCTCGGCGCGGCCCGCAATATCGAGAACGGCGGCTCGCTCACCATTATCGCGACCGCGATGGTGGAGACCGGTTCCACCGGTGACACGGTCATCTTCGAGGAGTTCAAGGGCACGGGTAACGCCGAGCTCAAGCTCGATCGCAAGATCGCCGAGCGTCGCGTGTTCCCCGCGGTCGACGTCAACCCGTCCGGCACCCGTCGCGACGATCTGCTGATGTCACCCGATGAGGCCGGGGTGCTGCACAAGCTGCGCCGCGTGCTGTCCGGTCTGGACTCGCATCAGGCCATCGACCTGCTCGTGGATCGACTCAAGAAGACCAAGAGCAACGCCGAGTTCCTGATGACCGTTTCGAAGACCGCGCCGAACGCGATCGACGAATAAGACTCGCGCACAGGCGATTCCGTCTGGAATGATTCGGCAGCAGCCCCACTTCGGTGGGGCTGTTGCCGTTTCACGGATAGATACGCGGGTGCGGGTCTCGGGCTGTAGAACGCCATTCCGATGACCGCCGCCCCCGCGATCATGACGGCGAGAATGGTCGCGGTCACGGCGCCGGACGTGCTGTCCGGCGCCGTGACCGCCGTGTAGGTGAGCGTGCCGTCCCCGTGCGGCGGGGTAGGGGCCAGGGTCTGGTTTCCCGCCGCACGACCGGACTCGTTCGGAACGGCACACCACCCCGCGATCACGATCAGCGTCAGCGCTCCCAGGACCACCCCTGCGGCGATCTCCGCATCCTTCCTGGTCACAGCTGCCCTTCCCGTAGTCGCGAGGTTTTCACCTGCGACCACTTTATGAACATCAGTGTTCGCATTCATGAGTAGCGAACTACTCGTTCTTCAGCCTCGCTCGAGGACTGCGAACTCGCGTGCCCACAGTTTCTTGGGGGTACACGAAACCGACCCATCGGTTGGTTCACTGCCCGGCCGGATCGGCCCGGAATTTTTCGGACCCGGGCATTGTCTATACTTTCCGTTTGGCAACCATGCCTAGTCGGTTCCGGTTCACGCCTCGCGAGGCGACCCGGCGCCATTCGAAAGGACACCATGAAGGCAGGAATTCACCCCACGTACGTCGATACGACGGTCGTGTGCGGCTGCGGCAACACCTTCCAGACCAAGAGCACCAAGGAGTCCGGCCAGATCACGGTCGAAGTTTGCTCCCAGTGCCACCCCTTCTACACGGGCAAGCAGAAGATCCTGGACACCGGTGGCCGCGTGGCTCGCTTCGAGGCTCGCTACGGCAAGCGTACGAAGGCCAACGACGCCAACTAGCTACTCTGACGACGCCCGTCCTGTGCACGCAGGGCGGGCGTCGCGGTGTTTTCAGGGTCGGCCGCGGACAGCAGCGGAAAGACCCGCAAACTATCTGTGAGCACGACCGACCCGAGGAGCAACCGCGATGGCTGACAAGACAGCCCCCAACGCGATAGACGACATCCTGGCCGAATACGGCGCGCTGGAAGCGCAACTGGCCGATCCGGACCTGCACAACAATCCCGGCGCCGCGCGCCGAGTCGGCAAGCGCTTCGCCGAACTCGGCCCGATCATGGCCGCCTACAACAAACTCACCGCCACGCGTGACGATCTGGCCGCGGCCGAAGAACTGGCCGCCGACGATTCCTCCTTCGCCGCCGAAATCCCGGGATTGCGCGCGCAGGTCGAGGAATTGGAGAAGACGCTCACCGATCTACTCGCCCCGCGCGACCCGCATGACTCGGATGATGTTGTGCTGGAAGTGAAATCGGGTGAAGGCGGCGAGGAATCCGCGCTCTTCGCCTCCGATCTGGCGCGCATGTACATCCGGTACGCCGAACGGCACGGATGGAAGGTCGAGGTGCTCGACGCCAACATCACCGATATGGGTGGCTACAAAGAGGCGACCATCTCCATCAAGGCCAAAGAGCCGTCCCTCGACGGCGTCTGGTCCAAGCTGAAATTCGAGGGCGGGGTGCACCGCGTGCAGCGCGTCCCCGTCACCGAATCGCAGGGCCGCATCCACACCTCGGCCGCCGGTGTCCTGGTGTACCCCGAGCCCGACGAGGTGGAAGAGGTGCAGATCGACGACAAGGATCTGCGCGTGGACGTGTACCGCTCCTCCGGTAAGGGCGGACAGGGCGTCAACACCACCGACTCCGCGGTACGCATCACCCACCTACCCACCGGCATCGTCGTGACCTGCCAGAACGAGCGCTCGCAGCTGCAGAACAAGATGCGCGCCATGCAGGTGCTCTCGGCTCGACTCCAGGCCCTGGCCGAGGAGCAGGCCGATCAGGAAGCCGCCGCCGGCCGTGCCTCGCAGATCCGCACCGTCGACCGCTCCGAGCGCATCCGCACCTACAACTTCCCCGAGAACCGCATCGCCGACCACCGCATCGGCTTCAAGGCGCACAACCTCGATTCGGTCCTCGACGGCAACCTGGAAGACCTCTTCCAGGCCCTCGGCGAGGCCGATCGCGCCGCCCGCCTCGCCGCCGAATAACCCGTCAGCTATCTGAATCCCGCGGGTCGGAACAGGTTTCGTGGGAATATGAATCGCTCGTCGGGACCGTCCACCGGAGAGGTCGGCACATCATGAACCGCGCGCCGTTGCGCCCAGCTATCCGCGAGGCTGCGGAGGTGTTGGCGGGTGCCGGGGTGCACAGCCCCGGCACGGACGCGGAATTGCTCGCGGCGCATGTGCTGGGGGTGGACCGGATGCGCCTGGCCCTGGTGCCCATGGTGACGGCCGACCAGTTGGAGGAATTCCGCAAACTGGTGGCCCGTCGCGCCGAACGCGTTCCGCTGCAACACCTTACGGGTACCGCGGCGATGGGGGAGATCGATCTCGCAGTGGGCCCGGGCGTTTTCATCCCCCGCCCGGAGACCGAACTCCTGTTCGCCTGGGCCCTGGCCCAATTGGAGGCGGTGGGCCACGAACACCAGCCCGTCGTGGTGGACCTGTGCACCGGCTCCGGCGCACTCGCGCTGGCGATCGCGCACGCCCGCCCCGATGCCCAGGTGCACGCGGTCGAACTCGACTCCGAGGCGATCGCCTGGGCACGCCGCAATGCCCTGCAACTCGCGGACGAGGGCGACACCCCGATAGATCTGCACGCCGCCGACGTCACCGACCCGGACCTGCTCACTCATCTCACCGGCAAGGTCGACATCGTCGTCTCCAACCCGCCCTACATCCCCGAAGCCGCCCAGCTGGATCCCGAAGTCGCGGACCACGATCCACACCGCGCCCTCTTCGGCGGCCCCGACGGCCTGGACGTCATCCGCCCCATGGTTCCGAATATCGCGCGATTGTTGCGCTCCGGGGGTGCGGTGGCCATCGAACACGATGACACCAACGGCTCCGGAGTGGCGGCGCTGCTCACCGCCGCCGGGTTCACCGCGGTCGTCGAACACCCCGATCTCGCGGGCAAACCCCGCTTCGTGGTCGCCCGGTTCGCCGCCGAATAGGCGGCGGCGCGCACCGTCATCGGCAGGGCTTTCCGTCCGGGCGGTCGTGGAATTCGAGTCCGCGCCGCCCGCGACCCACCGCGACGAATGACTCTCGAGGTATCCGTGCCAAGATGTTGCGCGTGAGTACCGTCTACGACTGTGCCGATTCCGATTCACGAGCCGCCGGTTTGATCGCGGCCCGGAGTGCGCTGAAATCGGGACGGCTGGCAGTGATTCCGACCGACACCCTCTACGGCCTGGCCGCCGACGCCTTCGACAGCCAGGCTGTCAGCGCGCTGCTGGCCGCCAAGCGGCGCGGGCGGGATATGCCGGTGCCGGTGCTCGTCGGATCGTGGAACACGATCGACGGGCTGGTGTTCTCGGTTCGCCCGCAGGCGCGTGAACTCATCCGCGCGTTCTGGCCCGGTGGCCTGAGTCTTGTTGTGCAGCAAGCCCCTTCGCTGGCCTGGGACCTGGGGGACACCCGGGGCACGGTCATGCTGCGGATGCCGCTGCATCCGGTCGCGCTCGAGGTGCTGCGCGAGGTCGGCCCGCTCGCGGTGTCGAGCGCGAACGTCTCCGGGCAGCCGCCCGCCAAGACCGCCGCCGAAGCCAAGGCGCAATTGGGTGATCTGGTCGGGGTGTACCTCGACGGTGGTCCCGCCGATCACGCGATCGCCTCCACCATCGTGGATCTGACCTCCGATGCCCCGCGCATTCTGCGCGCGGGCGCCGTCCCGACCGAGAAGGTGGCGGAGGTCCTCGGCATGTCGCCGGAGGAGCTGCTGTCCCCAGGCGAGCGGTGACGGCCCGATAAATGCTGTTGAGTCAGGGCGTTTTCAGCCAGGGCGCGGTCGTCCCGCTGCGGGAGCTGCTGCTGGTGCTGTTCGTCGCGTCGGTGGTGACCTTTCTCTGCACCGGCGGAATCCGGGTGGGGGCCATTGCCTTCGGCGCCGTGGCGGTACCGCGTGAGCGCGATGTCCATGTGAAGCCGATTCCCCGCATGGGCGGGCTCGGCATCTATCTGGGTGTCATCGGCGCCGTGCTGTTCGCGCATCAGCTGCCCGCGCTGCGCCGCGGCTTCGACTATCCGAAGGACATTCCGGCGGTGCTCGCGGCGGGCACGCTGATCGTGCTGGTCGGAATCATCGACGACCGCTGGGGTTTGGACGCGCTCACCAAATTCGTCGGTCAGGTGACCGCGGCCGGTGTGATGGCGGTGATGGGCCTGTCCTGGGTGGCCATCTACAACCCCTTCACCAATGAGACCGTGGTGCTCGATCCACTGCAGGGCGGTCTGGTGACGGTCGGCATCACGGTGACGCTCATCAATGCCATGAATTTCGTCGACGGTCTGGACGGTTTGGCCGCGGGACTGGGTTTCATCGCCTCGGTCGCGGTTTTCGTGTTCAGCGTCGGCCTGCTCTACGAAGTCGGCGGTTCGACCGACACCTATCCGCCCGCGCTGCTGGCCGCCGCGCTTGCCGGAGGTTGTCTGGGATTTCTGCCGCACAATTTTCAACCGGCCCGAATATTCATGGGCGATACCGGTTCCATGCTCATCGGATTGATGCTGGCCGCGGTGTCGACGGGTGCGTCGGGCCGAATTCCGCTGCAGGGTTACGGCCCGCGCGACATCGTGGGTCTGCTGTCGCCGCTGTTGCTGGTGGGTGCGGTGATGTTCATTCCGGTACTCGATCTTGTTTTGGCGATCGTGCGGCGCGTGCGCGCGGGTGTGAGTTTCTCCACTCCCGACAAAATGCATCTGCATCACCGTTTGCTGCAGATCGGGCATTCGCATCGCCGCGTGGTGCTGTTGATCTACTTGTGGGTGAGCGTGCTCGCTTTCGGCGCGGTCGGCACGTCATTGATGGATCGGCGCGTGGTGGTGCTGCTGTTCGCGGCGGGCCTGGTATTCGCGCTGATCGTGACTTCGGTCCCGTCCTGGCGGGAGCTCACCGCGCGTGCGGGACGTAAACCACCGCGCGGCCCGGACGCGACCGCCCGGTAGAGTTTGCTGACGTGAGCACGCCTTCCACCCCGGATCCCGACGCCCCGCTGCGGGCGGCCCTGCGCTACGGCCTGATGGGTTTGGCTGTGCTGGTGGTGGTTTCGGCAATTCTGTCGTCGATCATCGCCGGTGTGCCCGGCCTCTGGGGCGCCCTGATCGGTTCCGCCATCGGCGGCGGATTCATTCTGACGACCGCCGCCTCGGTGCTCTTCAGCGCGAAGATCGAATCCGGTTTGCAGGGCATCGTGATCCTGGGCAGCTGGGTCGGCAAGCTGGTGCTGGCGCTCGTCGTCGTCGCGATTCTTCGCAAATTCGACTTCTACAGCCCGACCGCGCTGTTCCTGACCGTGGTCGGCGCGCTCCTGATCGTGCTCGGCGCGGAGACGTATGGCCTTCTGCGGCAACGGGTTCCGACGGTTCAGACCGAACGCGAGCTGTAGCCGCGGCGCAGTTCACCGGCTGTTTATGCCACCCCCTACACGTTGTCGTAGATAACTTGATAAACTCTTTACTTGTAGCCGACCGAAGCACAAGGGGGGGTCACCTGAGACCCGCCTGAGAGCAGGTTATGCTTACTGCCGTACCGGACCCTTCGGGTCTTGGTTCTGCACCGTCGACGATGTCGCCGACGCGCGTACAGACGCCCGGGCGCAAGCCCCTCAGCTGCTGACGAACTTCGAGCCGACCTGAGTCGACCACCAGATCGTCAATGTCCGATCGAACCGCAGGCAAAGCATTGCCTGCGGCCCGACCACGGGAGAGAACGCTGAGCGTCACCATTTTGGCGGGCGAGTTCCACGCGCCGTCGCTTAACGACTTCTTCCCTCCAGCAGTGCTGTTCGAGGGGACGCCTTTCGAGCTCGACCGTTTGATGCTCATTCGCATCATCATGGCGGCCGTTCTTGTGATCGTGATGCTCGCGGCTTTCCGTCGTCCGCAGCTGGTTCCGCGCGGTCTGCAGAATGTCGCCGAATCCGGTCTGGTGTTCGTCAAGGAACAGATCTGCGATGAGGTCCTGGGCAAGGAATCCGGTAAGAAGTTCTTCCCGCTTATCGCGTCGATCTTCTTCACCGTCCTGTTCCTGAACATCTCCGGTGTCATTCCGGGCCTGAACATCTCATCCAATGCGCGCATCGGTATGCCGCTGGTGCTGGCCGTCGTCGCCTACGTCACCTTCAACTACGTGGGCATCAAGAAGTACGGCTTCCTGAAATACATGCGCTCGAGCATCGTCGTGCCGAATGTGCCGCCCGCGCTGCACATCCTGCTGATCCCGATCGAGTTCCTCTCGACCTTCGTGCTCCGCCCGTTCACGCTCACCGTTCGTCTTCTGGCGAATATGCTGGCCGGCCACATCATGCTGGTGCTGTTCTTCAGCGCCACCCAGTTCTTCCTGTTCGATGCCGTCTCCTGGATGAAGGTGTTCTCGCCGTTCTCGCTGCTCGCGGGCTTCGGCTTCACACTCTTCGAACTCCTGGTGGTCTTCCTGCAGGCGTACGTGTTCGCACTGTTGACCGCTGTTTACATCGGTCTGGCGCAGCACGCCGACTCTCACTGACCGACCGCACTACCAAAACCTGCCTTACACGCCGCCCGGCGGGTGGGCGACAGAAAGGGAATGGAACACACATGAGCACCCTCTCGTACCTGGCTGCTGAAGTTGCCGAATCCAAGTCCAAGGGCTTCGGCGCCATCGGTTACGGCCTCGCTGCGATCGGCCCCGGCATCGGTGTAGGCATCGTGGTCGGTAAGGCCATCGAGGGCATCGCCCGTCAGCCCGAGCTGCAGGGCACCATCCGGACCACCATGTTCCTGGGTATCGCGTTCACCGAGGCCCTGGCGCTGATCGGTCTCGTCGCCGGCTTCATTTTCTGATTCCGGCATAAGACTAGGAATCAACGATGAACAGCATTTATTTGCTCGCGGCCGAGGAGGATATCAATCCCCTCGTCCCGAAGACCTATGACATTGTCTGGTCCGCGATCGTCTTCATCGTTATCGCCTTTGTCTTCGCCAAGTACGTCGTCCCGCGCCTGACCAAGGTGCTCGACGAGCGCACGGAGAAGATCGAGGGCGGTATCGCCAAGGCGGAGGCCGTGCAGGCCGAGGCCCAGGCCACCCTGCAGCAGTACCAGGAGCAGCTGGCCGAGGCTCGCCTCGAGGCCGCGCGCATTCGTGAGGAAGCGCGCACTCAGGGCCAGACCATCCTGGCGCAGTTGCGCGCCGACGCACAGGCCGAGGCCGACCGCATCGTGGCTTCGGGCCACACCCAGCTGGAGGCCCAGCGCCTGCAGATCGTGACCGAACTGCGTTCCGAACTCGGCCGCACCGCGGTCGATCTGGCCGAGAAGATCATCGGTCAGTCGGTGGCCGACGAAGCCAAGCAGGCCGCGTCGATCGACCGGTTCCTCGCGGAACTGGATGCGAACGCCGGCATCGGGGTCGGAAGGTAACGAACCGAAAGTGGGAAGCATGTACGCAGCGAGCCGTGAGGCGAGCTCCCGTGCGCGGGAAGCTCTTCGGGCCGCTCTGACCGGTAGCGACACCGTCGCGGCCACGACGGGCTCCGAACTGTTCGCCGTTGTCGCCGTCCTCGACGACCAGCGCTCGCTGCGTGTGGCGCTCGCGGATAAGTCGGTGTCCAGCTCGGCCCGCGCCGAACTGGCCGAGCGCCTCTTCGGCGGCAAGGTCAGTGGAGCCACCCAGACGGTGCTGACCACCGCGGTGGCGCAGGACTGGTCCCGCGCCCGCGACCTGGTCGACAGCCTGGTGCTGCTCGGCAACGAAGCGCTGTTGCGTGCCGCGGAAGACCGCGGCCGTCTCGGCGCCGTTGAGGACGAGCTGTTCCGGCTGGGCCGGATCGTCGAAGACAACCCCGCGCTGGAGCAGGCGCTGACCGATCACGGGAAGCCGCTCGCGGCCAAGCGTGAACTGGTGCAGCGTTTGCTCGCGGACAAGGTCGAGGAGATCACCCTCGAACTGGTCCAGCAGGCGGTCGCCCGCAGCAAGAAGGGCGATATCGGCGAGGCCTTCGACCACCTGTCCGACCTGGCAGCGTCGCTCCGGGATCAGATCGTGGCGCATGTGCGCTCCGCGTCGGCCCTGACGACGCAGCAGCGTGAGCACCTTGCGGCCTCGCTGCAGCGCATCTACGACAAGCCCGTCACGGTGCACGTGCAGGAAGACCCGAGCCTGCTGGCCGGTGTCGTCGTGCGCGTGGGCGACGACCTGATCGACGGCAGCGCCGTCGGCCGACTGCAGCGCTTGCGTCAGTCTCTCGCGTGAGACCACCGGCTTCGGCCGGTAGTCCGCAGAGACGCGAAAAGCGCACCAACACACCGACATTCGAGACCACAGCGAGAGCAGGAAGAACATGGCGGAGCTGACGATCTCCCCCGATGAGATCCGTAGCGCGATCGAGAGCTACACCCAGAGCTACACCCCGGAAACCTCCATCGAGGAAGTGGGCGTTGTCACCGACACCGGTGACGGCATCGCCCACATCAGCGGCCTCCCCGGCGCGATGGCCAACGAGCTGCTGGAGTTCCCCGGCGGCGTGCTCGGCGTCGCGCTGAACCTGGAGGACACCGAAATCGGTGCCGTCGTCCTGGGTGAGTTCGACACCATCGAGGAGGGCCAGCAGGTCCGCCGTACCGGCGACGTGCTCTCGGTCCCGGTGGGCGACAACTTCCTGGGCCGCGTGGTGAACCCGCTGGGCGCCCCCATCGACGGCCTGGGCGAGATCGAGTCCGACGAACGTCGCGTCCTCGAGCTGCAGGCCGCCACCGTGCTGGAGCGCCAGCCCGTCGGTGAGCCCCTCGCCACCGGCATCACCGCCATCGACGCCCTGACCGCCATCGGCCGCGGCCAGCGTCAGCTCGTCATCGGTGACCGCAAGACCGGTAAGACCGCGGTCTGCATCGACGCGATCATCAACCAGAAGGCCAACTGGGCCACCGGCGATCCGACCAAGCAGGTGCGTTGCATCTACGTCGCGATCGGCCAGAAGGGTTCCACCATCGCGGGCGTCAAGGCCGCGCTGGAGGCCCACGGTGCGATGGAGTACACCACCATCGTCGCGGCTCCCGCGTCCGACTCCGCCGGCTTCAAATGGCTTGCGCCGTACACCGGTTCGGCCATCGGCCAGCACTGGATGTACCAGGGCAAGCACGTTCTGATCGTGTTCGACGACCTGTCCAAGCAGGCCGAGGCGTACCGCGCCATCTCGCTGCTGCTGCGTCGCCCGCCGGGCCGCGAGGCGTACCCGGGTGACGTGTTCTACCTGCACTCCCGTCTGCTGGAGCGTTGCGCGAAGCTCTCCGATGAGCTCGGTGCCGGTTCCATGACCGCGCTGCCGATCATCGAGACCAAGGCCAACGACGTGTCGGCGTTCATTCCGACCAACGTCATCTCGATCACCGACGGCCAGGTGTTCCTGGAGTCGGACCTCTTCAACAAGGGTGTCCGCCCGGCCATCAACGTCGGTATCTCGGTGTCCCGTGTCGGTGGCGCCGCGCAGACCAAGGCCATGAAGCAGGTCGCCGGTTCGCTGCGTCTGGAGCTCGCCTCCTACCGTGAGCTGGAAGCCTTCTCCGCGTTCGCCTCCGATCTGGATGCCGCCTCGCTGGCGCAGCTGGAGCGTGGCGCCCGCTGGGTCGAGCTGCTCAAGCAGGACCAGTACGCCCCGGTTTCGGTTGAGGATCAGGTTGTTTCGCTGTTCCTGGTCGACGCCGGTTACTACGACTCGGTGCCGGTCGGCGATGTGCGCCGCTTCAACTCCGAGCTGCTGGAGAACCTGCACGCCACCGTGCAGCCTTCCTTCGACGCCCTGCAGGGTGGTTCGAAGAAGCTCGAGGGTGAGACCGCCGACTCCTTCAAGACCGCGACCGACAAGTTCAAGCAGGGCTTCCTTGCTTCGGACGGCAGCCGCGTCGTGAACGAGGCCGAGGCCGGCAAGCTCGATCACGAAGAGGTCGAGTCGCTTTCCGTCACTCGCAAGCACGTCGAGAAGTAAGAACGGCGAAGCTGATGCGACTGTCTGACTCGAGGAATGAAGGGAGTGTGAACCGCTAATGCCAAGCGTGCGCGAACTGCGCTCCCGAATTCGTTCCGTGAGCTCGATCAAGAAGATCACCAAAGCGCAAGAGCTGATCGCGACCTCGCGAATCAGCAAGGCGCAGGCCCGGGTCGCGGCGGCCAAGCCGTACGCGGAGGAGATCACCAAGGTGCTTGCCGAATTGGCAAGCGCCAGTGGGAATCTCACCCACCCGCTGCTCACCGAGCGGCCGAACGCGCGCCGTGCCGCGGTACTGGTGATCACCAGTGACCGCGGTATGTGCGGTGGCTACAACTCCAACGTGCTCAAGCGCACCGAGGAGCTGCTGACCACGCTGCGGTCCGAGGGCAAAGAGCCGGTGCTGTACGTCATGGGCGCAAAGGGCCTGACGTTCTACACCTTCCGTAAGCGTGATGTGAACGGCGCGTGGACCGGCTTCTCGCAGTCGCCGAACTATGTGGACGCCTCCGCGGCGTGCAACCACCTGGTCGAGGCGTTCATGGCGGGCGCCGACGGCGAAGTGGCCGCACCCAACGGCGAAGGCACCATGGCCGGCGTCGATGAACTGCACATCGTCTACACGCGTTTCGTGTCGATGCTGTCGCAGGTCCCCGAGGTCCGTCGCCTGGCTCCCATTCAGGTGAGCTACGTCGACGAGAACTTCGATCTGGGTGAGGACAGCTTCTCCGACGGGAACTCCGAGCCCACGGCTCAGTACGAGTTCGAGCCGGATGCGGACGTCCTGCTGGGCGCGCTGCTGCCGAAGTACATCAACACTCGGATTTATTCGTCGCTGCTCGACGCGGCGGCATCGGAGTCGGCTGCGCGCCGCACCGCGATGAAGGCGGCCACCGATAACGCGACGGACTTGGTGAATTCACTGACCCGTACCGCGAATTCGCTGCGCCAGGCCGGAATCACGCAGGAAATCACGGAAATCGTCGGTGGCGCCAACGCGCTGGCGTCGAGCTCGGACCGCGACTAGACACGGAAGAGAACCAATGACCGCAGCTGTCACTAAAGAAACCCGGGTGGGCGCTGGCACCGGCCGCGTCTCCCGTGTCATCGGCCCCGTCGTGGACGTCGAGTTCCCGCGCGGCTCCATCCCCGAGCTGTACAACGCGCTGAACGTCGACATCGCGCTCGCGTCGGTCGCCAAGACGCTGACCCTCGAGGTCGCACAGCACCTGGGCGACAACATCGTTCGCACCATCTCCATGCAGCCGACCGACGGTCTGGTGCGTGGCGTCGAGGTGCGCGACACCGGCAAGCCGATCTCGGTTCCCGTCGGTGACGTCGTCAAGGGCCACGTCTTCAACGCGCTGGGCGACTGCCTGGACACCCCCGGCCTGGGCCGCGACGGCGAGCAGTGGGGCATCCACCGCCAGCCGCCCGCCTTCGACCAGCTCGAGGGTAAGACCGAGATCCTGGAAACGGGCGTCAAGGTCATCGACCTCCTCACCCCGTACGTGAAGGGTGGCAAGATCGGTCTGTTCGGTGGCGCCGGTGTCGGCAAGACCGTGCTGATCCAGGAGATGATCACCCGTATCGCGCGTGAGTTCTCGGGCACCTCGGTGTTCGCGGGCGTCGGCGAGCGTACTCGTGAGGGCACCGACCTCCACCTGGAAATGGAAGAGATGGGCGTCCTTCAGGACACCGCCCTCGTCTTCGGCCAGATGGACGAGCCGCCGGGCACGCGTATGCGCGTCGCCCTGTCGGCCCTGACCATGGCGGAGTACTTCCGCGATGTGCAGAACCAGGACGTGTTGCTCTTCATCGACAACATCTTCCGGTTCACCCAGGCCGGCTCCGAGGTCTCGACCCTGCTGGGTCGTATGCCCTCGGCCGTGGGTTACCAGCCCACCCTGGCGGACGAGATGGGTCAGCTCCAGGAGCGGATCACCTCGACCCGTGGTCGCTCGATCACCTCGATGCAGGCGATCTACGTCCCCGCCGACGACTACACCGACCCGGCGCCGGCGACCACCTTCGCCCACCTGGACGCGACGACCGAGCTTTCCCGCCCGATCTCGCAGAAGGGCATCTACCCGGCCGTCGACCCGCTGACCTCGACCTCTCGTATCCTCGAGGCTTCGATCGTCGGCGACCGTCACTTCCAGGTGGCCAACGAGGTCAAGCGGATCCTGCAGAAGTACAAGGAACTGCAGGACATCATCGCCATCCTCGGTATGGACGAGCTCTCCGAAGGCGACAAGGTCCTCGTCGGCCGTGCGCGTCGTCTGGAGAAGTTCCTGGGTCAGAACTTCATCGTCGCCGAGAAGTTCACCGGCCAGGAAGGTTCCGTCGTTCCGCTGGAGCAGACGATCGACGACTTCGATCGCGTCTGCAAGGGCGAGTTCGATCACCTGCCCGAGCAGGCGTTCAACTCCTGCGGTGGCCTGGACGACGTCGAGGCCGCTGCGAAGAAGATCGCCGGGAAGTAGTCCACCATGGCGGATATGTCAGTTGATCTGGTCGCCGTAGAGCGACTGCTGTGGTCGGGGCGGGCGAAGTTCGTCTCCGCCCAGACCACGGAGGGCGAGATCGGCATCCTCGCCGGCCACGAGCCGCTGCTCGGTCAGCTGGTCGAAGCCGGCACGGTGACCATCGTGTCCGACAGCGACGAGCGCATCGTCGCGGCCGTGCACGGCGGATTCTTCTCGGTGACCGCCACTTCGGTGCGCGTGCTCGCCGAATCCGCTGATTTCGCAGGCGATATCGACGAGGCGGCCGCCAAGGCCGTACTCGCCGACGCCGATGCGAGCGCGGATGCGCAGGCCAAGGCCCAGGGCCGCCTGCGCGCGCTGGAGAAGGCCGCACAGGGCTGATCCGAGTTTCCATTCGGCAAAAGAGCGGCGGCTCTGGGAAATATCCCAGGGCCGCCGCTCTTTTCGTTTACACTCAGCACCGGCCGCGGATGTGATCTGACCCATTCCGCAATGCCTCGGCTATTTCAGCACTTTCAGCTTTACCTCAAATGAGTTGGCGCAGCGCGGTCTCGCCCGGGTATGAGCGGGTGTGGCCTCGCCTCGATGAGCGAGGGGTGAATGATCGGGCTTCGAATCAGCAGGTGGACCATCGCGGCAATGGCTGTCGCGGTAGGCATCGGTTTCTTTTCACCGGGGGCGGCGAACGCGGATGTCATCGTGCCGCTGCCCAACGGGCATATCGAGGGACCCGGCGTCAAAATCACGAGTGTCGGTGAGCGCGCGGTCATTTCGCCGTCGCTGGCGTCCAATGGCGCGGGCCGCACCTCCTGGGTGAGCGGCAATGTGATCGCCGATGTGGAAACGCCGGACGGTGAGGTCGGCCCCAATAACGGCCCCAGGAATTTTCCGGGTACGAATAATTCCGGTACCCACGGCTCCTCCAACCTGACTGTTGGATATGTGGTGGGCTGCCAGGTTTCGCTCGGTGCTTTGAGCGCGAATGCGGCGGTGACGATCAGCACCACCCCGACCCTGGCCGCGGGATTCAGTTTTCCGCTGTCGCCCGGACAGGTGGTGTGGCTGGCGATCAACAACATCGAATTGATCAAGACCGGTAGTTATCAGATTCAGTATCAGGATCTGCCGATGGAGGTGCAGGGCTGCGCCGGATACGCCCAGGCGCGCCAGTTCTCGGTGGTCGAGATCATCGGCGTGGACTACGCCAAGGTCACCCTCTACGGCCAGCCGTTCAGCCTCGGCTGACGGCTCGCACTCCGACGCGAAGGGATCGCATGTTCGGCTCGAATCGAAATCCATTGAGCGGCAAGCTTTTCGGGGTAGCGCTGGCCGCGGCGACACTGTTCGGTCTGCACGCGCCGGGGACGGCGGCGGCCGACACCTTCATTCCGCTGCCCGGCGGGATGATCTCGCGGACACTGGCGGACGGCACCATCGTCACCATCCGCATCGACAATGAATCGGCCAAGATCAATCCGTCCATGGGTGATACGCCGGTGCATCGCAATGTGTGGGTGTCCGGGCGCGGCAGCGTCGATCTGGTCGGTCCGAGCGCGTCCGAGGCGACCATCAAGATCTCGCCCGGATACGTGGTCGGCTGCCAGGTGGATATCAGCCAGTTCTCGCCGAGCGAGAATGCCAGCGAATCCGCCACCCTGGGTTCGGGCGGTCTGACCAACCTCCAGCCTTCGGAGGCCCTGGGCGGCGGGATCACGGTCGCGCCGGGCCAGGCGGTGGCGCAATTGCTGCTGGATCTGGAGAAGCCGGACGACTACGGCCAGGAATCGCATAAGCGCTACAACAAGGTTCCCGGCCCGCACGCCAGCGTCTCCTGGGTGGACGAGACCTTCGCGGTGAACGGTTGCGGTGGGTATGCCCAAGCTCGCTCGTTCGTACTCGCCGAGATCGACACCACCACCTTCATCGGCAACCTGGCGCTGTGGGGAGAGCCCTTCAGCATGGGTTGATCGATAGGGGAGCTGAACAGGGCATACGTCACATTCGGTGGATGGTGGAACCTCGTGTTCACACGGTCGCTACTATCGACCGAACACGGGGTCCTGCCGATGGCCGGTTCGTGAAATGACAGCCGAGGCTGATGTGAAGGGACGGAGCAACATTGCGGACCGGGATGGTGGTTCTGATCATTCTGGTGCTGTTGCTTGTCGGATTGGCCCTGGCTTCCACATATCGCCTGATCATGCTGCGTCGCGGCGGAACCGCAGCGCTGCTGCGGGTGCTCCCGGCGCGCGGTCACGGCGGCGGCTGGCGGCACGGATTGATCCGCTACGGCGAGGACACCCTGGTCTTCTACAAGCTCTCCAGCCTCAAACTGGGTCCGGACTCCACGATTCGCCGCCTGGGCATCGAGGTTGGCACCGGCCGGCGCGCGCCCGAGGGCGATGAGTTCGACATCATGAACGACGAGGCCATCGTCGAGGTCTCCGACGAGAGCGGTAGCTACGAGCTGGCTTTGGATCGCGGCGCGCTCGCGGCGTTCCTGTCCTGGGTGGAGTCCCGCCCGTCGGAGCGCATTCGCCGCCGGCGGTAATAGTGTGAACGCGTGAGTGTGCATCTGACGCGGATCTATACCCGGACCGGAGACGACGGGACCACGGGGCTCAGCGATTTCTCGCGGGTCGCCAAGACCGATCCCCGGCTCATCGCCTACGCCGACTGTGACGAGGCCAATGCCGCACTCGGTGTCGCCATTGCGCTCGGCAACCCCGATGAGCGCATCCGGCGGGTGCTGCTCGCCATCCAGAACGATCTCTTCGATGCGGGCGCGGATCTGTCCACCCCCGTTGTCGAAGATCCGAAATACCCGCCGCTGCGCATCACGCAGCCGTACATCGACCGCTTGGAAAAGTGGTGCGATGAGTTCAATGAGCCTCTGGCAGCACTGAATTCGTTCATTCTGCCCGGCGGCACACCGCTCGCCGCGCTGTTGCACGTGGCGCGCACGGTAGCGCGACGCGCCGAGCGTTCCGCCTGGGCCGCGGTCGACGCGCATCCCGATGACACCAGCGCGCTGCCCGCGAAATACCTGAACCGACTGTCCGACCTGCTGTTCATTCTGGGTCGCGTGGCCAACCCCGAAGGCGACATCCTCTGGCGGCCGGGCGGAGAGGCCACGGGGGAAGGACAGGACCACTAGGCTGACCGTCGTGAGTGAACGGTTTCTGGTGACCGGGGGCAGCAGGCTCGTCGGTGAGGTCGCGGTAGGCGGCGCGAAGAACAGCGTCCTCAAGCTGATGGCCGCCGCGCTGCTGGCCGAGGGTACGACCACCATCACGAACTGCCCGGACATCCTGGACGTGCCGCTGATGGCGGACGTGCTGCGCGGTCTCGGCTGTGATGTCACGGTCGACGGCGGGACGGTCACCATCGTGACCCCGCCGGAACCCAAGTACCACGCGGACTTTCCCGCCGTGACCCAGTTCCGCGCCTCGGTGTGCGTACTGGGTCCGCTGATGGCGCGCTGCAAGCGTGCGGTGGTCGCGCTGCCCGGTGGTGACGCCATCGGTTCGCGACCGCTCGATATGCATCAGCAGGGGCTGCGGCTGCTCGGCGCGACCAGCGAGATCGAGCACGGCTGCCTGGTGGCGCGCGCCGAGGAATTGCAGGGCGCGCGAATTCGCCTGGACTTCCCGTCCGTCGGCGCGACCGAGAACATCCTCATGGCGGCGGTGCTCGCCGAGGGGGAGACGGTCATCGACAATGCCGCGCGCGAACCCGAGATCGTGGACCTGTGCAACATGCTGGCGCGCATGGGAGCTCGGATCGCGGGTGCGGGCACCTCGGTATTGACCATCGAGGGTGTGGACAAGCTGTCGCCGACCACCCACCGCGTGATCGGCGATCGCATCGTCGCCGCCACCTGGGGTATCGCCGCGGCGATGACGCAGGGCGATGTGCGGGTGACGGGTATCAACCCCAAGCATCTGTCCCTCGTCCTGGACAAGCTGCGTGCCGCGGGTGCGCGAATCTCGTTCGAGCCGGACGGTTTCCGCGTCGTGCAGTCCGATCGCCCGCGCGCGGTGAACTTCTCGACGCTGCCGTTCCCGGGTTTCCCGACCGATCTGCAGCCGATGGCCATCGGCCTGGCCGCCATCGCGGACGGCACCTCGATGATCACCGAGAACATCTTCGAAGCGCGTTTCCGCTTCGTGGAGGAGATGATTCGCCTCGGCGCCGATGCCCGCACCGACGGTCATCACGCTGTGGTGCGCGGGATTCCGCGGTTGTCGAGCGCGCCGGTCTGGTCTTCGGACATTCGCGCCGGCGCGGGCTTGGTGCTCGCGGGTCTGGTCGCGGACGGCGTCACCGAAGTCCACGATGTCTTCCACATCGACAGGGGCTACCCGGATTTCGTGGAGAACCTGCGCTCGCTCGGAGCCGAGATCGAGCGGGTCGGCACCGCCGAATGAACGGCCGGTGACGGGAAGGGTTCGCGAAAACCCCTCCTGAACAGCCGATTTGACATGCGAATGACCAACACGTAACTTTATTCGAGTCAGAGCGACACGGACACCAACCCGGACCGAGAGGTCAGGGAAACGAGGTTGGACGGCGAGCGCCTGACTGATCACATTGGCTCTTCCGATCAGCGGATTTGGTTCTGCTGCGCCGGTCGGGCTAAGCTTTGAAAGCAGCCGCAGAGATCAACCGGGACAAAGAGCCCGAGAGATTCTGCGTGCGTGTGTTCTTTGAGAACTCAATAGTGTGTCGATGAATGTCAGTGCCAATATTTTATTGGTTCCGGCCTTCCACACCCCCGTGTGGGTGGGT
>NZ_JBHVSA010000001.1:2442898-3239094 GCF_042885355.1 Nocardia sp. NPDC058058 | reverse complement strand
TCTTCCTGGATCCCAATCCCGACGCCGAACGCTCGTTCGTCGAGCGCGAGCGCATGTTCGCGCTGCCGCGTTCTTCGTGGGCGGATTACGATCGCACGCTGATCAGCGAGGGCGGCGGCGTTTTCGACCGCACGGTGAAGTCCATTCCGATCAGCGAGCAGGTTCGCGAGGTGCTCGGCCTGGCCGCCGATATCACCGCGCTGTCGCCGCCGGAATTGATGCGCGCCATTCTGACGTCCCCGGTGGGTCTGCTCTGGAACGGCGGTATCGGCACCTATATCAAGGCGAGCACCGAGACCAATGCCGAAGTGGGCGACAAGTCCAATGACGCGATCCGGGTGAGCGCGAATGAATTGCGCGTCAAGGTGATCGGCGAGGGCGGCAACCTGGGCGCGACGGCCCTGGGACGCATCGAGTTCTGCCGTCTCGGCGGCAAGATGAACACCGACGCGCTGGACAATTCCGCGGGCGTGGACTGCTCGGACCACGAGGTCAATATCAAGGTTCTGCTCGACGGCGTGGTGTCGTCGGGTCAGCTGCTGCCCGCCGAACGCAATCCGCTGCTGGCCTCCATGACCGATGAGGTCGCCGCACTCGTGCTGCGCGACAACGTCTCTCAGAACTACCTCATGGGCATGTCCCGGGCCGAGGCCCCGCGCATGCTGAACGTGCACCAGCGCGTCATCGAGGAACTCGAGACCCGTCGCGGCCTGGACCGCGAACTCGAGGCGCTGCCCAGCGATGCCGAGATGAAGTCGCGGCAGGAACAGGGCGTCGGCCTCACCTCGCCGGAACTGTCCAATCTCATGGCGCACGTGAAGCTTTCGCTCAAGACCGATCTGCTGGCCAGCGATCTGCCGGACAGCGCGCACTTCTCCGCGCGCCTGCCGCACTATTTCCCGACCCCGCTGCGCACCCGCTTCGGCACGGCCATCAAGAAGCACCGGCTGCGCCGTGAGATCACCACCACCATGCTGATCAACGAGATGGTGGATCTGGGCGGCATCACCTACGCGCACCGGCTCAATGAGGAGATCGGGGCCACCGCCTCCGATGCGGTGCGCGCCTTCACCGCCGCCACCCAGATCTTCGGGCTGCACGCCACCTGGGATCGCATTCGCGCCGCCGACATCTCCACCGGGATGAAGGACGCGCTCGAACTCGAGACCAAGCGCACCCTGGATCGCGCCTCGCGCTGGCTGCTCAACAACCGTCCGCAGCCCATCGCGGTCGGTGCCGAGATCCATCGCTACGCGCAGGAGGTGCGTCAGCTCACGCCCAAGGTGCACGGCTGGCTGCGCGGACATCACATCGACACGCTGACCGAGCAGTCGCAGGCGATCATGGCCAAGGGTGCGCCGTCCGATCTCGCCACCGAGGTCCTGGGACTGCTGAATCTCTTCCCGCTGCTCGATGTGATCGATATCGCCGATATCACCGATCGCTCGGGTGAGGAGGTGGGTGCGCTGTACTACGCGCTCAACGATCACCTCAAGATCGATTGGCTGTTGCAGGCGGTCAGCCACCTGGAACGCGGTGATCGCTGGCACGCGCTCGCCCGGCTCGCACTGCGCGACGATATGTACGGTTCACTGCGCTCGCTGACCCTCGATGTGCTCTCCGCCGGTGACCCGGAGGAGACGGCCGAGGAGAAAATTGCATACTGGGAGTCGAAAAATCAGTCCCGTCTGGGTCGCGCTCGCGCCGCTCTGTCGGAGCTGTTCGAATCCGGAACCCACGACCTGGCCACGCTGTCCGTTGCGGCACGACAGGTACGCAGCATGGTGAGCGGGGTGGGCGCCCAATCGGAGGTACCGCGTTGACGAGTGTCGGTTCATTGAGTGACCAGGGCAAGACGCAGGCGCAACCCGCCCGCTTCCACACCAGGGTCGAGGTGCGCTGGTCCGATATGGACGCCTTCCAGCACATCAACCATGCGCGCATGGTGACCCTGCTGGAGGAGGCTCGCATCCCCTGGTTGTTCACCGATGACCGGCCCACCGTGCGGTTACGCTCGGGCTGCGTGCTCGCGGATCTGCGGGTGCAGTACAAGGGTCAGCTGCGGCACGAGGATTCGCCGCTGGATGTGTCCATGTGGATCGATCGCATGCGCGCGGTCGACTTCACCGTCGGCTACGAGGTGCGTGCCGCGGGTGCGGATCCGGCGTCCCCGCCCGCGGTGATCGCCTCCACCCAGCTCGCCGCCTTCGATATCGACACCCAGCGACTACGCCGCCTCGACCCCGCGGAGCGGGATTATCTGTCGCTGTGGCTGGCCGACTGAGCCGAGCCCGACCACAGTGACGTTCGGCGAACTCACCCTGCATATTCCAGACCCCGCGGAACGCGAGAATCTGGCCGCCTTCATCACCCATGCGGTGCGCCTGGATCCGGGCGCGGTCATTCGGCTGCGCCGTCGCGGGGATCGCTATGTCTCCGCCTGGGCCGGAACCGGTTTCGAGGCGCTGGCGGTGCGCACCGTGGTGGCCGTGCTCGGCACCGACGATGTGACCGTGAGCGGTGACACCGTACTGTCCGGGCTGCACGGCCCGGGCCCGGCGCAACCGTTCCCGCTGGGCTACGCCATGGATTCGGCCTGGCGCAGTGCGCTGCCGCCCGAGTCCGGATTCGTGCACATCGATGACATACCCGCCCGCATGCTCGTCGAATTGGCCGAGCGCGGAGCGGAATTGGCGCAGGAGCACGGCTCCAGCCACGGCCCGCCCGCCTCGCTACTGGATCAGACGGTGCTCACCGTGTCCGGGGCGGGTGAAGAGGTCGAGGTTCCCATGCGCGTCGTCTTCGCGCTCGCCGCAATGGATTTCATCCCGCACGGCGGCGAGAAGACCGACTCCCGGCGCATTTCGGTCGATGAGATCGTCCGGGTCCGGGCCGCCCGCACCTGGCTGCGCCTGGACGCGCGCTACGGTTCGGTGGCCCGCCGTCGCGGCCCCGCGATTCCGCTGCTCTCGCACTGACTTTCGCGGATCCATCGCTGCCATCGATAAGCCGATGGCAGCGATAGATTTCCCGATTGGTCAGCTCGGAGAGCCGTGGTTACCTTGAGCGCATGAGTGATACCGGCATCGTGACCGAATGGCTCTCGATCGAGGTCGACGGTGGCGTAATGGCCACCTATCTCGCGCGTCCGAAGACCCCCGGCGACTATCCGGGAGTCGTTGTCGGACATGAGATCTACGGTCTGCACGACTCGGTGCTGGCCGCCGCCGAGCGCCTCGCCGCGCTCGGTGTCACGGTCCTGGTCCCGGACCTGTTCTACCGCACCGAACCTCGTGCCGACCTGGACTGGACCCCGCAGGGCCGCGAACGTGGACTGGCCCTGCTCCGCACCCTCGACCGCCCCGGAGCGGTAGCCGACATCTCCGCCTGTATCGCGGAACTGAATCGTCGCGGTGCCACCGCGGTGGGCATGGTGGGCTTCAGCGCGGGCGGCCACGTCGCCTATTACGCCGCCACCCAACTCCACCTGAACGTGCTGGCCGCCTTCTACCCCGGCTGGCTCACCACCACCGAAATCCCGCTCTCCACACCGGAACCCACCATCGAGTCCACCGCCGGGATCACCGGTAGAGTCCTGCTGTTCTTCGGTGGGCAAGATCCTCTGATCGACGCCGAAGCCCGCGACGAGCTGCGAAAAGCACTCGCCGAGAGCAATGTCGACCACGAACTAATCGTCTACGAGGACGCCCCGCACGGCTTCGTCTACCCCGGCCGCCACTGGTACCGCCCCGAATACGCCGAAGACGCCTGGTCTCGCCTGGTGAACCTGCTGCGCGCCTGAGGCTTTCGTCAGTGCACGCCGAGCATCCGCAGTCCCGAGGTGATCACGGCCGCCGCGAGAATCACCACCAATAGCGGTGCTCGCCGCCACGCCAGCACGGCGGCGGCGAGCACCCCCGCCGGAAGCGCCAGTCCGAAATCTCCGGACCCGGACGGCACCAGCGTGGTCACCGCCAACGCCGCCAGCAGTACTACCGAGGCGATCTCGAGCAGCTTCACGGTTCGCGGCGAGACCTTCACGCGGCTGCGCAACGCCGGTCCGGCGAATCGGAAAGCGTAGGTGCCCACGGCAAGTGCGATAACTCCGACAAGCAGTGTGCTGGTCATCCGGGCCCCTCTCGCGGGATTCGTTCCGGTGGTCGTTGACATCGGGTTCGGGGAGCGGCTCTCCGGCGAGCCGGAAAAGTGCTGCGCCGCAGGTGGTTAGGTGCGTGTGCTGCTCGATACCAATGGCGCGGAACTCATCTCCGCTTGGTTCGCGGCAGCCGCGGCGACTTCGGCGCCCGGGAAGGGTCTGCCGGAGCCGGTGGTGTCGGTCGGGGTGGCGCGCATGTCCACATCGGTCGAGCCGACCGCCCCGGCGCGGCCGGTCATGCCTGCGGTGTCGCTCGTCTCGGCGGGCATATTCGTTCCGGGGGTATCGACCGGATCGGCGGAATCGACCTCTCCCGCGCGCTTCGCGACCAGTAGTACGGCGGTCAGTGCGAGTAGGACCGGCAGGCCCGCGCCCAGGAAGGGGGTGGAGATCGCGGCGATGGCCGCTCCGGCGAGTGCGGCGGTGCGAGTGAGCCGATCGCGCAGGGCGGGCAGCACCAGGGTGATGAGCACCGCGGGGAAGACCGCGTCCAGGCCGAAGGCATTGGGGTTGGGGACGACCGAGCCGAGCATCGCGCCGATTGCCGCGCCCAGTGGCCAGGCGGCCAGCACCGCGAGGCCGCAGAGCCAGTAGGCGGCGCGGCGGCGGGTGCGGTCGGGTTGGGCCAGGGCCATGGCGACCGATTCGTCGTTCATGACGTGGGTGCCCACGAGCCGCCGCCAGCCGGTGCCGACGACATCGGGCACGGATAGCCCGTAGGGCACGTGCCGGGCGTTGACCAGCAGTCCGGCCAGTACGGCTGCGATCAGGCTGCCGCCCGCGGTCAGAATGCCCAGGAAGACGAATTCGGATCCGCCCGCGACCACGGCCACGCTCAGCAGCATGGGCAGCCAGATGGGGAATCCGGCGGTCACGGCCGTAGCTCCGTAGGACACGCCGATCATGGCGACCGCCAGGCAGATCGCCGCAATCCCAGTCAGTACACCCCGATCGAGTGTTCGCCATATCGAACGCATGCCGTCTATATTGAACGCAACCCGCTCGGTAAGTCAAAGGGTTCACATCATTGCCCAACGGCCAGGAAACCATTCCTCACCTGGCCATTTCGTCGTGTCCATGCGGTGCCGCCGGAGGGCGTTCCGTCGCTCACACATCCGTGAGCGGCGTTCGCCCGTGCGTGAGTCGTTCCGACGTTGTGGACCGATTCATCGAACCGTGCGCGCATGCCGGCGGCGCGTTGGTCGAAGTCGTGTTCGCGTGGATGTGCCGGGTACTGTGTGAAGCCGATATGACCGTGTCCGACAGCCCCTCCGCCGCGTCTCCGCAAGAGGCGATAGCCGCTGCCCTGCGCCGGGAGCGCGCCCGCGCCGGTCTCTCGCTGACCGAGGTCGCGAAGAAGGCCGGGATCGCGAAATCGACTCTCTCGCAACTGGAGTCGGGGTCGGGGAATCCGAGTATCGAGACGCTGTGGGCGCTGTGCGTGGCGCTGGATATTCCGTTCTCGCGCCTGCTGGATCCGCCGCGGCCGATGGTTCAGGTGATTCGCGCGGGGGAGGGGGCGATGCTCGCCTCGTCCCAGTCGGAGTATCGGACGACGCTGCTGTCCGCCTCACCGCCCAACGCACGGCGGGATATCTATCGAATCAAGGCCGAGCCCGGCCACTCTCGCGATTCGGATCCGCACAGTCACGGCGTGGTGGAGCACATCGTGCTCGGTGGCGGGCGCGCGAAGGTCGGCCCGGCCGATGCGCCCGTGGAACTGGGTCCGGGGGATTACATCTGCTACCCCGGCGATTCGCCGCATGTGTTCGAGGCGCTCGAGCCCGGCACGTGGGCGTTGCTGGTCAGCGAATACAGCTGAAGTGGTGGGCGTCTGTGTCAGGCGGCGCCTTCGCCGAGGTACTGCAGCCAGGTCGGGTCCAATTCCGAACTGGCGGTGAGTAGTCGCCAGTGCGGGCCCTTGGGGGACACCAGTTGATGGTGCAGTGTCCAGCCCAGATCGCTGAGCAGTTTGTCGGCCTTACGGTGATTGCAGGGGGCGCAGGAGGCCACACAGTTTTCCCACGAGTGCGCGCCGCCGCGGCTGCGCGGGATCACGTGGTCGATGGTCTCGGCTTTGCCGCCGCAGTAGGCGCAGCGGTAGCGATCTCGGTGCATGAGCGCGGCGCGGGTCATGGGCACGCGGGCGCGGTAGGGGACGTGCACGTAGGTGCGTAGTCGAATCACCGAGGGGAGCGCCACCGAGGTGCCGGCGGAATGCACGACCGGACCTTCGGGATTGTCGTGAACGGTATGCGCCTTATCGCAGATGAGCAGTACGACGGCGCGGCGCGCGGATAGCGCGGTGAGCGGTTCATAGGTGGCGTTCAGGAGCAGAACGCGACTCTTGCTCCAGCTCAGGCCGGGAGGGACATCGGCCGGGCGATGCGCGGAATGATCATGATGCGCATCGGGATAGGAATGTTCGGACAAGATGTGCAGCGGAGTAGCCCCCGACCCACGATTGTGGACATCGGCGGGCTGGAGTTGTCGGTGCGTGCGCGCCTCGTGCCGGGCGCCGTGCCGCTGCTTCATGGGCTATACCCCGAATTCGTATTCGTCCGATGGTGTGGTAATCGGCAGACTGCCACCCAGTTGACCATGGAACGGCGCACATTGCACGGTGATTTCGCACATTGTCGGGCACAAACGGATGAACGACTCATGACGGTATGAGACACCGCCCGCGACCAGCCGGTTCCCCCGAGATCATCACCCCGGAACACCGCCCCGGGCCGTGCGATATCGACGGGACGGGCACAATGGTGGCGTGACTTCGGGCGAGCAGACAGCGACTTCCTTCTACGAGGCGGTGGGTGGGGCAAAGACCTTCGAGCGGATCGTGGCTGCCTTCTACCGTGAGGTGGCCGCCGATGAGGTGCTACGCCCGCTCTATCCGGAAGAGGATCTCGGGCCCGCCGAGCGTCGGCTGCGGATGTTCCTGGAGCAGTACTGGGGTGGCCCGCGCACCTACGGTGACGAGCGCGGACATCCGCGTCTGCGGATGCGGCACCACCCCTTCAAGGTCGGTCCGATCGAGCGCGATGCCTGGCTGCGCGCCATGCATATCGCGGTCGCCGAGATCGAGCCCGCACTGCTCGACGACGCCCATCGCAAGCAGCTGCTGGACTACTTCGAGATGGCCGCCAATTCGCTCATGAACTCGCCCATCTGAATTCCTGGCGCAGAAGTTGTAGGCCCCCAGAGCCTTTCCGGTTCCGCGGCTCGCCCGCTGATCATTTGCTGAATCTGGACAAGTGTCGTCGTCACCCCCTCGAGTGTCGGCGGGCTGAGGCACCATTACGGCTGTGACCGACAACTTCGCCGCCGTGCCCGGCGCTGTTCCTCCCGCCGTGCCGGATGCGCTGTTTCCGCAGCCGCCGTGGTGGCGATCCGCGGTGTTCTATCAGGTGTATCCGCGCTCGTTCGCGGATTCCGATGGTGACGGCGTCGGTGACCTGCGCGGATTGCGCGACAAGATGGGCTATCTGGAGTTGCTGGGGGTGGACGCGCTGTGGATCTGCCCGGTCATGCGCTCGCCCATGGCCGATGGCGGTTACGACGTCTCAGATCCGCGCGATATCGATCCGCTGTTCGGCGGGATGGGCGCGCTGGACGATCTGATCGACGAGGCGCATCACCGGCATATCCGGGTCACCATGGATCTGGTGCCCAATCACACCAGCGATCAGCATCGTTGGTTCCGTGCGGCATTGGCGTCGGGGCCGGGGAGTCCCGAGCGCGCCCGCTACTGGTTCCGGGACGGTCGCGGGCCCGATGGCAGTGTGCCGCCGAACAATTGGCCCGGGATCTTCGGCGGCCCGGCCTGGACCCGCGTCATCGAGGCCGATGGCAGACCCGGGCAGTGGTATCTGCATCTGTTCGCGCCCGAGCAACCGGATCTGAATTGGGAGAATCCGGAGGTGGCAGCGGATTTCGAGCAGACCATCCGGTTCTGGCTGAATCGCGGTGTCGACGGATTCCGTATCGACGTCGCGCACGGAATGGCCAAACCTGCTGGTCTACCCGATATGGAACTGCCCACCCGGCCCATCGGCGAAGACCATTTGGTGGTGCACGACGATGATGATCCGCGGTTCAACAATCCGGGCGTGCACGAGATTCATCGCCGCCTGCGCCGCGTTATGGACGAATACCCGAACGCGGTGTCGATCGGTGAGGTGTGGGTCGACGACAACATCAGATTCGGCGAATACGTGCGACCGGACGAGCTACATCTGGCATTCAATTTTCGATTAGCGGAGACGCCGTTCCATCCCGACAGAATCCGTGACGCCGTGGACAATTCGCTGCGCTCGGTCGCCGCGGTCGGTGCGAGTCCCACCTGGACGCTGTCCAATCACGATGTCGAGCGCGAGGTCAGCCGGTACGGCGGCGGTGCGCTGGGGCAGGCGCGGGCGCGGGCCATGATCATGCTGGAGTTGGCGCTGCCGGGCAGCGTATTCATCTACAACGGTGCGGAATTGGGGCTGCCCAATGTCGACGACCTGCCCGAGGCAGCACTCCAGGATCCGACCTGGGAGCGGTCCGGGCATACCCAGCGCGGCCGGGACGGCTGCCGGGTGCCACTGCCCTGGGAGGGCGAACAGCCGCCGTTCGGATTCACCTCGGGTGCGCCGTGGCTGCCCATGCCGCCGCAGTGGTCGGCGCTGACGGTGGAGAAACAGTTGGAGCGCTTGGACTCCATGCTGTCGCTGTATCGGATGGCGATCGAATTGCGGGCCGAGCGAAAGGAATTCGCCGGGCCCGGACTGGAGTGGTACGGAAGTCCGCCGGGCTGCCTGGCATTTCGACGCGAAGGCGGGCTGTTGTGTGTGCTGAATGCCACGGATGCGGCGATATCGCTACCCGCGGGAGAGGTGTTGCTGACGAGCGCTCCGATTAGCGCTGGAAAACTTCCGGCAAACTCGACTGCGTGGCTTGTTTGAGCTAGATCACGACGACACGTGCGCGCACACGCTCACCGGTCGGCGGAAGCGATCCGGGCATCGATTACCGTTGGGCTGTGAGCATTCTCCAGACAGTGCTGATCTACGTCGGCATCCCGCTTGCGATCTATTTGGTGATCGCCGGATTGTCGTTCCTCGGTAAGCCGCTGCCCGGCAAGAAGCCGGACCACTTCGCGCTGGGCGCCAAGTGGACCCAGCCTCCCGTGCTGTGGAGCGCGACCGACGAGGTGACCGGTTCCGGTCATCACGACAATGCTGAGTCATCGCATGGCAACCATGCTGCTATCGAATCCGCCGCGGCGGACCTGATCGGAGGCCGGGCAAGTGGCAAGTTCTAATTGGCCCGCTGTGAATGAGGCCGAGCTACCGCACGGCTACGCCGTCACCGTCAGCGGGCGCGTCTCCGGCGTGCACGAGGCCGGCGATGTGTTCAGCGAGGTGCCGTTCACCGATCACGAGCGCCTGCTCATGGACAACGCGCTCACCGATGCCACCCGCGCCACCAAGGTGCGGTTCAACATCTTCATCGGTGATCTGGGCGCGGATTCCGGCGCCGGCGCCGACGCGGTCTTCCCCGGCACCCCCGAGGCCGCCCGCTCGGTCCTGATCGCCGTCGACCCGAACGCCCGCGCCGTCGAGGTCCGCTCCGGCCGCGATGTCGCCGAGCGCGCCAACGACCGCGTCTGCCAGCTCGGCTCCACCGCCGCCCAGAGCTCCTTCCGCCAGGGCGACCTGATCGACGGCCTGGTCTCCGCGGTGCGCGTCATGGCCGCCGCCATCGGCCGCGTCTGACATCCGCACCGGCGTCGCGAATACGCGCGACGCCGGACACTTTCGCACCCCTTCCGTCTCCGCGCCCCGGCCTGCCCGGTGCCCGCAGAGGGAAGGGGTGCGCTGCATAACCCCTGAGGGCCGGGGCTGTGCGCGTTGGCAAGTGGCGTCGTCGCGTACGTCTACTGCTCGTCATCCCGGCGCGCTTTCGGCATCCACACCCCGGCCGCGATTCCTTCTGCTCAGAGCAGAACGAAGCGCGCCACGGGGCGGTCCGACTTACGCTCGGACCATGTCCGAGCTGCCGCGTCTTCATTCCATCCCCGGCGGACTTGCCGAGCGGTCCGAAACCTCAGGCCCGCAAGCCGTCGGCGAGGCGCGCGGTGAGCTGACCCGCCCGGCACTGCAACCGGTCGTAGGCGAGCCCGGGAAGCATCCCGAAGCCCGCCGCCCGAGCGACCAGCCCCGCACCCTCCGCGCGGTCCGCGAACCGCTCTGGCGCGAGGTACTCGGCGCGGAACTGCGGGCCATGCGTCAGGCGAACGGTGAGAAGCTCGTCGAAACGGCTGGGCGCGCGGGCATCTCACCGCAGTACCTCTCCGAGGTGGAGCGCGGCCGCAAGGAACCCTCCAGCGAAATGATCGCCGCCCTGGCCGGAGCCCTCGGCACCGACCTGATCGGCCTCACTCAGCAGGTCGCGGACGCTCTGCGCCGCCAGCGTCTGGCCGCGATCCCCGCCACCCCGCGCCCCGCCCCGGTCCAGCGCCCCACCGCCCAGGCATATAACGCCCTGCTCCTCGCCGCCTGACCCGCCGTCGGATACCGCCCGCAACCTCGACTTCGGTGGGAGGCACGGGTATTCGACCGAGAGTGGTCGGGTGGTCAAAGTGTTTCGCCACGCGGCGGCCTTGCACCCGGGTGCCATAGTTCTGTCGCCACCACGATGACTGGGGGCGAGCCTTCCGCGGGATCTCTGCCTTCGCTCGCTACTCCGGCCTTCGTTGTTCGATCGCGGGGACGTCGTGGCAGTCTGCTTCGCGGCCCTCGGGCCCTCGGGCCCTCGGGCCCTCGGGCGCGCGGCGTGCCCGTGCTCCGCTGGTGATGCGCGGAGCGCGGGGCTACACCGCTTCCTCATCGCGCCCGACGAGCGGTGAATCAGGCTCGGGGGTCGAGGATTCGGTCCACGAGGCCGTAGGCGAGGGCGGCTTCGGGGGTGAAGACGCGGTCGCGGTCGGTATCGCGGCGGAGGGTTTCCAGGGGTTGGCCGGTGTGGGCGGAGAGGATGGCTTCGACCTGGCCGCGCAGGCGGACCACCTCGTCGGCCTGGATGATCAGGTCGGGGATGGTGCCGCGGCCGCTGATGGCGGGCTGGTGCAGGACCACGCGGGCATGCGGGAGCATGGTGCGCATGCCCTTGGCGCCGCCCGACAGCAGTACCGCGCCGACCGCGATCGCCTGTCCCACACAGGTTGTCGCGACGGGTGCGGAGATGTGCTGCATGGTGTCGTAGACCGCGAGCATGGCGGTCAGGTCGCCGCCCTCGCAGTTGACGTACAGGTTGATCTCCTGGCCGGGGCTGTCGGCTTCCAGGTGCAGGAGTTGCGCGATCAGGGCGTTGGCGACGCCGGAATCTATTGGGGTGCCCAGGTATACGATGCGCTCGGCCAGCAGATGCGAGTAGACGTCCATGATGCGCTCACCGCGCGGATGCTGGGCGATCACATTGGGGATGGTGTAGCTGCTCATGCCGAGATTCCCATCTTCTGCTTCTGCGGGATGATCTGCCAGAAGGATTCGACGATCTCGTCGATGAATCCGTACTCCTTGGCCTGCGTCGCGGTGAACCAGCGATCGTGCAGCGAGTCCTCGTAGATCTGGTCGAACGGCTGCCCGGTGTCCTGCGCGATCAGCCCGAGCACGGTCTGCACGGTGTAGCGCAGATCATCGGCCTGCACCTCCACCTCGACCGCGCTGCCGCCGATTCCGGCCGATCCCTGATGCATGAGGATCCGCGCGTGCGGCAGCGCGAACCGCTTGCCGGGCGTCCCCGAGGAGAGCAGGAATTGCCCTGCGCTGCAAGCCAATCCGAGCGCCAGAGTGGAAACGTCACACGGCACCAGCCGCATCACGTCCCGGATCGCCAGCATGGCGGGCACCGATCCGCCCGGCGAATGAATCCACAGCGAGATCCCGGTCTCGGGATCCTCCGCCGCCAATTGCAGCAGCTGCGTCATGAGCAGCGACCCGTTGTCATCGTCCAGTCCGCCGTCCAGCACCAGAATCCGCTTGCCGAACAGCTGTTCCCGTGTGCGCCAGTTGAACATCGGCGTCTTCTCGTCCTGTGCCATGACTCCACCGTGCCGCACCGGATCCGCGATTTCCGCCCATGCTGCCCACGGCGGATCCGCTCACAGCAGCGTGGTTCCCCTAGTCATCCCGGCGTGCTTCCGGCCGAGAACGTGCCGGGATTACGAGAGGCCCCAGAAATGCCACAGCCCCTCCCGCTCAGTGCGAAAGGGGCTGTGGGACTACGGGTTTACGGGCTAGCCGCGGTCGAAGGCGCGGGCGCGCAGGGAGCGCTCGATGCCTGCTTTGCCTTCCACCACGAGGCGGCGGAGGGCGGGTGGGAGGTCGCCGGAGAGGAACTTGTCGGCGACCGCCACGGCCTCGTCGGAGATGGCCCAGTGCGGGTAGAGGCCGACCACTACGGTTTGCGCGACTTCGCTGGAGCGGCGATCCCAGACCGACGGGATTTCGGCGAAGTAGCGTTCGACATAGGGGGTCAGCAGGTGCGCCTGGCCGACGGGTGCGAAGCCCGCGACGATGGCCCGGGCGGTGATGTTCGGGACCGAATCGTCATCCATGACCGTGGCCCAGGCCTGCGCCTTGACCGGGATCTGCGGGCGGGCGGTGGCGGCCGCAGCGGCCTGGCGGCGACCCGCGGCGGTGTCGTCGCGCGCGAGTTCGCCGTCGATGATCGGGGTTTCGGTGCCGTCGTTGTCGATATCACCGGCGGCGGCCAGCGCCTGGATGAGCCGCCAGCGCAGATCGGTGTCGACCTCCAGGCCGGGCAGCGCGGCGGCCGGATCGCCCTCGAGGACCTGGCGCAGCGCCTCGACGTGGCGGACCGACAGGTGCGCGCCGGTGAGGGCGTTCACGAAGGCCAGCTGGTAATCCGAACCCGGCTCGGCGGCCCGCGCCAGCGACAGCAGGCGGTCGGCGAACTCCGGCCAGCCGGTCTCGATGGCCCAGTTCGGATCGGAGTAGGAGGAGATGGCGGTGTGCGCCTGCATCAGAAGGCGTTGCACCACACCGATTTCGGTCTCCGAGCCGACGCCGCGCTGCACCAGCGCCACGAAATCGCGTGCCCGCATCTCGGCCTGCCGGGTCATCTCCCAGGCGGCCGACCAGGCCAGCGTGCGCGGCAGCGGTTCGGCGATATCGGCGATGCGATCGACCACGGTCTCGAGCGAACCGGAGTCCAGCCGCACCGAGCAGTAGGTGAGGTCGTCGTCATTGACCAGCACCAGCTTGCCCTGTGCGACACCGATCAGCTCGGGCACCTCGGTGCGCTCGGCCGGATCGATATCGAGCTCGACGCGCTTGGTGCGCACCAGCTTTCCGTCCTGATCGTCATAAACGCCGATGGCCAGGCGGTGCGTACGCCGCTCACCCGCACCCGGCTCCGCACCGTCCTGGATGACGGTGAACGAGTCGTACTTGCCCTCCGCGTCGACGGTGAACTCCGGCCGCAGGATATTCAGGCCGGTGGTCTTGAGCCACTGCGCGCCCCAATCGGACAGATCACGCCCGGACGCCTTCTCCAGCGCACCCACCAGATCATCGAAAGTGGCGTTGCCGTAGGCGTGTTCGGTGAAATAGTCGCGCAGACCGGCCAGGAACGGCTCCTGCCCGACGTACGCGACCAGCTGCTTGAGCACCGAAGCGCCCTTGGCGTAGGTGATTCCGTCGAAGTTCACCTCGACCGCGTGCAGATCCGGGATGTCCGCGGCGATGGGGTGCGTGGAGGGCAGCTGGTCCTGCCGGTACGCCCAGGACTTCTCCACATTCGCGAAAGTGGTCCAGGCATTGGTGTATTCGGTCGCGCTCACCTGGCACAGCACCGAGGCGAAGGTGGCGAACGATTCGTTCAACCACAGGTCGTCCCACCACTTCATGGTGACCAGATCGCCGAACCACATGTGCGCCATTTCGTGCAGCACGGTCTCGCAGCGGCGCTCGTAGGACGCGCGAGTCACCTTGGAGCGGAACACATAATCTTCCAGGAAGGTGACCGCGCCCGCGTTCTCCATTGCGCCCGCGTTGAATTCGGGCACGAACAGCTGGTCGTACTTGCCGAAGGCATAGGGCACACCGAAATTGGTGTGATAGAAGCCGAAACCCTGCTTGGTTTCGGTGAAAAGCCGTTCATGGTCCATGAATTCGGCGAGCGAGGCGCGGCAGTAGATGCCGAGCGGGATATCCCCGTGCTCGTCGACGAAGGTGTCGGTCCACTTGGCGTACGGTCCGGCGATGAGCGCCACCAGATAGGTGCTCATGCGCGGGGTGGTGTCGAAGGTGTGCTCCACGACCGCGCCGATGGTCTTGGTCGAGGTCGTAGCACCGTTGGAGATGACCTCCCAATCCGCGGGCGCGGTGACGATCACGTCGTAGGTGGCCTTGAGGTCCGGCTGGTCGAAGCACGCGAACATGCGCTTGGCATCGGCGGTTTCGAACTGCGAGTACAGGTACACCTTGTTATCGGTGGGGTCGACGAACCGGTGCAGGCCCTCACCGGTGTGCGAGTACTCGGCATCGGCCTCGATGATCAGTTCATTGCGCGCGGCCAGCCCGGTCAGGGTCAGGCCCTTGGATTCGTCGTAATCGCTCACATCGACCGCGACACCGTTCAGCACTGCGGAGCGCACGCCCGCGCCGACGAAGTCGATGAAGGTGCTCGCGCCCGGCGTCGCCGTGAATGTCACCGTGGAACGCGAGAAGAACAGGTCACTGGTCGCCGCTTCGGCGCTGGTGGGCTGCCCGGTCAGGTCCAGTTCGACGCGGTAGTTATCCACCTGGACCGTCGCGGCGCGCTCGATCGCCTGCTCGCGGGTGAGATTCGGTGCGGACAAGGGTGCTCCTTCGCTCTCGCAAGTGCTGCGGGCGGCGCTGCCCGCCATAAAGCCAACGGTCCCAACAATGCCATGTCGGTGCGGCGCGTGGCGGTCGCATGCCCGTCCCGGCGCATGTGAGCGCCTCGGTAGGCTGTGCGGCGGCAGCGATCCAGTCTGAGGAGGACAAAGTTGAAGCACATTCACGCCGGTAAGGTGCGCGACCTGTACGAGGACGGCGATTCGCTGATCCTGGTCGCATCCGACCGGGTGTCGGTGTACGACGTGGTGCTGCCCACCCCGATTCCGGACAAGGGGGCCATGCTCACCCAGCTGTCCAACTGGTGGTTCGGGTTCTTCGACACCATTCCCAATCACATCGTCTCCACCACCGATGTGCCCGCGGAGTTCGCCGGGCGCGGGGTGCGGGTCAAGCCGCTGAAGATGCTGAAGGTCGAATGCGTCGCGCGCGGTTACCTGACCGGTGGCGGGCTGGCCGAGTACAAGCGCAGCGGCACCGTATCCGGTATCGCGCTGCCGCCGGGGCTGGTGGACGGCGACAAACTGCCCGAACCGCTCTTCACCCCCTCCTCCAAGGCCGATGAGGGCCACGATGAGCCCATCTCGTTCGCCGATGTGATCAACCAGGAGGGCGAGGAGGTCGCGAACAAGCTCCGCGACCTGACGCTCGACATCTATTCGCGCGGTGCCGCGCACGCCGCCGAGCGCGGTGTGATCATCGCCGACACCAAGGTCGAATTCGGCTGGGACGGTGAGGTTCTCACCCTCGGGGATGAGGTGCTCACCTCCGATTCCTCCCGCTTCTGGCCCGCCGCCGACTACGCTCCCGGCCGCCCGCAGGCGTCCTTCGACAAGCAGTACGTGCGCGACTGGTCCACCGGCACCGGCTGGAACAAGGAATACCCGGGTCCCGAGCTTCCGGCGGAGGTCGTCGAGGTGACCCGCCAGAAGTACATGCAGGCTTATGAACTCATCACCGGCACACCCTGGGTGACCGGCGCGTAGTTCACTCGTCATCCCGGCGCGTTTTTGGCCGGGATCCACGCGGGTGGTTGATGCCTGATGGTGTGGATCCCGGCCAAAAGCATGCCGGGATGACGGGGCTAGGCTGGGACGCGGTCGGCCGCCAGGAAGTCCGAAACGTGTTCCGCCGCTTTGCGTTCGAAGGCGGCGAAGTGGGCGTCGCGGGCCGCGCCCTGGACCGCGTCGCCGATGTCGAGTTTGCCCTCGGCGTCCAGGCGCTGAGGGCGTTCCTCGGCATCGGGGAGGACCACGGTGCGGGAGTCGGAGACGCCGCAGTAGTAGGCGATCGCGCCGCTGAGCTGGGTGTCCAGCATGGTCTGGATGGCGGGGATGATCATGTCGTCGGCGGTCGCGCCCGCCAGGCCGAGCCAGAGCATGCGTTTGCCCGCGAGCTTGGGCTTACTGCGGCCGTAGGCGAAGCCGTAGTTCCAGACGCGATCGACCCAGCCCTTCAGTAGGGCGGGTGCGTAACCCCAGTAGATGGGGAAGACGGGAATGATCAAGTCGGCGGCCAGGATTCGGCGCATATGGTCCTGGACCTCGGGGGAGTAGGTCTTGTCGCGGTCATTCCAATCGGGCTGATCCGCGGTGTTCATGCGCGGGTCGAAACCCTCGGCGGTCAGGTCCAGCAGATCGATCGCGTATCCGGCGTCCTCGAGCTGGGTGGCGGTGCGGCGGGCGATATGCGCGGTCAGCGAATCGGCGCGATGATGCGAGACGACGATGAGAGCGGTACGACTATCGTTGTGCGACAAGGGAATTCCTCCTGATCGAGCGGTGGTCGTGCGGTGCTGCATCCAGTACACCGGCTGCGGCGTGGACGATCCATGGGTGATCCGCTCCGATCGATAGGAATTCGTCTACGCTCGATACGTGGACCCCTTGAGTCAGCTGCTGAGCGGAATTCGCGCCGAAGGATCGGTGGTCACGCACGCGGTGCTCACCGCGCCCTGGACCATTCGCTTCGCGGACGGCGCGCCCATGACCATGATCACCGTGCTGCGCGGCGGCGGCACCCTGGTGCTGGCGGACGGCACTCGGCAACGCCTCGCCGCCGATGACACCGTGATCGTGCGGGGTCCCGAACCGTTCCATCTCACCGACCGGCCCGAATCGCTCGGGGTGCCGCACACCGAGTACGAGATCGCCTGCTTCGCCGAAGTCGATTGCACCGCAGCGGATTTGAGCGGGATCAGCTGGGGAGAGGATTCCGGTGCGGCGACCGCCCTGCTGGTGGGCGCGTACCGCGCCGCCTCGCGCCGCCACGAACGCCTGGTGCGCGCGCTGCCGCCGGTACTGGTCATCCACGAGGACGCCGATATCTGCCCGTGGATGGAAGCCGTTGCCACCGAGGCCGTCAGCCACAGCGCGGGCTCACAGGCCATGATGGACCGGCTGCTGGACTGGGGCCTGGTGTGCACCCTGCGCAGCTGGTTCGAACAGGCCGGAGCCGACGCTCCCGGCTGGTATCGCGGCGTGGACGATCCCCTGGTCGCCCCCGCCCTGGAGGCGATCCACGCCCGCCCCGGCCTGCCCTGGACGGTGGCCACGCTGGCCGCGCAGGCGGGCGTCTCCCGCGCCCTGTTCGCCAAACGCTTCACCGCGATCATGGGCACCCCACCCCTGGCCTACCTCACCGAACTCCGCATGGAGGAAGCCGAAGAACTGCTCACCGCAACCGATCTCACCGTCGCCCAGATAGCCAGATCCCTCGGCTACGCGGACGCCTTCGGCTTCAGCGCCGCCTTCAAACGCCATAGGGGCGTGAGCCCCACCGGCTTCCGCGCCGCCGCCTGACCGGCCAGGTATCGGGGCCGCCCCGTTATCCCGGCATGCTTTTGGCCGGGATCCACACTGGCAGCGTCCCAACAGGTTTCGGTGGATCCCGGCCAAAAGCGCGCCGGGATGACGAGAGTTGAGCGCGCCGGGATGACGGGGGTTAGTGCTGCTTGCGGAGCAGTGCTGCTCGGAGTATCAGGTAGTTGCGTTCGGGTGTGCTGGTGGTGCGCCCGGCGGCAGCCGTATATGCGGTGATCGCCGCGCTGTAATCGCCTGCCATTTCATGGAAGTGGCCACGCACGGCGTCCAGCCGGTGTGAACCCTTCAGTGGCGCTTCGAGAGTTGCGGCGAGGTCCAGTCCGGCCTGCGGACCTTCGACCATGGCCAGTGCCACCGCGCGATTCAGCGTCACCATCGGGTTGGATGCGATTCGTTCGAGCCTGTTGTACAGCAACAGGATTCGATCCCATTCGGTGTCCTCGGCCCGCCGTGCCTGCGCGTGCAGCGCGGCGATGGCGGCCTGGATCTGATACGGCCCGCTCAGTCCGCCCGGAAGCGTGGCGGTGATCAGCCGGATGCCCTCGGTGATGGTCGCGCGCTCCCATTTCCCGCGATCCTGTTCCGCCAACGGAATCAGCTCCCCGTGCGCCCCGGACCTGGCGGCTCGCCGCGAATCCGTCAGCAGCAGTAGCGCCAATAATCCGGTGACCTCGGAATCCTCCGGCAGCAGTCGATGCAGTGCGCGGGCGAGCCGAATGGCTTCCGCGGAAAGATCATTGCGCCGCAGCTCGGACCCGGTGCTGGTGTGCCCCTCGGTGAAGATCAGATAGAGCACCTGCAACACCGTGCCCACCCGCGCCCGCCACTGCTCCGGATAGCCGGATTCCCCCGACGCGAACGGTCGATCGACCGCAGCCAGTCGCTTCTTCGCGCGCGAGATGCGCTGCGCCATGGTCGATTCCGGCAGGAGGAAGGCGCGGGCGATCTCTTCGGTGGAGAGTCCGCCGACCGCGCGCAAAGTGAGCGCGATGGCGCTGGCGGGGGACAGCACCGGATGACAGCACAGGAAGAACAGGGTCAGCGTGTCATCGCGCTCATCGACGGCGTCGGAGAGTTCGGCCGCCGCCGGTACCTCGCGCAGCATCGTCGAGGTTTCGCGATTGCGGCGCGCGACTTCGGCGCGCACGGTGTCGACGAGTCGGCGGGAGGCGACCTGGATCAGCCAGCCGCGCGGATTGTCCGGCGTCCCCTCATCGGGCCACTGGGTGGCGGCCGCGAGCATGGCCTCCTGCACCGCGTCCTCGGCGGTGTCGAAATCCCCGTAGCGCCGGGTCAGCACCCCGAGGACCTGCGGTGCGAGCGTGCGCAGCAGGTCCTCGACCGCATAGGTGGTGGAGCCCATCGCGCCGGGTCACAGATCGCCGGTGGGCGCGCTCATCACCGCGCGCACCTCGATGTACTCGCCGATCGGTTTGCCGCCGGGGCCGGGCCCGGCCGAGGCCTGGGCCGCGATCTCCAGCGCCCGTTCCCGGCTGTCGACATCGATCAGGTAGTACCCGGCGAGGAATTCCTTGGTCTCGGGGAACGGCCCGTCGGTGATCACCGCGGCGGACCGTCCGTCCGAGCTGACCAGCAGCGCGTCATCGGGTCCGGCCAATCCCTGCGCGTCCACCAGCTCACCGGATTTGGCGAGTTCCTCGCCCAGCGCCCGCTGAAAATCGATGTGCGCCTTGATTTCCTCGGGCGTCCACTCGTTGATCGGCGTATCGCAGTACGCGTTGGTGCCGCCGTAGGTCTTGAGCAGCATGTACTTCATGGTCGACTCCTCTGTTCGGTGCGCCGGACGGGCGCTTTCACGGACAGGTCGGAACCCGATCCGTGAATTCGACACGGTTTCCCGGACGCGTCAGGTGACGGTCGTCACAGTGGAATCGACGTGTCCGCCAGCCGCTCCGGATCGACCGCCTCGCCGCCGCGAATCAACTCCTTGATCCGATCGCCCGCGTCCCAGATATTCACGTTCATCCCGGCGAGCACCCGATTCCCGGAGTCCAGCCAGAAGGCGAGGAATTCGCGTGTGCCGAGATCACCGCGCACCACCACGCGCGCGGTCTGCTTGGCGGTCGCGTAACCGGTGTACTCCATACCGAGGTCGTATTGATCGGTGAAGAAGTACGGCAGCCGGTCGTATACGGCGTCCTTACCGAGCATGGTCGCCGCCGCCACCTCGGGCTGATTGAGCGCATTGGCCCAGTGCTCCACCCGAATTCGGCGTTCCAGCACCGGATGCTGTTGATCGGCGATGTCCCCGACGGCGACGATATCGGGATCGCTGGTGGCCAGGCTCTCATCGACCAGTACGCCCTCGCCGGTCGCCAGTCCGGCGTCGACGGCGAGTTCGATATTGGGTCGCGCGCCCACCGCGATCAAGACCGCGTCGGCGGGTATGACGGTGTCATCGGCGAGCCGGACCCCGGTCGCGCGCCCGTCGGCGACGGTGATCTCGGCGACCTTGGTCGCGACGCGCAGATCGACGCCGTGCTCGCGATGCAGATCCGCGAACACCTGTCCCATCTCCGGCCCGAGTGCGGTCTGCAATGGCACGTCCAGCGATTCCAGCACCGTCACCTCCAGCCCGGCGGTGCGGGCGGCGGCGGTGACCTCGAGCCCGATCCAGCCCGCCCCGATCACTACCAATCGCGTGGCGGTGGAGAACATTTCGAGGATCGCCTCGGAGTCCTCGGCATTGCGCAGGGTGTACACGCCGTCCGCATCAGCGCCGGGGATGGGCAGCTTGCGCGGCCGAGATCCGGTGGCCAGCGCCAATTTGTCGTAGGTGATCGTCGTATGATCCGGCAGCGTAATGGTTTTCGTCGCCCGATCCACCCCGGTCACGGTGGTGCCGAGCAGCACCTCGACGTGATGATCGCGATACCACTGCGGCTGTTCCACGATCGCGTCCGCGGGCGTCTTCTTACCCAGTAGACAGTCCTTGGACAGCGGTGGCCGCTCGTACGGTAATCGCTCCTCCGCACCGACGAGGGTGATCGTCCCGTCGAAATCGTTGGCGCGCAAGGCCGCCGCGAGCTTGGCCGCTGCCAGCCCACCACCTGCGATGACAAACCTGGATGCCGTGGTCATGTGTGACCTCCCTGCGCCGCCCATCCGCGGCTGCCGACGACGAAGGCTGATATTTCGACCCTATCCCGCAGAACATGCCGTCCGGCGGAAATATCGGTAAGAAGGTGCATTGTTGCGCATAGGGACGGCCATGCCCGGCCGACGACTGCGAAAGGGATTACTCGTGAGTGACACCAACAAGGACCGGGTCGACTTCTGGTTCGATCCGCTGTGCCCGTGGTGCTGGATCACCTCCCGCTGGATCCTCGAGGTCGAGCAGGTCCGCGATATCGACGTGAACTTCCACGTGATGAGCCTGTCGGTGCTCAACGAGGGCCGCGACGGCCTGCCGGAGCAGTACAAGGAATTGCTCGCCACCGGCTGGGGTCCGGTGCGCGTGGCCATCGCCGCCGCGGCGAAGAACGGTGACGAGGTGCTGCCCGCGCTGTACACCGCGATGGGCACCCGCCTGCACAATCGCCGCGCCGAATACGAGACGGATTCGCGCTCGGACCTGCTGACCACGGTGATCGCGGAATCGCTTGCCGAGGTGGGCCTGCCCGCCGAACTGGCCGAGGCCGCCACCAGCACCGAATACGACGAGGCGCTGCGGGTCTCGCATCACGCCGGTATGGACAAGGTCGGGCCGGATGTCGGCACGCCGACCATCCACATCAACGGGGTCGCCTTCTTCGGTCCGGTGCTGTCGCGGATTCCGCGCGGCGAGGTCGCGGGCAAGGTGTGGGACGGTGCGGTCGCGCTGGCGTCCTACCCGCACTTCTTCGAACTCAAGCGCACCCGCGACGAGGATCCGCAGTTCGACTGAGAGTCGCGTCGCCCGGGCTGCCGGTATGCGAAGGGCCCGCCGGAAACGGCGGGCCCTTGGCGGTTCACTGCTCGAAATATGTTGTGCTGGAGCCGTATCCGGGTGTCGGCTGCTGTTGCGGATAGCCGGTGTACGGTGCGGGCGGTTGCGCGAGCGGGGGCGGGACGGGCCGCAGGAACAACTTGCCGTGTCTACTGCGATCTCTCAGCGCCCACATGCGCCACGTCAGCACCGGATGGCTGGACAGCGCGTTCACGACCCAGACGAAGAAACCCTTCTCCTGCGGTGCGCGATCGGCCATCTCGTCGAATCCGACAATGGCATTGAGGTATTTGCCGCCCGCGAGCGTCTGCATCGCACCGGGTGCGCCCACATGCCGATTGCAGTAGCCGTGATTGTCGGCGGTGTACTCCTGCGCGCGAATCAGCGAATTGCCCAGGATCGGCAGGAACGGTCCCAGGAACATGCCCAGCTGCCGCCAATACGAGACGTGCCCGGCCGCGATATGCCCCACCTCGTGGCCGATGATGAATGCCAATGCGTCGGGTTGCCGTGCCGCGCCGCCGATTTCGAACAGATCGCTGTACACCACCACGTAACGGCGGAAACCGTGCCCGGAGGCGAACGCGTTGATCTGGCCGTTGCCGAGCACCACGTACGCGTCCGGAACCGTCTGCATTCCGAAACGCGCGGCGGCCTCCTGCACCATGCGATAACCCTCGGGGAACTGCGTCGGCGACATTTTCACGCCGTTCACCCGCTGCGTCGCGTAATTCACACCGCGGCCGAACCACAGCAGCGGCGGCGCGAACGTGAACAGCAGCACATATTGATTCAGGCTGCCGGTCAATAGCAGCAGCAGCGCGAACATGTACGCGAGCACCGTCAGCACCACCACGACCGCCAGCAGCGGGATCTCCCAGCTGTGCCGGGCGGGCATACCGAACGGGGACAGGCCGCGGGTCGGCTGATGCGGGGGCACCTGGGGCGGTGAATACCCGGGCTGGGCAACCCAACCCGGCGGGCCGACCTGCGGATTCCATCCGGTCATCCCCGTGACCGGATTCCACCCCGGATGGCTCCCCGTGACCGGATTCCCCTGCTCGGCGTTCGGCGGTTGCGACTGATCGTCGGACGTCATGAGCAAACTCTATGCGGCCGGGGGAGTGGGGCGCAGGAACAGCTTCCCGTGCCGGCTGCGATCGCGCAGCGCCCACATCCGCCAGGTGTTCACCGGATGGCCGGCCTGCAGGTTGGTGAGCCAGACGAAGAATCCGGTTTCGGTGAAGGCGCGGTCCGCCATTTCGTCGAATCCGACCATGACGCCGAGGTATTTGCCCGCGGACAGCGTGGTCATCGCGCCGGACGCGCCCAGGAAGCAATAGCTGTAGCCGTGATTATCGGCGGTGTACTCCTGCGCGCGGCTCAGCGCCGGACCGAGCACGGGCACGAATTGCATGAGTATCGTGCCGAATTGCCGCCAATACGAGGTGTGGCCCGCCGCGATATGACCGACCTCGTGACCGATCACGAATGCCAGCGCCTCGGGTTGGCGTGCCGCGCCGCCGATTTCGAAAAGATCGCTGTTGACCACCACGAAACGACGGAAACCGTGACCCGCCGCGAACGCGTTGAGCTGACCATTGCCCAGCACCACATACGCGTCCGGGACCTTCTTCATACCGAAGCGCGTCGCCGCCTCCTGCACCATGCGATACGCGTCCGGGAATTGCGTCGGCGACATCTTCACCCCCGACACCCGCGCCGCGCCCCATTGCGAACCGCGCAGGAACCACACCAGAATCGGCGCGAACGCCAGAATCGACAGGTACAGATTGTCGGTACCTCGGCTCACCGCGAAAACCGCGTACGGATAGGCGAATACGGTCAGCACCACGACCAGCACCAGCAGCGGGATCTCCCAGCTGTGCCGTGCGGGCAACCCGAACGGCGACAGCCCGCGCGTCTGCGGATCGATCGGCATGCGCGGCGGCAGCTGCTGCGGGCGCGTCTCATCGGGCGCGACCGGACCCCATCCGGGCGGGCCGGTGGCCGGATCCCACCCGGTCATCCCCGATACGGGATTCCAGGCCGGGCCGTTGACCGTGGTCCGGGCGGTCAAAGCGGGCATTCGTTCTTGGCGGTCATCGGACGGCATGGCGCACCTTCGCATCGGAGGCCGGAAAGTTGGCACCTGTTATTCGCGCTCCCGCTCACCCACCGTTAATGGCCGATCGGCACTCCTGAGAGAATCCCTGCCATGCGCGTATACCTGGGTGCCGATCACGCCGGCTTCGAACTGAAGAACCACGTCAAGTCCCACCTGGAGGGCCAGGGCCACGAGGTCGTCGATTGCGGCGCGCTCGAGTACGACGCCCTCGACGACTACCCCGCCTTCTGCATCGAGGCCGCCCGCCGCACCGTCGCCGATCCCGGCAGCCTCGGCCTGGTCTTCGGTGGCTCCGGCAATGGCGAGCAGATCGCCGCCAACAAGGTCCCCGGCGCCCGCTGCGCCCTGGCCTGGAGTGTGGAAACCGCTCAGCTGGCCCGCCAGCACAACAACGCCCAGCTGATCGGCGTCGGCGGCCGCATGCACAGCACCGAGGAAGCCCTCGCCATCGTCGATGCCTTCCTGGCCGCCGAATGGTCCGATGAGGCCCGGCACCAGCGTCGCATCGACATCCTCGCCGAATACGAGAAGACCGGCGTCGCCCCCGCCGTTCCCGCGTACTGAGTTCCGCCACCCCGGAATAGGCCACGCCGCCGCGAACTCTCGTTCGCGGCGGCATTCCTTTTCTCCTGAGAGCCGGTGAGTCGTGCCCGAAGGCCATACCCTGCATCGCCTGGCGAAGCTGCATCAGCAGCGTCTGGCCGGTGCGCCCGTGCGCGTCTCCAGCCCGCAGGGCCGCTTCGCCGCCGAGGCCGCCCGCCTCGACGGCCGAGTCCTCACCCACGCCGAAGCCTGGGGTAAACACCTACTGCACCACTACGATTCGGGCCTGGCCGTCCACATCCACCTGGGCCTCTACGGCAAATTCTACGAATCCCCGGTCCCCATGGGTGAACCCGTCGGCGAAGTCCGCCTCCGCATGTACGGCCCCGGCCGCAAAGACACCCCCTACGGCATAGACCTCCGCGGCCCCAACACCTGCGAAATCCTCCTCGCCCCCGAAATCGACGCCCTCACAGCCCGTCTCGGCCCCGACCCGCTCCGCGGTGACGCCGACCCGGACCGAGCCTGGCACCGCATCTCCCGCTCCCAGCGTGCCATCGGCTCAATGCTCATGGACCAGAAGGTCATCGCGGGCGTAGGCAACGTCTACCGCGCCGAAGTCCTCTTCCGCCACGGCATCTCGCCCACGCGCCCCGGCAAACAGGTGAGCCACGAAGAGTGGCAAGCGATCTGGACCGACCTAGTTGCCCTGATGAAGGTGGGCGTCAAACGCGGCGTCATGGTCGTGGTCCGCCCCGAAGACGACCACGGCGCCCCGTCATACTCCCCGGACCGCCCCCGCACCTACGTCTACCGCCGCGCGGGCGACCCTTGCCGTCTCTGCACCACCACGGTCCTGCACTCGGTCATGGAAGGCCGAAACCTGTTCTGGTGCCCCACCTGCCAGCCCAGCTGACCGCGTCTCGGCGGCTATTGCAGGCAGGGGGTGGTGGTATCGGAGGCGGGGACGACCGTTGTCTGCACCGAGGTGGAAGGCGCGCGGAACAAGCCGCTGCCCGTGCCCAGGTCGGCCAGCTTCGAGCTGCCGAGTTGGATCAATGTCGCCGCGATTTCGGTTTGGTCATTGGAGATGGTCAAGGTGTGGCGACCGATAGTGGTTGGTGTCCAGTCGACTCGGCTGATGTGGTAGTCGCTCCAGTGGACAGGTATCGATACTCCATTGTCGGTGACTTCGATGACGTCCTTGTACGGCGTGATAGTTGAGAGCCACAGCTGATAGGTCTGATTGACGTGGCATGGCGCGCCCTCCAGCGGGCCGGTGTGAATCTTCGTTTCGGAGGCTTGGGCCGATGGTGCGGCGATCACCATCCCGAGTGCGGCGATGACGAAAGCTGTTGTGAGCGTGGACTTCATTGATCTCTCCCCGTGTAGATCCGGCGGCGCAAATCTAGCAGTTGTGAACTGAATATGTTTCACATTTGGGGTTGGAATCAGGGTGATTTCCACGGGGTGGAAAGAGCGTTGTCAGGGGTGGGGTGGGTTCGGAGAGTGGGTGGGCATTGTCGGTCCACTCATGAAGGCTGGAAGTTGTTGTCGGCGAGTATTCGGGTGTGCGTATGACCGTCAGTCGGCAGGTTGAGGGTTCAGGGGAAGTGTCCTCGTTGCGGCCGTTGCTGTTCACCGTTTATCTGCCCGCTACGGCCTATGGGATCGGGATGGGGGCGGCGGCGCCGGTGATGGCGTTGACGGCGCTGAGTTTGGGGGCGTCGGCGGCGGTGGCCGGGTTGACGGTGGCGCTGGTGGGATTGGGGCAGGTGCTGGGGGATATTCCGGCGGGGCAGGTGGTTTCGCGGTTGGGGGAGCGGGTTTCGATCATTTGCGCGAGTAGCGCGGGGGTGCTCGGGGTGCTGGTGTGCTTGGTCGCGCCGAGTGTGCCGGTGTTGTGCGTGGGGCTGGTGGTTGTCGGATTGTCCAATGCCGTATGGGGATTGGCTCGGATGAGTTATCTGTCCGAGGTGATTCCGTTCGAGCGGCGGGCGCGGGCGATGGCGCTGTTCGGCGGGGCCATGCGGCTGGGGAGTTTCCTCGGGCCGTTTCTCGGGGCGGCGGCGATCATCGGATTCGGTACGCGCGGTGGGTTTGTCGTCCAGTTGATCGCGATCGCGCTGGCCGGATATCTCATGACCCGGTTGCCGGATCCGCAGACCTCGACATCCGGGATCGATAAGCCGCCACCGCTGTCGCTGCTGAGCATCGGGCGAGCGCATCGCACCCTGTTGTTCACCCTGGGTGGCGGATCACTGCTGATGGGTGCGGCGCGCTCGGCGCGCGATGCCATATTGCCTTTGTGGGCAGACCATCTCGGCGCGAGCGCCGCGACGGCCGCGCTCGTCTACGGGATCGGCGCGGGTCTGGACGTCCTATGCGCCTATCCCGCAGGGCATTTGATGGACCGCTTCGGCAGGCGATTCATCGCCGTGCCCTCGTTGGCCATTCTGGCGATCGGGTATCTGATTGTGCCGTTCGCCGATTCGATCGCCATCCTCACCGTGGCCGCGATTGTCATGGGCATCGGCAATGGCATCGGCAACGGGGTCATCATGACCATCGGCGCGGATGTGGCCCCGGCGGCCACCCGCGCCGAATTCCTCGCCGCCTGGCGATTGACCCACGACTGCGGCTTCTTCGTGGGCCCACTGCTGGTCAGCGGTCTGGCCGCGATCGCTCCACTCGCCGCGGCCGTGGTGACCCTGGGCGGTGTGTCAGCCCTGGGCGCACTGGCGATGGGCCGCTACATCCCCGTCTACATCCCGTGGCAGCGCCGAAATCAGTGCTCGCAGAGCGAGAATTCCCGCTCGTAGATCTCCTCGTTGTGCTCGTCGACGAAGAACTTCCGCTCCCGCATGAGTTCCTCGCGGTAGCCCTCGGCCTCGGCCCGCGTCATGGTCGAGGCCGGTGACCACGGCTGCTGCGGTGCCACATCGGAGGTCGAGGTGATCGTCACGGTGGGATCGACCAGGAAGAACGCCAGGATCTTGCGATACCCCGGCCGGGTCGGATCCGCGAGGCGGAACGGTGAGACGCGATGCTGGAGGATATTCGGGAACGCCAGGCAGCGGCCCGCATTCGTCGATACCGAGCCCAGCACCTGACTCATCGGGTCCTCATCGCTGAGGCCGTAGACGTCCTCCATGCCATTGCCGTCGTTCTGCTCGTAGTCCGGATCGTCGATCGACGCGCGGAAGCTCAGTTGACTCTCGGTGATGTTCTCGCTGTCCCAGTAGTAGATACCGGTCGAGACGATGCGCTCGTTCATCATCCCTTCGACATGCCAACTGCCACCGGGATATTCGGGCCCATCCGGGGTGAGGTGAATCGTCGCGAGCTTGACGATGACCTGGAGTCGCCGCCCCCGCAGATCGACCCGAACGAAGTCGTCCGGCATCTCCGGCGTACTGAATTCGGGAGCGTCCGGGATGACCGGGCGACGCGTGTCCCACCATTCGTCACGCGCGGCGTCCCAATCGGCCCTGGCCTCTTCGTCGTTCGGATCCTCGGGCTCGACCGGCTTACCCGGCGCGTTGTCGTACCAGGTGTACGGATTGACCTCGATCCGCACCGGCCGCGGATACCGCAGATCGGTCAGCACATTCTCGAACAGCGGCAGCAGCCGCGCGAACAGCACCGGCAGCACCGCGTCGAGCTCACGATGCGCCACCGGATCCACATTGTTGACGTACGACCGGAACACCGCCCCGCCATCGGAGTCGATATCGACATCGGTCGGCAGCCACTGGAACTTCTCCGAATACGCGTACCGCGCAATATCTTTCCCACGCTGCGGCCACGCCGCATCCACCCCGCTCACTCCGCGCACCAGGCAGAACAGCGACGGATGCACCAGATCCAGCACCTGTTCGTTCGACCCCGGATGCCAATCCCGCTCGTTCTCGGGTACCTCCTCCAGCACCCGAACAGCTTCCCGCAGCGCACTTCTCAGCTCATCGGAGATCAATGTATCCGACTGCCACACCCCGTCGACACCCGAAACCTCGATCCCCGTCCCCGCATCGCGCCGTTCCGCGTAATACTCCAATTCCGCTATCACATAACGAACTTGGGCCTCGCTCAGTCCCTGCTCCGCAGCCTCCCGCGCCCACTTGGCGACAATGTCGGCATCGTGCATTTTCGTGAACCACAGTGCCTTGGAACGAATCTCCGCACTGAACCGCATCATCCGCAGCTCCGGCACGGCCCTGGCGGGCGCGACCGGCATCAAATGGGATTCGACGAAAGGCAGTGGAAAGCCGGATAGATCGGTCATGAAAATCCCCCAGGGAAGAACTAGCTGACGTCAACCGCCGAGACGGTTCGAGTGCGCACCGTAACCAGCCACCACAGTCCGAATGCGAGCAACGCGATGGTGGTGATGATGTAGATATCGCCGAAAATGCTTTGCCACCAGGACCAATTCAATTCCTGATGCCTGCCGTTGGGCACGATGCCCGGGCCGATCAGGAACGGGATGGTGAAGGCGGCGGTCAGCGCGGCCGGGGCCCGGCCGGGTTGGGTGGTGGCCCAGGCGACGGCGGCCACTATCGCGGGCCCCGCCCAGATCCAGTGGTGCGTCCAGGACACCGGCGAAATCAGCAGCAGGACCGCGGCATTCACCAGCAGGGCGGCGACCGAGTACACGGTGAGCGCGGGTTGACCCGCGAACGATTCGGCCTTGAACAGATAGTGCATCAGGACCGCGCCCGCGCCCACCACGACCAGACCGGTGGCGAGCCAGGCGATCGTGGCCGCCGAATGCGTCAGGCCCAGCCGGAAGAACAGGCCCTTGATCGACTGATTGCCGACGTAGTCCGGGGAGCCGATCCGATTGGTGTCGGTGACCGCGTGGAACCAGTAGTCCCGGGATTCGCGCGGGAAGAGCAGGAAGCCGCCGAGGACCACCGCGGCCGCTGTCGCCGCGGAGGTGGCCGCGGCCTTCCAATCCCGGCGCAGCAGGAAGTAGAGGATGAAGGCCGCCGGGGTCAGTTTCGTCACCACGGCGATGCCGATGAGCACACCGCGCGGCCAGCGCGGTTTCTCGGTCAGGCAGTCCAGCGCGACCGCAGCCATCAGCACGAGATTGATCTGCCCGAACCACAGTGTGGTGCGCACCGGTTCGATGGCCAGCAGTGCGAACACCGCCGTCGTGGTCAGCGTGAATTTCGTGCGCGGCAACAGATCCGGGCGAATGCGCGAGAGCACCAGCCAGACCGTCACCCCGAGACACGCCAGCGAGCTCGCCGTCACCAGGATTTCCGCCAGCCACAGCGGTGTCACCGCCAGCGGGATCATCAGGATGGCGGCGGACGGCGGATAGGTGAACGGCAGATCGGTATGCCCGGCCACCGGCAGCGTCGGCCCGTACAGCGTGCTGCCGTGCAGCCAGGCTCGGGTGACGACCCGATACACCTGCAAATCCAGGAACCCGTGCATGCGTGAGAACAGCAGGGCGATGGCCACCGAGAGCAGAATTCCGATCGCGAACGGAATGCGCGGGATATTTCTCAGGTCATCGGACTTCGCTTTGCGCAGCACGCCCCGCTGCCCCGTCCGCATGGTGATCATTCGGCAGACACTAACCCTTCGGCCTTCGCATAAGTTGTCCGGATTGTATTGCGGGAGTAGCTAGTTGATGTCAACGGATACCCGCGCATGCCGGCCGCCCCAGTCCGCCAAGCGACCGTCAGGGCTGCTGAACCAGGTCGCGTAGAAGACCAGCGAAACTACGGCAAGCGAACCCAGCACGGCAAACCCGGCCACCACCGGATAGGAGGACATGGTCACCGGCAGGAAGCGATAGGACAGCAACAGCCCCGCGAACACCGTCACGCCGAGCGTGACGATCCGCACCCGGTACCGATTCCAGCCGCGATCGGGTTCCCGCAGCGCCGACTCCACCGTCAGGCACAGCACCGCGCCCGCCACCAGATCGCAGCCGTAGTGATAGCCGAAACCCAGCGTCGCCAGCAGCGTGCACACCAGCCAGGTTGCACCCGCCCAGCGCAGCCAGCGCGGGCCGCCGCGCGAATGGATGAAAAGCGCCGTCGCCCACGCGGTATGCATGGACGGCATGCAATTGCGCGCGGTGACGGTGTCGAACAGCAGTGGTTTCGGCATGGAGGTCAGCGCGGGCAGCACGTGCGGCCAATCCCCGATCTGCAGGCCGTTGCCCTCGGGGCCGTACGCGAACACCGGCCCGACCACGGGGAACAGCACATAGCCGAGCGGCCCGACCACGCCCAGCACCAGGAATGTGCGCAGCAGATTGTGCCGCGGCCAGGGGCTGGTGGTCACATTGCGCAGCTGCCACACCGCGATCGCCACCGCCGCCACCGGCAACTGGATGTAGACGACGTGCAGAATCCCGGACGGTATCGGCCCGAGCACCTCCAGCGCCCGCCCGACCAGCCACGCGGGCTCACCCAAGGCGTGATCCGCGAGTTCCACGTATTGATCCAGCACCCGCGGTCCGGCGATCACACTGACCATCAGCCAGGTGTCGGCGACCTTCGAGGCCATGATGAGCAGCACACCGAACGCGATGGCGTGCAGGGCTGTCCGCCGCCGCTGCCCATCCCAGCGCGATGCGGCGATCGCCAGTCCGGTCAATGCCAGCGTCGGCCCGGTCCCGATCGACACATGCCACCCGCACAGGGCTTGCAGCCCGAGGGTCATCAGGTCCAGCACCGCTGCCGCAACCAGGCTGATGACCCGGATGCGCGCGGTCACGCCCACGCAGGCCAGTCCCAAACCGGCCCACGAAACGAACGCCGACTGCGGATTCGCGAAGTAGTCGTCGATCAGACTGCGTAGCGGTCCCAGTACGCCATGGTCGGATGCCCACCACTGCGCGGCGATCAGCAATATCGCCGCAACGGCCACCCCCGCGGTAGGCAGCACCCGCGATCCCGCACCGCCGCCGGACAACGACGAGCCGGGAATCTTCACCTCGTGGTCGACCAGCACCGTCAATCGATAACACAGCCCAAACGGAGGCACAACTTCCGGTTACCGCCAGACGTACAAGCGACCGACCAGCACCCGAACGGGCTCGGCACCGGATCGCCGGAATGCCGGAGTCCGCCGGCACTCGTCGCGCTCACCGCATCCGGTGAGGAGACCGCTCGATCGCCATCGCGACCCGGTCTATGGCGAACGTTGCGCGTACCGGCGCGGGTGAACGCCGAGACCGGCCCGCGTCACCGCGTCGGCGAGGACGCGCCTGCGCCGGGCGGTGGGCGGCGAGGACGCGCCTGCGCCGGTCGGTGGGCGGGGTGGGTCAGTAGCCGCCGCCGTCGAAGCTGTCGAAGCCGCCGAAATCGCCGTAGTCGCCGAAATCACTGCCGCCCAGATCCGATCCCGGATCGGCGAAACCCGCGTCCGCGAAGCCGGGGTCGGCCGCGCCGTAACCCTGGTCGCCGTTGCCCGGATCGCCGTAGCCCTGATCGGCGGCCCCCGGGTCGTAGCCTTGATCGCCGTTGCCGCCCGCGTCCAGCCCGTCCTGGTAGCCGTCGCCGTAGCCGCCTCTCGAACGCGGCCGCGTTGTAGTCGACTCCGGACATACCGGTGAACAGCGCGTCGAAGAGCAGGACCGAGCCGACGCCCCACGCACCCGCGACAAGGGCTGTGCGCCACCAGGGTTCGGAGTACCAGCCCGCGGGGACGGGCCGGCCCGCGACTCGCCCGCCCGGGTAGTAGTTGGGCGTTTCGGCCGAAGGGTTGGCCGAGGCTTCGATGCGGCGTCCCTCGAAATCGACGGTGCGATCCTCGGTGACCTTGCCGGCGCTGCGCTGGCCGTCGAGTTCGGGGACATCCGGCCCCGGATCCATTTTCATGGCCGATCGGGCGGCACGGACGTAATAGAGGCCCTCCAGCGCGGTCTCCTTGGCGAGCCGGGCCTGTGCCGGTGTGGTGGCCTGCTCGATTTGCGAACCCGCGGCGTTGAATCGTTCGCCCGCGTCGGCGAGTGCCTGTTTGGCGGGCTCGTCGTTGCCGGTCAGGTTGTAGACCTGTCCGCCGAGCCGTTCGATGACGCGCCTGGCATCGGCTTTCGCATCGGCGAGTTGGGTGTTCGCGCGGGACCGTTGTCCGCGGCTGACGATCAGCACCGCCAGTAGGACGACCACCAGGAGAACGAGTAGTACGACAACCGTAGCCACGCGAACCACCCTACGCGGCGCCAATTGCTGTTCAGTTGCTATAACTCGCGCCGCGGTCGTTTGCCCAGCTCGGTTCGATATCCGGGGGCTACCTCGGCCGACGGCTCCCGGCTCGAGAGGTGTTGATCACTCCGGCGCTCGGCGTGTTCGCCGCCGCCCCGGGCTCATCCGGACGGTGGCGGAATCGGCGCTCTCGATCGCGCGCCGATGCTCGTTCCCAGGTCGCTCAGCCCGCTACCGCGGCGAATCTGCCGGTGGTGGTTGCTGAGTCGACCTCCTCTGGGTCGAGCTCCGATATGGCGAATTGCCGCTTTCCTGCGGTCTTGGCGGAATACATGGCCCGGTCGGCGCTGCGCAGCAGATCGGCGAAATCGCAGTCGCGGCCGGGCGGGCAGAACGCGGTGCCGACACTGGCCGAGGCGGGGACCGGACCGGCCGCGGTGTGCACGGGTTCGCACAGCGCCGCCAGCACTCGCATCGCCAGCTCACCCAGCGCATTGCGGCGGGCGGGCAGCGCGACCACGAATTCGTCACCGCCGTACCGCGAGATGACCGTCTCGGCCGGGCAGGCGGCACGCAGTCGCTTGGCAATGGTGACCAGCACCTCGTCACCGACCGAATGCCCGTAGCCGTCATTGATCTGCTTGAAATCGTCGAGATCGATGAGCAGCAGCCCGATACCGCGTGCCGGATCGGTGGCCATCACCCGCACCCGCTCCTTGAGCAGTGAGCGGTTGGCCAGATCGGTCAGCGCGTCATGGGTGGCCTCGTGCCGCAGCCGGGTCTGCAATGCCGCGATTTCCTGCACTCGCACCGACACCGCCTCGGACAGGCTGCGTTCCTGCTGTGCGAGCGCCCGCTGTTGCAGCGCCTCGGCATAGCTGTCGATGGCCTGGCTGGCGATGAACGGCCACCGGGTGGCGATCAGCGAGCCCGGTTCGCCCGGTGCGAGCCCGAGCAGCGCGCGGCTGGCGGGCGCGAGCATGCGGGTGCGCTCGAACGGTGATTCGGCGAGCCGCCGCCCGATGCTGCGGGCCGCGGGCACCGGGAATGGCTCTGACCCGGCCAGTTCCAACAGCTCACCGATGATGCGCCCGAAGATGCGTTCCACATCCTCGGGTTCGAGTGCGGGCACGGTGGAACCCGTTCCGCCGGGATGTACCGCCCGGACCCATTCCCGGATGGTGGCCGTCACGACGGCGGTGGTGCGGGCGTCGATGCGGATGGGCATGCGCGCTCACCCTGCGAACGTGACGTCTGGCCCGGCGTCGCCGGGACCGGTGGTACCGGCGATGGTGCTGCTCGCGCCGGTGTTGCCCTTCGGATCGAACTCACTAACTCGCGGTCGGCATGTGTGGTGCACGCTCACCGCCCCCTTTCCAGATACCCCCGTCCGGACAAAAAGGATCCTAGCAAGCCACCCGGCATCGAAAACCCCTGTTTCAGAACGGGTTCCCGATACCTCGCGAATGGCGATCGGATGTGTGATCGTTCCTGGGAGCCAGGCGTTACACCCAATTTCCGCGAGTCTTCCCGACGCGCCGACGACCCGTACGACCGGCGCGAATCGGCCCGTATCCAGCACGATTGGCATTGGGTGAGTGAGATTAGGTACAGTGCTCAACGCATGCACCGGGACGTTCGGGGCGCACGCGGGTGTAGTTCAATGGTAGAACTTCAGCCTTCCAAGCTGATAGCGCGGGTTCGATTCCCGTCACCCGCTCTTCTCCCGTCTGGGAGCTTCGGCCCAGGCCGAACAGGTCACGGGGTGTAGCGCAGCTTGGTAGCGCATCCGCTTTGGGAGCGGAGGGTCGCAGGTTCAAATCCTGTCACCCCGACCATCTTTCGATTCCACCAGCGGTACCCGCCACAGCAGGGTGGTGCCTTGCGATTGCGGACCGGGTGATATTTCCAACACCCCGCCCCGGGCGCTCGCGCGTTTCGCGAGGTTGCGCAGGCCGCCGCGATGGGGTGCGTCGCCGAGGCCGATTCCATTGTCCGCGACCGAAACTCGCAATTCGCCCATATCGGCGGTGATGGTGATGTCTATCCGGGTTGCGTCGGCGTGCCGGACGGTGTTGGAGAGGGATTCGCGCAGTACCGCGAGCAGTTCGTGCGCGGTATCCGGATCGATGGCGTCGAGCGCGCCGTACTGCCGCAGCGCGGGGGTGAAGCCCAGGTGACGGGCGGCGGAGGTGACCAGATCGGTTATCTCGCCGGGCAATCCGCCGGGGACGGGTTCGGGGGAGTGGATGGAGAAGATCGTCGCGCGAATGTCCTGAATGGTGTCGTCCAGTGCCGAGATCAGGCGTTCCAGGCGTTCGGTGACCTCGGGCGCGGGCCGCAGGCGCAGGGCGGCCTGGGCGGTCAGACCGGCGGCGTAAATGCGCTGAATGACCGAATCGTGTAGATCGCGGGCGATACGGTCCCGATCCTCCATGACCGCGATCTTGATCGAATCCTCATGGCGGCGAACGGCATCGAGTTGCACCTGTTCGAACATGCGGGCATTGGTGATCTTCACCGCCGCGACCACCGCCAATGCCTCGATAATCCGTTCGTCCTCCGCGGTGAAGATGCCCGCGCGAGTATCGGCGAGATACAGATCGCCCAGTACCCGGCCGCGAATGCGCACCGGGACACCGAGAAAGCTACGCATGAGCGGATGCCCGGGCGGCCAGCCCTCGAAGGCCGGATGCGTGGTCAGATCGTCCAGCCGCACCGGTTGATCACCGGCGAGCACCACCCCGAGCAGACCGCGACCCTTGGGCCAGGACGGCATGCGCCGCACGGTGTCCTCGTCCATGCCGATCTGCACGAATTCGGCGAGGCGGCGCGTGCCCGAGTCCTGCGGATCCAGCAAACCCAGCGCACCGTATTGCGCACCGACCAGCCGGGTGGCGGCGGCCAGCAGCTGCCGTAGTACTACAGCCACATCCAGGTCGGTGACCACGGTGTAAATGGCTTCGACCAGATCGTGCAGACGTTCACTCGGCGCGGACAATCCGCGCAGTTCCGCCGGAACCTGTCCGCGCTCGGCTGGAGTCATACCCACTGGATCGGTCGGCATACCGAGAGGTTACCCATCGGCTACTTCGGGACATTTGTCTCTGTCGGCGAGTGTCGGCCCCGGACAAACATGGAATCGGAGCATTTCAGACATCTGGACCGGCTGGCGAAGGAGCTCGTGATGACCATGATCGGAACCACACCCCGAATCGGAGCCTGGGACGGCTTCCGCGGCGGCCTGTGGCGGGACGCGATCGATGTGCGCGACTTCATCCAGCAGAACTACACGCCCTACGAGGGCGATGACAGCTTCCTGAGCGGGCCCACCCCCCGGACGCTCGGCCTGTGGGCAAAGCTCGGCGCGCTCTTCCCCGTCGAACGCGAACGCGGTGTCTACGACGTGGATCAGCACACGCCCTCCACCATCACCGCGCACGCGCCCGGATACATCGACAAGAACGCCGAACTCATCCTCGGCCTGCAAACCGATGCCCCGCTCAAGCGCGCCATCATGCCCAACGGCGGCTATCGCATGGTGCAGAACAGCTTGCGCGCCTACGGAATCGACGAGGATCCCCGGGTCGCGGAGATCTTCACGCAATACCGCAAGACCCATAACGCCGGTGTCTTCGACGCCTACACCGAGGACATTCGCGCCGCCCGCAGCGCGGGCCTGATCACCGGACTGCCCGACGCCTACGGTCGCGGGCGCATCATCGGCGATTATCGCCGCGTCGCGCTGTACGGCGTGAATCGGCTCATCACCTCGAAAATGGCGGATCGAGCGGCGCTCGATGAGCGCTGGGCCGATGACGAAACCATCAGGCTGCGTGAGGAAGTCAGCGAGCAGATCCGCGCGCTGATGGAATTGAAGACCATGGCCGCCGCGTACGGCTTCGATATCGCCCGGCCCGCGGCGACCGCGCAGGAGGCCATCCAGTGGCTGTACTTCGGCTATCTGGCCGCGGTCAAGGAGCAGAACGGCGCGGCGATGTCGTTGGGGCGCACCGCGAATTTCATCGACGTCTACCTGGAGCGCGATCGCGTCGCCGGGCTGATCACCGAGGAACGCGCCCAGGAACTGGTGGACGACTTCGTCATCAAACTGCGCATCGTCCGCTTCCTGCGCACGCCCGAATACGATGAGCTGTTCTCCGGCGACCCCACCTGGGTGACCGAATCGATCGGCGGACTCGGCGCGGATGGGCGACCGCTGGTGACCCGCACCAGTTTCCGGTATCTGCAAACGCTCTACAACCTGGGCCCGGCCCCGGAACCGAATCTGACGGTGTTCTGGTCGCCGCGACTTCCCGAGGGCTTCAAGCGTTTCTGCGCCCGGGTGTCCATCGACACCAGCGCCATCCAGTACGAATCCGATGAGCTCATGCGACCGCGCTTCGGTGACGACACCGCCATCGCCTGCTGTGTCTCGGCGATGGAGGTGGGTAAGCAGATGCAATTCTTCGGCGCGCGAGTCAATCTCGCGAAGACGCTGCTCTACGCCATCAACGGCGGACGTGACGAGCGCACCGGTGAGGTGGTGGCGCGCGGGTTCGAACCGATCACCGCCGAGGTGCTCGACTACGCCGAGACCGATGCCGCGTTCGACCGGATGATGGATTGGCTGGCCGCGACATACGCGCACGCGCTCAACGTCATTCACTACATGCACGACAAGTACGCGTACGAGCGCATCGAGATGGCGTTGCACGACACCGCCGTTCGCCGCACCATGGCCTGCGGTATCGCGGGGCTCGCGGTCGCCGCCGACGCACTCTCGGCCATCAGGTACGCGAAAGTGACTGTGCTGCGCGATGCCACCGGTCTGGCCGTCGACTATCGCATCGACGGTGACTTCCCGGCATACGGCAACAATGACGATCGGGTCGATGCCATCGCCGCCGGATTGGTGGAGCGGTTCATGCGCAAGATCCGCCGCTTCCCGGCCTATCGCAATGCCGAGTACACCCAGTCGGTGCTCACCATCACCTCGAATGTGGTGTACGGCAAGAAGACCGGCAATACCCCCGACGGTCGCCGAGCGGGCGAACCCTTCTCGCCGGGCGCGAATCCCATGAACGGGCGCGATACGCACGGCATCGTGGCCTCGGCCATGTCGGTGACCAAGCTGCCGTACGAGCATGCGCTGGACGGTATTTCGCTCACCACCACGGTGACGCCGCAAGGATTGGGCCGCACCGCCGAGGAGCGGATCGGCAATCTGGCGGGCGTGCTGGACGGGTACACCGCCACCGGCGGGTTCCACATGAATGTGAACGTACTGGATCAGGCCACGCTCACCGATGCCATGGCGCATCCGGAGAACTACCCGCAGTTGACGATTCGCGTCTCAGGCTACGCCGTGAACTTCGTGCGGCTCACCCGCGAACAGCAGCTCGACGTCATCAACCGGACCTTCCACGCGAGCCTGTGATGACCACCGCGCTCGCACCGGTCACCGGCTCGGTCCACTCCTGGGATATCTCCACGGGCGTGGACGGGCCGGGCACCCGGTTCGTGACATTCCTGAGCGGGTGTCCGCTGCGCTGCCTGTACTGCCAGAATCCCGATACCTGGCTGCGTGACAACGGGATTCGGCTCGGCAGTGACGACATACTGGCCGAGGCGGCCAAATGCGTGCCGTTCATCACGGCCAGCGGGGGCGGCGCGACGCTGAGCGGTGGGGAACCGCTCCAGCAACCGCAATTCGCGACCGCCCTGCTGCGCGGTTTCCGGGAGCTCGGGCTGCATACCGCCCTGGACACCTCCGGGTATCTGGGCGGGTTGGCCGGTGACGATCTGCTCGCCGCCACCGATCTGGTGCTGCTCGATATCAAGGCGGGGCAGGCGCAGACGTACCGGCGGCTCACCTCCCGTTCGCTGGAACCGACGCTGCGCTTCGCCGAACGGCTGGCCGCGCTGGGCAAGCCGGTGTGGCTGCGCTACGTGCTGGTTCCCGGGATCACCGACGCGCCCGCCGAGATCGGCGCGGTGGCGCGGTTCGCGGCCGGGCTCGGCAATATCGAGCGCGTGGACGTACTGCCCTTCCACACCCTGGGCCAGGCCAAATGGGAGGCGCTGGGCCGCCGCTTCGTACTGGCCGAAACCCCCGCCCCCACCCCGGAACAGGTTGAACGGGCCCGCGCGGAATTCCGCTCCCAAGGGTTGACCGCCCACTAGAACCTCGCCGGGCCGACGCTGTCCCGGCGATCAGGGGCAGCGCGGCGGATGGTGCGTGCGGATCGCCGCCCGCCGCGCCCGCTCACCTGCCAACCGGCACGGACCTGCGAGGATGCACCGGTGGACAGTTCGGGAAAGATCAGCGTCTTCCTGCTCGACGATCACGAGATCGTCCGCCGCGGCCTACAGGATCTGCTGGAGGCCGAGGGCGATCTCACCGTGGTCGGCGAAGCGGGCACCGCCGCCGAGGCTTTGCGTCGTATCCCCGCCGTCCGCCCCGACGTGGCGGTGCTGGACGTGCGTCTCGAGGACGGCGACGGCATCACCGTCTGCCGCGACCTGCTCTCGGACCTGCCCGACCTCAATGTCCTCATGCTCACCTCCTTCGCCGATGACGAGGCCCTGCTCGGCGCGGTCCTGGCGGGCGCGAAAGGCTATGTCCTCAAACAACTCCGCGGCCCGCAACTGGTGGACGCCATCCGCCGCGTAGCCGCCGGCGAATCCCTCATCGACCCCGCCACCGCCAAAGACCTCACCGCCCGACTGACCCGCACCCCCGAACCCGTCTCGCCCCTGGCCGCCGCCGACCTCACCGACCGCGAACGCCAAATCCTCGCCCTCATCGGCGAAGGCCTGAGCAACAAACAAATAGCCGCCCGAGCCTTCCTCTCCGAGAAAACCGTCCGCAACTACGTCTCCACCCTCCTGTCCAAACTGGGCCTGGCCCGCCGCTCCCAAGCCGCCATCCTCGCCGAACACCTCCGCCACGAACACGGCGACAACTGGGCGGAGTGAACCGCCGACCTCAGCTTCGGGCCCGCTGGGGTGCGAGAACGGGTGGGCGGGGCGATACCGATCACGTTGGCGGGCTCGCGGGGCGAAAATCAAAGGTATGACCGAGCTTTCGCTGACCGATGCGCGCCGGGCCGAATTGGGTGCGCTGCTGGGGGACGAGGGGCGGCTGCGGGGTGAGTTCCCGAAGGTGGCCGACTATCTCGATACCGCGCCCAGATTGCCGGGGACCGGGGACGCGGCCGCCGATTCGGCGTTCGATCTGCGGTTCGTGCACTTCATGACCGGTGGGGACGAGATCAGCCGGAATCCCTACTGGGACATCGTCGGACCGTCGGTGTCCGAGCGGGACGGTGTCGCGGTCGTGGACGGCGGGCGGAGCAATGGGAGCGCCAGGCTCGGCTACGCGCAGACCATCCTGCAAGCCGTGTACGCCTATGCGATTCCCGCGCCGCAGACGCTGCGGTGGGCGGCGGAGTTCTGCGCGGGGCGTTCGGTGCTGGAACTCGGTGCGGGACGCGGATATTGGGCCGCGCAGCTCGCGGGTGCGGGGCTCGGGGTCACCGCCTACGATTCCGAGCCGCCCGATCGCACCGCGAATCTGTCCTTTCCCGAAGCGGCCGGGCAGCGCGATACCTGGTATCCGGTGGGCGATCTCGCCGAATACACGGCGCGGCGCGACGATCGCTCCGGCCAGGTGCTGTTCCTGTGCTGGCCGCCGGGCTGGGGCAGCACCATGGCCTCGCAGGCGCTGACGGATTTCGTGCGCGCCGGTGGCGAACGGGTGATCTTCCTGGGTGAACCCAAGGGCGGCAAGACCGGTGACGACGCCTTCTTCGAAGCGCTCGCCACCGACTGGCGGCTGGAATCCGAAGACTCCCAGTACGTTTCGTGGTGGAACCTATCCGATGTCGCACAGGGCTGGGTGCGGCGTTGAGTCAGGCGGTGGGGACCGGCTCGGCTGTCGGCTGCGGCTCGGTCGGTTCCGGGTCCAGGCTCATGCGGAAGACGAAGGCGGAGTAGCGGTCCAGGGGGAAGGAGATGTCGCAGGCCATCAGGACTCGGTCGTCGCGGGCGAGGAAGCGCTGGCGGACGTGTTTGACCAGGGCGCCGTCGGGGGTGTTCAGCCAGGCGGCGTGGGTTTGGGCGGGGAGGCGGTCGGCGATGGTCTCTTCCAGGAAGGCCGCGCCGTCGGTGCCTTCGGCGTCGAGGGGCTGGTAGGCGTCGGAGATCGAGATGGGGCGGCCGTCCTCGCTGGCGCGCGTGGTGATCTGGGTGATCTCCTCGCCGAGGTGTACGCCCAGGATCTCGGCGAGGGTCTCGGTGGCGGAGAGGCGTTTGCTGGTGCGCTCGACCTTCACCTCCCGGTCCGTCTCCTGGCCGAAACTTGTTTCCGGGCTTTCCATTTGACGTTCGGGTGCGAGCCGCACCAGATCGATGCGGTCGGCGACGAAGGTGCCGCGCCGTTCGACGCTGCGCACCAGCCCTTGGCTGAGCAGTAGTTTCACCGCGTGCCGGACCACGATCTGGGAGACGCCGTTGCGTTCGGCGATCTCGGCGTAGCTCGGCAGCTGGGTGCCGGGCGGCAGTGCGCCGGTGCGGATCTGGCGTGCGTACTTACCTGCGATCGCCACGTAGGCGGGTTCTGGCATGTGCTCGGTCCTTCGAATCACGTTGTCCCCGTTCTCAACAATATTCCGTATACCCAGTTGCGGATGTGCAGTTGTGGATATACTCAACTGGATATACGCATTCGGTCCACGGGTAGATCGAGGGGGCGTCATGAAGTTTCGGCCGACCGCAGTCGGATATCTGCGCAGTGATGTCAGCGGCCTCCGGCAGGCCTGGGACGAGGACCGGATTCGCGAGCGCGCCCAGCGCCTGGGCTACGACTTCGCCAAACTGGTCATCGCGGACGCCCGCTCCGGGCGTCACCTCTTGGCCGGTCTGAAGACGATCACCACTCGCCTGGACGCCGAAGCGATCATTGTGCCCAGCGTGCGGCATTTCGACGGGGCGACGGTGCCCGATGACCTGGTGCAGGTCGCCGATGTCATCACCGTCGATCCCGAGGAAACGTACGCGCGCTGGGCAATTCGGCCCCCGGCGGGTTTTCGCTGACTAGTTCGGCTGCGCCGCGGGCTGTGCCTGCGGCGCGGTGTTCTGTGCCTGCGGTGCGGTGGTCTCCGGCACGGCCACCGGTTTATCGGCCCACTTGGAGGTGCCGGCCGGAGCCTGCAGGGTGGTGAGCAGATCGATTCCGGCGGCGATCAGCGCCGGACCGCCCACCGCGATCGAGCCGAGAATGCCGCCGATGGTCGCGCCCGCCATGAACCCGGGCAGGCAGCCCGCGGCGATGGTGGCCAGGCAGCCGATGGTCGCGCCCAATGCCGTGCCGACGAAGGTGCCGATGGTGGTTGCCAGGCCGAACTGGGTGCTGAAGAAATTCAGCGCGCGGGTGTCCTCATTCGCGGAGGCAATGGGTTTCACGGTGATCTGCTGGTTCACATCGACGCCCGCCGGTTTCTCGGGCGTGAGCACCAATACGGTGTTATTGCGCTGAATTTCCGGTTTGACCGGAACATCGACCCCGGCCAAATGGAATTCGAGTGGCAGCGTGAGCAATACGCCGCCCCGCTCGTCTTTCACATTGACCACGTTCACCGGTCCGGCGGGGTCGGCGCCGGGGGTTTGGGAGAGCTCGAAAGTGCCGCCCTTGAGAGTGGTGACGACCGTTTTTTCCACCAGCTTCGCGGAATACGAAACATTCTGGGGTGCAGCGGGCTCGGCGTTCGCCAGGCCGGTTGCCGCGGTCAGTGCGCCGATTACGAGGGAAGCTGCCGCGGTGGAGCTGCGGAACGCCATGCGGTATCCAATCGTCATCAGGTTCAGGCAAAATCCAACCAGCGAAGCTTAGTGGAATACGCAGGGGCCGACCGGGTTTCGGTCGTAAAGGATTTCTGCGAGGAATGTCCGGAATTACCGAAGAAGCTATTCACCTGACCGGTTTGCCGAGATGTCGCCACCCCGGACGCCCCGAATGTGCGCAAACATCCCGAACGAGGCACACTGCGCTCATGACCCTCAGGTACAGCGCGGGCGTCCTGCTCTTCCGTCGCACCCCCGCACTCGAAGTACTGCTCGGCCATATGGGCGGCCCGCTCTGGGCGAAGAAGGACGCGTCCGCCTGGTCCATCCCCAAGGGCGAATACGAACCCGAGGAAGAGGAGCAGCGCGCCGCCGCCGCACGCGAATTCACCGAGGAACTCGGACTCCCCGTCCCCGACGGCGACTGGCTCGCGCTCGGCGAGGTCACCTACGGCAGCGGCCGCAGTCGCAAACAGGTCACCGTGTGGGCCGTCGAAGGCGAACTCGATCCCACGCTGGTGGTCCCCGGCACCTTCGAGATGGAATGGCCGCCGCGTTCGGGTCGCCTCCAGGAGTTTCCGGAGATCGACCGGGCCGAATGGTTCCCCCTCGATATCGCCCAGGACAAGCTCGGCAAGGGCCAGCGGCCCTTCCTGGACCGCCTCGCCGAACTCGTAAACCCGGCCTGACCTGCCCGGAATCGGCGCTCACAGCAACCTCGCAGGGTGATCCCAGCTGAAGCCGTGGCGTGGCCGCGAGGGTGGATCGCATGATCGATACAGCTACTGCGCCGGGGTCCGGCGGTGCGCCGCCCGCGGCGCCGACGCGAGCGGGTCGGCGTCCGGCGGCCACGCCGGGACCACTGCGGCGCGAATACCTCTGGCTCGCACTGCTGCTGGTGGGCACCGGTGCCGCGTATCTATGGAATCTGACCGCGAGCGGCTGGGCCAACTCCTTCTACGCGGCTGCCGTCCAGTCCGGAGCGAAGTCGTGGAAGGCGTTCTTCTTCGGCTCCTCCGACTGGGCCAACGCCATCACCGTCGACAAGACCCCGGCCTCCCTCTGGCCGATGGAGTTGTCCGCCAGGCTATTCGGCTTCAGCAGCTGGACCATGCTGCTGCCCCAGGTGCTGCTCGGGGTGGCGTCGGTGGCGCTGCTGTGGGCGGTGGTGCGACGGCACTTCGGGGCGACCGCGGGACTGCTGGCTGGACTGGCACTCGCGGGGACTCCCGTTGCGGCCCTGATGTTCCGGTACAACAACCCGGACGCGCTGCTGGTGTTCCTGATGATCGCCGCCGTATGGGCCATGCTGCGGGCGCTCGACGACGGCCGCTGGCGTTGGCTGGTGCTGTGCGGCTTGCTCGTCGGATTCGGTTTCCTGGCAAAGCAATTGCAGGTCGGACTGGTGCTGCCCGCGCTCGCGCTCACCTATCTGTTCGCCGGTCCGCCCAAGCTCGGCAAGCGCATCGCACAGCTATTCGCGGCCGGTGCCGCGATGGTGGCGGGCGCGGGCTGGTGGGTGCTCATCGCCCAACTGTGGCCCGCCTCCGATCGGCCGTATTTCGGTGGCTCCACGAATAATTCGATCATCGAGCTGACCCTCGGCTACAACGGCCTGGACCGGCTGGGCATCGGCTCCAGCGGCGGCGGTGGACTGTCGGGCGGGGGCGGGATGTCAGGTGGCGACCTGCCTTCGGACGGTGATCTCTCCTCGGCCGGTGACATGCCCCAGATGCACGGTGGCTTCAACCCGTTCGGCGGCCAGGTCGGAATCACCCGCCTGTTCAACGAGACCGTCGGCGGCCAGATCGCCTGGCTCATCCCGGCCGCGCTGATCCTGCTTGTCGCGGCGATCGTATTGCGCGGCAAGGCGCCTCGCACCGATGGCAAGCGCGCGGCACTGCTGCTGCTCGGCGGCTGGGGCCTGGTGACCGGGCTGGTATTCAGCTATATGGGCGGCATCTTCCACGAGTACTACACGGTGGCACTGGCTCCCGCGCTGGCTGGAACCCTCGGCGCGGCCGGTGCGGTGGTGTGGGCCGAACGCGAGCGTCGCTGGGTGCGCGCCGTGCTGGTGCTCAGCGTGGCTGTGACCGCCCTTACCGCGTTCGTACTGCTCTCGCGCACACCGGATTTCGTGCCGTGGCTGCGCTGGGTGATCGTCGGCGTCGCGGTTCTCGCGGTGGCCGGGCTGCTCCTGCGCGGTGGCCGTCGACTCACCATCGCGACGTTGCTGGCCGCCGTGTTCGTCGGTCTGGCCGCGCCCACCGCGTACGCCGTGGAAACCCTGCGGCAGCCGCACACCGGCGGCATCGTGAAAGCCGGTCCCGCAACCGATTCCGGCTTCCCGGGCTTCCCCGGCGGCAATCACGATGACCGATCCGATCCGGAATCCGGTACCTCGGTCCCGGGTGGTGACGTCGAGCGCGAACGTGCCCGCGGCGGCAGCCCGATGGGCGATGAGAAGCCCGGTGACAAGGTTCTCGCCCTGCTCGAACAGGACGGTTCCGCCTACACCTGGGTGGCCGCCACCATCAGCTCCAATAACGCGGCGTCGTATCAGCTGGCGGCGGACTACCCGGTCATGGCGATCGGCGGTTTCGGCGGCGGCGATCCGGCCCCGACCCTGGCGCAATTCCAGCAGGACGTCACCGAGGGCAAGATCCACTACTTCATCGCGGGTGATAACCGCGGACCCGGCGGCTCCAGCACCTCGGAAGGTTCGAAGATCACCGCCTGGGTAAAAGACCATTACACCGCGACCGAGGTGGACGGGGTCACGCTCTACGACCTGACCGCGACCCCGAAGGCCGGGTGATATGAGGGGCGGTGCGGGCCGGGCGATAGGTCCGCACCGATCAGTGTGGATTCCGGCCCGAAGCGCGCCGGGATGACGAGGGGTGGTGCCCGCCAATGCCGGATGGTGGGCACCACCCCTCGCCCTTCGACTACAGCCTCGGGTCGATGGGCTCGGTTTCCAGGGCCAGGACCGCGAAGACGGCTTCGTGGACGCGCCAGAGGGGTTCGCCGGTGATGAAGCGGTCCAGGGCCTCCAGGCCGAGGGCGTATTCGCGCAGGGCCAGGGAGCGTTTACCGCCGAGGCCGCGCTGGCGCAGGCGGGTGAGGTTGGCGGGGCGCGGGTATTCCGGGCCGTAGATGATCCGGAGGTATTCCGGGCCACGGCATTTCACGCCCGGCTGGACCGGCCGCCCACTGCGGGTGCCGGATCCGGTGACCAGCGAGCCGGTGGGTTTGACCACCATGCCCTCGCCGCCCGCCGCGGTGAGTTCGATCCACCACGCGGTGGCCGCCGCCTCGCTGTCCGGGTCGGACAGGTCGACCGAGACGCGCCGGGTCGGGGTGAACAGTTCCGGATCGGCCTCGACCAGGCGGTCGATCCGCTCCAGGTGCCAACTGTGCTCGCGCACCGCGTAATTCACGCCCTGCGCGGCCAGCAGCTGGAACGGCGCGAGGCGCACGCCGTCGAGCCCGTCGACCGGCCAGCAGTAGCGGCCGTACGCGGCGGTGAAGGCCGCCGCATCGGTCTCGCGGTCCCGCGTGCGTGCGGCGAGTTCGGTGACGTCCAGACCCCGTGCCCCGGCCGCGGCCAGCACCTGTGCCGCCGCCCCGAGCGAAGCCCGCGCGGCCGCCCCGACCGCCGCGTACTGGCTGCGCAGCAGCCCCAGCGCCTTGGCCGACCACGGCAGCAGCTCGGTATCCAGGGCCAGCCAGTCGGTGCCCAATTCCTCGAAGAGCCCGGCCTTTTCGGCCGCCGCACGCACCCGCGCCAGCAGCGTCTCGGCCTGTTCCGGATCGTCGAAGAACGGCCGTCCGGTGCGGGTGTACACCGCACCGGTACTGCCGTCATTCACCCCGAACCGATCGCGACCGGCCTCGCCGGAGCGCGCCACCACCACGACCGCGCGCGATCCCATGTGCTTCTCCTCGCACACCACGGTCTCGACGCCTTCGGACCGGTAGTACTCGAACGCCTGCGCCGGATACTCCAGATAGCCGTCGAGAGTCGAAGTGGCGCAGGGCGACATGGTCGGCGGCAGATACACCAGCCAGCGCGGATCGATGGCGAACCGGCTCATCACCTCCAGCGCCGCGCTGGCCGCGTCCTCCTGCACGCTCACCCGGGACAGATAGCGGGTCTCCACCACGCGGCGGCCGATCACATCGTCCAGATCCAGCACCGACGGATCGCGATGCACCATTCCGATGCCGGGCACCACGCTCGGTGTCTCCAGCGGTCGCGTCGGCTCGTACCACACCTGTTCGGCCGCAACCGAAACCGGTTCGCGCTCGGGATAGCGCAGCGCGGTGAGCCGCCCGCCGAACACCACACCGGTATCCAGGCAGAGCGTGTTGTTCACCCACACCAGTTCGGCCATGGGCGTGTGCCCGTACAGCACCAGCGCCTTACCGCGATAGTCATTGGCCCACGGGTAGCGCACCGGCAGCCCGTATTCGTCCGTCTCGCCGGTGGATTCGCCGTACATGGCGAATTCGCGCACCCGCCCGGAGGCGCGACCGTGGAACTGCTCCTTCAGCCCGGCGTGCGCCACCACGAGATTGCCCTCGTCGAGCACATAGTGGCTGATCAGACCGCGCATGAATTCCCGTGCCGTCTTACGGAATTCGTCATCCTCGCCGTCCAGCTGGGCGAGTGATTCGGCCAGTCCGTGCGTGGTCCTGACCTTGCGCCCGTCCAGCGCGCGCACCAGTTTGAACTCGTGGTTTCCGGTGACGCACAGCGCGTTTCCGGCCTTCACCATGCCCATGACCAGGCGCAGCACGCCCGGGGTGTCCGGCCCGCGATCCACCAGATCCCCGACGAATACCGCGGTGCGCCCGTCCGGATGCCGCGCGTCCACCGCGCGCCCGGCGGTATCGCGGGTCAGCGTGTAGCCGAGTTCACCCAGCAGCGTCTCCAATTCGGAACGGCAGCCGTGGATATCGCCGATCACATCGAACGGCCCGGTCAGATCGCGGCGGTCGTTCCAGAGCCGCTCGTTCCCGATGGTGGCCGCGTCGATCTCGGCGGTGCCGTGCAGCACGTGCACGCGCCGGAAGCCCTCGCGTTCGAGGAAGCGCAGACTTCGCTTCAGATCCCGCTGCTGCCGCGCCACCACATGCCGCCCGAAATCGCGATCGGGCCGGGAGGCATTGCGGTCCGCGCATTCCCGCTCGGGCACGTCCAGCACGATCGCCACCGGCAGCACATCGTGCGCCCGCGCCAGCTCGATCAATTCCTGCCGCGCCTTGGGCTGCACATTGGTGGCGTCGATGACGGTGCGCAGCCCGCGCCGCAGCCGGACCCCGGCGATGTGATGTAGCAGCGCGAAGGCGTCGGGCGTGGCCGCCTGATCGTTCTCGTCATCGCTGACGATGCCGCGGCAGGCATCGGAGGATACGATCGCCGTCGCGCGGAAATGCTTGCGCGCGAAGGTGGATTTACCCGATCCGGTACTGCCGATCAGCACGACCAGGCACAGTTCGGGAATGGAGAGCTCAGCCATTACGCCGCTCCCTTCTCATCGTTCGCGGCCCTGCTGAAGACCGCCATCTGCGTGGGTGCGCCGAGTTCCTCGTCGGGTATCCCGACGGGCTCGAATCGCACCCGATAGCCATGGGTTTCGCCGACCCGTCCCGCCCATTCGGCGAATTCGGCTCGGCTCCATTCGAATCGGTGATCGGTATGCCGGAAAGCGCCGTCCGCCATGCCCTCGTAGAGCGCGTTGTACTCCCCGTTGGGCGTCGTCACGATCACCGCAGCCGGTGCCGCCGCGCCGAATACGGCCTGCTCCAGCGCATTCAATCGGGGCAGGTCGACGTGTTCGATCACCTCCATGAGTACCGCGGCGTCATATCCGCGCAGCGACGCGTCGGTATAGGTGAGCGCGCCCTGCCGCAGGGTGACCCGTTTGGCCTGCCACTCCGGCAAACGCCGCATGCGCCGCTCGGCGATGCGCAGCGACCGCACCGAAACATCAACGCCGACAATCTCATTGAACGATTTGTCCGCCACCAGCTCGCGCAGCAGCGCGCCCTCGCCGCAGCCGAGGTCCAGCACCCGCTGCGCGCCCGTCGACCGCAACGCCTCGAGCACCGCCGCCCGCCGCATCACCGCCAGCGACTGCACCGGGGCCTCGGCCGCGGTCGGTTCGGCGGATTCGGTCGCGCCGGCGCTCGATGCGTCGGCGATATCGACCGCGGCGCCGGATGCGTCGTCGACATGGGCGTTCGCGGCGGCGGCTTCCGCTGTGGCCGCCGCCACTTCCCGTGCGAGGTCATCGATATTGACGTCCACCGCACCGAACGACTCGGGTTCGAGATCGTCCAGTTCGGCCAGGCGCGCCAGCGCCGCGCGCACCAGCGAATGTCGCCGCGCCAGATAGCGCCGGGTGATCCAATCCCGCGCCGGATGGGTATTGAGCCAGCCCGCGCCGAAGCGCAGCAGTTTGTCGATCTCGGCGGTGTCCAGGAAGTAGTGCTTGCTGCCGTCGAGTACGGGCAGCAGCACGTACAGGTGCGACAGCGCATCCGAAAGCCGAAGCGTGCCGGTCAATTCCAGCCGCAGATAGTGCGAGTCACCCCACTCCGGGAAGGCCGGATCCAAGGGCAGGGGAGTGGCCCGCACCGTCCACCCGAGCGGTCCGAAGACCTGTTCGGCCGCCTCCGCCCCGCCCTTGCACGGCACCGCGGGCAGTTCGATGCGCAATGGCAGCGCGGTCTGCGCCAGTTCCGGCCGCTGCGCGCACCGCCCGTGCAGTGCCGAGCCGAACACCGTCGAAATGGCCACGGACAGCAGCGATGACGCCGCGTAGGGCCGATCGTTCACATACTGTCCGAGGCTGAATTCCGTTGCCCCCTTGGTCTTTCCGCGCACCAGCCGGACCGGATCGATCTCCAGCAGCAGCGCGGCGGTGCAGCGTGCGTCCTCGGCTTCGGGATATAGGACATGCGCCACCCCGTAGGACTGTTCGAAGGTCTGCACCTTGCCGGGGTTCTTGTGCAGCAGATATCCCAGCTCGGTCGCCGCCCATTCGGCGTCATCGGGTCGGGTACAGGTAATCGTCAGCAGCACCCGTCGAATGCTTCCGTACCTCGACAAACCGGGCAAACGCATTTCCCCCGCAAACGCCCTGTTCGGCCCGGGAAGGCGCTGCGTGTTGGGCCTCGCCGCCGGAATTCGGGACAACCGTGTAGTTTCGGCCCGGTGCCGCACGCCGTGCGGCGTCGGGTGACTTGGTGCGAGGAGCGGGAATGCGCGTGGCGGGCAAAGCCGGTGTGATCGGCGCGGTGGCGGCGGCGGTGCTGTTGGTGGCGGGCTGCGGCAGCGGCGATGACACCAAGGCGGCCGCGACGACCACGGCCAAGGCCACCACTTCGGCCGCGGCGCAGACCAGTTCGAAGGGTCGCGAGTGCACCGCCGACGACATCAAGGTCGACGGCGGCTTCGGCACCGCCCCGACCATCACCATTCCGGACAGCTGCGATCCGCCCAAGACGCTGATCACCAAGGACCTCACCCCGGGCAGCGGTCCGGGCGCGCAGTCCGGTCAGAAGCTGACCATGAACTACACCCTGCTCACCTGGTCCGATAAGAAGAAGCTGGACAGCTCCTTCGATCGCGGCGAGCCGTTCGCGCTCACGCTGGGTGCGGGCGAGGTCATCAAGGGCTGGGATCAGGGCCTGGTCGGTGTGCAGCAGGGCGCGCGCCGCCTGCTCATCGTGCCGCCGGACCTGGGTTACGGTGCGGGCGGACGCGGTATGAAGCCGTACGAGACGCTGGTCTTCGTGACCGACGCCGTCAAGGTCGGTTAGCCGACCGCAGGCCGTCCACCAGGGGGTAGTGACGGCCGCAACGCCGTACCCGCGCGGTACGGCGAGCTTTGCCATGACCGGTTATCAGGCCGCATCGACCGTCGACTAACCTGGTCGGGATGCCTGTGGGGGGAATGAACATCATTCCACGAACGAACAAGGAGCATGTCCGTGAAGAGCACCGTCGAGCAGCTGAGCCCGACCCGGGTCCGGATTAACGTCGAGGTGCCCTTCGAGGAGCTGAAGCCGGATTTCGACAAGGCATACAAGGCGCTCGCAGGGCAGATCCGTATCCCCGGCTTCCGTCCGGGCAAGGCGCCCGCGAAGCTGATCGAGGCCCGCGTCGGCCGCGGCGCCGTGCTGGAGCAGGTCGTCAATGACGTCCTCCCCAAGCGCTACAGCGATGCCGTGATCGCCACCGAGGTCAAGGTCATCGGCCAGCCGGAGATCGAGATCACCAAGATCGAGGACGGCGAAGAGCTGGCGTTCACCGCCGAGGTCGACGTCCGCCCGGAGATCACCCTCCCCGACTTCTCCGCGATCGCCGTCACGGTTGATCCGATCGAGGTCGAAGACAAGGACATCGAGGAGCAGCTCACCTCGCTGCGTCAGCGCTTCGGCACCCTGACCGCGGTCGAGCGCGAGATCGCCGACGGCGACTTCGTCTCCATCGACCTGTCCGCCACCGTCGACGGCGCCGAGGTCGAAGAGGCCTCCACCACCGGTCTTTCGCACGAGGTCGGCTCCGGCCAGCTCATCGAGGGCCTCGACGAGACCCTGATCGGCCTGAAGGCGAGCGAGTCCAAGGACTTCACCTCCAAGCTGGTCGCCGGCGAGCACGCGGGCAAGGAAGCCGTCATCACCGTGACCGTGCAGTCGGTCAAGGAGCGCGAGCTGCCCGAGGCCGATGACGAGTTCGCCCAGCTGGCAAGCGAATTCGACACCATCGACGAGCTGAAGACCGACCTCAAGGGCCGTGTCGAGCGCTCCAAGAAGGTCGAGCAGGCCGGCGCCATCCGCGACAAGGTGCTCGAGAACCTGCTCGAGACCGTCGAGATCCCGCTGCCCGAGAAGGTCGTCCAGGCCGAGATCGACGCCGTGCTGCACGACGCCGTACACGGCTTCGACCACGACGAGGCCAAGCTGGCCGAGGCGCTCGAGGCGCAGGGCTCCTCCCGCGAGGAGTTCGACAAGGACACCAAGGAGTCGGCCGAGAAGTCGGTCAAGACCCAGCTGCTCCTGGACGCCGTCGCCGAGGCGGAGAACACCCAGGTCGGCCAGGACGAGCTGTACGAGCGGATCATCTTCCAGGCGCAGCGCTACGGCATGTCGCCCGATCAGTTCATCCAGCAGATCCAGCAGGCCGGTCAGCTGGGCGCGGTCTTCGCCGATGTGCGCCGCGGTAAGGCCCTCGCCGGTGTGGTGGTTCAGGCCACCGTCACCGATACCGCGGGCAATGCCGTGGACACCGCGGAAATGTTCGGCAACCCGGCCGAAGAGGCCGAAGAGGTTTCCGCCGAGGAGCTCGCCGAGGTCGCCGATGCCACCGAGGCCGAGGCCAAGTAAGTTTGCGCTGTGAGCGAAGCAGGGCGGTACCGGGAGTTCGGTGCCGCCCTGCTTCGTTAGTGTCTGTGTCAGCGAATCAGTAGGTGGCTTGGTGGGACCGAGCCGGTGAGAGAGGGCAGGTATCCGTGACAATCAATCAGGCAGGGGTGCAGATGACATCCGCGACTGCTGGTCTGAACCTCAGTGATTCGGTGTACGAGCGGCTGCTGCGCGAGCGCATCATCTTCCTGGGCAGCCAGGTCGACGATGACATCGCGAACAAGCTGTGCGCTCAGATCCTGTTGCTGTCGGCCGAGGATCCGGAAAAGGACATCTCGCTCTACATCAACTCGCCGGGTGGTTCGGTGACCGCGGGTATGGCCATCTACGACACCATGCAGTTCGCCGAATGCGATATCCGCACGGTCGGTATGGGTTTGGCCGCCTCCATGGGTCAGTTCCTGCTCGCCGCGGGCGCCAAGGGCAAGCGTTTCGCGCTGCCGCACTCGCGGATCATGATGCACCAGCCGTCCGCCGGCATCGGTGGTTCGGCCTCCGATATCGCCATCCAGGCCGAGCAGTTCGCCTACACCAAGCGCGAATTGAATCAGCTGCAGGCGCTGCACACCGGCAAGTCCGTGGAGCAGGTCACCGAGGACGCCGACCGCGACCGCTGGTTCACCCCGACGGAAGCGCTCGAATACGGCTTCATCGACCAGGTGATCACGCACGCGCGCCAGGCCAACGGCGCTTAATCACCGCCCACCACACAGACTTTGGAGACGCATATGTCGAGTACGTTCGACCCGCGGTCCGCGGGCATCACCTTCGCGGCGGCCGGTGCCTCGCTGCCGCAGGCGCGGTACATCCTGCCCCAGTTCACCGAGCAGACCACCTACGGCGTCAAGACCTCCGACCCGTACAACAAGCTGTTCGAGGAGCGAATCATCTTCCTGGGCAACCAGGTCGACGACATCTCCGCGAATGACATCATGGCGCAGCTGCTGGTGCTGGAGTCGCAGGATCCGGATCGCGACATCACCATGTACATCAACTCGCCCGGTGGCTCGTTCACCGCGCTGATGGCCATCTACGACACCATGCAGTACGTGCGCGCCGATGTCGTGACCGTGTGCCTGGGTCAGGCCGCCTCGGCCGCCGCCGTGCTGCTGGCCGCAGGCGCCCCCGGCAAGCGCGCCGCGCTGCCGAACGCCCGCGTGCTGATCCACCAGCCGTCCACCTCGGGCGGTATCCAGGGTCAGGTCTCGGATCTGGAGATCCAGGCCGCCGAGATCGAGCGCATGCGCCGTCTCATGGAGACCACGCTGGCTCGGCACACCGGTAAGGACGCGGACACCATCCGCAAGGACACCGATCGCGACAAGATTCTCACCGCCGAAGAGGCGAAGGAGTACGGAATCGTCGACACGGTGTTCCAGTACCGCAAGCTCAGCGCACAGAAGTAAGGCGGGTGGGTGGCGGGGCAGGTGCGTCTCCGCCACCCGGACAGGGGTGAGTCCACGCACATGTCCGATGAGAAACGTGCCCAAGTTGTCGACCTCGGTCGCGGATAACGGGTACGGTCACTCTAGGGACCTTTGCTCGTGGTTGTCGGCACCCGCCGCACCGGCCGTACCCGCAATCGCCGGGGGCGGCATACGCTTTATAGGTGGCACTTCGCCGGCAGCCGGGATAGATGGTTGCACGCGGACAAGGAAGTAGGGACCCAGGAGATGGCGCGCATCGGTGATGGCGGCGATCTGCTCAAGTGCTCTTTCTGTGGGAAGAGTCAGAAGCAGGTCAAGAAGCTCATTGCGGGACCAGGGGTGTACATCTGCGACGAGTGCATCGATCTGTGCAACGAGATCATCGAGGAGGAGCTCGCTGAAAGCAGCGAGGTCAAACTCGATGAGCTGCCGAAGCCCGCGGAAATCCGCGACTTCCTCGAGCAGTACGTGATCGGGCAGGACGCCGCGAAGAGAACCCTGGCTGTCGCTGTGTACAACCACTACAAGCGAATTCAGGCCGGCGATAAGGGCCGCGACTCCCGAGGCGAATCGGTCGAGTTGATGAAGTCCAATATCCTCATGCTCGGCCCGACCGGCTGCGGTAAGACCTATCTGGCGCAGACGCTGGCCAAGATGCTGAACGTGCCGTTCGCCATCGCCGATGCCACCGCGCTCACCGAGGCCGGTTATGTCGGTGAGGATGTCGAGAACATCCTGCTGAAGCTGATCCAGGCCGCGGATTACGACGTCAAGCGCGCCGAGACCGGCATCATCTACATCGACGAGGTCGACAAGATCGCCCGCAAGTCGGAGAACCCGTCCATCACCCGTGATGTTTCCGGTGAGGGCGTACAGCAGGCGCTGCTGAAGATTCTCGAGGGCACCCAGGCCTCGGTGCCGCCGCAGGGCGGTCGCAAGCATCCGCATCAGGAATTCATCCAGATCGACACCACCAACGTGCTTTTCATCGTCGCCGGTGCGTTCGCGGGTCTGGAGCGGATCGTGCAGGATCGAGTTGGTAAGCGCGGCATCGGTTTCGGCGCCGAGGTGCGCTCGAAGTCCGAGATCGACACCGCCGATCACTTCGCCGAGGTGATGCCCGAGGATCTGATCAAGTTCGGTCTGATCCCCGAGTTCATCGGCCGCCTGCCGATCGTCGCCTCGGTCACCAACCTGGACAAGGAATCTCTCGTCCGCATTCTGGCCCAGCCGAAGAACGCACTGGTCAAGCAGTACGTGCGCCTCTTCGAAATGGACGGCGTCGACCTGGAATTCACCCAGGACGCGCTGGAAGCCGTTGCGGATCAGGCGATCCTGCGCGGTACCGGCGCCCGTGGCCTGCGCGCCATCATGGAGGAAGTCCTGCTTCCGGTCATGTACGACATCCCCAGCCGCGACGATGTCGCCAAGGTCGTCGTCAACGCCGACACCGTGAACGACAATGTGCTGCCGACCATCGTGCCGCGCAAGCGTCAGTCCCCGGAACGCCGCGAGAAGTCGGCGTAAGCCCCACAATCCGCAGCCGGCCCCGCGAGAACTCGTTTCTCGCGGGGCCGTTTTGTGTCCGCGGCACCGAATGGCGATTCCGCGATTCCCGCGACCGCTGTGCCACGATCACTGAGTGCTGAGGCGCACCCGCGGTGACTGCGGGTGGCGATCGGCAGGCCCGGTCCACGCGGGGGGTGACGTCGGCTGCGAAGGAGGCGATTCGATGCTGCATCTGCGAGTGATCTGCCCGGCCGGCCGAACCGATCGAGTGCTGGATGTGCTCGCGGACGAATCCGCGGTCACCAATGTGAGCGTGCTGCGCGGCGCGGCGGTCGAGCCCGCGGGTGATCTGATCGAGGCGGACGTCTCGCGGGCCGTCGCGGACGAGCTGATCGCTGCGCTGCGGACGCTGGATCTGGTTGAGCTGGGCGCGATTACGCTCGATGCGACGGGGACGGTGCTCTCAGCCGCCGCGGCGCGGGCGGAACGGGCCGCACCGGGCCGTGCGGACGAGTCGGTGGTGTGGGAGCAGATTCGCAATCAGGTGCATCGGGCGTCGGAGCTGACCCCGACCTTCTTCGCCTTCCTGACCATCGCGTTCCTGCTGTCTGCCGTGGGCGTCACCACGGCGTCACCGCTGACCCTGGTCGGTGCGATGGTCGTCGGTCCCGAATTCCAGCCTCTCGCAGCGCTTTCGGTCGGCATGGTGCGCCGTGATCGGCAGCTGGTCCGGCGCTCGCTCGGCACGCTGGCGCTCTCCTTCCCGGCGGCCATGCTGGTCACGGGCGCGGCGACGCTGCTGTGGATCCGCCTCGGCTGGATCGGGGTGGGTGATGTGGAGAACGCGCGCAACTTCGACTTCATCTACGAGGTCGGCCCGTTCTCACTGGTCGTGGCGCTGCTGGCGGGGGCAGCGGGCATGCTGGCGCTGGTGACCTCGACCTCGGCGGTGCTGGTGGGCGTGTTCATCTCGGTGACCACGGTCCCCGCCGCCGGTTTGGCCGTGGTGGCGGCCATCGCGGGCAAATGGCACGTCGCCGGGAGTTCGATCGCCCAGCTCGCGATCAATTTGACCGGCATCGTGCTGGCGGGGGTGGCGGTGCTGCTGTTGCGTCCGCGTGCCACCCGGCGTGGGTGAGATCGCGGGCTGCTCATGCACGCCGTGGATCTACTGAGCCAGCTCAGCGCAGCGGCACCCGCACATCGCTGCCGCCCTCGCGGGTCAGGCGGGTGCGGACCTTGACCAGCGCGGGGGCGGGGGCGAAGCCGCCCGCGAAGAGAGCTTCGCCCTGGCGGAACCAGGGGGAGCGTTCCAGCAGGGCGGTGGGGGCGTAGCCGAAGTAGGTGCCGAGTTCGGCGAGGTCCGCGGGGGAGGTCATTTTCATGAGGGCGAGATTGTCGCACTGGGACAGGATGCCCGGGTGGACCTTGGCGGGGCGCTGGGTCGAGAGCAGTAGCCAGAGGCCGAATTTCCGGCCCTCGGCGGCGATTTGGAGCAGACGTTCGCGTACCGCGACGGCAATGGGCGAATCCAGGTGCGGGGAGGCCAGATTGTGCGCCTCGTCGATGACCAGCAGCACCGGGCGGCGTTCCTCGCGGCGCTCCCACAGGTCGTCCAGCAGGGCCAGCGCGACCACCAATTGTTGTTCGGGCGTGGAGAAACCGCCGAGATCGAGCACGGTGACATCGGGGCGGGTATCGACGATCTCGGTGACCGGCGCGTCCTTACCGGCCCAGACCTCCCAGTCCAGCAGGCCCAGATTCTCCACGCGCTGGCCCAGGCGGCGCAGTACCGGATTATCCGAGGCCAGCATGGGCGGCAGGATATCGAAGAGCTCACCGGATTCGATGACCGTGCGCAGGTGGATGAGTTCGTTGAACTCCTCGCGATCGGCGATCGGATCTATGTGCAGGATGGCGGCTTTCGAGGCGAGCGGCAGTCCGAGGAAGGCGGCGCGCAACCGCGATCCGGGCCTGGCATTCGGGCGCAGCACTCGAATATCGCGCTGCCGCAACGCATCCGCGGTGCGACCGGTCGCTTCCGGAACCAGTTCGCCGAGCCGGATGAAATCGGAGTTCGGATCGAAGATCACCACCGGGAGCGCGGTGTGCGCGATGAGCTGTTCGAGGACGACCCCGAGCGCGTACGTCTTGCCCGATCCGCTCTGCCCGCACCAGAAGGTGTGCCGGTTGAAGCGCTGCGGCAGCAACCGGGCCGGTCCGCCGGGTTGGGTGAGGTTGACGCCCACCTCGAGCACCGCGCCGGTGGTGTCGTGCAGCGCCTGCACGGTGCGCGAATCGGCCGCCTCGACCGATCCGTGCTCGAAGGCGTGACTGGCCCGGGTATTGATGCCGTCCTCGTCGAGTTCGCCGACGAGTCGCCCGCGCAGTCGCACCGGGGTGGTTTCGGATCGCTCCTCCACCAGCGCGAGTTGCCTTCGGCCGCTGCCACCGACGATCACGATGAGCGATCCGGCGACGAAAGCGCTGCCCGCCGCGTCTCCGACAATGAATGAGCGGCCGTCATCGGAGCGAGCGGACAGCGGAGTGGGATCGGCCGGCATGCTCCGATCCTTACATAGCAGCAAATCTATGGCTATCGATATCGGCGCGGTGCGGGTGCGCCGCGCCGATATCGATCAGGCCCAGGGCACCCGGCAGGAATCCCGGCTGAAGCCCTGATCGGTGATGCCGAGCGCGTGATAGGCGCGGGCGCGGGAGTTCTCCAACGCGATCTGATAGGTCAGCTCCATCACGCCCTTGGGGCCGAAACGCTCCTGGAGATCGGCGACCTGCTCATCGGTGACGGTCGGCGGGGTCGCGGTCACCGCATCGGCGTAGGCGATGGCCGCGCGTTCGTCCTCGCTGTAGGCCGGGTTGGTCCGGAAGTCCTCGATATGACGGAGCTTGTCGATATCGAGGTCGTCCAGGCGCATGAGCATGGTGCCGAAATCCACGCACCAGGAGCAGCCGACCGTACGCGCCACCTGATAGACCGCGATCTCGCGGATATTCGCCGGGAGCACCGTACTGGCGCGTTCGACCAATCCCTCGTGGATGGAGGCGGCCAGGAACAGCCGGGGATGATTGGCGGAAACGGTGAATGGTTCCGGGACCTCGCCGAAGCGGCGCTTCATGTACCAGTACAGGATTCGGGTCAGCGGTCCGGCCTGCTTCGGGCCGACGACGGGGATGCGGGTGACGCCCATGGTGGTCTCCTTCGATCCGCGGGTGCTATCCCTTGGACGAGAGACCGCCGTCGAACGTGACGCTCAGCGGGCTGTGAACCAGCTCACTCCACCCCGAATACCGGTCGATATGTATGGAATCGGTGACGATCGACGAATCGATCGCGCCCGGCCCGGGAATCGCCGTTGACTCCCCGTGGTTCGCCATTGAACCTTTATCCCTTTGCTTGAAAATCGGCGCTCGCTCTTCACCTGTTACGACGATGCGAGGCACCGAAATTCATCGCGGCGGGCGCGATCCCGACCGGTTGCGACGCGGGAATTTCAGGGTGAACGGCGCGGGCTCGGGAATCGGGCGGCGCTCACGCGGGGCGACCAGAATGCAGGCCAGACCGAGGGCGGGCAGCACGATGGCGGCGATCACGCTGAGCGTGAAGCTGGTCGTGCCCATCTCATCGGGCCGGTGAAAGGTGTGATAGATCAGGTGCGGGACGCCGAAGACCAGCCAGCCGAGTCCGGCGGCGCGCGCCAGCAGGCTGTCCATGAACCACAGCGCGGCGCAGGTGACCGCGGCCGCGCCCAGGAAGAACGCGCCGACATCGGAGGCCAGGTGATGGTTGTACGGGCCGTCCACGGCTATCCAGCGCATCCCGAAACCGGGGAAGCTGGTGTACCAGGAGTGCGGCGCGAATACCGCCCAGGCGCCCACGATCAGCCCCTGTAGCGCCAAAATTCCGAGCATGATCTGCAATGCCAGCCAGCGCCGCCGGTTGATTTCCAGGCGCATGCGCACCCGGATGCCGTTCTCGCTGCCGTGCAAGGAGATTCGCATCGGCCCTCCCGTTCCGTTGCCGAATCATTCAGTGCTGACACCGTAATTCGGCAATCGGAAGGGGGCAAGCGGCCGGTGGTGACTAGGCGGGGCCCATGGCCATATTGTCCGGTCCCCAGTACGCGCGCATGAGGACGATCTTGCCCTCATCGTCGAATTCCATGATGTCGATGGGGGACAGGGTCATCCGCTGATCGCCGAAACCGCCCACCAGCGTGAACGATACGGCGGCGTGCTTGCCCGCGACCTTGATATCGAGCAGTTCGGTGGTCTTGTTCTGCATATGTTCGAGCGCGGCGTACATCTCGCGAATGGACTCGTGGCCCTTGCGCGGTTCGCTGCCGACCGGATCCTCCACCACGGCATCGGCGGCGTACAGCTGCACGATGTCGTCGGTCGGCCCGCTGGCCACCAATTTCACATACTGCTCGACCACATCGCGAACCTGCGCTGCCATGGCATCTCCCATAAGAATTGAAACGTGTTCTAAGTCGGAGAGTAGCAGCCGACCGGGCTCACACGCCCCTGTCAGCCCCACTCTGTGGAACTCGTCCGGATCAGACGGCGATGCGGCGGGTGGCGGTGTAGACGTTCATGGATTCGCCGCGCAGGAAGCCGACCAGCGTCAGATCCGATTCGGCGGCCAGATCCACCGCGAGCGAGCTCGGGGCGGAGACCGCGCCGAGCAGCGGGATGCCCGCCATGACGGCCTTCTGCACCAATTCGAAGGAAGCGCGGCCGGAGACCATCAGCATGAGATCGTGTGCGGGAATGCGGTTTTCGCGCACCGCCCAGCCGATCACCTTGTCCACCGCGTTGTGTCGGCCCACATCCTCGCGCACCACCAGCGCTTCACCGTCCAGGGTGAACAGGCCCGCGCCGTGCAGGCCGCCGGTGGCATCGAAAAGTACCTGGCGGGAACGGAGTTCGGTGGGCAACGTGGCCAGCACGCTCGGCTTGACCTCGATGCCGTCGGCCGGGATGGGATGCCGGGTCAGGGTGCGCACCTCGTCCAGCGCTGTCTTACCGCAGAGACCGCAGGCGCTGTTGGTGAGGAAATTGCGCGGGCGCACCTCGACCGGCCGGCGGAACTGCACGTCGAGCACGTTGTAGGTGTTCTGGCCGTTCTCATCGGTTCCGGCGCAGTAGCGGGCGGTGACGATGTCCTCGGCGGTGGCGATGATGCCCTCGCTGAACAGGAAACCGTGGATCAGATCGATATCCGCGCCGGGGGTGCGCATGGTGACGGTCAAAGACTCACCACCGGTGCGGATTTCGAGCGGCTCCTCCACCGCGAGGGTGTCGGGCCGGTCGATGACACCGGTCGGGGAGATGCGCAGGGTGCGGCGGCGGGCGGTTACTCGGCTCACGACGTCCTAGGTCCTATGGATATGGCGCTCGAAGCGGACGGTGACGGCCTTGGAGACGGGGGTGTTCGACCGGCGCGCGACATGGTCGAGCGCGACCAGCGGATTGGTCTCCGGATAGTAGGCGGCGGCATTACCGCGCGGGGTGGCGTAACCGACCAGGCGGAAGCCCTCCACCCGGCGTTCGCTGCCATCGGTCCATTCGGAGATCACGTCCACCAGATCGTCCTCGGCGAAACCCAATTCGGCGATGTCCTCGGGATGCACCAGCACCACGCGGCGGCCATTGTGGATGCCGCGATAGCGATCGTCCAGACCGTAGATGGTGGTGTTGTACTGATCGTGACTGCGCAGGGTTTGCAGGATCAGGCGACCCTCGGGGACCGGCAGCCAGTGCAGTTCGTTCACCGCGAAGTTGGCCTTACCGGTGGTGGTGCGGAATTCGCGGGCGTCGCGCGGCGGGTGTGGGAGCTGGAAACCGTTGCGGCCCCGCACTTTCGCGTTGTAATCGGTGCATCCGGGCACCACCTCGGCGATGGCGTCGCGGATCCGGTCGTAATCGCCGCGCAGCTGCGCCCAGGGCACCGAATGCTCGGGACCGAACAGCGCCTGCCCGAGTTCACAGACGATCGCGACCTCACTGCGCAACTCGGCGCTGACGGGCTTCAGGCGGCCGGTGGACAGATGCACCATGGACATCGAGTCCTCCACCGAAACCTGTTGGCGCGCACCGCCCTGCACGTCTTCATCGGTGCGGCCCAGGGTGGGCAGAATGAGCGCGGTGCGCCCGTGCACCACGTGACTGCGGTTGAGCTTGGTCGAGACCTGCACGGTCAGTGCGCAATTGCGCAGCGCGGCCTCGGTGACCGCGGTATCGGGGGTGGCGGACACGAAATTGCCGCCCATGCCGAAGAACACCTTGCCGCGCCCGTCCCGCATGGCGCGAATGGAATCGACGGTGTCCCAGCCATGTTCGCGCGGGCTGGTGATACCGAACTCGCGATCCAGTGCGTCCAGGAAGGCGTCCGGCATCTTCTCCCAGATGCCCATGGTGCGATCGCCCTGCACATTGGAATGGCCGCGCACCGGGCACACGCCCGCACCGGGTTTACCGATCATGCCGCGCATGAGCAGCAGATTGGTCGCCTCCTCGATGGTGGCGACGCCGTGCACCTGCTGCGTCAAACCCATTGCCCAGCAGATGATCACGGCCTTGGACTCGGCCAGCAGGGCGGCGGTGCGATCGAGGTCGGCGCGGGTCAGCCCGGTGGCCTCCTCGACCACACCGAGATCGACCGCGCGCGCCTGCTTCTCGTATTCGGCGAAACCCGCGGTGTGCGCGTTCACGAATTCGTGGTCGACCACGGTGCCGGGCCTGCGATCCTCGGCCTCGAACAGCAGTTTGCCCAGGCCCTGGAACAGCGCCATATCGCCGCCGAGGCGGATCTGCAGGAAATCGTCGGCAATGGTGATGCCGGAGGTGAAACCCTTGACGGTCTGCGGATCGCGGAAGCCGATCAACCCGGTCTCGGGCAGCGGATTGACCGCGATCACCTTGGCGCCGTGCGCCTTTGCCTCACCGAGCGCGGACAGCATGCGCGGATGATTGGTGCCCGGATTCTGCCCGGCCACGATAATGAGATCGGCCGCCTTGAAATCGTCGATCGTCACCGAACCCTTGCCGATGCCGATCGAGGAGGTCAGCGCCGCGCCGGAGGATTCGTGGCACATATTCGAGCAGTCCGGCAGATTGTTGGTGCCGAAACTGCGCACCAGCAGCTGATACAGGAACGCGGTCTCGTTCGCGGTGCGCCCGGAGGTGTAGAAGACCGCCTCATCGGGGGAGTCCAGGCCGCGCAGCTCATCGGCGACGATTCGGTAGGCGTCATCCCAGGCGATGGGGGAGTAGTGCGTATCGCCGGGGCGCAGCACCATCGGATGGGTGATGCGGCCCTGCTGGCCGAGCCAGTAACCGGATTTGCCGTCCAGGTCCGCGATGGAGTGCGCGGCGAAGAATTCGGGGGTGACGGTGCGCAGCGTGGCCTCTTCGGCGACGGCCTTGGCCCCGTTCTCGCAGAATTCCGCGGGGCGGCGGGTGCCGGTCGGTTCCGGCCAGGCGCACCCGGGGCAATCGAAGCCGTGCCGCTGATTCACCCGGGTCAGGGTGCGGGCGGTGCGGATCACGCCCATTTCCTCGACGGCGCGCTCCAGGGCCACCGTCACGGCCTTCACGCCCGCCGCCTCGGTTTTCGGCGGGGTGACGGTCAGCGCGGCCTCATCGATGTCATTTTTCGGCGCGGCACGATGCATAACGGCCATTCTCCTCTTGCGCGGACCGGGGGTACCGAAGTGGTCCTATGAATCCTAGGCCCGTGAACATTCCGCGGCTCGCCCGCGATATACCGAGCACGGAAACACGCGCGCGACGGGGGGCGCTGGGCCGTACCATCTAACCAGCGAGGTTGCGCGGGATGGACATATCGGTAGTATTCGGTCCGCGTGCCGGCGAACAGCACCGGCGTGCGAAACATCCACGCGGCGTACGGAATTCGGGCCGCATCCTGGGGCTTCTCGCGGCTTTCTGTGCATTGCTCGCCATGACGTTCGCCGCCGGTATCGGTGCGGCAGAACCGATTCTCGCGCCCGCGCAACCCGTCGGCGCACTCTCCGCCGATCGCCTGCCCGTCAATACTCCTCCGGCCCTGCTGGATTCGCCCGGCACCACCACACCCGCGCCACCCGGCTACAACGGCTGCACCACCTCGGACTGCACCGGCACCCACGACGGCAACCCGCAGCCCGAATACTGTCCCGACGGTTCGGTCAAACCGCGCAGCGGCAAATGCCCCGCCACACAACCCGAATACTGCCCGGACGGTTCGGTGAAACCCGCCAGCGGCAAGTGCGCACCCGTCATCGAGTACTGCCCCGACGGCTCGGTGAAACCGTCGAGCGGCAGCTGCCAGAAACCGGTCGAGTACTGCCCGGACGGTTCGGTCAAGCCCGCCAGCGGTAAATGCGCGCCGGTGGTGGATTATTGCCCGGATGGTTCGGTGAAGCCGTCGAGCGGTAGCTGTCCGAAGCCGGTGGAGTACTGCCCCGACGGATCGGTGAAGCCCGCGAGCGGGGTGTGTCCGTCGACGACACCGCCGCAGAAGTGCCCGGATGGTTCGGTGAAGCCTTCGAATGGGGTGTGTCCGTCGACGACGCCGCCGGAGAAATGCCCGGACGGATCGGTGAAACCCGCGAGCGGGGTGTGTACGACCACGCAGCCGCCCGAGACGTGTCCCGATGGGTCGGTGAAACCGGCCGACGGCAAATGTGCGACGGGCGGCGGGAATCCCAATCCGAATCCGGGTGGCGGAAATCCGAATCCCGGTGGCGGGACGCCGAATCCGGTGATCACGACGCCGCCGCCCACCACGAATCCGCCGGAGAATCCGGGCGGGAACGTTGTGCCGCAACCGGATCCGGCCACGCAGTCGCCGAATCCGGAGACGCCCAAGCCCGCCGGATCCAATGATGTGTTCCCGGCCAATTCCGGGCTGTCGCTGAACCCGGTCGCGGTCTCCCCGGGTGCGACGGTGACGGTGACCGGGCGCGGGTGTGATGCCAACGCGAACGTGAAACTCTCCATCGGCGGTGCGAGTGCGGGTGATGCGCGGGCGCGCGCCGACGGCGGGTTCGACGCCACGCTGCCCACGGGCGCAACCGATATCGGCCAGCATCAGGTGACCGCGGAATGCGGTCCCAAACTCGCGGCCGATCTGGACGTCGTCCTGGTCAGCCAGGTGGGCGGCGATGCCGGTACCGCCACCGTACTGCTGTTCTTCCTGCTCATCGGCGGCTGGTTCTTCGGCCATCGCCTGGTATCCCATCTGCCCGCCCGGAGGCCCAGATGACCATCCGCCGCCGCGGCCGTGCCCTCGCGGCACTGGCTGTATTCCTCAGTGCCGCAACGATATTCCTCGGCGCGGTCCCCTTGCTGGATGCGGCGTCGGCCGCGGCGGCGGGCGGGGTGCGCGCCAATGCCAGCATCGAGGGCCGCGCCATCGCGGGCGCGGATGCCCGCAATCCGGTGCGCCTGGACCCGAGCAAGGTCAGTCAGGTGACGGTCGAGGTGGTCAACGGCACCTCGAATCCCGTCACCGTGCGCCGCGTCGATCTGGCCGGGCACATCCTCGGCCTGAACTTCTTCTCCTACTCCACCTCGGTCGAATTGACCGTCGCGGCGAACAAATCCGGCAAGCTCACCTACCGTCTCGACCCCGCCGGACTCGACGGCCAGGCCACCGGCCTGATCGGTGCGGACCTCACCCTGATCGGCGCCGACGGCAAACCCCTGACCAGCACGCACACCGTCGTGGACGTACGCGGCTCCCTGGTCTCGGTCTACGGCCTCTTCGGCATCATCCTGGCCGTCCTCACCCTGCTCGCCATCGCGGATGCCGCCTTGACCGTTGCCAGACACCGCCTTTCGGCCAACCGCTGGCAGCGCGGCCTGCGCCTGCTGGCCCCCGGCATCGGCATCGGCCTGATGATCGGCTTCACCGCCTCGGTGGCCCGCTGGTGGGTGCCCGGTACCGCCCTCTGGCTCTCCCTCGCGGGCGTCACCGCCACCCTCTTCTTCCTGGCAGGCTACCTCTCACCCACCCCTCAAACCCCCAGCGATCTCGACCTCGACGCCGAAGACCTGGCCGCCGCAAGAGAACTCGACGCCCACGGATACCCGGCAGGCTCCTCCGACCTGGCCCCCGCCGGTGCGGTCGGCCCCGGCCCGGGCGGTGTGGTCGGATCCGTACCGGGTGGCGGAGTCGCCCACAACCCAGGCGGTGCACGGGGTTTCAACTCCGGCAGTTCGCCCATCCCACGCTCGAACACCTATCAGCCCGGCCGCACACCCAGCCGCCCGATGCCGATAGTCGGCATGCGGCCACCGCACCCCTCCGGCGAAATCCCCAGGCCCACGGGCGCTCCCGACCTCCCCGCCACCGCCATACCGGGTTCCCCCGCATTCCGTGCCGCGCCCGCACCGCAGACAACGGGCCGAGGCCCCGCCGGCACCCCGATCCTCACCCCCGACGAACTCGAGACCCTCGGCTATCCGGCGGGCAGCGTACGCGGCCGCCAGTCGACCGCACCTCCCGCCGGAAGGCCGCCCGCCCCAAAGGTTTCCGGCCCCGAGACGCCAACCGCGCCCAAAGACGGTGCCAAGCCCGACCTGAGGAAGCCGGAACGGCACCCGGCAGCGCGATCCGCACCCGCCGCGTCAGCGAAAGCCGCTCCGAACCCGTCGGAACCGGCGGAAACGATGGTGTCCCCGGGTCCGGAAAGCCAGGCAGTTGAAGCCGAGACGATCGGGCGGGAGCCGGCGGCGCGGAAGCCGGTGCCCGCCGGTGAGGATGAGCCGACCATTCGGAATGGGCCGGGGGAGTGGCGGTTTCGGCCGGGAGGGGCGGGGCGATGAGCGTACGGGATTTGAATCAGGGGGATATCGAGCGGGTGCGGGTCGCGCTGCCCGGATACGTGGTGGAAGGGCAGGTGGGGCGGGGCGGATGCGGGGTGGTGCTGGCCGGGACGCATCGGGGGTTGCGGCGGCGGGTGGCCATCAAGCAGATTCCGCCGCAGTTCGCCGATGACGCGCAGGTGCGGCGGCGGTTCGTGGCCGAGGCGCGGGTGATGGCGGCGCTGGATCATCCGCATGTGGTGCCGGTGTACGACTACATCGAACATGAGGACATGTGCCTGCTGGTGCTGGAGTATCTGCCCGGCGGCACCGTCGAAAGTCGTTTCATGACGGCGGGATTCGAGGCAACGGCGGCGGTCGCGGTGGCGCTGTCCTGTGCCGCCGGGCTGGATGCGGCGCATCGCAATGGGATTCTGCATCGCGATGTGAAGCCGTCCAATCTGATGTTCTCCGCCAATGGCACACTCAAACTCACCGATTTCGGTATCGCCAAGATCGTCGGTGGCGAGGACACCCTGGTGACCCGGGCCGGTGAGATCATCGGCACCCCCTCCTACATCGCGCCCGAACAGGTGCGCGGCCAGCAACTCTCGCCCTCCACCGACGTGTACGCGCTGGCCACCATGCTCTACCAACTGCTGTCCGGCACCCTGCCCTTCCCGCCCGGCCAGGACGCCATGGCCATGCTCTTCGCCCACGCCTACGGCGAACCCGTGCCCCTGGATTCTGTCGCCCCCACCGTCCCCCAGCCCATCGCCGAGGTCGTCATGCGCGGCCTGGCCCCCGACCCGGACGAACGCTTCGACACCGCCGAATCCTTCGGCATCGCCCTGGCCGAACCCGCCGCCCACTGCTGGGGCACGAATTGGCTGACCCCCGTGGGCATTCCATTGATCGGCGCGGACACCATAGTCGCCGCCGCCACCGGCACCCCGCGCGCCTACACACCCCCGCCCTTCCCCGTCGATCCCTATCCTTCCGGCGGCCGCGATCGCACCCCGAACTCCACGGGCTTCGGGCGCGGTCCCGAGTACACGCCGCGCCCGCCCGTCCACCCCGGCGACGACGTAACCCGGAATTCTCCACAGCCATCGGAAACCCCGGCCCCCCATGAAGTTCGCCCAGGCTCCGGACGCGGCTTCCGCCCCACCCCGAATCCCTCCGAAGGCTTCGACTCCGGCCCGCGAACCCCGCCTTCGGGCAATCGGGAGGATCCCACTGTCCGTGCGGGACAACCGTTCCCGGGGACCGGGCCGTCTCCCACCCGGGTGGGCGGGCCGTTCGATCCGACACTGGGGGCCGGACAGTCGCGGCACCCGCATGATGGAACACGGGGCGATTCGGTCCCGCCCATGCCTTTCGGCGGTGATTCCGGTGCCGGTACCGGCGGATCGTCGGGAGGACCGCGCGGGCGGAATGGACCACGGGCCGGGCAGACCGGGGGGAACCTGCCTCGGGTGCGGCCGCCGGATCGGGCTCGGGCCGTAGCGGCGGCGGGGTGGGTCAGTGGGCCGCTGGTGCGGGTGCGGCCGCTGGAACCCATACGGCACAACGGGGTTCGGCTGGTCGATGTGGATCGCAAGGATCTGGTGCCGGTGCAGCGGGTGGTGACGCTGCGATCACCGCGGCTGCCGTTCGCCGCGGCCGCGGTGCTGGGCGGTGCGGTGGTCGCGGCCGCGGTGCTGGGGATCGGGACGGGGGCGGCACGGGAGGTTCCGGCCGGAGCCGTCCGCGTCGCGGGGGTGGATCCGGCTGCGGTGAGCCGGGTGGATGTGGATCTGTCCAAACCGGTTCCCGTCACGCTCAACGGGGTTGACGCCGATTCGGTGCGGCTCTCGCTGAAGGTGTTGGGTGTGACGGTCGGTGGTACGGCGGCCGATATGAGCCCGGGCACCGAGGTCGAGGTCTCCCCACCGGTGAATCCGTATGTGCTCGCCGGCAATCAGACCGCCGAATTGACGTTGTTCCGCAATGGATCCCAGGTCCAGGCCTACGAATTCGGCATGCGTTCCACGCAGCGCGCCACCACGACCGCCGCCGCCATCGGCACCCTGCTGCTGATCCTGTTCGCCGCCGCCTACGCCGAATCGAACGCTCGCACCCTGCGCCGCGGCAGTTCCCGTATTGCCGCCGCCATCGGCCTGTCCCTCAGCACGGCCGTTCTCGGCATAGCGGCGGTCGGTGCGGCCTGGGTACTGCTGGGCCGCGAACCTACCTTCGCGACCGTAATCGTCTGTGCCGCAGTGGGAGCCGCCGCCGGAGCCGCCCTGGCAACTGGTTGCCGCCGAGTCGGCAAACGCTTCCGCTACATCCGAGTCCTGCGCATGCGCGAGCGCGCCTAGCCGGCGCGGATGCCGCGGTGGTGGATCCCGGCCACAACCCCGCCGGGATGACGGAGCCGGTCGGATCGGCGGCGGGATGACGGGGCAGGTCGGATTAGCGGCGGGATGACAGGGCAGGTCGGATCGGCGGCGGGATGACGGGGCAGGTTGGATCAGCGGCGGGATGACGGGCCGGTCGGATCAGCGGCGGTTGGGGTTGGGGAGGTAGGTGAGGATGCGGTCGCCCACGCGCAGGCTCCAGCCGGGTTTGAGTTCCATGGGGCGCTGGCCGACCCGAATCCACTCCTGGGCGCCGGGGGCGGCGACGTAGGTGCCGCCGGGGGTGGCGGCGTCGCGGATCAGGACCAGACCCTTATCGATGAAAACGTGGGCGTGCACGCGGGATACGTGCCGGTCGCGGGGGATGACGATGGGCGCGGCGGCGGCGCGGCGCACGGATTCATCGATCATGGGATCGCGGCCGATCACGTAGGGGCGGTCCAGGGGGTAGATGGCGCCGTCGGCGGAGGTGAGTGCGCCGGGTCGACCGCCGATCTTATCGGTCTCGCGTTCCTGGTGCCCCGCGGTGGGTTTCACCCTGGGGGCGGAATCTTCTTCGGCGGCAGCGGATTTGGCGTCGTAGGTGGCGGTGGGCGGCAGATCCTCCGTATCCGGGCGGGTCTCACCCTCGTCGGGTTCGGGAGAACCGTTGTCCCCCAACACCTTCGCCAGCGGATTGGCCTGCTCGCCCGAGGCGGGATCCGTGGCTGCGCGGCTCGCCTTCGCGGCGGCGGCCCGTGATTCCTCGGCTTCTAGGGCCGAAATGGCCTGGGTTTCCTCCGGCGTCGCGCCCGGAGCGGCCCCGCCCGGGCGCGGCCCCGGCTCCGAACCTCCGGCCGCCGGGCGAATCGGCTCCGCGCCTGCGGCGCTCTCGCGCCGCAGCGCCTCCGAGCCGGGGGCGGAGAAGCGGGTGTGCGACGGCGTCGGCGTGGAGGTGCGCCGGGTCGCGTCGTGAGTGGGTGTGGCCGGACTGGTTTCGGGAGCCGGCGGTTTCGGGATGGCCGCGGTCGTGGTGCGCGGGGGTGAGGTGATGCCGCTGGGCGGGGCGTTCACGATGAACCCGCTCGCGGCGGCGACACCCGAGCGCAGATCGGTATGCGGCACCGCGTTACCCGGATCACTTTCCGCGCTGACGGTCAGTTTGCGCACCGGATCCCGCAGGATTTCATCGACCCAGGTCATGGCGCGCGCCCCGGACAGATGCCGGGAACCCTCGGGCCCGTCGACCACCGCGCGCACCGGCCCGCGCAAAAGCACCAGAATCCCCCCGGCGGTGGGTGCGACCACCCCGAACGACGGTGGTTGCGCCGACCCGCTGCTGAATACGGTCGCCGCCAGCCGCTGCGCGATCGCTATCCCCGGATCGGCCGCGGTCGCCGCCGTCTCGGCCGCCCCGAGTATCCGTTCCGTGGATGGACTCGCCCCGGCCAGAAAGATGACGACATTGCCGAACCGCGCGACCAGCCCATCCCCGCGCAGCAGCCCTACCGTTGTCGGAATCCGCCCCATTCGCGCCTCCTCATGTCCGGCGCCCACAACATCGCAGCCCAGCATAGGGTGCATCCCGCCCTCCCCGCATCGGTGAGAAAACCGCCGACCGGCCGGAAGCGCCGGGTCCGCCTGCCGTGCGTGAGACTCGCCGGTTTGCCGGAATACTCCGCGCGAGCATGCCGGGGGCGCGAGGATCGGGGGAACGCGCCGGTGCATTCGGTTCCGGCACACCCGATGAGGACCGAATCCATATGGGCACGATCACCAGGAATACGCGCGTCACCCGCTCGTCCGCCGGGAATCGGCGCACGGCCGAACCGACTGCCGGGTCGCCCGCGAGAGGGCATATCGCCGGACCCCTCGCCGTGGCGGCGTTCGCGATCGCGGCCACCGCGCTGGCCGCACCCGCCGGGGGGACCGCCACCCGGGTCGGCGCGGAGCCGGGACTGAGTTTCGGCTCGGCGACCAGCTACGGCACCGGTTGCGGTTACATGATCAACGCGTACGTGGATGACCCGTCGACGCCGGTCGTCTTCTACGACAACGGCATTCAGTTCGCCGTCGCGCGGCCCTCCGGTGCGCTGGCCCAGGCTCGCTGGACGCCGGCCACGGTCGGCCCGCATCGCATCACCGTCGTACAGCACAGCGCACCGGGCGAGGATGTGGTGCCGTGGCTGGACCTCACCGCCGCGACCGGGCTCAGCAGTGGCTCCGGTTGCTACGTCGTCGGCGGCTAGTGCGGTGTCCGCCGACGTCGTGCGGGAATCCCTTTCCGCTATCCCGATATGCCTGTGGCCGTGATCTACGGCTGGCAGTGGCGGATAGGTGTGGATCCCGGGTGGACACACGCCGGGATGACGGGGCGGCCGGCGCATAGATCTTGCCGGGTGCGACACCGGTTCGACCGCGCTCGCGCCGGGCGCGCCGGTGTCAGGGCCGGATGAAAGCGGCCTCGGCGGCCGGGGTGGCGGCTTTGCGATCGGTGTCGACCAGGCCGATGCGGGTGCGGCGGTCCAGCAGGTCGTCGATGTCGAGCGCGCCCTCGTGGGTGGTGGCGAAGACGAATTCGGCGGCGGTGACGTCGATTCCCGGGGCGACGGGGGCGGCCAGGGCCGGGTCCCGGTCGATGAGGTCGAGAATGGCGGTCGCCTCACTGCCGTAGCGTTCGACCAGGCGGTTGGGGGCTTCGATACCGTCGCGGGCCCTGCCGGAGACCGCGCCGACCAGGGGGAGATCGCGGGTGCGGCAGGGGTTCGCGGTGAGGTGCGCGTGCGCGATGGCCGCGTCCACGGTGTCCTCGGCCATTTTGCGGTAGGTGGTGAGCTTGCCGCCGACGACGGTGATCAGCCCGGTGGGTGAGGTCAGCACGGCGTGCTCGCGGGAGATATCGGCGGTGCTGTCGTCACCGGTGCGCAGCAGCGGGCGCAGACCCGCGTACGTGCCGCGAATATCGTTGCGGGTCAACGGCTCCCGCAGCACCGTATTGACGTTGTCGAGCAGGAAGTCGATCTCGGCCTCGGTGGCGTGCGGGACGTCCGGCACCGGGCCGGGCGCTTCCTCATCGGTGAGCCCCAGGTACACGCGATTGTGCGCGGCCGGAAACGCGAAGATGAATCGACTGGTGCTGCCGGGAATCGGCACCGTCAGCGAGGCGGTGAGCCCGCCGAAGGCCGCCGCGTCGAACACCAGGTGGGTGCCGCGCGAAGGCCGCAATTCGATGCTCGGATCCACCTGATCCGCCCATACGCCGGTCGCGTTGATCACCGAACGAGCTGTGACGGTACGGGTTTCACCGGTGAGCCGATCGGTCAACATCGCCGAGGTCCCGGTGACATCGCTCGCCGCGACCCGGGTCAGCACCGACGCCCCGTGTAGCGCCGCCGTGCGCGCGATGGCCACCACCAGGCGAGCGTCATCGACGAGCTGCCCGTCCCAGGCGAGCAGTCCACCGCGCAACCCGTCCCGTCGCACCGTCGGCGCGAAGCGCAGCGCCTCGGCCGCCGCCACCCGCCGCGACCGCGGTAGTACCGCCGCCGCCGTGCCCGCCGTGCGCCGCAGCACATCCCCGGCCAGGAAGCCGATCCGCACCAATGCCTTCTGTGCCGCACCGATATTCGGCAGCAGCGGCACCACCTGCGGCAGTGCCCGGGTCAGATGCGGCGCGGTGCGGGTGAGCAGGATATCGCGCTCCACCGCGCTCTCGTGCGCGATGCCGACACCACCGCTGGCCAGGTACCGCAGCCCGCCGTGCACCAGTTTCGAACTCCATCGGCTGGTCCCGAACGCCAGATCGTGCTTGTCCACCAGTACGGTGCGCAGCCCGCGCGATGCCGCGTCCAAAGCCACACCGGCCCCGGTGATTCCGCCGCCGATCACCAGCACATCGACGGTCTCGTCCCCGAGTGCCGCCCATTCCCGTTGCCGCCGAGCCGCATTGAGCGCCGAGCCGGGCCGAGCCGAAGTGCCGTTCATGGGAAGACCTTTCGCCGTGGTGCGGTGGAGAGGACCGGGGCCAGATAGCCGGTGATGGCCCGGCCGAGTTCGGTATCGAGCTGGTCCGAGTCGAGGAAATCGGTGACGGTGCCCGCGGATTGGACGGCGGACTGCGCCAGCAGCAACAGCATGGCGGCGAGCTGTTCGGGTTCGCCGTCGCGAATGGACCCGTCCCGCTGCCCTTCTCGAATGGTTTCGGCGAACAGCCCGATCAGCGCGCGCTGATTGCGGCCCAGCCGTTCGAAGACATAGGTGAGCATGACATCGGCATCGGTGCGGAAGATCTTGGCGAACAGTGGATTCCGCCGCATCATCGAACCGCCGCCGACGATCGCGCCCACCAGTCGCTCGCGCGCGGTGCCGCCCTCGGGGATGGCCTCGGCGATGATCTCGCGCAATTCGCGCACCAGCAGATCCGCCACCAGCGATCCGGTATCGGCCCAGCGCCGGTACACGGTCGGCCGGCTCACGCCAGCACGCCGCGCCACCTCGGTGAGCGTGGTGCGCCGCACGCCGAATTCGGCCACACAGGCGCGCGCCGCGTCCAGGATGGCCCGATCGACGGCGGATGATGGTTCGGTCGAGGCCACGGTTGCCACCATCCTTGGAAGGGTTTCGTTACTGCTTGACATTCTATGTCAGACTGTAACGCATGGTCGACACACGAGCAGCTTCCACATCGACGGAAAACCCGGGCGAGCCGCAGGCCCGCGCGAGTATGGTGTGGGACGCCTGGGGCTCCCCGTCCGGACACAAACCGTTGCCCGAACAAATCCGGGGACTGCTCGCGCAGGTATTCGGGGTATCCGGTGAGCCGGCGACCCGTCGCGATGAGGGCGACGTGCCGCTGCGCGCATCGGCCCTGTCCCCGGAACAGCACGCCGGGCTCGGCGCGGTGGTCGGTACGGACAACCTCTCCCTCGACCACCGCGATCGCCTCCGCCACGCGGGCGGCAAAAGCACACCCGATCTGCTGCGCCGCCGCGACACCGCCCCGCAGGACGCCCCCGACGCCGTTGTCTTCCCCGCCGACCACGACGAGGTCACCGCCCTGCTCGAATACTGTTCCGGCGCAGCCATTGCCGTGGTTCCGTTCGGCGGCGGCACCAGCGTCGTCGGCGGATTGGATCCGGCCCGAGGCGTTTTCGGTGCGGTCATCGCACTGGACCTGCGCCGCCTGGACACCCTCACCGAGGTGGATCCGATCAGCGGCACCGCCACCCTGGGTGCGGGCCTCACCGGCCCGCGCGCCGAGGAACTCCTTGCCGAGCACGGACTTTCGCTTGGGCACTACCCGCAGAGCTTCGAATACGCCACCATCGGCGGCTTCGCGGCCACCCGTTCGTCGGGTCAGGCGTCGGCCGGGTACGGCCGCTTCGACGATATGATCCAGCGGCTCCGAATCGCCACGCCCGCAGGTGATCTCGACCTGGGCCGGGCACCGGCCTCGGCCGCCGGACCCGATCTGCGCGAGCTCTTCTCCGGTTCCGAGGGCACCCTCGGCATCATCACCGGCGTCACCCTGCGCGTGCATCCCATCCCGGAGACCACCGCCTACCAGGCCTGGTCGTTCCCCGATTTCAGCACCGGCGCGAACGCGCTGCGCACGGTCATCCAGGCGGGCGCGGCCCCCACGGTCATGCGCCTGTCCGATGAGGCCGAGACCGGCCTGAATCTCGCTCGCGCCGGGGATATCGGTGGCGCACCGGTCGGTGGCTGCCTGGCCGTCACCACTTTCGAAGGCACTGCGGCGCACGTCGCGGCCCGCGGCACCGAGGCGGCCGATCTGCTCACCGCCGCCGGTGGCACCGCCCTGGGCGAGAACCCGGCCCGCGAATGGGAGCACGGCCGTTTCTCCGCGCCGTATCTGCGAGATGCTCTGCTGGACGCCGGAATTCTGTGCGAGACCCTCGAAACCGCCACCACCTGGTCCAATCTCGCCAACCTGAAGGCGAAAGTCACCGCCGCACTGACCGATTCGCTCACCGCGCAGGGCACGCCCGCCCTGGTCATGTGCCATATCTCGCACACCTATCCGACCGGCGCGTCGCTCTACTTCACCATCGTGGCCAAGCAGGCCGAGGATCCGATCGCGCAGTGGGCCACGGCGAAACACGCTGTCGGCGATGCCATTGTGGCCGCCTCGGGCACCATCACCCACCACCATGCCGTCGGCGCGGACCACCGCCCGTGGATGACCGCCGAAATCGGTGATCTCGGCGTCCAGGTATTGCGCGCGGTGAAGAATGCCGTGGACCCCGCCGGAATCATGAACCCTGGGAAGCTCATTCCGTGAGAGAGATTCGCTCCGTACTGCTGGTGACCAATCCACTGTCCGGTCACGGCAAAGGCGTGCAGGTCGGGATCGCCGCCGCCAATCTGTTCGCCGCGCGCGGCATTCAGGTCACCGAGGTCAGCGGTGAGTCGGCTACCGATACCGAGAACCAGGTGCGCGCCGCGCTCGCCGACCCGGCCGCCCGGCCCGACGCCGTGGTGGCGGCGGGCGGCGACGGCCTGACCTGCGTGGTGTTGCAGGCGCTGGTCGGCACCGGCGTACCGCTCGGGCTGGTGCCCGGCGGCACCGGCAATGACCTGGCCCGCGAGGTCGCCATCCCGGACGAGACGGTCGCCGCGGTCGATGTGGTGCTCGGCGGTAAGACCCGCACCATCGACCTGGGCACCGTGCAGGCCGAGGCCGCCGCGCGCCCGATGTGGTTCGCGACGGTCACCGGCACCGGCCTCGATGCCCGAGTCACCTTGCGCGCCAATAGAATGACCTGGCCCAAGGGTCCGCTGCGCTACACCGTGGCGGCTCTGCTGGAACTGGTCGGCAAGCTCGCGGTGCCCTATCGCATCGAAGTGCACGGCTCACCGGATCATCCGGACGGCACCGTGATCGAACAGGACGCCATCATGGTCGCGGTCGGCAATACCCGCACCTACGGCGGCGGCATGCTCATCACCCCCGACGCGGTCATCGACGACGGTCTGCTCAACCTGACGGTCGTCGGAGCCATGCCGCGCCGCGATCTGCTGCGCCTGCTCCCCGCGCTGTCCGCGGGCAAGCGCATCGAGCATCCGGCCACCACCCAGTACACCGCCGCCCGCTTCACCCTCACCGCCCCGGACGCGCCCGCGACCGCGGACGGCGATCCGGCGGGCATGCTCCCCGCCACCTTCATCGCACATCCGGGCGCACTGGAGATCCTGGTGCCCTGATCCGGCACAGCGCGTGCGGCACCGCGACATCCGGCTCAGGCCGGGAAGGACAGCCCGTCGAGGTCGGTGACCGCCGCGCGATCCAGGATGACCACCGATGCGGGCGCGGGATCGGGTTTCACGCCCGCGCCCGCCCGGTCCATCAGCCGCTGCCAGCGCATGCAATGCCATTGGAAGCTCAGCTGACTCACGGTGCGGCCGCGCGAGACCTGCCCGGCCCGCGCCAATTCGGCGGAGGCGTCGATCATGACCAGGTGTACCGGGCGGCCCACGCCGCGCGCCCACGCCGCGACCAATCGCCGCACCCAGTTCCGGGTACCGCAGTCGTGGATGATCACCGGACCGTCCGCGCGCCGCAGCGCGGTGCGAATCCGCAGATAGTGCGTGAGGTGTACGATCGGCAGCAGTAGTGGGTAGGGCACCGCGCGCAAGCGGCGCTGCCACCATTTGCGCGACTGATGCGAATCCACCAGCAGCGCGCCGACCGGGCTCAGCGCGGGCTCGATCGCATCGGGGTAGTCGCCGAAGAGTTTTCGCAGGGCGGTGCTCTTACCCGCCCCCGGCACGCCGGTGAAGATCACGGCGGCGCTTGCGGGATAACGCAATTCGCGAATGGCATGGCCGCGCAGATCGTGCACCCGGTGGGGCGTCATCGTGCGCGGCCCCGGATACGGAGGGTCGTTATCGGCCTGTAAGGCGGGTTCCAGCGGGGGATTCACCCTTCAAGCATCGGTAATGGACACCATTCGGACAACCGGGATTTCCCCTGATTTTTCCCGGAATAGGCCCGGAATCGGTTCAGCCGCCGTCCGCGCGCACCACTTCCCGCCGCGCCACCAGGCCCGACTCCGATTTCAGCGGGATGTTCGGAATGAGCAGCGCCACAAGCAAAGCCACCGCGACGGCGGGCAGCAGATACCCGAACACCGGCACCAGCGCGTCCGCGTACGCGCCCACGATGGCATCGCGCAACCCCTGTGGCAGCCGTGCGACCAGTGCGGGCGGCAGCGCGGCCGGATCGACGCCGGTGCCCAGCACCTCGCGCGGATGCGCGCGGAACGCCGCGGTGAGATCCCCGGTGAGCCGATGGGTGAAGATCGCCCCGAACACCGCGACGCCCAGCGCGCCGCCCATCTCCCGGAAGTAGTTGTTGGCGCTGGTCGCGGTGCCGATATCGGTGGGCGGCACCGCGTTCTGCACCAGCAGCACGGTCAACTGCATCACCATGCCGAGACCGCAGCCCACCACGAACAGCATGGCCGATACCGTCCACTGCGAGGTGTGCGCGTCCAGCCGGGTCATCCAGCCCATCCCGATGCCGATAATGGCAACGCCCAGTGGCGGATACAGCCGATAGCGCCCGGTCCGGGTGACCGCGCCCAGCGAGATCGACACGGTCGCGAACATGCCGACCGTCATGGGGATGGACAGCAATCCGGACCTGGACGCCGAGACACCGGTCGCCATTTGCAGGAAGGTTGGCACGAACGCCACCGAGGCGAACATGACCAGGCCCATGATGAATCCGAGCACCGTGGTGGTGACGAAGGTCCGATCGCGGAACAGCCGCAGCGGCAGCATCGGTTCGACCGCACGCGATTCCACCACCAGGAACACCGGGATTACCACGGCCACAGCGCATATCAGGCCGAGCATCGCCGGTGTGCCCCAGCCGTAACGCTTTCCGCCCCAATCGCTGATCAGAATCAGCAGCGTGGTCGCGACCGACATCAGCGCCGCACCGGTGTAGTCCGGGCGCACCGCCGGGCGCTTGTTCGGAATGGTGAGATAGCGCGCCGCGATCACCAAGGCCGCCAACCCGATCGGCACATTGATCCAGAAGCACCACCGCCAGCCGATATGGTCGGCGAACTGCCCGCCCAGCACCGGCCCGCCCACCGCGGTGAGACCGAAGATCGCCCCCATCGGCGCACCGTATTTACCGAGATCCTTGGCGGGCACCACATCCGCCATGGTGGCCTGCGCCAGGATCATCAACCCGCCACCGCCCACGCCCTGGAGCGCGCGGAACGCGATGAACTCCCAGAACCCGGTGGACATGGCCGCGCCCACCGACGCGGCGGTGAAAACCGCTATGGCGAAAAGGAATAGCCTTCGGCGGCCGAACAGATCCCCGAACTTGCCGTACATCGGCATCACGATCGTGGTGGCCAGCAGATACGCGGTGGTGGTCCACGCCATATGCGGTACCCCACCGAGCTGTCCGACAATGGTCGGCATGGCGGCCCCGGTGATCATCTGATCCAGGCTGGCCAGGAACAACCCGGCGCTGAGCGCGCCGAAGATCAGCCAGATACGCCGCTGCGTCATGACATTCGGCGCGGAGTCCGTGGTCATTCGCGGTTCACCACCGCACCGGGAGCGTGCGCAGGCCGCCGGTGAACACATCGTCCCGCATGATGAGCGTCTCCTTGTCCACCGCGAGCCGCATTTCCGGAAACCGCGAAACCAGTTGCCCGAAGGCGGTTTGCAGCTCGATGCGGGCCAGCGGCGCGCCGATGCAGTAGCGCACCCCGTACCCGAAGGTGAAGTGCGCGCCCTGCTGCCGGGTGAAATCCACCCGGCTCGGCTCGGGGAAGACCGTCGGATCGTGATTGGCCGAGGTGAGCCCAAGCAACACCAGATCCCCGGCCGCCACCCGCACCCCGTCGATCTCCAGATCCGTACGGGCATAACGCGGCAGGTTCGTCGGCTCGCAGGCGCGCAGCAGTTCCTCGGTGGCGGTGGGCAACAGTTCCGGATGTTCGTGCAGGGTGCGCCACAGCTCCGGATCGGCCAGCAGCATGAGCACTCCGACGCCGATATGCACCACCGAGGTCTCATGTCCGGCGAACAGCAGCATCATCGCGAAGGTGGCGATCTCCTGCTCGGTCAACTCCGGATCGGCGCACAATCGCGAGGTGACGTCATCGCCCGGATCGCGCCGCTTGCGCGCCACCGACCGGCGGCAGTACTCGAAGAGTTCGGCGACACCCCACTCCACCTTCGACCGATCCCGCACATCGCCGACCGCGGTCACCCACTCCCGGAACCGATCCCGATCCTCATAGGGCACCCCCAGCAATTCGCAGATCACCAGCAGCGGCAGCGGTAGCGCCAGCGCGGTATGCAGATCCGCCTCGGACCCCCGCGCCGCCATCTCATCGAGCAGTCGGGTCGTGATGGCCTCCACCCGCGGCTGGAACTCCCGCATCCTGCGCACCGAGAAATGCGGCTGCAGAATGGATTTCATCCGCAGGTGATCGGCCCGCTCACTGGTGAAGTCGCCCACCGGGCCACCGAAGAACGCGGATTCCCCCATCCGCGCGGCGGTGTCGGGATTCGGATGCGACCGCCCCAGATTCGGCTCGGTGAACAACTCCCGCACCAGGTGATACCCGGTGGCCAGCCAGGCCGGATCCCCGATCGGTGTGCGAGTCGCGCTCATCCCGGTTACCGGACAACCCGGTGCCGGGACCTCGGAGAGCGGTGGGTCGGAGAGCGTCATGCCGAAATGCCTTTCAGTGCGGGTGAATCCGCATCCGACAGTGATTCCGCCGACGCGCGGACCTTCGCCAGAGCGGTGAGAATGTCGTCGATATCGCCGCGCTCACCGAGCAGGACGCTGTGATGCATGAGCAGGGTGTGATCGCGGTAGTGGTGCGCGCCGGAAAAGTCACGGCCGGTGGCGCGGACCGCGTCCCAGAGCCGGGAGAAACGCGGTTTGGTCTGTGGCCGAAGCAGAGTGCCGCTCGGCAGCGGTACCCGTGGCGGATAGACCCTGGTGCCCAGCTCGGCGGAGAGCGCCGCCGCGACCTGCTCGACCGATGCCGCGCCGAACGCGCCCGGCTCGAATCGGATGCCGTATTCGTAGATCGCACGTCGATCCACCTGGGCGGGAACGGGAATCGAGGAGAGACCGGATATCCGGGCCAGGCCGTCCTCGAGCTGTCGCGCCCGAATCTCACGCCGTGCGTGCTGGTCGTCGAGTCGCGGTAGCTGATCCAGCAGTATCCCGGCGGTCAGTTCGGACATGCAGTAGTTGCCGCCCATGATCTCGCCGAGTTCGACCAGTTCGTATTCGCCGGGCGCGGGGGCTGACTCGGTGTATGCGCGAGAATCCGCGCGCAGCATGAGCATTCGCCGATACAGCTCGGGATCGTCGGTGATGGCGGCCCCGGCCTCGCCCGCCGCGAGGGATTTGGCCGCGCCGAGACTGAATACCCCGATATCGCCGAAGGTGCCGACCGCGCGCCCGTCCCAGCGTGCTCCGTGCGATTGCGAGCAATCCTCGATGAGCGCCACTCCGGCCGCCCGCGCCAACTCGGTCAATTCCGCGATCGGCGCGACCGTGCACGCCAGATGCACCGCTATCACCGCCCGGGTGCGCGCGGACCATCCGGCCCGCACCTGATCGAGTGCCAGACAACCGGATTCGGGATCCACATCCACCAGCACCGGCAGCGCGCCGACCCGCAATACCGCCGTGGCCGGGGCCACCCAGGTCAGCGCGGGCACGATGACCTCGTCCCCGGGCCCGACGCCCAGCGCCTCCAGCGCGATGACCAACGCGCTGGAGCCATGATCGACGCTGACCCCGTAGGCCGCGCCGTTGTAGCGAGCGAACGCCTCCCCGAACAGCCGCTCCCGGGATTTGCCGCCCTCGGGTGCGTACCAGCTCACCGACCAGCGCGAGGAGCGCAGCGCGGCAAGCAATTCCGTCTCCGTGCGGACGTCGTACTGCGGCCACACCGGCCAGTCCCGTGCACCGCGTACCGGTGCGCCACCGTGAATCGCGAGCATGATCAGACGTCCCGACGCGGTGCGCGAGGGGCATGCTCATAGCTCGGTGCGGTCCCGGCGGCCGCCAGCCGCGTTCCGGCCATCGACGCGGCGGGAGCGGGCCGAGCGATCACATCGAGCGCCTCCCGGATCTCGGGCACCGAAACATGAACCAGCGGAAGCTCACCGGTCATGGCGGGCCTGCCCAGCCCACGCAGCAGCACGAACGGCAGCGACTCCGGCCTCGCCTCCAGATAGCCCTTCTTGTTGTCGTCCCGCACCACCGCGAGCACATCGGCCACCGAAACCGACGGCGGCAGACACGGTTCCACGCCGAGTCCGGTAATGATCTCGTAGTGCGCGCTCACCTCGTCATCGGTGAGCCAGCCCCGCGCGTGCGAAATATGCGCGGCCACCAGCATTCCCACCGCTATCGCCGTGCCGTGCGCGATACCGGCGGATCCGCGCACCCGGTGATCACAGATTTCGATGGCGTGCCCGACGGTGTGACCGTATTCCAGCACCAGACCGGATCGTCGTTCCTGGGTATCGGTCCGCGTCACAGCGGATTTGGCCTCGATGCTGGCCTCCAGCAACCAGGTGAGCGCCGCGGGCGCGGCCAATTCGCCGGCGGCGATGATCTCCCGCAGCCGTTCCAGCGCGGCTGGTCGAATGGCCAGGCAATTCTTCGCCATTTCGCAATAGCCGGAACGCAATTCGTCCGACGGCAGGCTCGCGAAGAATCGCACATCGGTGTACACCGCCGTCGGCGCATAGTAGGTGCCCAGGTGATTCTTGCCCACCGGACTGTTGATCGCCTGCTTGAGCGAGAGCACCGAATCCATGGCAGCGATGGTCGTGGTCGGCACATGCACCAGGCGCACGCCCCGGAACAGCAGATTCGCCATCAACCCGGCCAAATTCCCGGGGATCCCGCCGCCGAAGGCCACCACCGCCGAACGGCGGGTCGCACCCGCGCGCAACGCCCGCTCCAGATGATCGGTGAGACAGGTCAGCGTCTTCATGGATTCACCCGCCCGATGACTCAGCACGATCGCCGGGGTATCGCCGGAGAGCCTTTCCATAATCGGCCCGTATAAGCCCAGCACCGTATCGTCGGTGACGAAAATGAGTGTGTCGGCTCGCATGTCGGCTATGCCGTCCGCTATGTCGGTGAGGCAATCCTCGCCGAACGAATACGGATAGGATTCCGCGCCGATCGAAATGGTGCGCGTGGTGATGCCCATGGTTTAGCTCCTGCCCGGTCTCGCTGCTGCCCCGCAGGCAAATATCGACGCGCGGTCGCGGGCGCGGCAACCGCTGGGATGCCCCAGTCAGGATCTGCCCGGTACGGCGGTACCACTCGTCGGGACACCCGCTTGTCCCGGTGCCACCGACAGGGGTAGCGCGCCGGCCCGCACGGGCTGGGGGAGGGCCGCGCCGCCCGGTAGGGTGCGATTCGGGGGCCGGTAGAGCTGAGCGGAGAACCGTTGTCCGACAATGACATCGCGCTGACGGCAGGGGAACTGCTGCGTGCGCCGACCCTCGCCGAATTCGTCCGGGAGCGGCGCAGCGGCCCCACCTCCAACCATCCGGCCGGGCTGACCCGCAAACAGCTCGCCGAGGCCACCCACGCCAGCCTCGGCTATATCGCCAAGATCGAACAGGGTGAGGCGCTCAATCCCGGTCCGGCCATTCTGGATTCGATCGCGAATGTGCTCTGCCTGGATTCGGCCGAACGCGTGCACCTCTATCACCTGGCGCAGCAGCGTCCCACCCCGCCGATACCGGAGTCATTGCGGCCGAACAGCATCGCCGCGAGCACCGTGCGCACCACGCTGGACGCACTACTGCCGCATCTGGCCGCCGCACTCGACGAGGGCTGGTACGTGGTCGACTGCAACAGCGCGTTCGACGCGGCGTTCCCGGGTCTGGGCCGGGGCGGGCACGTACTGCGCTGGCTGTTCACCGATCCGCGCGCCCGCATAGTGATAGAGGAGTGGGAGCAGGAGGCCCGGCTCATGGTCGGCCGCTTCCGCGCCTACGCCGCCGATGCCGCCGATCCGGACGAAATCGAGGCGCTGCTTGGCGAACTCGGCGAACACGCGGACTTCCGCCGCCTCTGGGAGGACGCGCATGTGCGCATCGGTCGCCCCGAATCCCAGTTCCGGCTGCGAAATCCCGATACCGCCACCGTATTCGACGTCATCGTGCAGCGATACCGCAGCACCACACCGCAATTCGCGCACCAGCTCTTCATCGGCCTGGTCGGCGCGGCCTGAGCAGTGGCGCGAATATCGTGTGCCTACTCCGGCAACCCGTCGAGGAAGGCGCGCACCAGCGCGTTCACCTCGTCGGCGTGGGTGAGGTTGGGGGACATGGCGGCCCCGGCGATGGTGTGCACCGTGGTCGGCACGCCGAACGATCGCGCCATCCGCGCCACCTCCTCCGCATCGGCGGTCTGATCGCCGACCCCGCGCAATACCAATGCGGGACAGGTGATCTCGCCGAGCAGCGGCAGCACCGAATCCCGGTTGATCAGGCATTCGGCCGAGAGTCGCAGCCGGGTGCGATCACCCGCCGCCCATTTGTCGCGCCACGGCTGTTTATCGTCATCGGTGCCGCCGACGGTCAGCGCGGACACCATCTTGATGATCGGGGTCAGCGGCGCGCTGCCCGCCCAGGCGTCCAGTACCTCGCGGTATCCGGGTTTGCGGCGCGCGGGCATGGCATCGGCGGTGGAACCGATCGCGATCACTCCCCGTGATCGCGGCCGGGCCAGCAGTGCCATCCGGACCGCGGTGAACGCCCCGTGCCCGACCCCGCCGATCACCGCGCGCTCGATGCCGAGTCGATCGGCCACCGCCCAGGTGTCGCGCGCCAGATCCCAATAGCTGAATGGTGTTCCGTCGTCTTCGGAAAGACCGTGCCCGCGTGAGTCCACGCAGACCACGCGATAGTGCGGTGCGAGTGCGCGCTGCTGCGGCGCGAAGCTCTCCTGGTCCATGAAGAAGCTGTGCCCCAGCAGGACCGGCGGTCCGTTCCCTCCCGTATCGGTGTAATGGATCTTCGCTCCCCCGCGAGCTACGAACGGCATCTTCGGACCTTACGACAGCGGCACCACCGGTAACCCCGACTCCGAGTGTGAAATGTAATGCAGTCACACGAGTCCGCTGACGTGCGAAAACCGCTGGCCGCCAGTGATATTCGGGTCTTGCCCCGAAACACCCCGCCCGCGTACGCAGCATCCCTGCGGGTAGCGAAGGCCATGCGGCGCACGCAACGCAGTTGCAACGAATTGTGGCCTACCCTGGCCCATTTGGCGCAGAACCTGAGAATTGCTTATGGAATCCGGGGTCGTCGCCGAAACGGCGGTAGGCTTGCTCTCGAAGGCGAGGCCTTCGGTGTCCCTCATCCGCCGAAGGTCTCGCCCTTCGGCTGTCCGGGGTCGTGCACCTCGCCCGGCCGAGCCGCGACGCCACACAGCGGCGCTGTCAAGCCCTGCCGGGCCCTCAATTAGAATCGCACGGTGACCAGCACAGCCTCTGAGAACCCGCGTAATCGTGCCGATGCCCTCCCCAAAAGCTGGAACCCCAGTGAGGTAGAGGCCGACCTGTACGAGCGCTGGGTAGCCGCTGGTTACTTCGCCGCCGACGCGAGCAGCGCCAAGCCCGCCTACTCGATCGTGCTGCCCCCGCCGAACGTGACCGGCACCCTGCACATGGGCCACGCCCTCGACCACACCCTGATGGACCTGCTCACCCGCCGCAAGCGCATGCAGGGATATGAGGTGCTGTGGCTGCCCGGTATGGATCACGCCGGTATCGCCACCCAGTCCGTGGTGGAGAAGCAGCTCGCCGTCGACGGTAAGACCAAGGAAGACTTCGGCCGCGAACTCTTCATCGACAAGGTCTGGGATTGGAAGCGCGAATCCGGCGGCGCGATCCAGGGCCAGATGCGCCGCCTCGGCGACGGCGTCGACTGGAGCCGCGACCGCTTCACCATGGACGACGGGCTCTCCCGCGCCGTGCAGACCATCTTCAAGCGCCTCTACGACGCGGGCCTGATCTACCGCGCCGAACGCCTGGTGAACTGGTCGCCGGTGCTCGAGACCGGTATCTCCGACCTCGAGGTCGACCACAAGGAGGTCGACGGCGAACTGGTGTCGCTGCGCTACGGTTCGCTCGATGACAATGAACCGCATGTGATCGTGGCCACCACCCGAGTGGAGACCATGCTCGGCGATACCGCGGTCGCGGTGCACCCGGATGACGAGCGGTACAAGGCGCTCATCGGCACCACCGTCTACCACCCCATCACCGGCCGCCAGATCCCGATCGTCGCCGACGATTACGTCGACCCCGAATTCGGTTCCGGCGCAGTCAAGATCACCCCCGCGCACGACCCCAATGACTTCGAGCTCGGCCTGCGGCACAACCTGCCCATGCCGACCATCATGGACAAGACCGGCAAGATCGCCGACAGCGGAACCGAATTCGACGGTATGGACCGCTTCGAAGCCCGGCTCAAGATCCGCGAGCGCCTCGAGGCCGAGGGTCGCGTCGTCGGGCGCAAGTACCCGTACAAGCATCAGGTCGGCCACTCCGAGCGCTCCGGCGAACCCATCGAACCGCGCCTGTCCATGCAGTGGTGGGTCAAGGTCGAGGGCATCGCCAAGGCCGCCGGTGACGCCGTGCGCAACGGCGATGTGAAGATCCACCCCGCCAGCCAGGAACCGCGCTGGTTCGACTGGGTCGACAATATGCACGACTGGAACATCTCCCGGCAGCTGTGGTGGGGTCACCGCATCCCGATCTGGTACGGCCCCGCCGGTGAGATCGTCTGCGTCGGCCCGGACGAGCAGGCCCCCGAGGGCTACGTGCAGGACCCGGACGTGCTCGACACCTGGTTCTCCTCGGGCCTGTGGCCCTTCTCCACCATGGGCTGGCCGGACTCCACCGCCGAACTCGAGAAGTTCTATCCCACCAGCGTGCTCGTCACCGGCTACGACATCCTGTTCTTCTGGGTCGCCCGAATGATGATGTTCGGCATGTACGTCGCCGAGGACGAGGTGCTCACCACCGGCAAGCCCGCCGACCAGAAGCAGGTCCCCTTCCAGGACGTGTTCCTGCACGGCCTGGTGCGCGACGAACACGGCAAGAAGATGTCCAAGTCGCGCGGCAACGGCATCGACCCGCTGGACTGGATCGACGAATACGGCGCGGACGCAACCCGATTCACCCTCGCGCGCGGCGCACAGCCCGGCGGCGACCTGTCCGTGGGCACCTCGCACGTGACCGCCTCGCGCAGCTTCGTCACCAAACTGTTCAACGCCACCAAGTTCGCGCTCATGAACGGCGCGCAGCCGGGCGAGCTGCCCGCCCGCGACACACTCACCGATACCGACCGCTGGATCCTGGACCGCCTCGACGAGGTGCGCGCCGAAGTCGACGCCAGCTTCGACCGCTACGAATTCGGCAAGGCCTGCGAAGCGCTCTACCACTTCGCCTGGGACGAATTCTGCAGCTGGTACCTGGAATTGGCCAAGGTGCAGTTCGCCGAATCCGAGGAGCGCGCCGCCAGCACCCGCACCGTGCTCGGCAATGTGCTCGATGCGGTGCTGCGCCTGCTGCATCCGGCCATCCCGTTCGTCACCGAACAGCTGTGGCTCGCGCTCACCGGCGGCGAATCGGTGGTGGTGGCCAGCTGGCCGCAGGCCACCGGCATTGCCGCGGACCAGGTTTCGGCCACCCGCATCGCCGACGCGCAGCGCCTCATCACCGAGATCCGCCGCTTCCGCAGCGATCAGGGCCTGTCCGACAGCCAGAAGGTCTCGGCCAAGCTCATCGGCCTGGACGGCGCGGATCTGCTGGCACAGCAGGCCGAGGTCACCAACCTGGCCCGCCTCACCGCGCCCGGCGACGACTTCGCCGCCACCGCCTCGGTCGAGGTGCGCCTGAGCGGTGCCACCGTCACCGTCGAGATCGACACCTCCGGGACCGTCGACCTGGTCGCCGAGGCACGCCGCCTCGAAAAGGATCTCGCCGCCGCCCAGAAGGATCTGGCCACCACCACGGCCAAGCTCGGCAACGAGGGCTTCCTGGCCAAGGCGCCCGACGATGTGGTCGCGAAGATCAAGGCGCGCAAGGAGATCGCGCAGTCCGAGGTCGAGCGCATCGGCGCGCGGCTCACCGAGATCGCCAAACTGGGGGAGGGCAAGTGAACGGCGAGCCCGAACGCCAGTACGTCGAAGGCCCGATAACCACCTCCCCGGTGGACCTGGCCGAAATGGCGCTGGTCGAGGCCGAACTCGACAAGCGCTGGCCGGAAACCAAGATCGAGCCCTCGCTCACCCGCATCTCCACCCTGATGGATCTGCTGGGCTCACCGCAAAACGGTTATCCCGCAATCCATATCGCGGGCACCAATGGCAAGACCTCGGTCACCCGCATGATCGACGCGCTGCTCACCGCCCTGCACCGGCGCACCGGCCGCATCACCAGCCCGCACCTGCAACTGGCCACCGAGCGCATCGCCATCGACAACGCGCCCATCCCGCCCGGGCGCTACGTCGAGCTGTACCGCGAACTGCTGCCGTATCTCGAGATGATCGACAAGCAGTCCGCGGCGGCGGGCGGTCCGGCCATGAGCAAGTTCGAGGTGCTCACCGGAATGGCCTACGCGGCCTTCGCCGAAGCGCCGGTGGACGTCGCGGTCGTCGAGACCGGAATGGGCGGCACCTGGGACGCCACCAATGTGATCGACGGGCAGGTCGCAGTCATCACCCCGATCGGCTTGGACCACACCGACTTCCTGGGCCCGGACCTCACCTCCATCGCGGGGGAGAAGGCCGGAATCATCAAGAAGGCCCCGGCCGATGAGCTGGTGCCGCGCGATACCGTCGCCGTCATCGCCGAACAGCAGCCCGAGGTCATGGAAGTGCTGCTGCGCCGCGCCGTCGAGATGGACGCGGCCGTCGCCCGCGAAGGATCGGAATTCCGGTTGCTCGCGCGCCGCGTCGCCATCGGCGGCCAGGTGCTCGAACTCCAGGGCCTGGGCGGTGTCTACGACGACATCTTCCTGCCGCTGCACGGTGAGCATCAGGCCAAGAACGCGGCCCTGGCGCTGGCCGCGGTCGAGGCGTTCTTCGGTGCGGGCGCGTCCCGCCAGCTCGATATCGACGCTGTCCGAGCGGGATTCGCCTCGGTCGCCAGTCCGGGCCGGATGGAACGCATGCGCAGCGCGCCCACCATCTTCATCGACGCCGCGCACAATCCGCACGGCGCACAGGCTCTCGCGGCAACGCTCACCAGCGAATTCGACTTCCGCAAGCTGGTCGGCGTGATCGCGGTGCTCGGTGACAAGGACGCCGGCGGCATCCTGGACGCCCTGGAACCGATCTTCGACGAAATCGTCGTCACCGAGAACGGTTCTCCCCGCGCCCTTCCCGTCGACGATCTGGCCAACCTTGCCGTCCAGCGCTTCGGCGATGAGCGAGTGGCCGTCGCCAACGATCTGGCCGACGCCATCGAAACCGCCATCGCCCTGGCCGAAGAGGGCGAGAGTGGCGAACTGGTCTCGGGAGCGGGCATCGTGGTCACCGGATCGGTGGTCACCGCCGGTTCGGCTCGCTCACTGTTCGGAAAGGACCCCGCATGAGTGACGTGGCGCCCGAGGGCGTGCCGGAGCCCAGCACCGACCCGTGGAAGGGCTTCCGCGGCGTCATGGCCGGAACCCTCGTCCTCGAGGCCATCACCGTCCTGCTGGCACTACCGGTGGTCGGTGTGGTCGGCGGCGGCCTCAAATGGTGGTCCGTCCTCTACCTCGTGGGCCTGGCTGTGCTCATGTTCCTCGGCGCGGGCGTCCAGCGCCGCCCCTGGGCCATGTCCTTCAATCTGGCCACCCAGGCGGCCCTGCTCGCGGGCGGCTTCATCCACCTATCGATCCTGGTCATCGGCGTGGTCTTCGCCGCGGTCTGGCTCTTCATCCTGTTCCTGCGCGCCGATGTGCGAAAACGAATCGCCGGGGGGTTGCTGCCGAGCCAGCGCGTGTCCGAAGCCTGAATCCGGTCGCTTTTCCCGCATGAATTTTCTCCCTGGTAAAAGCCATATACCCTTTGCGGCGTGACTGAGCAGACTTTGGTACTCATCAAGCCCGACGGCGTGGCCCGCGGCCTGATCGGGGAGATCATCACCCGCATCGAGCGCAAGGGTCTGAAGATCGCGGCGCTGAAGCAGGTGATCGTCTCCGAGGAGATCGCCGTCGCGCACTACGCCGAGCACCGCGAGAAGCCGTTCTTCGGCTCGCTGATCGAATTCATCACCTCCGGCCCGGTCGTCGCGGCCGTGCTCGAAGGCCCCCGGGCCATCGCCGCCTTCCGTCAGCTCGCCGGCGGCACCGATCCGGTCGAGAAGGCCGCCACCGGCAGCATCCGCGGCGACTACGCCCTGGAGACCCAGTACAACCTGGTGCACGGCTCGGACGCGCCCGAATCCGCCAAGCGGGAAATCGCGCTCTGGTTCCCCGAATTCACCCTCTGAACCGGTCCCGACTCCCGGGACTCTCGTGCGCCGCTGCGGGGGCAGCGGCGCAGTGTGGGATACTGGCATCGGAAGTGGTCCCTGCCCGCCATGTGCGGTGGGTGCTGGCCACCTCTGATTGACACCACGGCACGACGGACGATCATCGCTGCCGCCGACGGCTTCAAAGACTCGGTTGTCGGCTAGGCACGCTGGATGAACGCTCGTGACGTGGAGTTGAGCCAAACCACACCCAGGCGCCACGTGACCAGTTAGCCCGAACGACGAATACAAGGTGATAACGGGCACGCGGCGCGCAGACCATTGATCTCGCGCCCGCAGGACGCGAGGCGAAGACAGTGCCCCCGCGTCGGCCGCGTCACTCTGTCACTCTTCGGAGGGACGCGCCCGGGGGCCCAAGGAGATTTCGTGGCCGAAAAAGAGCCGCACGAAGCAACACAGGTGAACGCCGACGGGGAGGCCGCGGACACCCTCCCGGCCGCCGAACAGTTGCCGGAACGGATCCGAGTGCACGCACTGGCGAAGCTGCTGGGAACCACCAGCAAACGTATCCTGGCCCACCTGACCGAGATGGGCGCGCAGGCGCGCAGCCCGCAATCGAGTCTGGACCGCACGGTCGCCGAAACCGTCCGCGACGCCTTCGGTCCGCGCTCGGTCGAACCGCCCGCCACCGTCGACGCCGCCATCATCGCCGGTGATGAGCTGGCCGCCGACGAATTGGCCGCCGAAGAGGTGGAAGCCGCCGAGGCCGCGATCTCCCAGCCCGAGATCGCCGAACCCGTCCAGGCCGCACCCACGCGCAAGCGTGCCCCCAAACTTTTCACCAGTCCCTTCCAGCAGCCCGAGCTGCCGGTCGAGGATCCGGTGGTCTATCAGCCGTCCGCGCCCGTGGCCGCGCCGCTGTTCCTGTCGCCGGATCTCGCCGCCGCCGAGGAAACCCGCCGCAAACTGCGGTCCGAGCGCAAGCCCAAGGTCGAGGACAAGCCGCGCGAAGACAAGCCCCGCGAGGACAAGCCGCGTGAGGAGAAGGTCCGCGAGGACCGGCCCCGCGCGGAGGAGAAGGTCCGGGTCGAGACCAAGGTCGCCGAGGAGAAGGTCACCGAGGAGACCGCATCCGACGAGGGCGACGATGAGCAGGACTGGGAGGACGACGGCACCCGCCAGGAGCGCGGTGACGGTGCTTCCCGGCGTCGCCGTCGCGGTCGTCGTGGTCGCGGCCGGGGTCGCGGCGAACAGCATCCCGATGACGCCGATGGCGAGATCGATCCCGAGATCGAGGATCAGATCCGCGCCGATGCCGAGGCCGACGCCGAGGACTCCGAGGACGAGGACGATTCGGCCGTGCCCGAGGGCTCGAGCAGCCGTCGTCGCCGTCGCCGTCGTCGCCGCAAGGGTGGCGAGGACACCGATAACGAGCCCGAGGCCGCGGACGACGATCCGCCGAACACCGTGGTGCACGAGCGGGAGCCGCGCAGCAAGCGCCGCGCCGCCGCCACCAAGGATGTCGACGAGGTGCAGGGCATCAGCGGTTCGACCCGCCTGGAGGCCAAGCGTCAGCGTCGCCGGGACGGTCGCGAGGCCGGTCGCCGTCGCCCGCCCATCCTGACCGAATCCGAATTCCTGGCCCGCCGCGAATCGGTGGACCGGGTAATGGTGGTGCGCGACAAGCACTTCCCCGATCATCCGAGTTCCACCACGCAGGTCGCGGTGCTCGAGGACGGCGTGCTGGTCGAGCACTTCGTGACCAGCACCGGTTCCGCGTCCATGGTGGGCAATGTCTACCTGGGCAAGGTGCAGAACGTGCTGCCGTCCATGGAGGCGGCGTTCGTCGATATCGGCCGCGGCCGCAATGGCGTGCTGTACGCGGGCGAGGTGAACTGGGAGGCCGCCGGTCTCGGCGGTCGCGAGCGCAAGATCGAACAGGCGCTCAAGCCCGGAGACACCGTGCTGGTGCAGGTCTCCAAGGATCCGGTGGGCCATAAGGGCGCTCGCCTGACCACGCAGATCAGCCTGGCCGGTCGCTTCCTGGTGTACGTGCCGGGTGGCACCTCCACCGGTATCTCGCGCAAGCTGCCCGATACCGAGCGCAAGCGGCTCAAGGAGATCCTGCGCGATATCGTCCCGCAGGACGCCGGTGTCATCATCCGCACCGCGTCCGAGGGTGTCAGCGAGCCCGAGCTGGCGCGCGACGTGGAGCGGCTGCAGCAGACCTGGCGCACCATCGAAGAGCAGTCCAAGGGCGGCTCCGGTACGCCCAAGACGCTGTACGAAGAGCCCGATCTGCTGGTCAAGGTGGTTCGCGATCTGTTCAACGAGGACTTCTCCAAGTTGATTATCGAGGGCGACCGCGCCTGGACCACGGTGGAGAACTACGTCCGCACCGTCGCCCCGGATCTGCTTGTCCGCGTGGAGAAGTACGAGCACCAGAATGTCGACGTGTTCGGCAGCCTGCGCATCGACGAGCAGCTGGCCAAGGCCCTCGATCGCAAGGTGTGGCTGCCCTCGGGAGGCACCCTGGTGATCGACCGCACCGAGGCCATGACCGTGGTCGACGTCAACACCGGCAAGTTCACCGGTGCGGGCGGCTCGAACCTGGAAGAGACCGTCACCCGCAACAATCTGGAGGCGGCCGAGGAGATCGTGCGCCAGATGCGGTTGCGCGATATCGGCGGCATGATCGTCGTCGACTTCATCGATATGGTGCTCGAGTCGAACCGGGATCTGGTGCTGCGCAGGCTGACCGAGGCCCTGGGCCGCGATCGCACGCGTCATCAGGTCTCCGAGGTCACCTCGCTGGGCCTGGTCCAGATGACCCGTAAGAAGCTGGGCACCGGCCTGGTCGAGGCGTTCTCCACCACCTGTGAGCACTGCCACGGCCGCGGTCTGATCGTGCACAACTACCCGGTCGAATCGGCTCCGGCCGAGGAGGGCGTTGGTCGTCGCGAGGGTTCGCGTCGTCGTCGCAAGGACCGCGGCAACGCGGCCCCGGAGGCTCCGGCCGTTGTCGAGGCCGCCCCGGTGGTCGTCGAGGAGCCGCGCGAGAACAAGGAGAAGGCCGCCGCCAAGCGCGCTCATCCGGTCGCGCTCGCCATGGCCTCGCACCACGACGATGATCCGCATCACGTCGAGGGTCACGACGACGAACAGCACGATGTCGCCGATGAGGTCGCTTACGCGCAGCAGGCTTTGGCCGATGCCGCGGTAGCCGGTGCGGAAGCGGTGGCCGAGGCCGCCGCGCAGACCGCCGGTTCGGCGGACGCGGTCAAGGCCTCGACCAATGGCACCGCCGCGCATTCGGTCGATTCCGCTTCGCGCGCAGTCGAATCCGAGGTGCTGACCTCCGCCGCGGACGCGGTGGTCGAGGAGGAGGCCATCGAGGCCGCCGCCGAAGCCGCGGTGCTGGTGGAGCAGGCGCAGGCCGCCGCATCCGTCTCGGTCGCCGCGGATCCGGTGGTCGCCGAGCCGAAGCCGGTCGTCGAGCCGAAGCTGGCAGTCGCCGCACCGGAGGTGACCGAGAAGGTTACGGCCGAGCCCGGTCGCCGGGCCGGACGCCGCCGGGTGGCGCGTGCGGTCACCGCACCGGCCTCCGCCAGCGAGGGCGCGGTATTCGTGCTCTCCAGCGCGGATCAGCCGCAGACGCCGAGCCTGTCCCTCGCGGATCTGGCCCCGGCGGAGGTGGCACCGCGGGCCCGCCCGCGTCGTCGCGCCGCCGGACGCCCCGCGGGCGCCCCGGAGGGCGAGAACTGACCCCGGAGCTCTGACACCGGGTGGCCCCGCCGTTGCTACGGCGGGGCCACCCTCGTTCCAGGGCCCCGCACGGCCGATCCGAAGGGTGTGACGGCGTACGCCAGACCCCCAGGCCAGGCCGGTTTCCTCGCCGTTCACGGGCGCGGAACCCCCGGTTTGGACCGCTCGGGCCGGTCCTGTAGTCTTGGACAGTCGCTGCCCCCGGCGACAGCGCTCTGCTGTGCAGCATGATTCAGCAAATGCGCTGTGTGTACGAGGGTCCGGTTCAAATGTGAACCACAGGCCCGAGGCGGCGGTGATTACCAGACCAGTCATTCGGCGGTTTCCGGTGCAAAGCCGGAGGATCAGCCGTGTAGTACTACAGGAAGAAGGGCAGCCGACCGATGGCAACGTACGCAATCGTCAAGACCGGCGGAAAGCAGTACAAGGTCGCGGTTGGTGACCTGGTGAAGGTCGAGAAGATCGAGGGTCTGCCGGGCACTTCCGTGTCGCTGGCGCCGGTGCTGCTGGTTGATGGCGCCGAGCTGACCACCGATGCTGACAAGCTGGCGAAGGTTTCCGTGTCCGCCGAGGTCGTCGAACAGACCAAGGGCCCGAAGATCCGCATCCACAAGTTCAAGAACAAGACCGGCTACCACAAGCGTCAGGGCCACCGTCAGAAGCTGACGGTCCTGAAGGTCACCGGCATCAAGTAATCCGACTTGGGGTTCGTCACCCCGGCACGAGGAGTTTGAAATGGCACATAAGAAGGGTGCATCCAGCTCGCGCAATGGTCGCGATTCGAATGCCCAGCGGCTCGGCGTCAAGCGTTTCGGCGGCCAGGTCGTCAAGTCCGGTGAGATCCTGGTTCGCCAGCGCGGCACGCACTTCCACCCCGGCGTGAACGTCGGCCGTGGCGGCGACGACACCCTGTTCGCCCTGGCGGCGGGCTCGGTGCAGTTCGGCACCAAGCGTGGTCGCAAGACCATCAACATCGTGGTTCCGGAGCCGGTGTCGGCCTGACGCCGTCTCGGAGCTAATCCACACGCACTTCGCGACACGGGTCAGGGTTTGAAATAGCCCTGGCCCGTTTTGCTGTTTTTACATAGTTCGCCATGACACGTGCCGCTCCGGCCGTGCGATCGCAAGACGACTGTCCTGAAGGAGGATGATCACCGATATGTCCAAATTCATCGACCGTGTCGTACTGCACGTGCGTGCGGGCAAGGGTGGGCACGGCTGTTCCTCGGTGCGCCGCGAGAAGTTCATGCCGTTGGGTGGACCCGACGGCGGTAACGGCGGCAATGGCGGGGATGTGATCCTCGAGGTCGACGGTAACGTCCACACCCTGTTGGACTTCCACTTCCACCCGCATGCCAAGGGCGGCAACGGTAAGCCGGGCGAGGGCAATGACCGCAGCGGTAAGCGCGGTGAGGGCCTGCTGCTGAAGGTGCCGGACGGCACCGTCGTGATGAGCACCGACGGTGAGGTGCTGGCCGATATGGTCGGCGTCGGCACCCAGTTCATCGCCGCGCGTGGCGGCCGCGGCGGGCTCGGCAATGCCGCGCTGGTGTCCAAGGCGCGCAAGGCCCCCGGTTTCGCGCTGCTCGGTGAGGACGGCCAGGAGCGCGAGCTGGTCCTGGAGCTCAAGTCGGTGGCGGATGTGGGCCTGGTGGGCTTCCCGTCGGCCGGTAAGTCCTCGCTGGTGTCGGTGTTGTCGGCGGCCAAGCCGAAGATCGCCGATTACCCGTTCACCACGCTGGTGCCGAATCTCGGTGTGGTGCTCGCGGGTGAGACGAGTTACACCGTCGCCGATGTGCCGGGTCTGATTCCGGGCGCGAGCGAGGGCCGCGGTCTGGGCCTGGACTTCCTGCGCCATCTGGAGCGCTGCGCCGTGCTGGCGCACGTGGTCGACTGCGCGACGCTGGATCCGGGTCGTGATCCGATCTCCGATATCGACGCGCTCGAGGCCGAGCTCGCCGCGTACCAGCCCGCGCTCAAGGGCGATGAGGGACTGGGCGATCTGGCGGACCGGCCGCGCGTGGTCATCCTGAACAAGGCCGATGTGCCCGATGCCGCCGAGCTCGCCGAGATGGTGACCCCGGAGCTGAAGAAGCGTGGCTGGCCCGTCTTCACGATCTCCGCGGTGAGCCGGGAAGGCTTGCGGCCGTTGACCTTCGCGCTCGCGGATCTGATCAAGGAATACCGCGACGCGCATCCCAAGGCCGAGGCCAAGCGTGCGATCATCCGCCCGATTGTCAAGGGCGACAGCGGTTTCAAGGTCATTCGCGATCCCGAGGTCGAGGGCGGCTTCATCGTCAGCGGTGAGCGGCCGGAGCGCTGGGTGGCGCAGACCCAGTTCGACAACGAGGAGGCCGTGGGTTACCTGGCCGACCGCCTGGCTCGCCTGGGTGTCGAGGAAGAGCTGGTCAAGCTGGGTGCCGAGCCCGGTGCCCCGGTGACCATCGGCGATTTCTACTTCGACTGGGAACCGCAGATCTCCGCCGGCGTGGAGACCATGATGACCCGTCGTGGCGCGGATCCCCGCCTGGACCAGACCGAGCGCATCGGCGCGGCTGAGCGCAAGCACGCCTCGCGGGCGCGCCGCGGTCTGATCGACGACGAAGGCTAGCAGTACCGGCCCGCACCGGGATTCGCGCGAATACCGGTGCGGGTGATAGGGATTCGAGGCGGCGGTACCGTACCGCGGGCGAATTGAGGTGTGGCGCAGGTGAGTTCGAGTATCACGCGGGCCGAGTCCGAGCTGAGCGAAGCCCGGCAGGCGATCGCGACCGCGCGCAGTGTGGTCGTCAAGATCGGTTCCTCGGCGCTGACCAGCCTCGCGGGCGGTCTGGAGACCGAGCGACTGGACCGGCTGGCAGATGCCGTCGAGGCGCGCATGCGGGCCGGTTCGGATGTGGTCGTGGTGTCCTCCGGGGCCATCGGCGCGGGTATCGCGCCGCTCGGATTGTCCAGGCGGCCCAAGGATCTGGCGACCAAGCAGGCCGCCGCCAGCGTCGGTCAGCTGGCCCTGGCACACGCCTGGGGCACCTCGTTCGGACGCTATGACCGCGTGGTCGGTCAGGTGCTGCTCAGCGCGGGCGATTTCGGCCGCCGCGAGCACCATCGCAATGCCCAGCGCACCCTGGACCGGCTGCGCTCGCTGCACGCCATCGCCGTGGTGAACGAGAACGACACCGTCGCGACGGAAGAGATCCGGTTCGGCGATAACGATCGGCTCGCGGCGTTGGTGGCGCATCTGGTCGGCGCGGACGCGCTGATCCTGCTATCGGATGTGGACGGTCTCTACGACGGCGATCCCCGCAAGGGCTCCGCCAATTTCATTCCCGAAGTGCGCAGCAGCGCCGATCTGGACGGCGTGATCGCCGGTAGCGGTGGTGCTTTGGGCACCGGCGGGATGGCCTCGAAGCTCGAAGCCGCGCGGCTCGCCGCCGATGCCGGAGTCCCCGTACTGCTCGCCGCGGCCTCCGATGCCGCCGCCGCCCTCTCGGGCGCGACCGTCGGTACCGCCTTCGCCGCCCGTCCGGTTCGGCTCTCGGCCCGCAAGTTCTGGGTCCGGCATGCCGCCGACAGCCGCGGCGCGGTGCATATCGATTCGGGTGCGGTGCAGGCCGTGGCCGAACGCCGCCGCTCCCTGTTGGCTGCCGGGATCACCAAGGTGGCCGGTCGTTTTCACGGCGGCGACGTCATCGACCTGATCTCACCGGACGGCGCGATCGTGGCGCGCGGCGTAGCCGCCTACGACAGTGACGAACTCGAATCCATGAAGGGCCGCTCCACCGGCGACCTGCCCGAGAATTCGCAGCGCCCGGTCGTGCACGCCGACGATCTGGTCAAGGTCTGATCGCAGGGTCAGCGTGCCAGGGTGCGCAGGCGTTCGGCGAGTTCGAGGAAGACGAAGACGTTCGGGATGGCGTTCGCCGCCACCTTGGTGAGCGAGAGCCACTCCCCGGCGACGCGAATCGCTATGTAGCCCTTGTCGACTCGGATCTCCTGCACCTCACCCCAGGGCACCGAGCGGTTGTGCGCGCGAATCGCGCCGTGGCTCAGGGTGATCGAGCCGAACTCCAGGGATTTCCCGGTTTCGGCGGCGGCCAGGGCGAGCGGCAATTGGGCGGCCGTCACCCGCCGCCGGATCTCCGGCCCCCACTGCTCGGCTCCGACGAAGCGGTCCGTGATGAGGTAGTCGGCCCCGGAGGGATCGGTCAGCTGATACCGGTAGGTCCAGGAGACGCCGGTCTCGGAGCCGTACATGCGGTGCGAGACGCGGGTGATGTCCTCGATCACCGACACTGTCTCCCAACGGAATACGTGCGTCCGCCCACCGCTCTGCACCACCGCGCCGCGTTCGAAAAGGCTCAATTGCGCATCGCGGAATTGCGATCCGGTGCTCTGGCTGCTCGCGTACTTCACCCGCGCCGCGGTGTGTTTGGGCGATGAGATGAACTGTCGCAGCCACACCAGCCCCGCGACGCCGAGGAACAGGATCGCGACCGCGAGTGCGCTGCCCGCACCGTCGGTGATGAAACTGGCGATCACGATCACGCCCAGAATGGCCAGCGGGATGCCGTAGATCCACTTCGGCGACCCACCGAACCAACGATGCGGATGGGTCGAGACATGTTGTCCCAGAAGGTGTTCGGCCGCCGCAGCGGTGATGAGCTGCGAGGGATTCTCGCGGGATGGCATGGTGGCGGTCCGGCCCGGAGTGGTCTGCTGCGGCCCGGCCGCTGAACTTTCGGCCTGTGGCTTGCGTTCCCGGCTGGTTCCGGTGTCTTGGTCCGGGTGCATCTCCACTTCGGTCGGCGGTACGAAGGGGTTGCGTGGTACGGGCGCTTCGACTCCACCGATGACTGTCAGCGATTCCTCGGCCCCGGATGCGGGATCCGTTGCGGTGACCACGGTTCGGCCGTTGGCATCGATATTGACATTGACTTTGATCCGAGGTGTGCCGCGCCGCGCGGGTGCGATCGGGCTCAGGGACAGGACTCCCAGGAGGTGGTTGTGCTTCGCGATCTCGTGTTCGCCCTGGAAGATCTCGAGATCGATGCCGGTCTGATTGTCCGCCACGGTGGTGACGAATGCGTCGCGTGTGGTGGCGATGGTGGTGTGGCGATGTACGAGATCGGTGAATTTGCCTCCGCTGGTAGCGATTCCGATGCTGATCGGGGTCGCGTCCAGCAGCAGTTGGTCGCGGATGGCGCCGGTGAATACACCGGTCAGAATGGCCGCGCCGATGGCGGCGGATTCGTCGGGGTGCATGCCTCGGTAGGGCTCGCGGCCGCTGAGTTCGGTCACCAGTGCGACGAAGGCGGGCATCCGACTGGCGCCGCCGACCAGGACCACCCGATTCACCTCGCGCATCGGGAGTCCCGCATCGGCGAGTACTTTCGCGATCGGGGCGCGGCAACGGTCGAGTAGATCGGCGGTGAGTTCGGCGAATTCCGCGCGAGTGATGTTCTCCGACAGAAACATCGGATTTCCGCCGCTGTCGGTGGCGATGTACGGAAGGTTCACGGTGCTGGTCGCCGCACTGGACAGTTCGATCTTCGCCTGTTCGGCCGCCACCCGAATTCGCTGTAGCGCATGAGAATCGGTGCTCAGGTCGATTCCGGTGTTCGCTCGGAACCGTCGCACGATCGAGTCCGCCAGGCGCTGATCCCAGTCATCGCCACCGAGTGCGTTATCGCCGCCGATCGCCCGGACCTCGGTGACGCCCGCGCCGATTTCGAATAGCGCGACGCTGAATGTGCCCGCGCCGAGGTCCAATACGAGTGTTGTCTCATCGGCGGGCCGGGCGTGCAGCGTGTATGCGAAAGCGGCCAGGTTGGTTTCGCCGACGAAGCGCCGCACCCGCAGGCCCGCGAGTTCGCAGGCTTCCTCGGTGGCGCGGCGCTCGGCCTCGCCGTAGTGGGCGGGCATGGACAGCACCACGTCGGTGAATTCCTCGCCGAGCGCGGCCTGGGCGTCGCGTTTGAGTTTGCGCAGTACGCAGGCCGTGATTTGGGGTGCGGTGTAGGCCCTTCCGTGGTCGGTGAAGGTCCAGTCGGTGCCGAGGTGCCGCCGTACGCCGGCGGCGGTTTGCCCGGGATGCGCAATGGCCCGGTCGGCGGCCTTCTGACCGACGATGACCGAACCGTCGTCATTGAAGCCGACCACGGTGGGGGTGTGGTGCGCGCCCTGGGCATTGGCGAGTATCCGGGGCCGTCCGTTCTCCAGCACGCAGACAATCGATTTCGAGGTGCCCAGGTCGATCCCCACCACGCGCGTCATTCACTACCCCCTGTGCGGTGGGAAGTTTCGCGCCCTCCCGCCGATGATCATGTGCGAAAGCGACTGTGCCACAGATCCGGAATCGTCGACAACGGGCCAGGTAGTGCGATTTTCACCGACCGGTCGGTCCCATATACCGCATTTCCGTGCGTGTCCGCCCGGCGCGGCGACCGAGGGGCATCGGAAGGCCATGGAAAGGGCAGTGGGCGGGCGAGCTTTTCCGCGCATCCTGGAAGTTGCACCCGGTGCCGCATCGTAGATGTGCCCTTCGCCGATAGCGGTTGCCTGGATCCGGCGCGGTCCGCCCTTGCCGCGCCGGGCTCGCGGTCCGGCGACCGCCCGCGGCGCCGGGTGCGCCCGCACCGCCGTGGAGGTAGGTATGTACATACCGCAACCGGACGACACGCAGTTGTCGTGGGCGAGTGGCCGTGACAATGTCCTCGCTCGCCGTGACGATGGCTGCGCGCATCGTCCCCTACTGCCCGACTGGCATGAACTGCTGGCCGCCTTCTGCGGCCATATCGGTGACCAAACCGATGATCATCCGGTCACCCGCTGGGCCCGTGGCCTGGCCGAACTACATTTGGAACGCAATGCCGAACGCGGCGATCCGGGTGCGCCGGATCCGCGCGGCATCGACGAACGTCGCGCCCAGACGGTCACTTTCATCGATGAGTGGGTGACCAGGCGGGCCCGCCGGCGCGAGACGCGCCCCGAATCCCTCGGCTCCCTCATCGACGCGATGGCCGCCGCCCACGTGCGCGCGGTGCACCTGCTCAAGACCGTGGACCGCGTCTCGGACCAGCAGGTGCACGCGGCCTGGTACGACCTGGCGGAAATGGCGGCCGGGTGGACCGATCGCGCGGCGAATGTGCTTGGCGCACAGGAACGAAGATCGGCCTAGCGCGCCCGATTGAGGCGCGCGTTGCGGGGTAAGGCCTGGGAGACTCCCGGTGGCAATTGGGTGCGCCGGGGTTGGGATGCGAAGTCGCGGTGTTGGAATGCTCTGGTGCGGCGGTTGTCCGAGCAATCCGGTGCTATGACGCGTATTCCTGCCAGCGGTGATCGGCGCACGGGGGCCGATCACCGCCGGGGGAGATCAGCGTGCGGGGCGGGCTTCCAGGACACAGTCCGGGGCCGCGGTGTGCACGATGCGGGTGAGCAGGAAACCGCTGCGGGCCAGCAGATTCCGGAATTCGGCTGCGGTGCGTTCCCGGCCGGTGGCATTGACCAGCATTTCCAGGTCGATGAATTTTCCGGCGTGCGGGCGCTGATGTTCGGGCAGCACGATCTCGATGACGAGCAGGCAGGCGTCGGGTTCCATGGCGGCGCGCACGGTGCGCAGAATCCGTTCGGCTTCCTCATCGGACCAGTCGTGAATGATGTGCTTGAGAATGTACGCGTCCCCGCCCTTGGGCACGGCTTCGAAGAATGATCCCTGTTCGACCGAAAGTCGTTCCGCCAGGCCGAGTTTCGCCACCTGTGCGGGCAGTTCCGCGACCACGTCGGGTAGATCGAAGATGATGCCGCGTGCCGCGTCGGTGCGGCGCAGGATTTCGGTGAGCAGGCTGCCGTGTCCCGCGCCGATATCGACCAGTGTTCCGAATCGCCCGAAATCGTATGCGGCGAACAGCGGTTCGGTGGACAGCGTGCTGATGCTGGTCATGGCTTTGTCGAACATGTCGCCGATATCGCGGTGCGCGGCCGCGTATTCGAAGAACGGCAGCCCGTCCAGCGCGGGCCCCACCGAATGTCCGGTGCGCACCGCGTCCGCCAGATGCGTCCAGTGATTGCGGTGGAAATCCGATCCGAAGAACAGGATCACATCGCGCAGCGTGACATCCGCATCGCTGCGCAGTGCCTGCGACATGCCATTGAGCGCGTAGGAACCATTGCGCCGCTGGCTGAAGATATCGAAGCTGATCAGCAACCGCATGAGCCGCCGCAGCCCGTCCTCGGACACCCCGAGCGTGCGGGCCAGTTCATCCGGCTGTTTGGGTCCGTCGACGAGCGCGTCGGCGACGCCGAGTGCGGCGGCCGCGTGGATGCCCTGGGTGAGGAATCCGGTCATCTGGAGTTCGAGCAGTGCGATATGCCCGGGAACCAGCCGCCGGTGCAGTGCGGCCAGCCCGTCCCGGAACCAGCCGAGTGCGCGGATGAGGGGGAGCGGCGGAACTGATGCGGAACTGGATGTCATGGTGGACTCCAACCGTTTTCAGGCAGCGGATGCGTCGAGCCTACCGCCGGGCTTCGAGATTCTTGGTCATGCGTTCGAGGACCGATACGGCGGTGCGGTACTCGTCATCGCTGATGCCCGCGACCGATATCTCGCGGAAGGTGTCGATATGTTCGCCGACCTTGCCGAGGCGTTCGAGCCCGTCCGCGGTGAGCGCCAGGCGTTCGGGGCCGGGACGCGATACCCAGCCGTCGGTGAGGGTCAGGGTGATGGCGGAATCCAGGTCGGCGGTATCGGCATTGGCGACCAGGACGTCGCGTACCTCGATATCGGAGATGTCCTTCCCGTCGCGAACGGCATTGAGTACCTGCCAGGCCAGCCGGGTGAGGCCGAATTCGGCGAGCGTGTCGTTCATATAGTCGGTGATGGCGCGGTCGGTGCGGTTGAGCCAGTAGCCGATGGGCCTCATGACGATCATTGTCCTTCAGTGTGATTCGGCGGCGGCGTGTTCGGGCAGCAGCCGGTAGGCGAGACAGCAGGTCAGGGCTAGCGCGGCGACGACCAGCAGGCTGGCGGACGCGCCACCGGTGGTGTGGAAGTAGACGGTGGTGACAGCGGCCGCGCCGATGCTGTTGGCGAGTTGCTGCACGGCGGTGAGCGCGCCGCTGGCACTGCCGGATTCGACGGGATCGATATCGCCCAGGGTTACCCGGAAGATGGTGCCGAAACACGCGCCGAGGCCGAGGCCGGTCAGCAGCACGGGAGCGATGAGCGCCCAGCCCGATAGCGTCGAACCGTAGTGGTGGATGAGCGCGTACAGGATGAGGCTGCCGGTCAAGGTGAGCAGCAGGCCGATGAGTACGAGGGTGCGGCCCAGGCGTGCGAGCAGCTGGTGGGTGGCGATGGAGGCCACGATGATGCCGATCGAGAGCGGGACCAGCGCGAGCGCGGCCTGTGTGGGTGTGCGGCGCAGCACATTCTGGAGATACAGCGAAAGCACATACAGCAGGCCCGAGGTGGCGGCGAAGTAGATCAGGCCTAGGAGCAGGCCCGAGGTGAAACCGCGATTGCGCAGCAGTGAGGGTTCGATGAGCGGTGCGGCGGCCTGCCGCTGGCGCAGGCAGAACCCGCCGAAGAGCAGCAGTCCGGCGGTGAGCGCGAGGATCGGGCGGGCGGTCCAGCCGTGCGCGGGTCCGTCGATGAGGCCGTAGAGCACACCGAGCATGGCGGCGGCGAGCAGTGCCGAGCCGAGCCCGTCGACGACGACGGCGCGGTCACCGGAATCGCGGGGGAGCAGCCGGATCGCGAGCACCGTCGCGAGAGTGCCGAGCACGATATTGATCAGGAAGATGGCGCGCCAGCCGAGCTCGAGCAGGTCCGCGTCGATGAGGAATCCGGCCAGGATCGGGCCGCAGATGGCGGACAGGCCCAGCGCGGGTGCGAAGACGCCGAACGCCTTGCCGATCTCGTCGCGGGGGAAGACCGCGCCGAGAATGCCGAAGCCCTGCGGGATGAGCAGTGCGCCGAAAGCGCCCTGAAGCAATCGGAAGCCGATGATCGCGGCGGGTCCGAGGGCCAGCCCGCAGGCCACCGAGGCGAGGGTGAAGCCGATGATGCCGATCAGGAACAGGCGGCGGCGGCCGAACTTGTCACCGAGTCTGCCGCCGACCACCAGTAGCACGCCCATGGCGAGTGCGTAAGCCGCGCCGAGCCATTGGATCAGGGCCGTGCCGCCGCCGAGATCGGCGGCGATGGTGGGTGCGGCGATATTGGTGATGGTGGAGTCGAGCAGGTCGAGTATCGAGGCGAACAGGATGACCGCGAGCACGGCCCAGCGGGCGCGGCTTGTCATGGGGGACAGGTCCGCCGGTGGGACGGGTGACGCATCCGGTTTCACGGTGGGCGGTGTGGATGGGGTGTTGGCGGGCCGGGCGTGTGGCGAGGTTGCCATTGGAATGCCTTGGGGGAGAATGGGTCTCACCGTGGTGAGACCGGAATCAATTGGGGGAGAACGCGTCCGCGTGTTCGCGCACCCACTGGGTGAAGCTGCGTGCGGGGGTGCCGAGCAGCGAGTGCGTGGTGTCGGCGACGGGCTCCGGGCGTTCGCTGGTCGAAGCCCAGTACGAGAGCAGCGAATCGGCCATGGCGGCGGGCATGTGCTGGGCGAGTTGGGCGCGGGCGGCGTCGGGGGTGATCTCGACGATCGGGATATCGCGGCCGAGCACCTCGGAGATCGCGGCGAGCTGAGCGCGGAAGGTGAGCGACTGTTCGCCGGTCACATGGTATGTGCCACCGCGCAATTCGTGTCCGGTGAGCGCGGCGTAGGCGATATCGGCGATGTCATCGGTGTGGATGGGCACGATCGCGGCGTCGGCGTAGGCGTGCTCGATGGGCAGGCCGTTGCTGATGAAGTACGCCCAGCCGAGGGCATTGCTGGCGAACGCGCCGGGGCGCAGCACGGTGGTGGGGATATCGGAGGCGGCGAGCGCGTTCTCGACATTCAGGTGGTGCGCGGCGAGCGAGTCTTCGGTGGCGGTCGGGCTCAGCACCGCGGAGGAAGACACCAGCACGATGTGCTCGACTCCGGCGGCCCGCGCGGCGGTGATGAAGGCGTCGATACCGGCGGGCTCGGCGTAGAGCAGCACCTGGGTGATTCCGGCCAGGGCCGCGTCGAAGGTTTCGGGGGCCGTGAGGTTGAGCTCGGCGACCTCCACCCCGGCGGGGACGGATACGGCATTCGGGTCGGCGCTGGCGGCGCGGACCGGCAGTCCGGCGGCGCGCAGCTTGGTGATGAGCGACTGGCCGATCTTGCCGCGGGCGCCGGTGACGAGGGTGGTCATGGGGTTCTCCATCGGGTTGATGTTCTGTGCTTGTGTACATATGCATGCTGTCATGCACACAATTGTAAGTCAACACATGTCTTCGATCTGGCATGGATATACGATGTGCATATGACCGCCAAGGACACCCGTACCGCCGATGACCTGCTCAATGCCGTGGGTCCGGCCTTCGGCAAACTGCGCCGTACGTCGCTGCTGGAGGTCGAGAACCCCATCTCCGCAAAGGATTTGAGCCGCACCCTGGTGCTGAATCTCATCCAGGAACACAACCTTCAGCCGGGGGCCGAGGTGACCGTCGGCAAGGTCGCCGAACTACTCGGCACCGATCCGTCGGTGGCCAGTCGCATGGTCAGCGAGAACATCAAGGCGGGCTACCTGATTCGCGCCGCCTCGCAGCAGGATGGCCGGCGCACCGTGCTGGAGTTGAGTCCGCAGGGCGAGGAACTCATGACCCGCTTCCGCAAGCATCAGCGCGACGCATACGACTACATCACCGCCGATTGGCCCGAATCGGATCGCCTGGATTTCGCCCGGCTCATGCTCCGGTACGTCGACTCCCTCGAAACCCTCAAGGATCGAGGGCTCGCCAAAGACGCCTAGGAGGGTGTCGCCAGGGCGAAGGGTAGGACGGCGTCCGCGCCGGCGGCGCGCAGGGCGCGGGTGGCCATGGTGAAGGTCCAGCCGGTATCGGTCAGGGCGTCGACCAGCAGGATGGGGCCGTCCACATCGGTGAGATCCGGTGTCTCCCAGGCATTGTCGAGCGCGGCGACGCGGTGTGCGGAGTTGACCGCGGAGACCGGCGGGAGATCGGGGCGCAGGTAGAGGGTGCCCAGGTCGCGCAGGCGGCCGATCTCCGCCAGGCGCGCGGCGAGTGAGGTGGTGAGCAGGCGGCGGCCGGGGGAGTCCAGTGCCAGCACCGCGGTGGGGCGTTCGGCCCAATCCCATTCGCGCAGCACGATGGTGCAGGCCTTGAAGACCTCGTCCGGAACCGGCGCGTCGGGTGCGTCCAGCAGTGCCCGCAGGCGCTGACCCCAGCCGAGATCGCTGAGCCGGCCGAGTACCCGGCCGGTCTCGGCACCGTGAGTGATCTTGCCGGACAGTGAGATTCCGAGTTTCGACATGCCTGTCGGCCACTGCTTGCGGGGCGCGAGGTCGATGCCCGGGCGATCCAGGCGGGTGCGGATGGCCGCCAGATCGGCGGCGTCGACTGCGGTGTCCTGACTGGTTCCGGTGCAGTTGTCGCAGCGGCCGCAGCCGGGGGAGTCGGCGCGCAGGCCGGGATCGTCGAGTTGGCGGCGCAGGAAGTTCATCCGGCATTCGGCGGTGGACTGATAGTCGATCATGGCCTGCTGCTCGGCATTTCGCGCGATGCTCAGGCGCTCATAGCGTTCGGTGTCGTACTCCCAGGGCTGTCCCGTATCGATCCAGCCGCCGCGCACCCGCTGCACCGCGCCGTCCACATCGAGCACCTTGAGCACCATCTCCAGGCGCGAGCGATTCAGCTCCACCAGGGGTTCGAGCGCGGCCGTGGAGAGCGCGCGATCGGGATTCAGCGCGGCCAGCACCGAGCGCACGATGTGCTCGCGCGGGAACGCCACCGAGGCGAAGTAGCTCCAGATCTGGCGATCCTCCGGCCCGGGCAGCAGCACCACCTCGGCGCGTTCGGTGCCGCGGCCCGCGCGGCCGACCTGCTGGTAGTAGGAGATGGGCGAGGAGGGCGCGCCGACGTGCACCACGAAACCCAGATCGGGCTTGTCGAAACCCATGCCGAGGGCGGAGGTGGCGATGAGCGCCTTGACCTTGTTGTCGAGCAGGGCCGCCTCGAGCGCTTCGCGTTCGGCGGGGTCGGTCTGACCGGTGTAGGCCGCGACATTGTGGCCGTGGGAGTTCAGTACATCGGCGAGATCGTGCGCCGCGGCCACGGTGAGCGCGTAAACGATGCCGCTGCCGGGCAATTCGTGCAGTCTGCGGCTGAGCCAGGCGGTGCGCTGTACCGCGTCCGGAATGCGCACCACGGACAGGTGCAGCGATTCGCGGTCCAGGCCGCCGCGCAAAACCAAAGTGTCGGTGCCGATCTGGGTGGCCACATCGGTGACCACGCGGTCATTGGCGGTCGCGGTGGTGGCCAGCACCGGCACATCGGAGCCGAGATCGGCGATGAGCGTGCGGATTCGGCGATAGTCGGGGCGGAAGTCATGCCCCCAGTCCGAGACGCAGTGTGCCTCGTCGATCACCACGAGCCCGGCGTCGGCGGCCAGTTTGGGCAGTACCGCATCGCGGAAGTCGGGGTTGTTGAGCCGTTCCGGGCTCACCAGCAGTACATCCACCTCGCCCGCCGCGACCTGGGCGTGGATCTCATCCCATTCGGTGACATTGCCCGAATTGATGGTCGCCGCAACCACTCCCGCGCGTTCGGCGGCGGAGACCTGATTGCGCATGAGCGCCAGCAGCGGTGACACGATCACCGTCGGCCCGCGTCCCGCCGCGCGCAGCAGTTTGGCCGAGATGAAATACACCGCCGACTTACCCCAGCCGGTGCGCTGCACCACCAGTGCCCGCCGCCGCTGCACCACCAGCGCCTCGATGGCCACCCACTGATCCTCGCGCAATCGCGCGCCCGGCCCCGCCAGCTCACGCAGCAGCCGTTCGGCATCGGGCCGCAGCTCGCTGGAGGTACCGGTCTGGGTCGCGTCGGTCGAGGTCACGCGCTCCATCGTGCCTCACCGCACCGACACCACCCAGCCCCAACCCGACTTCGCACCCCGCCACGCCGCAAACTCACCCTCCGCTATCCGGCTGAGGCGCACCCTCGTCATCCCGGCATGCTTTTGGCCGGGATCCACACAAACGGCGTGGACGTGCTGATCGTATGGATCCCGGCCATAAACGCGCCGGGATGACGAGGCTCAGTTCGCCGCCGCGAGGTGCGCGTCCACCATTGTGCGGACCAGGGTGTCGAGCGGCGGCCAGGGGAAGCTGGGGCGGTCTTGGCGCAGGGTGATCATGCCGTGCATGGCGGACCACAGACAGATCGCGGTCGCCTCCGGGTCGGCGCTGCCGCAGTCGGCGGCCGCGTCGATGAGTAGCCGCATGGTCCGCAGGCCGGGAAGCTGGCCTTCGGCGGGTTCCCAGCCGGGCGTACCGGCGGTGCCGAACAGCACGCGGTAGTGGCCGGGGTGTCCGGTGCCGTAGTCGACATAGGCGCGGCAGACCGAGGAAAGTCGTTCGGCGGCATCATCTTTCGCCACCGCCTCGCGGGCGCTCTCCAGCGTCTCGCGCAGCTCGGCGAAGCGGAGCTGATACACCGCCGTGAGCAGTTCGCGCCGATCGGCGAAATGCAGGTACACGCTCTGCGGGGCGATCCCGGCGGCGCGGGCCACCGCGCGCAGGGACAGCGCCTCCTGTCCGTCCAGATCTTCGAGCAGGGTGCTGGCCGCGGTCACCAGTTCCGCGCGCAGCAGCGCACCCTCGCCACGGCGATTACGGCTGCGAATGGGTTTGTCCGACACCTTGACAGCGTAGCAAGACAGCCGTCTACTTACATCCGTAAGCAGACGGCTGTCTTGTTAAGGAAGAACCCATGCTCACAGTCACCCGCGTCGTCCACGCCAGCGTCCTGCTCGATTTCGGCGGTGCGCGCATCCTCACCGATCCGTGGCTCTCCGAACGCCGCTTCTACTACCAGGGTGAGTCGCGCAGCATCGCCACCGCCGCCGATCTGCCCGAGCTCGCGGGCATCGTCATCAGCCACGAGCACTACGACCACTGCGATCTGGATGCCCTGATCGGATATCCGGACAGGGCAGTGCCTTTCGCGGTGGTTCCCGGCCTGGCCGCCAAGGTGCGCGCCGCGGGCTTCCACAATGTGACCGAGCTGGCGCCCTGGCAAAGCACCCATCTCGGACCGGTCGAAGTGACCGCCGCACCCGCGAAACACGGTGTCCCGGAAGTCACTTTCGTCCTGCGCGCGGACGATCACACCGTCTATTTCGGTGCCGACACCCTGCGCATCGCCGAACTGGACGAGGTCGCCCGCCGCTTCCCCGAGATCGATCTGGCGCTGCTCCCCATCAATGGCCTGCGCATTCGCCCGCTGCTGAATCATCAGGTCGTCATGGACGCGGCCGAGGCCGCCGACCTCACCCGCGTCCTGCGTCCCAGGCTGTCGGTGCCCATCCATTACGCCTTCACCAGCGGCCCGATCGGTGATCGCGTCATGACCAAATCCGATCGCAATCGCCCCGATCTCTATCTCGATGCCGCGTCCGATCTGGCCCCGGATACCAAGGTGCACATCCTGGATCCGGGCATACCGCTCACCGTGTGACCAGCTTCGTTGCGGCTCGGTCAAGATCGCGCACAATCCCCGGCGGTGGCGGACAATGAGGTGCCGGAACCGCGCGGTCTTCCGGTGACAGGGAGACGGTGATGCCGGAGAAGTTTCCGTCGCCCGCCGGGTGGACGCCACCGGGGGCGCAATTTCGCAGTAGCGGAGGGGTTTCGAGGGCTCTCACCGGTGCGCTCGTATGCCTGATCCTCACCCCCATCGGCATCGTCTTCGCCGCCCGGGGCGCGGCGGATATGCGCCAGTGGGGAATCCTGGGTGACTTCGCCGACCGCCTCGGCTCCACCTTGCAAATCTTGTTCGGCGCGGCCCTGTTCCTACTCGTGGCCGCCCTGGCCGCCTACTCTCCGGCGGGAACCATTGTGGCGGGCCTGATCTGGGGTGTACTCCCCGGTCTGCTGCACCTGATCTTCCCCGACGACACCTTCCGCATCATCGGCGATCTGCCCCGCATCAGCGACGACCTGCACGTGGCCCTCTACCAATGGCTGCAATCCGGCTTCCCGTTGATAGTGGGCATCCTGCTCATCGGCGCGGGCGTGGCCACCACCCTGCGCCGCCGCTGACCGGTCGCCGAACCCGTTCCGGCACAACCGAATCCGATTGCGCCGAAACACCCGTCACCCTTTCACGCACAGCACCTGTCGCAGCGTGTGCACCACATCCACCAGATTCCCCTGCGCCGCGATCACCTGATCGATGTCCTTGTACGCACCCGGAATCTCATCCACCACCCCCGCATCCTTCCGAGACTCCACCCCCTCGGTCTGCGCGACGAGATCCGCGACCGTGAACTGCCGCTTGGCCGCACTCCTACTCATCCGCCGCCCCGCCCCATGCGAAGCCGAGTAGAACGAATCCGGATTCCCCTTCCCCCGAACCACATACGACCGCGTCCCCATCGACCCGGGAATCAACGCCAAATCCCCCTTCCCCGCCCGCACCGCACCCTTACGAGTGACGAGCATGGGAACCCCGTCGATAATCTCCTCCGCCACATAGTTGTGATGGCAGGAAATGGGCTTGTCGAAAACAACTTCGCGTTCGGCGAATTCCTCGCGTACCGCCCTGCACACCAGCGCCAGCATTACCGCTCGATTGCGGGCCGCGTATTCCTGCGCCCACGTCAGATCGCGGCGGTACGCATCCATTTCCGGTGTACCGGCGACGAATACGGCGAGGTCCTTGTCCGGCAGGTCCTGGTTATGCGGGAGCACGCGCGCGACGGCCATATGGCGCTCGGCCAGTTCCTTACCGATATTCCGGCTTCCGGAATGCAGAAGTATCCATACCTGCTGCTCCGAATCCAGACAAACCTCGCAGAAGTGATTTCCTCCGCCTAGCGTGCCCATCTGCTTGTGCGCCTTGGACTCTCGCGACTGGACCGCCGGATCCAGTGCCGCGAAACCCTTCCAGAACCGATCCCATCCGGCGCGCTGCGAATTGCTGACCTGGTGTCCGGAGACCTCCGCGTTCAGCCGATTCACATTCACCGAATCATCGTGTGCGGCAAAGCCGACCGGTACCGCCGCCTCGATCCGGGTGCGCAGCGCGTGCAGGCTGTCGGGCAGATCACTCGCCTTCAGCGAGGTCCGCACGGCTTCCATTCCGCACCCGATATCGACACCGACCGCCGCGGGTGAAACCGCGTCCCGCATCGCGATGACGGATCCGACCGTCGCCCCCTTGCCGAGGTGCACATCCGGCATGACCCGTACCCCGTGCACCCATTCCAGCGCGGCGATATTGCGCAGCTGTTGCAGGGCGGCGGGCTCCACTTCGTGCTCGTGGGCCCACATGAGCGTCTGCGCTCGAGTTCCGCGCAGCTCTACGGGAAACATTGGACATTCCTTCCTTCGGATTGCCCTTCACCGTAGGTGCCCATCCGCTCGGGCGCACCGCATTTTCAACGGGTGTACGCCCCGGAACAGGTCAGGGTTCGACGAAATCGACTGCTGGGGAACGGAGACCATCATGCCAATGGCCGGCGATTCGCGAGTGAATAGTTCAGCGGGGGCGCAGGCCGTCGAGGATGACGGTGAATCCGCGTTCGCGTTGCGCGGCGTCCATGGCGTCCAGATGTACGGCGATGAAGAAACCCTTGAGGACCGACATCAGGTCGCCGAGTTCGATATCGCCGCGCACCGCCCCGGCTTGCTGTGCGCGAGTCAGCAATTCGCCGATGGTGGACTGCAGCTCTCGTGTCGGGCCCGCGTAGATGTGCGCGCCCTGCGGTCCGAGCGCATCGGCGAGATCGCGTTTGACCCCGCCGCCGGAATCCATCTGTCGCAGGAAGGCGAAGAAGGCCGCGCCCGCGTCGTCGGCGGTGAGCGCATCGCGGGCGCGGCCGGTCATGCGGTCGACGCGATCCACGATGGCGGCCTCGAAAAGTGCCTCTTTGGTGGGGAAGTGGCGGTACACGGTGCCCGCGCCGACGCCCGCGCGCCGCGCGATCTCGTCCAGGGGTACCGAAATGCCCTCCGCGGCAAAGGCTTCCTGTGCGGCGGCGAGCACCCGCTCGCGATTGCGGCGGGCGTCGGCGCGGAGCGGGCGTTCGGTCATCACCGGCAGCCTACCCATTGACAACCGGGGCGAGCGCCCCGAATACTAATCGGGGCGTACGTTCCGTTTAATTCCGATCACTTCAGAATCCCGTGGAGACCTCATGTCCACTGCCGTGGAAACCCCTCGCGAACTGGTAGAACGACTCTTCAACGGCCTGCCGGATCGCGATCCGGACGCCTTCGCCGCCCTCATGGCCCCCGATGCCGTCTTCGAAATCCCCTTCACGATTCCCGGAATGCAGACCCGCTTCGAGGGCCGAGACGAGATCCGCGCACACCTGTCCCGCTGGTGGTCGGGCAGCGTCGCGGAAGTCCAGGTGCACGCCATCGACGCGGCCATCTACGAAACCACCGATCCGGGACTGTTTTTCGTCGAGAACGATGTCGAGCTCACTCGCGCGGGCGAACCGCGGGTCCGGGTGCGCACCTCGGTCAATGTGGTCCGGGTGCGCGACGGTGAGGTCGTGCTCTTCCGCGATTACATGGATACCGCGCGCCTGCTCGCGCTGACCGAAAGGCTGCGCGAGCAGGTGTGACCGGCGCAACCCACTCGATCGCGTGCCAATAGTTAGTGTATTAACTATTATTGCCCTAACGGTAGCGATCGAGGAGGGCTGAGCTGTGGAGTTGGATGTCGAGGATCCGCTGCGGTTGGACCGGCAGGTGTGTTTCGCGCTGGCCGTCGCCAATCGCGCGGTGCTGGCCGTCTACCGGCCGCTGCTCGAACCGATGGGCCTCACACATCCGCAGTATCTGGTGATGCTGGCGCTGTGGGGGGAGGCCCCGATGTCGGTGAAGGATATCGGCGAGGCCATCCAACTCGATTCGCCGACGCTGTCGCCGCTGCTCAAGCGGCTCGAAGCCGCCGGGCTCATCACCCGGCGGCGGGACGCGCACGATGAGCGCAATCTCGTCATCGATCTGACCGAGGCCGGGCGCGAGCTGCGTAATCAGGCCGAGCGGATTCCGCCGGCGGTGGTGGAGCGGCTCGGGGTCAGCCTGGCCGATCTGGAGGATCTGCGCGAGGTGCTCAATCGCGTGAATCAAGCGGCGCGCCGGTCGGTGCTGTCGGAGACGAAGGGAACCCGGTGATGAAGCATCCCAATCCGGCGCAGTGGATCGGTTACTCGTGCGGTATGCGGCTCCCGGATGAGCTCCAGGAGTGGGTCCGCAATGATTTGACCGGAAAGTTCGCGGTGCCGAGGCATCTGGTGCGCGGCATGTTCCCGCTGCTGCCGATCTTCGCGGCGTTCCTGCTCTTCCCCGGCGAATTGTGGTTGCGCGCCAGCATGATTCTGCTGGCCGTGCTGCTGGCGGGGTTCTACATCATCGCGTACATGCCGATGAACCGTGCGCATCGGCTGGAAAAGCACGGGCTCCCAGCGGATTTGGAGAGTCCGACGCGGGCTTCGCAGCGTGCTGCCGAACGGGCGGCCTACGAGGCTCGCTACGGGCGTTGACCCTGCCCGGAGACTCGTCATCCCGGCGCGTATTTGGCCGGGATCCACACTGTGGCAGTGGATCCCGGCCAAGAGCATGCCGGGATGACGAGGTGAGCATGCCGGGATGACGAGGTGAGCCGCTACTGTGCGTTCTTGGTGCAGGCCGAGGTGAGGACCTTGGCCGCGCGCGGGCTGGCGCTGCCGAGGTCGGGGAACGGCGGGTTGCTCTCGCCGAGTCCGGCGACCGCCGCCGCTTCGGCCTCTTCGCGCGAACCCGCTGCGGCCCAGCCGAATGCGCCGTCCGCGCCCTGGGCGAGCGCACCGCAGCCGTCGGTGAAGCGGAAGACGATTTCGCAGTCGTAGTTGGCGCAGTCGCGGATGGCGGCGGCGTCCGCGGTCACCTTGGTGTTCTCGGCGGTGACGACACCGCCGTTCTTGAGCTTGGAGACGGCTATCGCGCCGTAGTACTGCGGTGCGGCGTGCGCGGTGGCGGCTGCCAGGGCGCAGGACATGGTCACGGCCGCGGTGAGGGCGGTGATTCGGGCAACCGGCAAGAGAATTCCTGACGTTTCAGAAACTGGGCGAACGAGGCCGATAGTAGACGATCGACCTTGCCCGCCTGGTCGCCTTGGGTGAACCGAATCAGTCGCGCACCGCACGCGCGGGTAGCAGCCCGAAGGGGTCCGGATGGATCTGCCGCGCGAAGTCCATCACCTCCACCGCGTGCGGGCGCAGGCGCAGCAGCACGAAGTCGTCACCGTCCGGCCCGGCCGGGAAGAACTTCTCGAAACCGTTGATCCAGCGCTCTTTTCGCGTGGCGAGGTCATCGACGATCTCGGCGGTGGCGTGCACACTCACATAGGCGGGGGTGTCCCGGTCCTGCACCGCGTAGGTCACCTTCGGGTGCACGGCGATATCGGCGGCCTTGCGGGACTTCGGGCTGGTGCCGATCCAGATGGTCCCGTCCTCGTCGAGGCCGACGTGCTGCACCAGCCGGGCATTGGGGATCTCATCACCGATCGTGATGAGGAAGCCGTAGGTGTTGGCGCGCAGCAGTTCCGCGGCCACCTCGAATAGTGCGGCATTGTTCGAACCCTCGGACATGGCGTTCTCCCGTCACTCCATATAGATCGTTTGCTCTATATGGAGTGATCGTACTACTTCGATCAGGAGAGCGCCTTGCGCAGGGCGGTGAAGGCGGAGCTATTGGCCTGCCGGGTCTCGGGCAGATGCCAGGCCATCGTCATGAATCCGTGGGTGGTCCCGTCCCAGCGGTGGATCTCGGTGGGCACCCCGGCATCGCGCAGCAGTCGGCCGTAGGTCTCGTCCTCATCGCGCAGCGGATCGAATTCCGCGCTGGCGATGTACGCGGGCGGCAGTCCGGTCAGATCGGCGATCATCGGATTGGCGTAGGGGTCCGCCGCGTCGGCGTCGGAGTTCAGGTATTGCTGCCAGTACCAGCGTATTTGGGCCGCGGTGGTGAAGTAGCCGGTGGCGTTCTCGGTATGCGAGGCCGAATCGCACGCCGGATCCAGCATGGGATAGAGCAGTAGCTGGAACGCGATATCCGGTCCGCCGTTATCGCGGGCCGCGATGGCCGCGACGGTGGCGAGCGTGCCGCCCGCGCTGTCACCGGCCACGGCGAGCCGCGCCGGATCGCCGCCGAGCGCTTCGGCATTGTCCGCGACCCAGCGCAATACGGCGTAGGCGTCGTCCGCGGCGGCGGGAAAGCGAGCGTCCGGCGCGCGCCGGTAGTCGACCGAAATGACAATGACCCCGGCCTCATTCGCCATGACCCGGCAGAATTTGTCGTGGCTCTCGAGGTTGCAGAGTACGAATCCGCCGCCGTGATAGAACACCACGACCCCGGGCGTCTGCTCGGTCAGCGCGGGCCGGTAGAGCCGCACCGGCACCTCGGGCGCGCCCTCGGGTCCGGGCACCAGCCAATCTTCCACTCCCGCAACGGGAATCGGCTCGACGGCGGGCGGCGCGGGTCGCGCGGCCAGGAATGCCCGCGCCTCGGCGGCATCGACCACCTTGGTGCCGAGCTCGGGGAAAGCGGCGGTGGCCGCATCGGTGAAGGCTTGCCATTCCGGCGACAGGGGCATCGCGGACTCCTGGGATGGGCTGGGGAACTGTGGGTTTCGGATAAGTGGAGCGCCGCCCGCTTCGCAGGTACGGGCGGCGCTCCCGCCATGAGGTCTGACTACATGCCGCGCGGAATGAACTTGCCCGCCGCCAGGCCGCCGTCGATGGAGACTTCCGCGCCGGTGATGTAACCGGCGGCATCGGAGGCCAGGAAGGCGACGAGTTCGGCGACTTCCTCGGGCAGCCCGCTGCGCTCCAGCGGCAGGTTGGGGAAGCTGCCCGGACCGGTGGTCAGGTAGGGCACCATCGGGGTGGCGATCGGGCCGGGGTAGATGGAGTTGACGCGAATCTGGTTCAGCCCCAACTCGAGTGCGGCGACCTTGCTCAAACCGCGCAGCCCCCACTTGGAGGAGCCGTACGCGGCGTGATTCATCAGACCCTCGAGCCCGGACTGCGAGGAGATATTGACGATGGAGCCGCCGCCCGCCGCGATCATGGCCGGAACCGCGGCCTTGATGCCGTTGAACGCGCCGATCAGGTTCACCTTCAGAATGCGTTCCAGCTCAGCGGAATCGGTCTCCATGAGCGGCTTCATAATGTAGATGGCGGCATTGTTGACCAGCACATCCAGCTTGCCGAAGGTCGAGACCGCCACGGCGACGGCCGCGTCCCAGCTGTCCACGTCCGAGACATCGTGCTTGACGAAACGTGCTGCCTCGCCGAGGGATTCGGCGAGTTCCTTACCCTCGGTCTCCAGTACGTCGGTGATGACGACTTGCGCGCCGCGCTCGACGAACAGGCGCGCTTCCGCCGCACCCTGTCCGCGCGCCGCGCCGGTGATCAGGGCGACTTTGCCGGTGAGATCAGCCATGTGGAGCTTCCTTCTACTAGATCTGCTTGCTTGCTACTGAAAGTGGGGAATGACCTTCTCGCCCCACTGGCGAATGGTTTCCATGCAGGCGTCCTGCGGCACCGTGCCCATCTGGATCAGGCACAGGATCTCGTCCGCGCCCGCCGCCCGCAGCCGCTCGACGTACGCGATGGCGTCCTCGGCGGTGCCGTAGGCGTGGTCGGTGTTGAAGATGGCGGTGGACCCGGATTTCACCGGAATCTTGGCTTCGTGCAGGTAGGCGACGTGTTCCTCGGCCGCCTCGCGCATTGCGGCGATCTCGTCGGCGTCCGGGTCCACGGCCTCGTCCGGCACCGGTCCCGCACCGTAGTAGTGCTTGATGGCCTGTGCGAAGAACCGCTGCCCGCGCGCGCCGATCTGCCGCGCGCGTTCGCGATCATCGAGCACGATGGTCGGGCACAGCGCCGCGAAGTGATCGTTGACCACGGTGGAGACGAAATGCTCCCCGGTGCGCTCGGCGATCGCGGTGTCGTAGATGCGGCGCAGCTCGGCGATCTCGTCGATACCGCCGAAACCCAGTACCAGCGCACCGATTCCGTACTCGGCGGCGAGTTTCAGCGTGTCCTTGCGGGTGCACGCCATGAACAGCGGCGGATGCGGCCGCTGCACCGGCCGCGGCAGCAGATAGTGCGGCTCGATATCCAAAAGCTCACCGTGATAGGAGAATTCGCCCTCGGGATCCTGCCAGGCGGCGGCGATCATCCGCAGTGATTCCTCCACCTCCCGATGTGTGCGCCCGGGATCGACTCCGCACATGGAGGTTTCGACCGCGGTGGATCCGCGCCCCGCGCCCAGATTCAGCCGTCCGCCGGACAGCACATCGAGCATGGCCGCGCGTTCGGCCGCCCGCACCGGATGATTGAAGTTGAACGGCATGCACACCACGCCGTGCCCGATGCGTATCCGCTCGGTCTTGGCCGCCACCCAGGTCAGGAAGATCTCCGGCGCGCTCATGTGCGCGTACCACTTGAGCCCGTGGTGTTCGACCGCCCAGACGGTGTCGAAGCCGACCTGATCGGCGAGCACGGCCTGCTCGACCGAGTCGTGCAGCACCCGCGCCTCATGGGCCGCCGTGGGGTCGGCCATTTGCGCCTCGAAGATCATCGAGAACTTCATCCGGGTGCTCCCTACCGCCTATCCGGCCGCTATGCCTAACCGGAATAGTTCAGGACTCAAACCCTCAGGTCATTCGGATGTCTCAGTGGCCGGGACCACACCGTGCCGCACCCCGGCCCCGGTCTTAGCGTCGGTTCAAACGCTGAGGAAGGACGGGATTCGGTGGGACAGCTGGACGGGAAGGTCGCGCTTGTCACCGGCGGTGCGCGTGGCATGGGAGCCGAGCATGTGCGCCGCTTCGTGGCCGAGGGCGCACGCGTGGTGTTCGGCGATGTGCTCGACGAACAGGGTAAGGCCCTCGAGGCCGAGCTCGGTGACGCCGTGCTCTTCGTGCATCAGGACGTCACCAGCGAAAGCGACTGGCAGGCAGCGGTTTCCGCGACCATCGCGCAGTTCGGCCGCCTGGATGTGCTGGTCAACAACGCGGGCATCCTGCGTTTCAAGAAGCTCCTGGACATGACCCTGAATGAGTGGAATCTCATGCAGTCGATCAATGTGACCGGGTCCTTCCTCGGTATCAAGACCGCCGCGCCCGCCATGATCGAATCCGGTGGCGGTTCCATCGTCAACGTCTCCTCCGTCGAGGGTTTCGTGGGCGCGGCCGGCCTGTCCGCCTACAGCGCGAGCAAGTTCGCGCTGCGCGGTCTCACCAAATCCGCCGCGCGGGAGCTGGGGCATTCGGGTATCCGGGTGAACTCCATCCATCCCGGCGGCATTGCCACCCCCATGACCGCCTCGGTCGCCGGTGCGACCGGTCTGGATGGCAATTCCTTCTTCTCCGATCTGCCCATTCCGCGCTGGGGTCAGCCGGTCGAGGTGTCCGAAGTGGCGCTCTTCCTGGCCTCCGATGCCTCGAGCTACTGCACCGGCGGCGAATTCGTCGTCGACGGCGGCATGCTCACCAGCTGCGGCTATTAAGGACTGATACGCAATGGAATTCGAATTCGACGTCGTCGTCGTGGGCTCCGGCGCGGCCGGTATGACCGCCGCGCTGACCGCCGCCTACCGCGGACTGTCGGTGACCCTGATCGAGAAGAGCCGGTTGTTCGGCGGCTCCACCGCGCGCTCCGGCGGCGGCATCTGGGTGCCCAATAACCCGGTATTGCAGGCGGCGGGCGTGCCCGACAGCCCGACCATGGCCCGCACCTATCTGAAAGCCGTTGTCGGCGATCGGGTTCCGGAGGCCAAGCAGCGCGCGTTCCTGGACAAGGGCCCGGAGATGTTCTCCTACCTCGGCGCTCGTTCACAGCATTGGGAATTCGTCTACGACCGCGGCTATTCCGACTATCACCCGGAGTTCCCGGGCGGTCTGGCACAGGGTCGCAGCATCGAGCCCAAGGTGATCGACGGGCGACTGCTCGGCGGTGATCTGCACAAGATCAACCAGCCGACCATGTCCGCGCCCAAGGGCATCGCCATCACGGTCAGCGATTTCCACGATCTGAATATGATCGCCCGCACCTGGGCCGGTAAGAAGACCGCGGTCAAGGTGGGCGCGCGCACCGCGCTCGCGCTGGCCAAGGGCGCGCTGCCGCTGAGCCTGGGCAAGGCGCTCGCGGCCCGGTTGTGGCTGTCGCTGCGCGATGCCGGGGTGCCGGTGTGGCTGAATACCCCGCTGACCGAGCTGATCACCGAGGGCGGCGCGGTCGTCGGCGTGGTCGCCGAGCACGAGGGCAAGCAGGTCACCATCAAGGCGCGACGCGGTGTGGTGCTGGCGGCGGGCGGTTTCGAGCACAACCTGGAAATGCGCAAGCAGTACATCCCCGGTCCGCAGTCCACCGAATGGACCGTCGGCGCGACCGAGAATGTCGGTGAGGGCATTGTCGCGGGCCAAAAGGCCGGTGGCGCGGTAGATCTCATGGATGACGCCTGGTGGGGTCCGTCGGTGCGCAGCCCCGAGGGCCGTCCGCCGTTCTTCTGTCTGGCCGAGCGTTCGCAGCCGGGCGCGATCATGGTCAATGACCATGGTGAGCGTTTTGTCAACGAATCGGCGCCGTATGTGAACGTGGTGCACAAGATGTACGAGCAGGAGGCCGCCGGGATCGGCAGCATTCCGGCGCACTTCATCTTCGATCAGAACTTCCGCGATCGGTACCTGTTCCTCGGTAATTTCCCCAAACGTCCACTGCCGCAGGCGTATTTCGACAAGGGCATCATCAAGCAGGCCGATACCCTGGCCGAACTGGCGGGCAAGCTGGGCATTCCGGCGGACAAATTGCAGGCCACCGTCGAGCGTTTCAACGGCTTCGCCGCGAACGGCCGCGACGAGGACTTCCTGCGCGGCGATTCGGCGTACGACCGCTACTACGGCGATCCGACCGTCAAGCCGAACCCGACCCTGGCGCCGCTGACCCGCGGCCCGTTCTACGCGGTGGAAATGGTGCCCGGCGACCTCGGCACCAAGGGCGGTCTGGTCACCGACGAGCATGCGCGCGTCATGGATGACAACGGCACCGTGATCACCGGTCTCTATGCGGCGGGCAATAATTCGGCCGCCGTCATGGGCAATGACTACGCCGGTGCGGGCGCGACCATCGGACCCGCGATGGTGTTCGGATACATCGCCGCCAACCATCTCGCCGATCTGGAACCGGCCGACGAGCCCGAGGCCCCGGCCAAGCGCCCGGCCCGCCGCGCCGCCGCGAATCAGGGGAAGTGATATGGGACGAGTTGGCACCAAACATGTGATCGTCACCGGCGGTGCGCGCGGTATGGGCGCGGCGTTCGCGCGCAAGCTCGCCGCCGAGGGGTCCAAGGTCGTCATCACCGATGTGCTCATCGAGGAGGGCGCGGCGCTGGCCGCCGAACTGGGGGAGAACGCGCTGTTCCTGCCCCTGGACGTGACCGACGAGGCGGCCTGGAACGATGTGGTCGCCACCGCCGAGGAGCGGTTCGGCCCGGTGTCCGGGCTGGTCAACAATGCGGGCATCGTGCACGTCGATCCGATCGAGAAGCTGTCCGAGGCGGATTACCGCAGGGTCATCGATGTGAATCAGGTCGGTGTGTTCCTGGGTATGAAGGCGGTCGTGGCCTCCATGCGCCGCGCGGGCGTCGGCTCGATCGTGAATATCTCCTCGACCGGCGGGCTGATCGGCTACTCGAACATCCTGGGTTATGTCGCCTCGAAGTGGGCGGTGCGCGGTATGTCCAAGACCGCCGCACAGGAATTCGCGCCCGACAATATCCGGGTCAATTCCGTGCACCCGGGCATTGTCGCCACCGAGATGGTCGCGACTTCCGAACGCTCCCAATCGATTGCGGCCAAACAGCCGATCGCGCGACCGGGCACCCCGGAGGAACTGGCCAATCTGGTTCTGTTCCTCATTTCCGACGAGTCCTCCTACAGCACCGGGTCGGAATTCATCGCCGACGGCGGCTTCACCACTCAGTAAAAGGAAACGCTATGAAGGACTTCCACGGCAAAGTCGCCGTCATCACCGGCGCCGGTGCCGGTATCGGTCGCGCCCTGGCCCTCGAACTCGCCCGGGGCGGTGCGCAATTGGCGCTGTCGGGCCGCAATATCGAGAGTGTCGCCGAGACCGCGGCGCTGTGCGAGCAGGCCGGCGCGAAGGCCCGCGCCTACAAGCTGGACGTCACCGATCGCGCCGCGGTCTACGCGCACGCCGATGATGTGATCGCCGATTTCGGTAGGGTGAATATCGTCGTCAACAATGCGGGCGTCTCGTTGACCGCCAATGTCGAGGATGTCTCCTGGGACGACTTCGAGTGGATCTTCAATATCAATTTCTGGGGAACGGCCAACGGCACCAAGGCTTTCCTGCCGCATGTCATCGCCTCCGGTGACGGGCATATCGCCAATGTGTCGTCCATGTTCGGTCTGGTGGCGTGCCCGAGCCAGAGCGGGTACAGCTCCTCGAAGTACGCCATGCACGCGTTCACCGACGCGCTGCGCCAGGAAATGATCATCGCGGGCCACAATGTCGGCGTCTCGTCCGTGCACCCGGGCATGATCAAGACCGAAATCGCCTGGAAGGCACGGGCTTCGGCCAATCGCGACCGCGACGCCCTGGCCTCGAACTTCGACAGCCTGGCCAAGACCTCGCCCGAACAGTGCGCGCAGATCATCGCCAACGGCATGAAGAAGAACAAGCCGCTCATCCTGATCGGCACCGACGCCAAGGCGATGAACTGGATGCGCCGCCTGCTCGGCTCGGCGTACATGAAGCCGCTGACCGCGCAGATGCGCAAGGAGATCTGACACCGGCCACCAGCCCGGGCCGGTTTCCCGCAGCCCCGCACCCCGCCCGGGTGCGGGGCTATCGGGGCAAGGCCCGTAGCGGGCCGGTACTCGGATAACTGGAGGCAGTCGATGCGCATCGGCATGCTCATGCCCTATTTCGATGGTTTGGTCACCTCGGGTCAGTTCCTGCGCGAATTCGCGGCCGCCGCGGAGGAATGCGGGCTCGAATCGGTGTGGACCGTGGAACACGTTGTGGTGGCACAGGATTACGAACCGCTCTACCCGTATGCGCCGGACGGCAAGATGCCCGGCGGCGATCTCGGCGTACCCATGACCGATCCGCTGGAGACCCTGGCCTTCCTGGCGGCCGCCTCCAGCACGCTGAAACTGGGCACCGCCATGGTGGTGGCCCCGCTGCACAGTCCGGTGGTGCTGGCCAAACGGGCCGCCACGCTGGACCGCCAATCCGACGCGCGATTGCTGCTCGGACTCGGAATCGGCTGGCAGAAAGAGGAATACGCCGCGATCGGGGTGCCGTTCGAGGAGCGCGGGGCACGCCTGGACGAGTGCATCGGAGCCATGCGAGCGCTGTGGACCGAGTCTCCGGCCAGTTATTCGGGTCGGCATGTCGGCTTCGAGAAGCAGTTCTGCCTGCCCCAACCCGAGCGATCCATCCCGATTGTGCTGGGCGGCAACAGCGCTCCCGCGGTACGCCGGGCCGGACGGGTGGGCGACGGCTGGTTCCCGTACACCATCACCCCGGAGGATTTCGCGCGCGGCGCGGACACGATCCGGGAAACCGCCCTTGCCGCAGGACGTTCCGAGGATGCGGTGGAGCTGACGGCCTGGCCGGGCTCCTGCGATTTCACCCGGGAATTCGATATCGACTTCGTGCGGCCGTATGTGACGGCGGGCGTGAGCCGGATCGTGCTCACCCCGCCGCTGTTCGGTCCGGAATCGCTGCTGAACGGCGTCGAACAGCTCGCCGGATATGTGGACCGGTACCGCAATGAGATCGAGGCGAAGCTGTGAGCGCGGAAAACGCTGTGCGCGTACTGGATCGGGTGGTGTTGCCCGCCGATCAGGTCGAGGGGTGGCTGACCCGCTGGCGCACCGACTATCTGCCCGGGGCCACCGCTCGCGGACTGCTCGGACCGCAACTGCTGCGCGAACACGCGGGTACGGACGCGGTTGCGCTGCACATCATCTGGGAGTTGCCCGGCGTCTACGACTTCTACGGGATGCGCGCCGCCGCCGCGGCCGATCCGGCGGTGACCGAATTCTGGGCGGCCACGGACGCGCTCGCGCTCGGCCGGGAACGGCACGTCATGGCGGTACAGGAGGAACAGGTATGAAGCGCTGGGTGATCCTGAGTGAGCTGCCCGCCGGGGACCATCCCGAGACGGGTCTGGCGAAACTGGCGGCGCTGGCGAGCGGGGTACGCCTGTGCTCGGCGGGCGCGGAGCTGCCGGGCAGCACCGGCGGACTCGGCGCGGTCTGGGATGTGACCGCCGAAACCGATCCCGCACAGCTGATCTCGGAGCTGCCGGGTGCGGTGGAGGTGGTGCCGCTCCGCCCGGTCGCCACGCATATCGAGCCGCTGGAGCAGCTGCGGCGGGTCAAGCGCACGCTGCTGCTCACCGTGCGCGCCGGTACCGCCACCGATGCCGTGGCCGAGTTCGAACAGGACCTGATGGGGATGCCGTATCACATCGGATCCATTAAATCCTGGGCGTTGAGCCGGGTCGGCGGGGACAGTCGCTGGACCCATGTCTGGGAGCAGGAGTTCACCGATCCCGACGGGCTGAACGGGGAATACCTCGCGCATCCGTATCACTGGACCAGCGTGGATCGCTGGTTCGATCCGGAGATGCCGGGCGCGATCGTGGAACCGGCCATCGCGCATCTGTACCGGTGGGCGTCGGGGCCGGTGCTGGGGATCTGATCCGCCGAAGGCGTTCGCTCAGGCCGGATTTCGCAGTTCGCCCTTGATGACCTTGCCGCCGGAATTGCGGGGCAGGTGTTCGGTGAAGACCACCTCGCGGGGGACCTTGTACCCCGCGAGGCGGCTGCGCGACCATTCGATGATGTCGGACGGATCGGCCTCGGCGTCATCGCACGGTACGACCACCGCGCGGCCCACCTCGCCGAGCCGGGGATCCGGGACCCCGATCACCGCGACATCGTGAACGGCGGGATGCTGCAACAGCACTCGTTCGATCTCGGCGGGGTAGGCGTTGAAGCCGCCGACGATGAACATGTCCTTGAGGCGATCGGTGATGCGTAGATAGCCGTCCGGGGCCAGGGTGCCGACATCACCGGTGTGCAGGTAGCCGTCCGCGTCGATGACGGCGGCGGTGGCCGCCGGATCGTCCAGGTAGCCGCGCATCACATTGGGGCCCTTGACGATGATCTCGCCGGGCTCGCCCGGCGCGGTATCGGCGCCGGTGGTGTCGACAATGCGGATCTCGGTGCCGGGCAGCGCCTTTCCGGCGGTTTCGGACAGCAGTTCGGCCGGTGCGTCGGGTGGGCAGATGGTGACCACGCCGATCGATTCGGTCAGCCCGTACGCCGTGAAGACGTACGGCACACCGAGATCGGTGCGGATGCGCTCCACCAGCTCGGCCGGTATCGGCGCGCCGCCGGTGCCCGCCAGGCGCAGCGAACCCAGCAGGTAGTCGCTGTGGTCGGCGCGCAGCAGATCGGTGAACAGCGTTGGCGGCCCGGCCAATACGGTGATCCGCTCGTGTTCGATGAGCCGCAGCACGGCCTCGGCCTCGAAGCGTTCCACCGGGATCATGGTGGCGGTGCGCAGCAGGCAGGCGATGATGCCCGCCTTGTATCCGAAGGTGTGCGAGAACGGATTCACCAGCAGGTATTTATCGCGCGGGCGCAAGGTCACGGCATCGGCCCAGAGCGCGAAGACCTCCAAAGTCTGCCGGTGCGTGGCCAATACGCCCTTCGGGGCGCCCGTGGTGCCGGAGGTGAACAGGATGTCGGAGATGGACTCCGGATCGATCTCGGCGGTGCGTTCGGCGACTGCCTCCGGCGGCACCACCGTGCCGGGCGCGAGGAATCCGGCCCAGGAGCTGATATCCCAGTTCTCCGCGGCCTCGCCGACCGCATCGTCGAGCAGGATGAGATGTTCCAATGCCGGTAGCGGATAACCGGATTCGGCCAGCATGGCCGGATAGTCGCGGTCCAGGAATTCCTGCACCGTGCACACCGCTTTCGCGCCGCTGCGGGTGAGCACCTCCGCGGCCTCGGGTCCACGCAATCGGGTGCTGATCGGCACCAGCGTCGCACCCGCCCCCAGCATGCCCAGCGCGGTCACGATCCACCGATTGCCATTGGGTGCCCACATGCCCACCCGGTCCCCGGTTTCGATCCCGGAGGCGATCGCGGCCCGGGTCACCGCACCGACCTCCGCGGCCAGCTCACCGAAGGTCAATCGCCCCAGGGGCCCCGCCACCGCCACCGCATCGGGATAGCGCCGCGCACGGTCCGCGACCAGGGCGGGGATGGTCGAGACCGGGGCGTTCGCGGTGCCGCCGCCGATGGAGTCCGCATACCGCCGATCCATCCGCCCATCCTGCCCCAAGCCCCAGTCCCCGATGCCCGTTTTGACAGTGCCATCCCGCTGACCGGCCGTGCCGTATCCAATTTGCCCTCCGCTTCGCTCCGGGCGGTTCGCGGCCCCCGATGGCTCGGTTCTTCCCTCCTCCGTTCAGTCGCTGCGCTCCTTCTCTCCGTCAGTCCAGAACCGAGCCGGGCCGCGAACTTGGGGCGTGCGTTTTTGAACGTTCTGTAATTCCGGTCAACGGGATGCGGGTTGGGGGTGAGGGGGGTCACGCGGCACGCTCGATGGCAGAGAGATGACCGCAGCTGTTGGCGTGCGGTTCGGCCCCGCAGGCCGCGGTGAGCGGCGAGCGCTGGAGTGCTGATGAATTCAGAACATCGAAGGAGTGACATGAGCGCCGGAGCGGAGCTTGCGCAGCGACCCGATGTGGCGGCCGACGCCGTGACCGTTGTCGAACTCGACGGCGCGGTCGAGCTGTCGCGGCAGCGGATCGGTGGCAAGGCGTGGAGCATCAATCACATGCGGGCCCTCGGACTGCCGGTGCCGCCCGCGTTCGTGATCACCACGGCGGGCTGGGCCGACTACACCGAACGCGGTGCGATCGCGGCGCGGATCTGGGAGCAGGTGCGGGCGGGCATCGCCGGGATCGAGCGCGGGACCGGGCGGCGGTTCGGATCCGCCGAGCGGCCGCTGCTGGTGTCGGTGCGCTCGGGTGCGGCCATCTCCATGCCCGGCATGATGGACACCGTCCTGAATCTCGGTATGACCGATGCGGTGCAGCGCGCGCTCGCCGCGGAGACCGGTAATCCGGCGTACGCCGACGACACTCGCGCGCGCTTCGTGCACCAGTACCGCGAGACCGTGCTCGGGGACGCGAACGGCGATGTGCCGGTGGACCCTTGGGCGCAGCTGCGCGGGGCCATCGAGGCGGTGTTCCGGTCGTGGGATTCCGCGCGCGCCAAGACCTATCGCCGCAATCGCGGGGTGCCGGACACCCTCGGCACCGCGGTCACCGTGCAGGCCATGGTGTTCGGCAATCTCGATGCCGAATCGGGCACCGGCGTGCTGTTCAGCCGCAACCCCAACACCGGCGACGGACCGGTCTACGGTGAATGGCTGGTCGGCGGCCAGGGCGAGGACGTGGTCTCGGGCCGCCTCACCCCGCGCCCGCTCGATGACCTCGCCGCCACCCAGCCCGCGGTGCACGAGCGCCTGATCGCCGCCACCGAACTGCTCGAGCGCGACGGCCGCGATATGCAGGACATCGAATTCACCGTGGAATCCGGGACCCTGTGGATGTTGCAGTCGCGCGCGGCCAAGCGTTCGGCGCGGGCCGCGGTGCGCACCGCGGTCGCCATGGTGGCCGAGGGCCTGATCAGCGCCGATGAGGCCCTGGATCGTATCACCGCCGATCAGGTCCGCGAGGTGCTGCGCCCGGCCTCCGGTGACACCGCCGGTCGCGAACCCCTGGCGCGCGGCGAATCCGCCTGTCCCGGACTGGCTTCCGGTGTTGTCGTCACCGATCCCGATGAGGCCGAGACCCGCGCCGAAGCGGGAGAGGACGTCATCCTGGTGCGTCCCACCACCAGTCCGGACGATCTGCACGGCATGATCGCCGCGCGCGCCATCGTCACCGAATTGGGCGGCACCACTTCGCATGCCGCGCTGGTGAGCCGCGAACTCGGCCGCCCCTGCGTGGTCGGCTGTGGTCCGGGCGTGGTGGACGTGCTGGTCGGCCGCACGGTCACCGTCGACGGCGGGGCCGGACTCGTGCTGGACGGCGAGATCGTCGCCAAGCCGGTCGAACAGGTGATTCTCGCCGATGTCGCACAGCTCGCCCAGTGGGCGGATGTGGCCGACGATCAGCTCGCCCAGCGCTTGGAGGAGCGCGCCACCGGGTCCGAAAGCACTGAGCAGGAGCAGGTTTCGGCCGCGCACGCCCCCATTACCGAACTCGCGCTACTGCGCCTGGTCGGCATCAAGGGCCGCGTGAACGCCGACAACCTCGCACTCAGCCTGTTCGCCGACGCGACCGAAATCGCCACGCACTGCGCCGGTCTGGTGGACGCGGGCCTGTGTGCCAACACGCCCGCCGGTTTCCGCCTCACCCCCGCGGGCCGTCCCCGCCTGGAGCAGCTTCTCACCGAGGAGCGCGGCACCGTCGACGCCGCGGCGCTCACCACCGCCTACGACGAATTCTGCGTCTACAACGCCGATCTCAAGGTCATCATCACCGATTGGCAGATGAAGGATCCGGCCACGGTGAACGATCACGGTGATGCCGACTACGACGCGGCGGTGCTCGCGCGCCTGGCCGAAACCCACCGCGCCCTGCGCCCGCTGGTGCGGCGCCTGGGCACCCTGGCCCCGCGCCTGACCCGCTACACCGACCGCCTCGACCGCGCGGTCGAGCGCATCGCCGAGGGCGATCACACCTACGTGGCCCGCCCCATCATGGACAGCTACCACACCGTCTGGTTCGAACTCCACGAAGACCTCATCGGCCTGTGCGGTCTCACCCGCGCCGAGGAAGCGGCGGCCGGTCGTGCCCACTGATCCCGCGGCCGCCATGGCCGTCTCGCGCTGGATCGACTTCGCCGAGATCGACAATGTCCGTGATCTCGGCGGCCTCCCGGTAACCGGCGGCGGCACCACCCGCTACGGCGTGGTCTACCGCTCCAGCACCCTCCAGCAGGCCACCCGCGCCGATCTGGCCCAGCTGCTGGAACCCCTGGGCCTGCGCACCATCATCGATCTGCGCCTGCCCGACGAGGTGGAACGCGAAGGCTACGGCCTGTTCGGCGACGCGGCGGTGCACATCGCCAACCTGCCCATCCGCAAGTCGCCCCAGTCCTCCTTGGCAGCACGGGATTTGGTCCCCGACAAGACCCGGGTCGACCTCACCGACCTCTACGGTCAACTGCTGTCGGGCAGCGGCGACCACATTGTCGAGGCAGTCCGGCTGATCATCGATCCGGACCGCCGCTCGGTGCTGTTCCACTGCGCCGCGGGCAAGGACCGCACCGGTGTGCTGGCCGCGATCCTGCTCGACGCGGCGGGCGTGCCCGCCGAGGTGATCGCCGCCGACTACGCCCTGACCAATGAGCGCATGCAGCGGGTCCGCGACCGGCTGGACGCGCTGCCCTCGTACGCGGGTCTCCCGCAGGCGAATACCGGCATCCTGGCCATCACCCCGCAGGTGATGCTCGGCTTCCTGGAGAACCTGTACGCCGATCACGGCGGGGCGGCGAAGTGGCTGCTGGCGAACGGTCTTTCGGAAGCCGAACTGCGGGAGTTCCGCGCGGCCATGGTCGATCCCGCCTGACGCGCGCCTACGCGGGCGTGACGCGGATGTCCCCGGTGCCGCCGGGGAGCAGCGCCGGTAGCAACTCCTGCGCGGCCGCGTACACCGCCGCCTCGGCGGCCCGGGTGAGGGGATGCCACGGCGTCACCCGGAGGGTTTCGCCGTCGAGATCCCAACGGCCGTGCACGAATCCGTCGACCAGGTACATCGGCACACCGCCCGAGGCGATCTTGGCTATCCGGGTGCGGTCCGCGTCGCCGATCACCCTGCGGCGGTCCTTGTGGCCGAGCAGGGCATTGTCGAACGCGGGCAGGAATCGCACGGGGACGGGCAGGTCCGGATCGGCCAGCGGGGTATCGGGGAGGTCGTAGAGTTCGCGACCGGACTCGTCGCGCAGCACCCGCAGGCGAGGGCGCAGCCGCGCCATCACCTCCGCCAGCTTGGTTGTACCGGACCAGGATTGGACGTCGGCGACGGTAGCGGGGCCGAAGGCGGCCAGATAGCGCAGGATCATCGTCTCCGGGGCCGGAGCCGCCAGGGGAGCGCCCAGGAATTCCTCGGCGAGGGCGATGGAGACGCGGCGGTTGCGCCACGCTCCCCAGACGCCCGCTTCCTCGTAATGGACCACGGGGGTGAGCAATCCGAGCGCGGAGGACAGGCGCTCGGGATACGGGCTGGGGAACTGTTCGGCGAGGGTTTTGCTGATCTCGGTGCGCGTCAGGGTGCGACCGGTGAGCAGATTCCTTCCGGCGGTGCGCAACTCGGCGTGATCGAGGTGTTCGACCGCTTCGCGGTAGTAGGCGACCTGGAGCATCGACTCCACCGCCGGCCGGATGGTGGGGTAGAGCCAGCGGTAGTCGTCGGCGGTGGCCAGGTGCACGGTGCGGCGAATCATGGTGGCGCGCACGACGGTCCGGTCGCGCAGCAGCGAATCCAGTTCGGCGGTGCGGAAATCGGTGAGCCGGGTCCACAGTCCGATGAACGGCCAGTTCGCCTCCTGCCCCTGCACGGCCACCAGATGGCTGATGAGGTCGGCGGCGGGCATGGTGACGCGCTCGGCGAGCATTTGCCGCGTGAGCAGCGTCCGGTTGAGTTGGCGCAGCGAGATCTCCGTCATGAATCCATTGTCGAACCCAATTAGGTCAGCTTGTGTCCTAGCTCGGCAGGGGTTTGCGGCCCGCATGCCGACTGTGCATCTGTGAATTCGAATGTGCTGGCGCGCAACGGGAGTCGCAAAGAATCTTGATCCGGCGGGTTGAATGAGCTGTCATGCTGGGTCGGTGTCGACGATTGCGCTGTACTACCCATGGATGCGTTTCCGTAGCGAGGACTGGCTCAAGCTGGCCATGCTGACCTGGGACCAGGTGGGGCGGATACGGCCTCGACTGGCCATGGACGCCGATTCCGACCTGGTGCGGGAGCTGACGGCGGAATCGGATTTCCTGTTCGATCTGGAGCCGAGCGAGCGGGATCTGGGCACGGTGGGCAAGGTGTTCGGCGAGATCGTCGAACTCGGTGGCGCGGAGCTGCGTGATCGCTTCGGCGTGCACGGTGCGCTCGCGGCCCCGCCGCAACCCCGATCGGCGGGGCTGCGCGACAGATATCCGGGTCTGGTGTGGGTGTACGCCGGCGATGCCGGACGCAAGATCGCGCACGCGCTGCTGCTCTCGCTGGTCGAGGCGGAACTGGCGGTGGTCCAGGATGAGGACGGCGTCACCCATGTCGGCCTGCACCCGGTCTTCGCGCGCATCTACCTGACCGCGCTCGCCGACGCGGTGACCGAGAACGCGCTGCTCTGCCCGGTCACCGACGACCGGGACGCGCACAGTGCCGTCGGTACCCTGGACCGACTGTACGAACTGCTGCTGGACAAGGGCGCGGCCCGGCCCGCCATCGGCGATATCGATCACGCCTACATCCACATCGCGGTCGAAGCGGTACTGCGGCCGGTGAATATCGCCGAGGTGCCCGTTCGCACGCTGATCGATTTCCGCGAACGCCATGCCGCCGAACTCGCCGCCTTCCGAAAACACGTCGGATCGCTCGCCGAGGAGCTGGCCCGGATCGGCGCGATCGAGAGTCCGGTCGCCGCGCACGCGCATCTGCACAGCGTCTACCGCGCCACCACCAAACCGCAGCTCGATGAACTACGCCGGGCGCTACGCGGATTCGGCCTCGAATCCGGTACCGGCATGCTCGGCCTCAAGGTGGATCTCACGGGCGCGTCCGGCACCGTGGTCGGCGGCTTCGCCGCGGCGGCCGGACAACCCGTGGTCGCGGCGGCCGGACTGACGCTCACCATCGCCCCGTATGTGGCGGGCCGCCTCAAGGCCAGGCGCGCACTGCGCGAACAGTCCTCGGTGGCGTACCTGCTCGCGGTGGACCGGGATCTGGCGAGCAGATCGCTCTTCAAGCGCCGCTGAATCCCGCACACTGGAACCATGACCCGGGGGATTACGGCCGGACGCTTTCGGCGGATCTTCGAGCCCGAGCGCGCGGGCGGGCGCTGGTATGTCAACGACCACACCGTGATCCGCGATGCGGCCGGGCTGTGGCACCTGTTCGGAATCACCCATCGCGAACCCGCGAACCCCTTCGACGAAACCGTCTTCGCGCATGCCACCGCCAAGCGCCTGAGCGGCCCTTGGGCACAGCGCATTCCGGCCCTGACCGTCGATCGCGAACGCGGTGAGACCCATCTGTGGGCCCCGTTCGTGGTCCGCCACGATGATCGCTACGTCATGTTCTACGACAGCGGCGGCCCCGATCGCACCGCCACCGCCATGCGCCTGGCGACCTCGACGGACCTGTTCACGTGGACGCGCCACCCCGAACCGCTGTTCCGCGACGGCTACGACGCCCGCGACCCCATGGTGCTGCGCATCGGCGGCGAATGGGTGATGTACTACTGCGCCACCGCATCTCCCGCGGGCGGCCATCACGTAGTGGCCTACCGCACCAGCACCGATCTGCTGCACTGGGGCGAGCGCCGCATCGCCTACACCGATCCGGCCGCGGGCACCGAGGCGGGACCGACCGAATCGCCCTTCGTGCTGCGCGACGGCAATGACTGGTACCTGTTCATCGGACCGCGCCCGGACTACACCGGCACCGAGATCTTTCACGGTGACAGCCCTTTTCACTTCCGGCCCGCCGACCGCGTGGCGCATATCCCGGCCCACGCCGCCGAGGTGGTGTGCGATGGCGGGCAGTACTGGATCACGCACGCGGGCTGGGGGCAGCGCGGAGTCTGGCTCGCGCCCTTGCGCTTCCCGCGCGCGGTCGATCTTCCGGATTCGGGCGTATGAGGCCCGGGGAACTGGGATTCTGAAGGGGAGTCGAGTGTCCACCCACCGCGGGGAGGCAAGGCAATGGCCCGGATCGGCGTTATCAGCATTTCCGATGGACGTGACTATGTGCACGGGGGAATCGTCGGATTCATTCGTACGACCGAGGATCGGCTGGTAGCCGAACTCACCGCGGCCGGTCACACGGTGGTGCGGGGGCGCGAACCGGTGGGTGGCAATCGGCAGGCGGTCGCGGTGGCCCGGCAGGTGCAGGCGGCCGGGGTCGACCTCGTCGTACTGCACTACGCGGTGTGGGCGTTCCCGCACTTCACCATGCTCGCGGCCGGACAGCTGACGAGTCCGCTACTGCTGCTGTCGAATATCGATCCGGTGCAGCCGGGCATGGTCGGCATGCTGGCCGCCGGGGGCGCGCTGGATCAGATCGGGCGGGCGCACACCCGGCTGTGGGGCGATCCGGGCGATGCCGAACTCATCGCCGCGATAGGGGTGCGCGCCGGCGCGGCCGCGGCGGTGGAAAGCCTGCGCGGCACCACCTTCGGGCGCATCGGCGGGCGGCCCATGGGTATGAACACCGCCGTCGCCAATACCGATCAGTGGCAGCGGATATTCGGCGTCGACGTGGAGGAGATCGATCAGTGGGAGATCGTGCGCCGCGCCGATCTCGCCGACGCCGGTGAGGCCAAGGGTGCGCGAGAGTGGTTGGAGCGCACTACCGCCGGGGTGCACTACGACGGCGTCAAGCTGACCCCCGAACTGCTGGAGCGGCAGATTCGCTCATACCTGGCCATGCGCGATCTGATCGCCGAATGGCACCTGGATTTCTCCGGCATCAAGGGTCAGCCCGAGCTCACCCAATATTTCGCCACCATGGATGTCACCGAGGCGTTCCTGAACGATCCGTACGACTGGAACGGGCCGAAACAGACCCATGTCTGCGCCACCGAGGCCGATATGGACGGTGCGCTCACCATGCAGCTGCTCAAGCAGATCAGTGGCACGCCGGTGCTTTTCGCCGATGTGCGGCACTATCACGCCGATCGCGATATCTGGGATCTGTGCAATTCCGGACAGCACGCCACCTGGTTCGCGGCGCGCAGCGACGATCCGGCGGAGAATCTGGCGCGCGTGCACCTGTACCCGGAGGTGTTCTTCTTCCCGGCGGGCGGTGCGTCGGTGCATCATCTGGCCGCACCCGGACAGATGACCCTGGCCAGGCTCACCCGCAAGGACGGGCAGTACCGAATGCAGTTGATGCTCGGTGCTTTCGAGACCTATGACGAGGCCACCAACGAGGAGCTGATGAAGCAGTCCACGCTCGAATGGCCGCACGCCTTCGCCCGGCTGGACGCGCCCGCCGGGGATTTCCTATCCCGCTTCGGGGCCAATCACATTCACGCCGTACCGGGTGATCACCGGGCGACGGTGCGAGCGGCGTGCGAACTGCTCGATGTCACGGTGGACGAGTTCACCAGGGCGGGCTGACATGCTGCTCGGGATCGATATCGGGACCTCCGGATCCAAGGGCGTACTCGTCGACCACGACGGCATGGTGACGGTGCGAGTCGAACGGCCGCACGGTGTTTCGACGCCGCGCCCGGGCTGGGTGGAACATGACGCGGAGACGGTGTGGTGGGCGGACTTCGTGGCCATCGCGCGCGAGCTGGTTGCCGCGTCCGGCGGCGCGAGCATCGACGGCATCGCGGTGAGCGGTATCGGACCCTGCCTGCTGCCCGCCGATCAGGCCGGGCGGCCGTTGCGACCGGCCATCCTGTACGGCGTCGACACCCGCGCGGGCATCGAAATCGAGGAATTGACAGCGGAATTGGGCGCGGACACGGTGCTGGAGCGCTGTGGCTCACCGCTCACCAGCCAGGCCGTCGGCCCGAAACTGCGCTGGCTGGCAAGGCATGAGCCGCAGGTGTGGGGGCAGACCCGAATGCTGTTGATGGCCAGTTCATTCCTGGTGCATCGACTGACCGGCCGCTATGTGCTGGACCATCAATCGGCCAGCCAGTGCGTGCCCATGTACGACCTGATTGCCCGCACCTGGGCCACCGACTGGGCCGATTCGGTCGCCCCCGGCCTGCCACTGCCCGAATTGGCCTGGCCCACCGAGATAGTCGGCCGGGTGACCCCGGAAGCCGCGGCGGCGACCGGACTTCCGGCCGGTCTGCCGGTCACCACCGGCACCATCGACGCCTGGGCCGAAGCCGCGGGCGTCGGCGTCCGCGCCCCCGGCGACGTCATGATCATGTACGGCACCACCCTGTTCCTCACCCAGGTGCTCACCGCGCCCAGTCCGCATCCGGGTCTGTGGACCACCTGCGGAACCTGGCCCGGCACATACACATCCGCCGCGGGCATGGCCACCTCGGGCGCGGTCACCGACTGGTTCCGCACCCTGTCCGGCGGTGATTTCACCGACCTGGTCGACGAGGCGGCGAATGTCCCGCCGGGTAGCCGGGGTCTGCTGGTGCTGCCGTATTTCGCGGGCGAGCGCACCCCGCTGTTCGATCCCGATGCCCGGGGCATCATCGCGGGCCTGACCCTGACCCATCAGCGCGCCGATATCTACCGCGCGATCCTGGAGGGCATCGGCTACGGCGTCCGCCACAATCTCGAAGCCATGACCGCCGCGGGCGGTACGCCGACACGTTTGGTCGCGGTCGGCGGCGGCACCAAGGGCGGGCTGTGGACCCGGATCATCTCCGATATCACCGGTCTCCCACAGCAACTCCCCGCCGACACCATCGGCGCATCGCTCGGTGATGCCCTGGTGGCGGCGGAGGCCATCGGCCTGGATACCTCCGGCTGGAACCCGATCACCACCACCATCGAGCCGGATCCGGGGAATACGGCTCGATACGCGCCCTACTACCGCCACTACCGCAGCCTCTATGAATCCACCCGGGCCACCGCGCATTTCCTCGCGGCGGAACAGCACCGCGCCGCCGGATGAATCGTCGCGTCCGGCGATGTGCCACCGGGTGATCCGGCGGGGGCGACGGGAATCAGGCGGTATGCGAAAGGATCTCGGGCACGACGGCATCCCAGGTGTGCGCGGGCAGGGTTTCGTGGCCGGTCCGCTCCAGCGGTACGAAGCGCGCGCCGGGAATCTCGGCCGCCAGGGCGCGGCCGTGCTCGATCGGGAAGAGCGGATCCTCATCGCCGTGCAGTACCAGGGTGGGGATCGCGATGTCGCCGAGGCGATCTCGCCAGGGCTGCCCGGCGTCGATGAGATACGGGTTGGTGAGCTGGGCGGCGATATTCGCCGCGCGGTCCACCACGAGCTCGGCCTGTGCGCGCTGTGCGTCGGTGTCGAACGGCCGGGAGTGCGCCGCGAACGGGCGCATCGCCTCGACCAGATAGGCGACCACCGCATTGCGGTCGGCCCAGTCCGGAGCCGGTTCCTCGGCGGCGAAATACTTCTCCAGTTCCGGTGAGATACCGGGTAGATCCGATTGGGTATGGCCCGGACCGCCCGGTGTACCGGAGGCGATGGTGAGACTCGCGACGAGTTCGGGATGATCCAGCGTGAGCAGTTGCGCGACGGCCGAGCCCTGTGACATGCCGACCAGATGCGCCCGCCCGATCCCGAGTTCCCGGATGAGCGCGGCGGTGTCGGCCACCAGATCGCCCAATCCGTAACCGGGTTCGCCCACCGGGAAGGTGGTCGAGCGCCCGGCATCGCGGCTGTCCACCCGGACGACATGGCGTCCGCCCGCCGCCAGTCGCTCGACGAATCCCGGTTCCCACGCCACCAGCGATTCCCCCGCACCGTGCAACAGCACGATGGCCGGATCGCCCGGATCCCCGGCGCTCGCCACACACAGGTCGACGTCGTTCACCCGGATGATCCGTTCGAGAGAATCCATGACCACTCCTCGATCTCGTTGCAGGTATGGGCGACAGTAGCTTTCACCACCGACAGGTTCGAGCCTTCCGGCGTGCCCGCCCCGATGCGCCGCCGCCCCGGTTCCGATAGTTCAGTCGCTGGTTACCCGCCGGTTGCGCCCGACCTCGGATCGGCAGACAGGGCGGCCCGGAAGTGGTACAACTTGCGCCGTGGCATGGACGTTGCGGCTCAATGAGCAAGAAGAGGCTGCGCTACATGCGCAAGCGGCACTGGAGGGGCGATCGAAGCAGGAGATCACCCGGGACGCACTGCGCACCTATCTGGAGCGCCAGCGCACCTGGGAGGAATTCCTTTCCGACGATCCGGTGGTGTTCGGATAGACGTGGTGTTCGGATAGACATGGGCGTGGATCCCGGCCGAAAGTGTGCCGGGACGACGGATGATCGCACGCTGATGCGGCCGGTGGCTCAGTTGTAGTAGGCGTCTCGAATGGTGGCGTAGCGTTCGCGGATCGCCGCGCCGGTCGCCGGTGTGGCGGTGTGGAATTCGGTGGGCTGCGCCATCGGCCAGCGCGGCGGGCGGGGTCCGCCGCGCAGCGCCCAGGCGGCTTGCCGGGCCGCGCCCAAGGCCACATATTCGCCCGGATTGGGGACCGCGACCGTGCGGCCGAAGATGGTGGCCGCGGCGTGCGCGATCAGCCGGGACCGGGACGCGCCGCCGATGAGCAGGATCCGGCGCGGCGTGGTGGGCAGGCGGTCGAAGGCGTCGGCGATATTGCACAGCATGCCCTCGATGGCGGCCCGGGCCAGATGATGCGGGCGCATGGTCGCCGGGCGCAGGCCGTGCAGGCTGCCGGTGGCGTTCGGCAGATTCGGCGTGCGCTCACCGGTGAGGTACGGGAGCAGGGTCAGACCGTCCGCACCCGCCGGGGATTGCGCGGCAAGCACTTCCAGCCCGGAGATATCGGTGCCGAGCAGGGTGGCGGTCGCGTCCAGCACGCGAGCGGCATTGAGCGTGCACACCAGCGGCAGGAAGGCCCCGGTCGCGTCGGCGAACCCGTTGACCGCCCCGGTGGCGTCGGCGCTGGGCTGGGTGGACCGGGTGAAGATGGTGCCGCTGGTACCCAGCGAGACCACCACATCACCGTCGCCGATGCCCAATCCCAGTGCGGCGGCGGCATTGTCGCCGGTTCCGGCCGCGACCAGCCGCCCACCCGGCGTATGCCCGGCCACCTCGGCCGGATCGAGCACCCGGGGCAGTCCGGGCGTGCGCCCGCGTAAAGCCATGGACAGCAGGTCCGTTCGATAGTGTCCGGTGGCGGGCGACCAGTATCCGGTCCCGGACGCCTCCCCGCGATCGGTGGTCGGTTCCTCCTCGGGATGCCCGCCGCGCAACTGCCAGGTCAGATAGTCGTGCGGCAGCAGCACCCGCACGGTGCGGTCCGCGAGTTCGGGTTCGTGATCGGCGAACCAGCGCAGTTTGGCCACGGTGTGCGCGGCCAGCGGCACACTGCCCACCGCATCGGCCCACGCCTGCGGCCCGCCCAATTCGGACACCAGTTGTGTTGCCGCCTCGGCGGAGCGAGTGTCGTTCCACAGCAGCGCGTCCCGCACCGGCACGCCCGCGACATCCACCGCGACCAGCCCGTGCTGCTGTCCCGCGACCGCGATCGCCTCGACGTCGCGCATCATGCGATCGCACGCCGAACGTAGCGCGTCCCACCACAGCGCGGGTGCCACTTCCGTTCCCTCGGGATGCGGTATCTGCCGCTGCCGCAACACCGTTCCGGTGTCGGCGTCGCACACCACAAGTTTGCAGGATTGCGTCGAAGAGTCCACTCCGGCAACGACCGTCATTGGCCCCTACCCGTCCCTATCGTGCCGCCCGTCCGGGATGCAGCTGGATTTTGCGGCCGGTGCCCGCGCGGAAAGTCCGCAGGGCATCACCGAATTCGTCGAGCGCGAAATCGTGGGTGATCATGGTGTCGGCGTCGATGACGCCTTCGCCGAGCAGATCCACGGCTCGCCCGAAACTGTGCAGGACCGCCATCGAACCGACAATGGTGATCTCGTCGTTGTACACGCGGAACGGGGAGATGACCGCGCGCGCGTCGGCCGCCGCCACCCCGAACTGCTGATAGGTGCCGCCGCGCCGCACCCGCGACAGCCCGTCCTCGATGGCGGCAATCGTTCCGCTGCAATCGATGACGATCTCCCAGCCCTGCGGCCGATCCATATCGTCGGCGGAGACCGCGGCCGCGTCCGCGCCGAGCGTGCGCGCGACCGCGAGCCGATCCGGATTGGTATCGGCCATCGATACCGAGGCCGCCCCGGCCGCGATCGCCAATTGCAGCATGAGCAGCCCCATGGTGCCCGCGCCGTAGATCAGATAGTGCGAACCCAGTTGCCTTGGCAGCACATCGAATCCGTGCACGGCGCAGGAGAGCGGTTCCACCAGTGCGCCGTGCGCGGCGGACAGGTGCCCGGGTAGCCGATAGCAGTTGGCGGTGGGCACTTTCACGTACTCGGCCATCGCGCCGTCGACGGTATCGCCGATGGCGCCCCAGTTCTCGCAGAGATTGCCGCGCCCGATCGCGCAGTAATGACAGCGACCGCAGAACAGTGAGGGATCGACCGCCACTCGATCACCCACGCGCACCCCGGCCTCGCCCGGACCGAGAGCCACGATCTCCCCGGCGAATTCGTGTCCCGGGATGATCGGATAGGGCGTCGGCGGGAATTCCCCCTCGACGATATGGATATCCGTACCACAAATCCCGACGGCATCGACCCGAACCACCGCTTCCCCCGCCCCCGGCGTGGGATCCGGCACTGTTTCGACCGAGAACTTCGCGGGCTTCTCGACGACTAACGCGCGCATACAAATACCATGCACCCGATCACCGCCCGGTCGGCGCGTTTTACCCAATAGCAATCACAACGTCGATCTCATTTCGTCCTGATTGCGGGCGGAATTAGGGGGAGTGGGGGATCAACGAACCGATTGGTACCACAGTGCGGTGGTCGAAACATGCGCGTGTTCCAGCGGCAGATAGTGCCCGTCCTCGCGCCAGCCCAGCGCCTGCACGGTGGCGCGCAGACCGCGTTCGAAACAGATCGGATCGGGAATGTGCCAGCGGTACATGCCGAATCGCTGCTGCGGTTCGTAGATGCGATCGCGCGGCTGCACCTGCACCAGCCCCAGATAGGGTGTCGAGTACGGTACTTGCGCGCCGTTGAGATCGAAATTCCAAGCGCCGCCGAAATAATCCTCGGTACCGGTGCCGCAGATGGTCGGGAATTCATCGTCGTCATCGAGATAGAACTTGAGCTCGCCCTCACCCCACCAGCCGGGCACCCGCGGTTCGATGGCCAAATAGGTGCCCACATAGCGGCCCGGTCCGCCCACGACTTCGACGAGCGGATGCACCGCGGGGGAGCCGAGCGGATCACTACAGCGCCAACGGGTATGCAGATATCCGGCGGTATCGGGCACGTCTTCTTCCAGATAGGTGATCTGGTAGTACACCGGTACGGTGCGTTCCGCGCCATTGTGCAGCGTGATGAGCGCGTGCGCGCCGAACGGCATGGGCCAGTAGCTGTTCAGCCCGCCAGCCGGGGCCACCACGATCATCTGCGAATTGACCAGTGCCAGTTGGTCCCAGCCGTTGCAGAAGAAATCGCCCAGCGGTACCGCGATCGCGGGTTCGGCCGCACCGTCCCAATACACCTGAAGGGTGAAGTGCCGCAGCAGCGTGCGATCGGTGGTGAGCCAGATATGCCGGATCACACCGGGTCCGGTGATATCGGCGAGTGTGACGGTTTGTCCGGGTTCGATATCGACCGAGGGCGAGACCTTCCAGCCGCGGCCCAGTCCGGCGGCCGCGAACGCCCCGGTCCCGGAGATGGCACGGCCGCCCGCACCGGGCTCGCCGGTGGGGTTCTCCGCGCTGATCGAGCGGGTGCGCCGCCCGTCGAGCTGCCAGATCTCCTGCACCGTGCGAATTTTCGCACGTGCCGGGGCCGCGTGTCCCGGACATGCGGCCTTCGGAGTGTCCCCGGATACGCGAATGCCGGCGCCATCCCACACGTGGCGCCGGCATTCGGTGGTTCAGCGACTAGCTACCGAACGAACCGGTGGAGATGCCACCCTTCTCGATCAGCTTGTCCTGCAGCAGCTTCACGGTCTGCGCGTCCACGCCCAGACCCTTGGAGATGAAATCGTTCATCGAACCGTAGGACGCCACGGCCTGGGTCAGCGCCGCGTCCAGGAAGTCCTGCTGCACGCCCAGCACGGGCTCGAACAGGGTGCGATCCTTGACCAGGCCCTGGGCGACCAGCGCGTCCAGGGTGGCCTTGTTGCCGGCCGCCAGGCGATCGTTGGACAGCAGGAAGTTGCTGTTGATCTGCGCCTGCGGGGTGCCCAGGATATTCATCAGGAACGCGGTCATCAGACCGGTGCGGTCCTTACCGGCGGTGCAGTGGTACAGCACGCCGCCGGAGGTGGTGGCGATCTCCTTCAGCGCCTGCCCGAACTGGCCACGCGAGGTGGCGTCGGTGATCATCCACTTGTAGTAGTCGCGCATGTACTGCGCGCCCTTGCCGTCGCCGAGCGCGGCCTGCTGCGCGTCCGGACCGCCCTGTACGAGCTTGCCGAAGAACACGTAGAAGTCGTTGGCCGGATCGTAGATCGGCAGCTTCAGACCGGTGATCCCGGCGGGCAGCGGCTTGTCCGGGTTGGCGCCGCTCTCGGTCGGGCTGCGGAAGTCGATCACCTTGGTGATGCCCGCGGCGGTCAGCGTGGACAGATCGGCGTCGGTGAGCCGGTTCAGCGCGTCGGCGCGGAACACCAGGCCCGCCTTGATCTTGCCGTTCTGCGCGGTCACGCCGCCGATGTCACGGGCGTTGGGGGCGGCCTGGAGTTTGAAGTCCACACCGATCGGAGCCTGGTGCGCGATCGCGATCGGTGCGGCCGTCGCGGGGGTCATCGCGATCGGGAAGACGGTGATCAGCGCGGCGGCCACACCTGTCAGGGTGCCGCGTACTGCGCGCGAAATCGTCACTATCGATTTTTCCTTTCCATCACGGGCCGGATAGTGGGTATCCGGCCCGGGTTCATGGGCCCGCTCGTGGCTTGCCCGGAGCCTGCTCGCCCGGATGCCGGGCCAGAGCAGGCTCATAGGCATCGTCGACGGGATCGGGTACGGCCGATGAGATCCCGGCGAACTGCTCGGTGGCCGGGCATCGGGTCCCGGTGAGCGGGAATCGAATTGCGACGGCGCGGTTATTCGGCGTCGGCGAGCAGGGTGATGGTGCCCGCCGCGCCGTCGACCCGCACCCGCTGCCCGTCCTTCAGGCTGGTGCTGGCGGTCTTGGTATCGACCACGCAGGGCACGCCGAATTCGCGGGCCACGATCGCGGCATGCGATGCGGCGCCGCCGATATCGGTGACCACCGCGCCCGCGTACCCGAACATGGCGGTGTGACCGGTATCGGTGACGGCCGCGACCAGGATGTCGCCGGGCTCGATATCGTCGTCCAGCGACAGCACCTTCTTGACGACGCCCTCGACCACGCCGGGGCTCACGCCCAGACCCGTGAGGGTCTCGCCGACCGGTAGTGCGCCGGAGATCTCCTCGGGCTCCCAGACACCGTTGATCACATCGGGCATCCGGATGCCCTGGAAGCGGATCCGCTCCGCGCGGCGGCGTGCCACGCGCTCCTTCAGATCCGCCGGGGCCCAGAGGATCTCATCGAGGGTCAGGAACGCCGAATCCTCGATCTCGGTGAGCTTGCCCGCCTTGATCAGGCGCGCCGCGCGCTCCTGGGTGACCAGGCGCAGGCAATTGGTAACGCGCACAACGGCATCGCGGGCGCGCTCGCGGTAGACGGTCGCGCCGACCGCCATCTTCGCGGTGCGGCCGGTCGGATCGGCGACCGGTTCCCGATGCGGCGCGGGCATTTCCGCGGCGCGACCGGCGGCGGTCACCAGCAGTTCGGGGCGATCACCGAAGGTGGCGTTGATGAGTTCGCACTCACCCGGGCCGCGATGGCCGATCCGGGCCAGTTCCTGATCCAGGGCCTTGGCGAACTCCGGCGACTTCTCCCGGGCCGCGCCGACATCACCGCTCTTGGCGATGTTCTGGAGTCCGGAATCCTTGCGGCACAACGCCGCCAGCCGTTCCACGGCCAGCATGGTCTTCGCCGATTCCAGCCGCTCCAGATTGATCTTCACCTCGCCCTTGTGCGCGGCGGTGGCGGCCCCGGTCATCATGACGCCGATGGAGGCGGCCTGCCACGCCTGGTTCAGGCGGTCCCGCCACAGCAGGGCGCGGGCATGCAGCTGTTCATCGGTGAGCTCGGAAATGCGGTCGCGGTCAAGGGCTTCCGCATGCGAGGCGGCATTGATCAGCTCGGCGGTCTTGCGGAAGCTCAGCGCGGTCGCGCCGACCCGGCCCAGCGCCTTGAAGGTGCCCAGGCGGGCGGCGAAACCGCTGGCCATGGCCGGGCGGCCCTTGGGGTGCAGTTCCACATCGCCGATGGCGCCGTAGACATCGCGGCGCACGCTCTCCTCATCCCAGCCCGGCATATTCTCGGCGGAGAACACGCCGATGGAGGCGTTGATGTACATATTGTGGCCCATGACGCCGGTCACCCGGGACACCCAATGTTCCAGTGCCACACCCTCGATGGCGATCATATGGCCCATCGCCTCATTGCCCAGGCGGATGGCGCCCGCCTGCAGGTCGATGGTGAGCGGGGTGAGCGGGCCGGGCAGCGCCTCGGAGGTGTTGGTGGCGGTGAAGACCGGGATGCGGTCGTCCATCAGATCGTCGAACTCGCCCTGAAGGCCTTCGGGCGCAGAGGTTTTCAGCTTGTAGCCATCGGAGGTGGGCGCGTTCTGCGGCACCACGTGCGCGGGCAGCGGGATCGCGCCGCGGCGACTGCGGATACCGGAGCCGGAGGCCTTGCGACCGTGCAGGCCGCGCACCACATCGGCGATCGTCTCGCGCGCGGTCCAGCCGAAGCGGAAACCCCAGTCCTCGCGGGCGGCGACGGTATCGACCAGCGTGCGGTTCGCGGCCGAACGGGGCAGCCACGCGGAGTATTTGACGCCTTCATCGGCCAGGGCCTTGCGCACGTCGTCACCGGAGACCTCGCCGGGGGCGGCCAGGCCCACGGTCCCGGTGCGCTGGGACAGCGCGGCCAGCACCAGGAAGCGCTCCAGATCGTCGTAGTGCAGCACCTGCAACGCGGTATCGCCGCGCGCACCGGCCAGATTCTCCAGCGTGCGCCAGCTACCGCCGTCGATGCGGCGACCGGCGACCAGGGCGGTGCGCACGATCAGCGCGTCCACGCTGCTGTTCGCCACGATCTGTTCGACCGCTGAATCCGAGCCCGCCGCAACGGGAATCACCAGGCGCGACCCGGTCGCGTGCGCGGCCGTGACGATCCCGGCGACCGCGCGGCCCGCCAGATGCACGATGGCATCCGCACCGGCGGCGGCCCGGGCGCACACCTGCGCATCGGACAGATCGCCCACGACCACCTCGACGCGCGGGTCCACATAGCGGCTGCGCTGCCGGTCCAGGCCGACGACCTCGTGCCCGGCGGCCAGCAGCATGCGCGCCACAGACCGTCCGCTGGGCTCGGTGACTCCGGTGACCAGAATCCGCATTGACTCTCCTCCAACTCGTGCGGCGTCCCCAACCACAGTGACGCCGTTCACACACCATCCCCAGTGCGCTGCCCGGGTACCGGTCACAGTCCCGATCAACGGGATCGGCGAGTCGGTGAGCAAGATGGGACGCTATGTCCGGCGGGTGCGAGCGGGCACCGTGCAGGCATGACAGCGCGCAATTCGGTCACGCCCCGGGCGGCCGTCGAGGTGGGCCACTACGACATCGAGACCGATGTACTGGTCGTCGGTTACGGCGCGGCGGGTGCGAGCGCGGCCTTCGAGGCGGCGCGCACCGGTGCGCGGGTGCTCATCCTGGATCGCTCCGGCGGGGCGGGCGGGGCCTCGGCCATGTCCGGCGGCGAGATCTACCTCGGCGGCGGCACCCCGATCCAGCTGGCCTGCGGCTTCGCGGACACCCCGGAGGCCATGGCGGCCTTCCTGAAAGCGGCCATGGGCGCGGGCGCGGACACCGCCAAGATCGACGAATACAGCGCGGGCAGCGTCGAGCACTTCCACTGGCTGGTGGATCGCGGGGTGCCGTTCCGGCCGACCATGTGGGATGCGCCGACCTGGGTGCCGCCCACCGATGACGGGCTGATGTGGCTGGGCGAGAACAGTTGGCCCTTCACCGAACTGGCCGCACCCGCGCCGCGCGGACATCGGCCCACCGCCGCGAACTTCGGCGGCAAACTGCTGATGGAATGCCTGTCGACCGCGGCCGAATCCGCCGGTGCCACAGCGCTGTTCGATACCCAGGCGACGACCCTGATCGTCGCCGACGACGGTGTGGTCGCGGGTGTCATCGCGCGGCGGTACGGGAAGGAGATCACCATCCGCGCCCATCGCGGCGTCGTCCTCACCACCGGTGGTTTCGTCGACAACGACGCCATGCTCACCGCGCACGCCCCGGAACTATTGGGGCACACCAAGGTCAGCGCGGGCACCGACGACGGCAGCGGTATCCGCATGGCCCAGGCGCTCGGCGCGGCCGTGCGGCATATGTCCTCCGGCCAGGTCGGCATGTCCCTGATCCCGGGGCTCGCCGCGCGCGGCATGGTGGTCAACGCGCGCGGTCAGCGCTTCATCAATGAGGACACCTATCCCGGCCGCATCGGCCAGGCCGCGCTCTACCGCAACAATATGGGCGGTGCCTGGGCGGGCGGCGACTCGGCCGTCTGGGTGATCGTCGACGAACACGGCTTCGAGGACGTCCCCGAACCCCAGCGCTGGGGCGTCCAGCCCACCCATGTCGCCGAAACCCCCGCCGAACTCGAACAACTCACCGGCCTCCCGATCGGCTCGCTGACCGCCGCCATCGCGCGCTACAACGAATCCGCTTCGGCCGAAACGGATCTCGACCTGCACAAGGCGGCCCGCTGGCTGCGCCCGCTCACCCCGCCGCTGGCCGCCATCGATGTGAAGGCCGGTATCCGCCCGCCCGCCGAAGCGGGCGACCGCCGCGGCACCGGGGCCTCGGTCTTCACCCTCGGCGGGCTGCACACCGACCTCGACGGCCACGTCCTGGACCTGAACGGTGACCGCATCCCGGGGCTGTTCGCCGCGGGCCGTGCGGCCAACGGCCTGCACGGCTTCGGCTACATCTCCGGCACCTCGCTGGGCGACGGCACCTTCTTCGGCCGCCGCGCCGGAACCGCCGCCGCCCGTACGGCGTAGCGGGATTGAATGCTGTTCCCGCTTAGCGCCTTTCGATACCGACCGGCTCCTACCTGATGACGACCAGCGAGGTCGGTGACGGGTCCGGGACGGCGGGTGCGGGGGTGACCTCCATGACGGCTTCGGCCACCGCGAGCCGGACATTGAGTCGCGGTGGGTGGCACAGGCCCGAATCGCCCTGCAGCAGTAGGCGAACCGCTGCCCAGGGCATGTTCACATCGGCGAAGGCGGTTTGGAACAGGCCCGCCGAGGGGCGCGGATTGGCTTCCAGGAGTACGGGTTCGCCGTTGTGGAAGCGCAATTGCACATTGGTCAGGTAGGCCAGCTCGAAGTGTTCGACCAGCCTGCGCGCGATGGCGACCGCAGCCGGATCCTCCAGCAGCATGCGGAATCGGCCCTGTTTGGAACGCGGAATGCCAACCAGCAGTTCACCTCCCGGCGCGGACAGGCAGTCGATGCTGATCTCCGGGCCGTCCAGGAACGGCATGACCAGCAGTTCGGGCACCCGTTCACCCAGTTCGGCGGCGCGCCGCATGGCATCGGCGACGGCCGCGACCGAGGCCGTCGGCATGGGCGGGGCGAGTAGATCGGCCATGCTCAGCGGCCGGTCCTGCAGGATGCGGAAGCCGAAGGCCGAATACTCGCCGCTGGGTTTGACGCACAGCGACTCATTGGTGAGCGAGAGCTCCTCGACGGCCGCGAGCAACCCCTCCGCGGTATCCACCGCCCGCCACGGTGGCACGGGAATGCCTGCGGCACCGGCGGATTCGTAGGTGGAGACCTTATTGGTCAGCACCTGCACCGCCGACAGCGGCGAACACATCAGGCTGGTGCCGATCGCGGCGAAATCCGCGCCGCGCCCGGCCAGCGCGGTCAGCCGGCGCGGCGGGATGAGCACGTCGATCCCGTGTTCGCGGCAGAAGTCCAGCGCGAACTCGGCGTACTCGTCATCCCCGACATGTCGCGGTTCGACGACCGGCACATCGCAGACCGAGAGCGCGACGGCTTCCGGATCCACATTTCCGGCGTAAATGGTGACATCGACCCCATCGGGGTTTCCTCGTAGCAACCGCATCACCTGGGCGCTGACGGCCCCGGCGCTGCTCAGCCAAATCCGAAGCGTTATAGCAACGCTCCTCTCTACTTCTACTGCGGCCGAGCGGTGCGAACCTTGGCGCGATCGGGTGGTGCGCGGATCGTAGCCCGGTTCGGTGACGCCCAGATTTCGGCGAGAAAGACCCCCGGTTTCCCTGCCGCCCAACATCTGCCAAATGCGCGCGGGTGGAAACCAACCTCTGCGCGAGCACGCTACTCCGAACCGTGCTGGTCCGCGCGCCGATGCGGCCCGGTCGCCGGTATCGAAATCGATTTGGTATCAACACATTTGGATCAGGGTCCGGATGCCCCCGCGCGGCTGGTTCGAGGACTCGGCGTGTCGCGTAGCCGGAGAGTTGCCGAGGGCGGGGAGACTGCGGGTATGACTACCGAGCCACGGCAGGGCGAATCGGTGCCCACGCGGATCTGGGGCTGGCTGCGAGCGGCCGAACACGCGGTCCGGCCGAACTATGCCGGGGTGGTGGTGGCGGCCATCTTCTTCGCATGGTCGGTATCGCCCTCGCTGCTGCCTCGCGAGTGGATCTTCCAGGGGCTGGTCAGCGGGATCAGCGCGGTCATCGGGTACGGGGTGGGGTGCGTCCTGGAGTGGGCGTTCCGCAAATGGGTGTGGCCGCGGCTGCCCGCCTCGTGGCGGGAATGGGCGGGACGGTGGCAGCCCTCGGACCGGGCGCGGCAGATCACCAAGCTGGTGATCGTGGTGGGCGCGGCGGTCGGGGCGGCGGCGGTGCTGGCGCGCTCGGCACGCTGGCAGCGCGACCTCGAGGTGCTGATGGGAATGGCCCCGACCAACACCTCCAGCTATCTGCGCACCGAATTGCTCGCGGCGGCGACCGTGGCGCTGGTGGTCGGCGCGTACCGCGCGGTGCGCTGGCTCTTCCGGCTGCTGATCCGGGTGCTCAATATCGATTGGCGGATTCCGCGCGGTATCGCGGTACCGGGCGCGGTGGTGGTGATCGTGGTGCTGTCGGTGCTGCTGTTCCAGGGTGTGCTGGCGAAAGCCTTTTTCTCCGTGGCGAATTCGGCGTTCAGCGTGCGCAACAGCAATACCTCGCCATCGGCGGTGCAACCGCAGCAGCCGGAGCGGTCGGGCAGTCCGCAATCGCTCGCGCCGTGGAACACCCTGGGCTCGGAAGGGCGCTGGTTCGTGTCCTACGCACCGACCGCGCAGCGCATCGCGGAGGTCACCGGAAAGCCCGCGCGCGAACCGATTCGGGTGTACGCCGGGCTGGAATCGGCGAAGACCGAGGAGGACATCGCGAACCTGGTGGTCAAGGAACTCGACCGCACCAATGCCTGGGACCGCCAGGCACTGGTGGTGGTGACCACCACCGGCACCGGCTGGGTGGACTCCACCACCGCCGCCTCCATCGAATACATGTACGGCGGGGACAGTGCGATCGCCGCGACGCAGTACTCGTATCTGCCGAGTGTGCTGTCGTTCCTGTCCGATAAGGAGAAAGCCGCCAATGCCGGGCGGCTGGTGGTGCACGCGGTACATGAGCGCTGGGCGCAACTGCCGCCGGATCATCGGCCCAAACTGCTGATCTACGGGGAGAGTCTGGGCTCGCAGGGCTCCGAGGCCGCGTTCACCGGGCTCGATGACATTCGCACCCTGGTCGACGGGGTGCTGTGGGTCGGCCCGCCGAATTCGAACCGGCTGTGGACCCAGATCACCGAGCGCCGCGATCCGGGCACCCCGGAAATCCTGCCCATCTACGCCGACGGTCTGGTGGTCCGCTTCGGCGCGACCGCCGATGACCTGAAACGCCCCGACCGGCAATGGCTTTCGCCCCGCATCGTCTACCTCCAGCACGCCTCGGACCCGATCGTGTGGTGGTCCCCGGACCTGCTGTTCACCCAGCCCGACTGGCTGAAGGAACCCCGCGGCTCGGACGTCTCCAAATCCATCCGCTGGTGGCCCATCGTCACCTTCTGGCAGATCAGCGCCGACCTCGCCCATGCCCAGAAGGTCCCGTCGGGCCACGGCCACCGCTACGGCACCACCGTCCTGGACGGCTGGGCCGCGGTAACCCAACCCGCCGACTGGACCCCCGACCGCGTCGAGCGCATCCGCCAGGCCCTCGACGAGGACATCACCTGGGAGTACGCCCACAAGTAATGCGGGACGGTGTGGCATTTACCTGCCGACAATTCCGTTGACCGGGACTTTTCGACTCGGCATAGTGCCGCGCGCCATAGCGTCGGGTGCAGGAACCACTGCACGAGGAGGAAACACCCGCATGACTAACAAGGTGCTCGATCGGGTTCGCGATCTGCTGCCCGCTATCCGGGAACGCGCGGTGCAGGCCGAGGAGCAGCGGCGGGTGCCCGACGCCAGCATCGCCGAACTCACCGAGGCCGGGGTGTTCCGCATGTTGCAGCCCAAGCGTTTCGGCGGCGACGAGGCTTCCCCGGTGGACTTCTATCAGGTGGTGCGCGCGGTCGCGACCGCCTGCCCGTCCACCGCGTGGGTGACCTCGGTGCTCGGCGCGCACCCGTGGCAGCTGGCGCTGTTCGACGATCGCGCCCAGCAGGATGTGTGGGGCGCGGATCCGGATGTGCGGGTGTCGTCCTCCTACGCGCCGACCGGCAAGCTCACCGCCGTCGAGGGCGGGTTCGAGATGTCCGGCCGCTGGAGCTTCTCCTCGGGTTGCGATCACGCGCAGTGGGTGTTCCTGGGCGCACTGCTGCCCACCGATAAGGGCATGGACTACTTCACGGTGCTGGTGCCGCGTACCGACTATGTCATCGACGATGTGTGGCAGGTGTCCGGCCTGTCCGGCACCGGCTCCAATGACATCGTCATCGAGAAGGCGTTCGTCCCGGACTACCGCATGTACTCCGCCACCGATCAGGCGAACCTGATCGGACCCGGCCAGCAGGTGAATACCGCTCCGCTGTACAAGATCTCGTTCGGCAGTGTCTTCTCCAACACCATCACCGCCCCCATCATCGGTGCGGCCGAGGGCGCGTACGAGGCGCATATCGAACGCCAGCGCGAGCGCGTGCGGCTGTCCTACGGCGGCCAGAAGGTGTCCGACGATCCGTTCGCGCATGTGCGAATCGCCCGCGCCGCCAGCGAGATCGACGCCGCGATTCTCCAGATGGAGCGCAACACCACCGAACAGCTGCGCTATGCCGAAGCGGGCGAGGAGATTCCGTTCGAGGTGCGCCTGCGCGCCCGCCGCGATCAGGTGCGCGGCACCGAACGCGCTTTGGAGGCAATCGATCTGCTGTTCAAGAACTCCGGCGGTCATTCCATCAAGAAGCCGAATCCGATCGAGCGGCACTGGCGCGACGCGCACGCGGGTAGCGTGCACGCCATCAATGACGTCGAGCGGGCCCTGGCCATGTTCGGCAAGGGCGCGATGGGCCTCGAGGTCACGGATCGGATGCTGTAAATGACTCTGACGGTTGAGAATACCGAGCGCTGGGTCACCGTCGACGGGCATGAACTGCGGTATCACGAGGCGGGCTCCGGCGCGCCCCTGGTACTGCTGCACGGCTCCGGCGCTGGCGTCTCGGGCTGGGCCAATTTCGGCGACAACCTGCCGATTCTGGCCGAGCACTTCCGCTGCCTCATCCTGGATCAGCCCGGCTTCGGCGCGAGCGGACGCCCGGAAGTGTACGAGCGCAACTACCTTCGCATCGCCGCCGACGCGGTGATCGGACTGCTCGATGAGCTGGGTATCGAAAAAGCGCATCTGCTCGGCAATTCCATGGGCGGCGGTGTCGCGGCCATGATCGCCCTGGATCATCCGGGCCGGGTGGATCGCGTGGTGCTCATGGCCCCGGGCGGCGTCGGGGTCAATGTACTGGGACCCGAACCGTCCGAAGGCATTCGGCGATTGATGGAGTTCAACGCCAACCCCACCGACGAGCACGCCATGGGTTTCCTGCGTGCCATGGTCTTCAACGAGGCCACGCTCACCGAGGAACTCGTCGCCACCCGTCTGAAGGCGGCCGCCGATCCGAAGGGGCAGGCCGCGCTGCGCGACGCCTACGCCACCTTCTACAACCCGAAAATGGCTGAGCCGCTGCCATTGTGGGCGCGGCTGAAGTCCCTGCAACATGAGGTCCTCATGCTGTGGGGCCGCGACGATCGGGTCACCCCGGTCGAGGGTTCGCTCTTTCCCGCCCGCCAGCTCCCCAATGCCGATCTGCGCATCTTCTCGCGCTGCGGCCACTGGGTGCAGGTGGAGCGCAAGGACGCCTTCGAGCGCGCCGTGATCGATTTCCTGAACCACGGCCTGTAGTCACCCGCCGGAGACTTTCGCGCCCGCCCCGATTCCGGGGCGGGCGCGAAGTCGTTCGAGGGAAACCCGGTATCGCACCGCGGCGACCGCCGGTAGCGTCCCCTCATGACCTGGATCGCCCCGGACGTCGAACGCACCACCCAATTGCTCGTCGGCGATGAGCGCGCCGTACTGCAATCCCTGCTCGATCGCGGCCGCAATATCATGCTGTGGAAATGCCAGGGCCTCAATGGAACCCAGCTCGCCACCCGCAGCGTCGAACCCTCCACACTGTCCCTGCTCGGCCTGCTCCGGCATCTGACCGAATGCGAACGCGGCTGGTTCCGCATCCGCGCCGCGGGCGAACAGCTCGACTACCTCTACAGTTCCGAGACCAATCGGGACGGCGACTTCGACGACACCGATCCGGACGCCGCCGAAGCCGACTACCACCGCTTCCTGGAAGAAATCGACCTGTGCGACAAGGCGGTCGCCGCCCTGCCGCTCGACTACACCGTGCCGCATCCCCGCACCGGTCTGGACATGTCCCTGCGCTGGATCTACCTGCATCTCATCGAGGAGTACGGCCGTCACGACGGTCACGCCGACTTCCTGCGCGAACGCATCGACGGCGTGACCGGGTACTGATCGCGATTTCACCGGCCGTGTCCGAAACTGGAGTTCGGCTTCGACGTCCCCTGTGAATCGCGCCTTCCCGGTGCGATCAGCCGGAAAGGAACAGTCATGAAGTACATGATCCTGGCCTACGCCTCACAGCGGGACTACGACGGTATGGCGGGCGGCACCGCCGAGACACCGGCGTGGACATCCGAGGAATTGGCCGCCATGACCGAATTCATGTCCGCGGCCAATCAGGAACTGGCCGACTCCGGCGAACTGGTCGAAACCCGTGGACTTGCCGCACCCGTGCACACCCGGCGGGTGGGCAACGGCGACGGCGCTCCCTTCGTCACCGACGGCCCCTACGCCGAGACACAGGAGGTGCTGGCCGGATACTGGATCGTGGAATGCGAAAGCTTCGACCGCGCAACGGAAATCGCGATCCAGCTGGGTAAGTGCCCGGCCCCCGGACATCTCGCCGGGCGCGGCTACGCCGATGTCCGCCCGATCGTGGACGGCGCGACCGAACTGGTCTTCTGAATGACCTTCGTCCCCGACTCGGACCTGCGGCGGCTCACGCCGCAGGTCCTGGGCGCGCTGGTACGCCGCTACGGCCATTTCGACACCGCCGAGGACGCGGTCCAGGAAGCGCTGCTGGCGGCGGCCACCCGGTGGCCGAGCGAGGGCGTGCCCGATGATCCGCGCGGTTGGCTGATCGCGGTCGGCGCGCGCAAACTCACCGATCTCTTGCGCGCGGAACAGGCGCGTCGCCGCCGCGAGGATCGGGTCATCGCCTGGGAACCGCCGCCGCCCCGGACCACCGACCCGGCCGACTCCGGATCCGGATCCGGATCCACCGATGACACCCTGATCCTGCTGTTCCTGTGCTGTCATCCCGCACTGCCGCCGGTCTCCCAGGTGGCCCTGACGCTGCGGGCGGTCGGCGGCTTGACCACCGGCGAGATCGCCCGCGCCTTCCTGGTGCAGGAGTCGGCCATGACCCGCCGCATCACCCGGGCCAAGGCGACCGTCAAACAGAGCGGACTGCCGTTCGCGGCCCCGGCCGCCGCCGAGCGTCCGGACCGGCTCGCCTCGGTGCTGCATGTGCTGTACCTGATCTTCACCGAGGGCTATGCCGCGACCACCGGCCCGGCCCTGCACCGCGTGGAGCTCTCGGCCGAGGCAATTCGCTTGGCGCGCATGCTATTTCGACTGCTTCCGGAGGACGGCGAGGTGGCCGGTCTGCTCGCCCTGATGCTGCTCACCGATGCCCGGCGCGCGGCCCGCGCCGCCCCCGACGGCACCCCGGTCCCGATGGCGGAGCAGGACCGAACCCGCTGGGACGCCGCCGCTATCGCCGAGGGCATCGCACTCGTCACCGCGGCTCTCCCGCGCGGTCCGGTGGGCCCCTATCAATTGCAGGCCGCCATCGCCGCCCTGCACGACGAAGCGCCGACCTACGATTCCACCGACTGGCCGCAGATCACCCTGCTCTACGAACAGCTGCTGGCGCGCACCGACAACCCCGTCGTCGCCCTGAATCACGCTGTCGCCGTTGCGATGTCCCGTGGTCCGCGATCGGGCCTGGATCTGATCGACAAGCTGCGCGCCGATCCCCGGCTGGCCGAAGACCATCGCCTGCACGCCGCTCGCGGCCATCTGCTGAACATGCTCGGTGAGCACGAGGCCGCGCGCGCGGCGTTCGGACAGGCCGCGACGCTCACCACCAACCTGTCGCTACAGCGATATCTGCGCGCCCAGGCCGCCGGATGAACCATTGACCGAGGCACGGTGTCTCACTACTCTCAATGGGACATCACGTCCCACGTGGGGAACATACCGACTGGCAAGGGAGCCCGGCCATGGCCGCTGGTGTCGATTCCGCAGTGCAGCCGCAGCGATTGCATCCACCGAAGTGGACGCCGACCTTCATTCGATGGCACCGCACGCCGATCACCTGGCGGCAGTCCGTGCGCCTGGCGCTGGGCATCCTGCCCCGGGTGCGCGATCACACCGTGCTCGACTACGTGGCGAGCCTGCCCGGCGCGGACGATGTCATCGTGGCGCGGGTGCCGTTCAAGAAATTCGTGGTGATCCGCAGTCCGGAACTGGCGCGCCAGATCCTGGTCACCAATCAGAACAACTACGCCAAGAGCCCCGAGTACGACATGCTCGCCGTGGCGTTCGGCCGCGGACTCGTCACCGATATGAACGATGAACTGTGGCAACGCAATCGGCGGCTGGTGGGGCCGATCTTCGGTAAGCGCAATGTGGACGGCTTCGCGCCGGTGATGGTGGCGGCGGCGCGGGACGCGGTGGAACGCATTCGCGGTCTCACCGAGCACGCCGGGACCGTCGACGTGAACGCCGAAATGAACCGGCTCACACTGGATGTCACCGCTCGCACCATGTTCGGCACCGATATCACCGGTCCCATGTCCGAAGTGGTGTTGGCGCGGCTGCTCCGCTTCTTCGGCCGCGGGTTCATGACCAATGCCAGTCACCCACTGCACAATTTCGCGGTCTGGCTGCACCGGCGCACCGGCCGGGACGGCAATGCCGCCAACTCGCGCTGGTCGATCCAGGCCATGCGCACCGCCGGCTGGGTCATCGAACCGCGTGCCATGCGCGATCTGCGCCATGCCGAGAACGTGGTGGACGGATTGATCGCCGCGCATCGGGACGGGCGCATCGACCGCAAGGACAATCTGCTCGCCCTGCTCATGGACGCCGAGGATCCCGAAACCGGTTACCGCTACAGCGATCAGGAGATCCACGATGAGCTGATGACCTTCATCGGAGCCGGGATGGAAACCACCGCAACGGCTTTGACCTGGGTATGGCAGCTGCTCGCGGAGAATCCACAGGCGCGCGAACGGCTGTACGCCGAGGTCGAGTCAGTGCTCGGCGATCGGCCCGCCACCGCCGCCGACCTGGAACACCTGCCCTGGACCCAGGCGGTCATCGCCGAAACCATGCGGGTACTGCCACCGGTCATCGGCCTCGCGCGCACCGCGAAGGCCTCGGACACCATCGCGGGATATTCGATCAAGCCCGGTACGACGGTCGCCATCGTCATCCACGGTGTGCACCACCACGAACGGGTGTGGGACCGGCCCGATGAATTCGACCCCGGCCGCTATCTGCCGGAAAATCTGGAACGCGAACAGAAACGCGCGTCGATTCCCTTCGGCGCGGGCAAACGCATGTGCGTCGCCTCGGGTTTCGCGAGTATGGAGGCAACCCTGGTGGTCGCCACCTTCGCCCAGCACCTGCGTTTCGAGGCCGTCTCACCCGAACGGGTCCGCCGGCAGATCTCCTTCACCGGCGGTCCCGACGGCCCGCTGACCATGCGCCCGCGGTTCCCGGCCACACCGGAGCCCGTGGGCCGCGCCGTATAGTCGGATCGTGGACTTGCCGATCGACGTGCGAAAACGCCGCAAACAATCGCATCGGCGGCGGTGGACCGAACACAATTCGACCCGGCAGACCCTGATCCTCGAAGCCGCCGTGGAGTTGATCGAGGAGCACGACTCCGGCGCGGAGATCTCCATCCAGCAGATCGCCGAGCGCGCCGGGCTGGCGCGCTCGGTGCTCTACCGCCAGTTCGACAATCGCGAGGACCTCGACGCCCGCATTCGCGAATTCATCCAGCTGCGGGCGATCGAACAGTTCGAAACCGCAATGGTTCTCGATCACGGCAAGACGGTCGGGGAAACCCTGCTCGACATCATGCGCACGGTGGTGGGCTGGGCCGCCGAACATCCCAACCTCTACCGATTCGAGCAGAGCGGACGGTTGCACGGGTACGCGTCGCCGCAATCGGGCGCGGTCGTCGGCAGGCAGCGGCTCGCCGAGCTGGTATGGCAGCGGTTCTCCACCGTGACCGCGGTGCTCGGCATCGACGTGCGGCCCTTCCATCCACTCGCGCACGGCGTGATCGGCCTGGTCGAGGGCGTGGTCAACCAGTACATCATCGCCCCGAGTGATTCCGGCGATTCGGGTTATTCCGGCCCCGTGGATCCCGAGGCCATCGCCGAACTCCTCGCCACCTCGGTATGGCACCTGTTCTCCGGCCACGCCGCCGACAAGGGCTACCGCTTCGATCGCGATGCCAATACCGCCGCCCTGCTCGGCGGCCTGCTCGGCACCGCCGCCGACGGAAAGCGCCCTCCCACCGAGGAATCCGGCCGGTAGCGCCTCCCGCCCCGGACCGCTCGGGAGCGGTAACTTGTGGCGATGACCGATGCGCCGCTCGACCGTCCCGGCCCGGATCGCATCGGGCGGTTGGGTGCGCTGGCATGGGTGTCGATCATCCAGTACTTCGTTTTCCTGTTCGTGGTGCAGGCGCGCTGGACGACCCCGTACAGCTGGATTCGCAACGCCATCAGCGATCTCGGGGCCACCACGTGCTTTCGATCCGATTCGGTCGAGGCGTGGGTGTGCTCGCCGTGGCATCGCGTCGCGAACGTGTCCTGGGTGATTGCCGGTGCCTGTATGACGATCGGCGCACTGGCCCTCTATCGTCTCTTTCCCCGGAACAAGCTGTCCCACATCGGTTCCGGACTCTATGCCGTGGCCGGTATCGGATTGATCGTGGTGGGGTTGAACCCCGAGGACGCCGACTCGCACCTGCACGGCATCGGTGCGGTCATCGCCATCGCCGGTGGTATCGCCGCCATGCTGTGCCTGTCGATCGCCCTGCGCCGGGCCGGGCAGTGGCTGCCGGTGGCCCGGACCGGGATCGTGCTCGGGGTGGCGGCCATCTGCGGATTCATCGTGATGGCGGCGCGGGTCGGCGGACCCGCCAGGTTCGGCCTGTGGGAACGCATTGCCGCGTTCCCGGTGCTGATCTGGCTCATCCTGTGTGGTGCGTACCTGCTCCTCGGCGCGCGCGGTGCGGCCGCCGTGTCCGAATAGCCTTGCGGCTCAACCCAGAATGAGCGCGGCCGCGTGCTCACCGATCATCATGGTGGAGGCGTTGGTATTGCCGCCGACGATGCTGGGCATGATCGAGGCGTCGGCGACGCGGAGCCCCTGCACCCCGCGCACCCGCAGCGTCGGGTCCACCACCGCGCGCTCGTCGACGCCCATGCGGCAGGTGCCGACGGGGTGGTAGACGGTGGTCGCCCGGTTCGGGACCTCGGCGGCCAGTTCGGCGCGGCCGGGATACTTTGTGCCGGGCTCGATTTCGGTGTCGACCAGCCCGTCGAGTGATTTCGCGGCCATGATCTCGCGGATCAGCTCCATACCGTGCACCAGCGTGTCGAGGTCGCGCTGTTCGGCGAGATAGTTGGGGTCGATGGCGGGCGCGGCGGCCGGGTCGGCCGAGGTCAGCCGTAGCGTGCCCCGGCTCTGCGGGTAGATCAGCGTCGACATGATGGTCAGCGATTGGCGCGGGTCCGGGGTGTGCCGGATCGGGGCGTCCTGATTCGGGCCGGGGTAGCTCCACGGGAGCACGTGCAATTGGAGATCGGGCACCTCGGCCGCATACGGGGTGCGCAGGAACGCGACCACCTCGAACACACTGCGTGCGAGCCAGGTGCTGTTGTTGCGCAATGATTCTCGCAGCAGCGCGCTGGCGAAGTAGCCCGGCGAGGATCGGCGCACCGCGCTGGGCATGGCGAAGGTCATCGGCACGAACAGGTGATCGTGCAGGTTATCGCCCACCGGCAGATCGGCGACGACATCGATATCGAAGGCGCGCAGGTGATCGGCCGGGCCGATGCCCGAGAGCATGAGCAGTTGCGCCGAGCCGAAAGTGCCCGCGCTGACGATGACTTCGCGCTCGGCCCGCAGTGTCTCGGTGCCGCGTTTGGTGCGGACCAGTACGCCGGTGGCCCGCCCGTTCTCGATCAGAATGCGCTCGACCTGTGTATTCGGCAGCACCGTAAGGTTTTTCGGCCGATCGTCGAGATATCCGACGGCCGTGCTGGAACGCAATCCGTTGCTGTTGCTCTGCTGGAAGAGCGAAACGCCTTCCTGCTCCGCGCCGTTGTAGTCGGGATTGACCGCCGCACCGGTGGTTTCGGTCAGTGCACCCATGAACGCCTCGGACGCGCCCGTCAGCTCCCGTGCCCGAATCACCTTGATGGGCCCGGATTCCCCGCGGAATTCGTTCGCACCGTCCTCGAACGATTCGAACTTCTTGAAGCTCGGCAGCACATCGTCATACGCCCAGCCGGTATTGCCCTCGGCAGCCCAATCATCGAAATTGCGCCGATTGCCGCGCACGAACACCATGCCGTTGACCGAGCTGGAACCGCCGACCACCTTGCCGTGCGTCTGCGGCACGCGCCGCCCCAGCGCGTGCTTCTGCTCGACGGTGTAGTGCCCCCAGTCGATGATCTTCTTCAGCTGCGGCACGGCGTGCATCGGCCCGATCATCCCGGGCTTGCGCACCAGCCTGGTGTTATCCCGCCGCCCCGCTTCGATCAGCGTGACACTCGCCCCGGTATCGGCCAGCCTGCGCGCGATGATCGCCCCCGCACTGCCGGAACCGATGATGATGTAGTCCGCCGTCGCCACGATCAGCCCTTCTGTCAGCACACTCCACGCCGCGCCCCTGCGGCGAAACTGGAACGTGTTGCGAAGCTACTCCGAAATCGGCCGCGTGGTAACCCGTTTCAAGGTCAGAGATCGTGTTCGTGCGCCCAGGCCGCCACCTGGGTGCGGGAGGTGAAGCCCAGTTTGGTGAGGATGTGCTCGACGTGGGTTTCCGCGGTGCGGATGGAGATGACCAGGTCGGCCGCTATGCGCTTATTGCTGTGCCCGGCGGCCACCAGGCGCGCCACATCCTTTTCGCGGCGGGTCAGCACATTCGTCTCCGATACCGCGGCGGGGGTCTTACGGGGTGCGCGCTTGGGGGCCGTGGGTTCGGGTCGCGCGGCTATCGCGGTGCGGCCGAGGGCGTAGTCGATGGCCTCGGACAGCGGCATATTCGCGCCGACGCCGAACGCGGCGCGAAAGGCGTCCTCGCCCAGGGCGTCTCGAACCTTGAGCCGTTCCTTGTCGCCGACCGCGACCGTGATGGTGTGCGCCAGTCGAATGGTGCTGCGCTGCAATGATTCCGCCGCACCGAGCAGGCGGGCGGCGCGCGCGTGGTCGCCATTGGCGGATACGGTCCAGGCCAGGCCCTCGAAGGCGGAGGAGAGCCAGACGCAGCGGTCGAACAGGGCGAGCTGTTCGATCGCGCGGCTGTGGAATTCGGCCGAGGCGGTGAGATCGCCGAGACGCCAGTGATCGATGCCGACCGTCCACAGGGCCAGCCCGCCCAGCAGATGTGACCCGCTGGCGGTGGTCAATTCCAGGAAGCGGTTCGCGAGTTCGGTGCGGCCGGGAGCATCCAGCACCATGGCGCACATGAAAGCGAAGGCGTGGCTGTCCATTTCAATGGCCTGCTGATTGGTCTCGACCGCCAATTCGATGGCGGTGCGGCCCAATTCCAGCGAGCGCTGGCGGTCACCTTCGGCGAAGGCGAGCAGGGAGCGGTCCAGCGCCGCCTCCGCCATGATCTCCGAACCCTCCAGCGTGGCAGCCAGTTCCAGACATTCCTGCACCAGGCGCGCGGCCGAGACCTGATCGCCGAGCAGCGCCGCCAGCGAGGCGGCCGAGGACAGCGCCTTGGCGCGTTCGGCGGTCGGCTCCGGATTGCGCTCGAGCGCCTCGGTGAGCCAGCGATAGCCCTCGGACAGGAAGCGATTGTGTTCCCAGAACGGCCGCAGCACGGTCACCGTGGCAATGGTCTCCAGCGGTTCGTCCTCGAGCCCGGAGCGCAGTGCCGCACGCAGATTCGCGTGTTCGCGGGTGAGTTCGCGGAACCACTGCACATCGTCGGCGGTCCAGTAGGCGGTCTGACCGCGCAGTGCCAGATCCCGGTAGTGCACGCGATGGCGGGCACGCACCGCGTGCAGATCGCCGCGCTCGAGCAGTCGGTCCGCGGCGAACTGGCGGATCGGCTCCAGCATGGAGTAGCGCGCCACATCGCCGTCATAGCGCTGCGCCACAACGGATTTGTCGACCAAACCGGTGAGCGCGTCGATCAGCGAACCCCGGCCGAGATCGCACACCGCCTCCGCAGCCTCGATGTCGAAGCCGCCCGCGAAGACCGAAAGCTGTTCCCACAGAGACTGTTCGGCGGCGGTGCAGAGGTTGTAGCTCCACCGGATCGCGCCCTCGATGGTCTGCTGCCGCTCGGGCGCGGTGCGCGGTCCGGCGCTGAGCAGGCCCATGGTGTCGTCCAGCCGATGCAGAATCTGCTCCGGGGTGAACATGCGCAACCGCAGCGCCGCCAATTCCAGTGCGAGCGGCATACCTTCGAGCCGGCGGCAGATCTCGGCCAGCACTTCCCGATTGCCCGGTGTCGCTTCGAATTCCGGATTCGCGGCACTCGCGCGTTCGATGAACAGTTGCAGCGCGTCGCTCTCATCCCCGGTATCGGCTTCGGGAATGGTGAGCGGCGGCACCGGCATCACCTGTTCGCCGGGAATGCCGAGCACCTCGCGGCTGGTGGCCAGCACCCGCACATCCGGGGTGGTGGCGATGATCCGCCCGACCAGCGCCGCGCACGCCTCGATGAGATGCTCGCAATTGTCCAGAATCAACAGCAGGCGCTTATCGGCGAGGAATTCGGTGAGCCGGGGCAGCGGTGCGGTGGATTCGTCGCGCAGGTTCAGCGCCTCGGCCACGCTCAAGGTGACCAGGTTCGGATCGTGCAGGTCCGCGAGCTCGACCAGCCACACCCCGTCGGGGAACGCGCGCGCGACCAACTGCCCGATCTGCCGGGACAACCGGGTCTTACCCATACCGCCGGGACCGAGCAGGGTCAGCACCCGGGTGGTGGGCAGCAGCCGTTTGGCGGTAGCCAGCTCGTCGCGGCGGCCCACGAAGGAAGTCACCTCGGCAGGGAGGTTTCCATTGACACGCCGCGCCATGAGCTCCAACCTATGTGATCTGTCACGCTCCCTGCTACCACCGGGGCATAAACGCAGTTCGCGTCGTCTGGTAAGCGTTTGTCAAGCGCTGTTGCGGACCCGGTTAGACTGCGTTGGTGCCGCCGAAATCGCGTCGCGCCAAGCTCGCCGATGTGCACGCTCTCGCCGAGGGCATGCCGCACGTGACCACCGTGCGGGGGCCGGTCGCGGACAATCCGGTCTATCAGGTGGGCGGGAAGTCCTTCATCTTCTTCCGCACACCGCGACCCGATGCCGTCGATCCTGAGACCGGTGAGCGCTATCCGGACGTCATCGTCTTCTGGGTGCCGTCCGAATCCGATAAGCAGGCCATGGTCCAGGACCCGGATTCGCCGTTCTTCACCACACCGCACTTCAACGGGCACCTCTCGGTGCTGGTGCGTTCCTCCCGGCTCGGTGAGCTCAGCCTGGCCGAGCTCACCGAGGTGATCCAGGACGCCTGGCTGTCCCGCGCCTCGCCCACTCGCGCGCGCAAGTGGCTCGCCGAGCACTCCTAGCATTTCGATTACGGCGCAGTGGTTTTCACCGGCGTCAGGGCGTTCCGTAGCGCGTCGAGGATCTGGGTGCGGCCCACGCGTCCCTCCCGGGTGGGCGTGAGCGGGTAGACGTGCACCAGCCCCGCGCCCTCGTGATACTCGACCTCGACGCCCGCCAGGCGCGCCTTGTCGACCAGCAGCCGGGTATCGGGCAGCACGATGTCGCGGGTGCCGCTGAACACCGTCAGCGGCCCCAGCCCGCGCATCTCGCCGAGCAGCGGACTGACCCGCGGATCGGTCAGCGGCAGCTCACCGCGCCACAGGTCGATGAATACCCGGGTGCCCTCCTTGCCCAGCCACGGATCATCGGGCAGCACCACATCGATATCCGGATTGCTCAGCGACAGTTCCAGCGCGGGGGAGATCAATACCGTGCGCGGCAGCGGCACCTGATGCTCATCGCGCAGCACCTGCGCCGCGGACAGTGCGATCTGCCCGCCCGCGGAATCACCGGCCAGGCAGACCTCGCCGTACCGGGACCTGTTGTCCAACACCAGTTTCACGACCGCCTCGATCACCTGTGCGGCGGTGCCGAACGGGACCAGCGGATAGATCGGCACGGTCACCGTGGTGCCCGCCTCGGCGGCGATATCGGCGGCCAACTGCCAATGCTGCGGCGCGATCTCGTTGACCCACGCGCCGCCGTGCATATAGACGACATTCCCGCGCGGCCGCCCGGTGCGCGGAATGATCGTGTAGATCGGCCAGCCCCGGCTGTGATCCACCGACACCACCACATCCGAGCGCAACCGCCGCGGCGGTCCGTAGGTCTTGGGCCGCAGACTCCGTTCGCGCAGATGCTTGCGCGCGGGTTCGACGGTGAGAAATGGTCGATTCGCCCGAATAACGCGCAGGTAGGCGGGAACTACCCGGCGGCTCAGAAAGCTCGCCCGAGATGCGTGGAACGCCGTCATGCGGCGACCATACCGTCGCGGGGGCTATGCGGGAGGCACCTTCATTTCACTGACCAGCCAGCGACCGTCCGCCTGCTCGTCGAGCTGGGCCAGCGCGGACATCGACGTCGCGTGCGTCTCATTGGCGATACTGGCCACCGTCTGATTGACGAACACCAGCACCTCGGCGTGATGCGCGGCCATCGTGGTGAGTCCGCAGCGCGTCTCACCCGGCTTGCTCCGCGTTTGCGCCTGCGTCAGGAACGAACGCAGGGACGGCCAGTTCTGAATGAACGTCTGCCGCCATTCCCCGGTGGAGACGTCCAGCATCGCCGCGCGGTACTTGTCGAGATCGGTGAAATCGTAGGTCGCCATCTGCACCGCGAACTCACATGCCGCGCGCCGCGCCTTCTCCCGCCGGTCCGCCGCCGCGTTCAGATCCGAGACGTCCTGCCGCAGTTGCTCTTCGGTGTCCGCACCGCGCCGCGCCGACTGATGTTCCCCGGAATACAGCAGCAATAACCCGATGGCCGCCGCGACGCAGATCAGCGCCAGCCCGGCCGATATCCACGACACCGCCACCGGCGACCGCAGCCCCCGATTCCGCCGCGGCCCCGGTGCCTGCGGGCCGTACCCCGGCATCGACATGGCAGTTCTCCTCGTCATGACCCTGCCGAGATGCTATCCCGCCCGCACCGGCGATAGCGGCCGCGGCGGGGAACATGCTGTGCCGCTTACTTCGCGACCACGTTGACGTCGTCGGCCAGCCAGCGGCCGTCCGCCTGTGCCCGCAGCGAGATCAGCATGGAGATGATGTTCGCAGTCGGCTGCGGGTTGGTGGTGTTCGTGATCGACTGCTTGTAGACCACCAGCACTTCGGCTGTATCGGCGGTCAGCGATGTTGTGCCGCAGTGCATATCGCTCGCCGTACTGCGGACCTGGGCGCTGGTCATGACCTCGCGCAGGGTGTTGCCGGTGTCTTCGAACTTCTTGCGCCACGCGTCGGTCGAGTCGTTCTGGACCGAGGTGAAGTAGCTGTCCAGATCGGTGTACGAATAGTTGCCCATCAGGGACATGAAATGGCATGCGGCCTGCTGGGCGGTATCGCGCCGGTCGGGCACGGCGGTGAGTTCGGAAATCTTTGTGTCGAGACCGGAGACCTTGACCTGGAGATCCGAAACCTTGTCGTGCTCACCGCTATACAGGGCGAAGGCCCCGATCGCTCCGGCCAGGAACAGCACCGCGAACACCCCGGCGATGATCGCGACGACGAACGCGGTCCTGGAGCGTTTCGGCGCGGTCGGAAACGGCTGCTGCGGAATTGGATACTGCGCCGGTGGTACCGGAGACTGCGACACGTGCTCCCCCTCGAGGTGACTATGCCGAGATGCTAACCCGCGGCGTCGATTTGCTCGAGGTGGTGGCTCATTCGGTCGCGTTTGGTGCGCAGATAGTGCACGTTGTGTTCGGTGGGCTGGGTCTGCAGGGGGATGCGGGCCGTCACCGGGATGCCGTGCGTTTCCAGGCCGGATTGTTTGGCGGGGTTGTTGCTCATGAGCAGGACCGATCGCACGTTCAGGTCGGTGAGGATGCGGGCGGCCGCGCCGTATTCGCGGGCGTCGATGGGCAGCCCGAGCTGGACGTTCGCGTCGACGGTGTCCGCGCCCCGATCCTGAAGTTCGTAGGCGCGCAGCTTGTTCAGCAGTCCGATGCCCCGGCCCTCCTGGCCGCGTAGGTAGACGATCACGCCCCGGCCCGCCTCGGCCACCGCCTCCAGAGCCGCGTCGAGTTGTTCACCGCAATCGCAGCGGCGGGAGCCGAAGGCGTCGCCGGTGAGGCATTCCGAATGCACCCGCACCATGGTGTCGTCCCCGGCGGGATCGCCGAAGACCAGCGCCAAATGCTCTGTGCCGGAATGCTCGTCGGCGTAGCCGACCACCCGGAATTCGCCGAAGCGGGTGGGCAGTCGAGTCTCGACCACGCGGGAGACGCCGTTCTCCAGACTCTTGCGATACGCGATGAGATCGGCGATGGAGATGATCGGGATGCCGTGCTCATGCGACATGATCAGCAGTTCGGGCAGTCTCGCCATGGAGCCGTCGTCATTGACGACCTCGGCGATGACACCGGCGGGCCGCAGTCCGGCCAAACGCATCAGGTCGACGGCGGCCTCGGTATGTCCCGGGCGGCCCAGCACGCCAAGAGGATTCGCGCGCAGCGGGAACACGTGACCCGGCCGCGACAGTTCCTCCGGCGTGGTGCGCGGATCGGCCAGCACCCGCATGGTGCGCGCCCGGTCGGCGGCCGAAATCCCGGTGCTCACACCGGAAATCGCGTCCACGGACACGGTGTACGCGGTCCCCTTCGGATCCTGATTGACCGCCGTCATGGGTGGCAGCTGCAACCGATCGAGATCCTCGCCCGCCATCGGCACGCACACCACGCCGCTGGTGTGGCGCACCAGGAAGCCGATGTTCTCCGGCGTCGCGAATTCGGCCGCGAGAATGAGATCGCCCTCGTTCTCACGATCCTCGTCATCCACCACCAGCACCATGCCGCCGGCGGCGATGGTGGCCACCGCGGTCACAATGGCATCGAGTTCACCGGTCATCGTCGACCACCTCTCTGTTATGCCTAATAGAAATATGCGGGGCGCGGAACAGCGAGGTGGGGTCCCGGTCACCGGATGGCGATACCGCCCGAAGACAAAAAATATGGCCCGGAGGCATAAGCCTCCGGGCCATACAACCGGCCGCGAATCAGTGCGCGGTACCGCCCGTTGCGGGGGAGCGACCGGCCTTCATGATGATCGCGCCGACCAGCGCAAGCGCCGAGGTAGCCGCGATCACGTAGAAGCTGATCTCATATCCCTTGTCGGCGAACAACATCGGGATTTCCTTGGTGACCGTGGGTGCGCCCATCACCGTCACATCGGCCTTCACCGGATTGGCGTTGAGGAAGGCGGTGGCGACCGCCAGACCCAGGGCCGCGCCCATGGCCTGCATGACGCCGAGCATGCCCGCGCTGATGCCCTGCTGTTCCGCGGGCACCGCCTCGACCATGAGATTCGGTGTGGCCGCGTAGTAGAGGCCGAACGCGATACCGAACACCGCGCTGATCGCGGCCTGCATACCCCAGCCGTGCGAGGTCGCGCCGTACGCCAGCGCCGCGCCGACGAAGATCACCAGGGCGAACACCAGCGGCTGCCGTCCACCCGAGCGCCGAATCCACAGACCGCCGAGGAAACCGAAGAGCATGGCGATCAGGGATTGCGCGAGGGTGATGTGCGTGGCGAACTTCAGCAGGCTGAACCCGTCACCGTACGAATAGCCCGGCTGCAACTGCACATCCACCATATTCGGCGGCAGCTGCGCGTAGACGGCCTCCGGCGGCACCTTCACCGCACCCGGCGGCAATTCCACGCCCGGCGGCAGTGCGGCCTTTGCCTGCGCTTCGGCCTGCGCCTGCGCCTGTGCCAGCGCACCGGCCTTGACCTGATCCCAGGTGGCGGTCTTGACCTGCTCGACAACCTCCGCCGACGGCGGCGACTGCGTCATATAACCGGTGGCGTAGGACTGGTAGCCGATCATGAACGAGGCCAGCAGCGCGATGAACAGCAGTACGCTCACGCGCGGGGTGAACAGCAGCTTCATATCCATGATGGGCTGCGAGACACGCTTTTCCACGATCGGGAACAGCACCAGCAGCGCCAGGCCGCCGATCAGCCAGGCCAGCGCGGAGGGCTTGCTCCAGCCCCACTGCTGTCCGTTGTCGAGGTAGATCAGGGTGAGCACCAGGCCCGCGCCCAGCAGGGTCGCACCGGCCAGGTCGAGCTTCTGCGGCACCCGCAGCTTGGACTCCGGCACGATCGCGATCACCAGCGGAATCATCACGACGGTGAAGGCGAACAGGAACCAGAAGATGGCGCGCCAGCTGTGGCTCTCCACGATCCAGCCGCCGATCAGCGGTCCGGCCAGCGCGGAAACACCGAGGCCGGTGGAGGCGACACCGAGGCCGACCGGAACCAGCTTGCGCGGCATCAGGTCTCGAATGAGGCCGTACGAAATGACCGCGGTGGCAATGGCGGTGGCCTGCAGGCCGCGGCCGATCAGGAACAGGCCCCAGTTGCTGGTGACGGCGCAGATGGCGCAGCCGATCATGAACAGCACACCGCAGACCAGGAACATCCGCTTCTTGCCGACGATGTCGGAGAGCTTGCCGATGATCGGCGAGGTGGCGGCGCCGACGACGCCGAAGATGATGATGGCCCAGTTGATGTTCGCACCGTGGCTCGGGAACGTCGGCGCGATCTGGCGCAGCGCGGCCGAGACCATCACGTACTGCATGGGCGCGACCTCGGTGAACAGCACGATCACCGCGAGGACGGAGAAAATCCGAAGCTTTGACGCACCGTCGAGGCGACCGGTGTCGTCGATGGTGCCGGTGGGCACCTCAGGGGCGACGGAGGTGGACATATTGCGTCCTCCAGTGGGTAGGTAACACGATTGGTGAACCGTGTCACAGCCCGGGGCCGCCGCCTATGGACTAATCCGCTCAGTGGGAATTCTTCGAATTCTCTCTACCAGTGGCTTTCTTCCGGCTACGCTGCTTCGCCAGCTTGTCCAGATCGGCCAGCAGGTCCTGCGCGAATTCGCGTTCCGCCTCGTAATGGCGTACGCACCAGCGCAGTACCGCGCTCGGGTACGCCCACTCCGGATTGGCGTCCGCGCCGTCCGCGTCGATCTGCGCGCGCCGCTGCATCTTCTCGGCGTAATCGATGTGCTGGGTGAGGATTTCGCGCATGCGATCGGGTTCGGCGAGATGGCCGAGCCAAGCCCGCAGCATCACACTGTGTTTGAGCACGGGGGCCTCGACGGGGGAGTGATTCACCCAGTGCGAGGCGGCTTCCCGGCCGCTGTCGGTAATGGCGTACATGCGCTTACCGCGCATACCGTCCTCGGAGACCACGGTGCGCGAGGTGGCGTAGCCGTGCTTCTCCAGTCGTTTGAGTTCGGCGTAGATCTGGCTGAACGACGGACTCCAGTAGAAGAACTGCAGCGACCAGTCCGCCCACTTCTTCAGGTCGTAGCCCGAGAGCTCATCGGCGTGCGAGAGCATGCCGAGTACCGCCCATGCCGTGGTGGGCAGCTCCGGAATCACCTGCGGCTCTTCGCCATTGGTGCCGTGCGCCGCGCCATCGGTCATGGCTGATGGGAATCGCCCCCGCATATGACTGCCTTCTCTATTCGGCGAAAGGTGAGGAACCGATCCGATCAGCGCCAGTGCGCGCGACGCGGGAACAGTGTGCGACCGGCCTCGTGCGCGACCTCGAGCACGACGCGGGCCAGCCGGTCATAGCTCATACCGTCGGCGCGACCGGACAGCGACAGCGCGGCGGGCGCGGTGCCCCGGCCCCGCAACGGCGCTGCGACACAGGCGATTCCGACCACGGCCTCTTCGCGATCGATGGCCACGCCCTGGCGCAGGCGGATCTGCGCGAGTTCGCGCGAGAGCGCCTCGGGCTCACAGATGGTGCGCGGGGTCAGGCGGGGCAGGCGGTTGCGCAGCGCGGCCTCGGCGATATTGGGCTCCAGACAGGCGAGCATGGCCTTGCCGACACCCGTGGCGTGCGCGGGCATTCGGCCGCCGAGCCGGGTGGGCAGGCTGGCGGCGAAGCGGCCGCCGGCCTTGTCCAGGTAGACCACATCGCGGCCGTCGAGCACCGCGAGGTGGCCGACCATGCCGGTGCGCTGGCTCAACTCGTGCAGCAGCGGGCTGACGGCATCGCGAATCTCGTTGTGGTCGGCGGTGAGTCCGCCGAGTTCGAGGGCGCGCATGCCCAGGCGGTAACCGCCGGAGGTGTGCGCGAGCCAGCGCAGCTTGATCATCTGATCGAGGATGCGGTGCACGGTCGAGCGCGGCAGACCGGTGCGCTCGACCAGGCCGAGCAGGGTGAGCGTGGGGGTGGAGGCGTCGAATGCGTCCAGAATGAGCGTCATCCGCTCGATCATCGAGACCGGAACCTCGGCGCCGGAGTTACGAGACTCCTTGGCGCGCACGGGCGAGTGAGTGTTTCGCGCTTCCGCCGAGGGGAGCATGGCGACGGACATTTGAGCCTCCGTTGGTGCAGACATCCAGTCTAGGGATATGCCGATTAGGTATGTATCGAGTTCGGACCTTGTGCTACCCATCACAGTGCCTTGGGCCACACCGGAGGGAATCGGGAGAACTACGTAGCTTTTGTCCCGTTCTACGGATTCATGTCTCGGTGACCGAACCCCGATATTGACGCCTCCCCGCGCTGACCTGCTGTTATGACTGGCAGCCATATTTCGAACCGAAATAACAGGGAGTCGCCGTGGAACCGGTGTTGGAGGTGGATCGGGTGCCTACCGAGATCGATCCGGCAGCATTCAAGACAGTGCTCGGGCGCTTCGCCTCCGGGGTCACTGTGATTACCGCCATTGACGACGGCGAGCCCGTGGGCTTCGCGTGCCAGTCCTTCGCCTCGCTGTCCATCGATCCGCCGCTGGTGAGTTTCTTCCCCGCACGCACCTCGAGCACCTGGCCGCGTATTCGCCGTGCCGGGCGCTTCACCGTCAATATCCTGGCCGACCATCAGGATCAGCTCTGCCGTCAGCTCGGGCGGCCGGGCGCGGACAAGTTCGACGGGGTCGAGTGGATCGCGTCGCGGAACGGTTCACCGCTGCTGACCGGTGCGCTGGCAACCATCGACTGCGAACTCCACGATGAGGTCGACGGCGGGGATCACACCGTGGTCATTGCCCGCGTGACCGGTCTGAACGAACATTCCGAGGCTGCCCCGCTGCTCTTCTACCGCGCGGCCTTCGGTCGTCTCGCACACCAGTAGCAACCTCCCGGCCAGTGGGACAGCCATTGTCACCGGCGTCACATCGGCCGCAACCATCAATACATAGGCAAGGGAGAGGAATTCACATGACCACCACCGACGGTGCCACGGAAGTGCGAGTGATCGACGCGGGCGCGCCGCCCACCCGATTCGCGCGCGGCTGGCACTGCCTGGGGCTGGCCGAGGACTTCCGGGACGGAAAGCCGCACGCCATCAAGGCATTCGGCACCGAGATCGTGGTGTTCGCGGCCGAGGACGGCAGCCTGAACGTGCTCAATGCCTTCTGCCCGCATATGGGCGGCAACCTCGCCGACGGCACCGTCAAGGGTGATTCGCTGGCCTGCCCGTTCCACGATTGGCGCTGGAACGGCAAGGGCAAATGCTCCGGCATCCCGTACGCGCGCCGCGTCCCGCCGCTGGCCCGCACCAAGGCGTGGCCGACCATGGTCGAGAACAAGCAGCTCTTCGTATGGAACGACCCGGAGGGCAAGCAGCCCCCGGCCGAGGTCGCCATCCCGCGCATCGACGCCGCGTTCGACGAGCAGTGGACCGACTGGACCTGGAATTCGATGATCGTGGACGCCAATTGCCGCGAGGTCATCGACAACGTGGTGGATATGGCGCACTTCTTCTACGTGCACTACGGGTTCCCGACGTTCTTCAGGAATGTCTTCGAGGGGCACACCGCCAGCCAGTACATGACCTCGGTCTCGCGCGAGGACATGATGGGCGCGACCGCGAAAGCGCTGGGCGGCAAGAACGTTCTGCAATCCGAGGCCGCGTACTACGGGCCGTCCTACATGATCGACTACCTCAAGAGCGAGAGCGCCAACGGCCTGGTCGTCGAGGGTTACCTGATCAACTGCCACTACCCGATCAACGAGAACCAGTTCGTGCTCATGTACGGCGCTATCGCCAAGAAGCCCTCCGGCGTCTCGCCCGAGCAGGCCGATGAGATCGCCGAGAAGTTCGTCGGCGGGCTCGGCAAGGGTTTCGAACAGGACGCGAATATCTGGAAGCGCAAGTCGCGCATCAACAATCCGCTGCTGTGCGAGGAGGACGGGCCGGTCTACCAGCTGCGTCGCTGGTACGAGCAGTTCTACACCGATGCCGCGGCCGTCACCGAGGAGATGACCACCCGCTTCGAATTCGAGGTGGACACCACTCGCGCGGTCACCGCTTGGGAGGCCGAAGTCGCGGACAACCTGGCCAAGCGTGCCGCCGCCGAAGCAAACGCCTGAAAGGCCCTGCCATGGATAAGGTTTCGTGCCGGTCCTGCGGGACCTGCGTGCTGGTGGAGAAATTCAGCCCCCAGCACACCAGCGTGCAATGGAACAACGCCGCCGTCGCGGCCTGCACGGAGCTCTCCACCACCGGCCTGAAGTCGCACACCTGCCACGCGCTGCGCGACAGCATCGACGCGGCGGTGGCGGCGGGCGAGCTGTCCGCCAGCACACGCGATGTGGATGTGCAGACCAGAGGCCGCACCCTGGCATGAATGTTCCCCCGTCATCCCGGCATGTATTTGGCCGGGATCCACGGTGACCCACTCGAGACGTGTGGATCCCGGCCAAAAGCGCGCCGGGATGACGAGGTAGCCCGACCGAATTGATCAGCATAGGAATGGAATTGCGATGACCGTGACAGACATCGAGCCGGAGCCGGCGCAGCTTGCCGGTGGCATCGCGTCGGTGCGGGTCGTGCGCGTGGTGCGCGAGACCGACGACGCGGTGTCGCTCGAGCTCGCGCCGGATACGGCTCATGCCGGGCGGTTCGAGTACAAGCCGGGGCAGTTCCTGACGCTGCGGATTCCGAGTGAGCTGACCGGGTCGGTGAGCCGGTGCTACTCGCTGTCCAGCGCACCGCACGAGGATGGTCCGCTCAAGGTCACCGTCAAGCGGACCGCCGCGGGATACGGCTCGAACTGGTTGTGTGACAACGCTGTCGAGGGCATGTCCCTCGATGTGCTGCCACCCGCCGGACTGTTCACCCCCGGTTCGCTGGATACCGATCTGCTGCTGTTCGGCGGTGGCAGCGGTATCACCCCGGTGCTGTCCATCCTGAAATCCGCGCTGGCGCAGGGCACCGGACACATCACGCTGGTCTACGCCAACCAGCATGAGAACTCGGTGATCTTCGCCGCCGAACTGGCGGAACTGGCTGCCGCGCACCCGGATCGGCTACTGGTGCTGCACTGGCTGCAATCGGTGCAGGGCCTGCCCACGGTGGAACTGCTTGCCGCGCTGGTCAAGCCGTGGGCCGGGCGTGAGGCGTTCGTCTGCGGACCCGCGCCGTTCATGGACGCGGTGAGCGCCGCCATGACCTCGCTCGGCGCGGATCGCAAGCGTGTGCATTCGGAGAAATTCGTCTCGCTGTCCGGCAATCCCTTCGAAACCGACGGCACCGCCGTCGATATCGACGCCGCCGCGGCCGATGGTGACAATGCGACCGTCAAAGTCGAACTCGACGGTGAAAACCACGAATTCAGCTGGCCGCGCAAGCAGACACTGTTGGATGTGCTGCTCGCCAAGGGCCTTGAAGCACCTTTCTCCTGTAGGGAAGGCGCGTGCAGCGCGTGTGTGTGCCGAGTGGTCTCCGGCGAAGTCACCATGCGGCGCAATGAAGTCCTCGAAGACGCCGACCTGGAAGACGGCTATGTGCTGGCCTGCCAGGCGGTTCCGGTGACCGACGACGTCTCCGTCACCTATTCCTGAAATATCAAGGAGTGCAATATGGCTGCCTTCAGCTCTCTCGGCTACGTGCGGGCCCGCATCGCGGACGTCGCGGCCTGGCGTGAATTCGCCTTCGACACCATCGGTTTCGCCGAGGGGAACGGTCCCAACCCGGACTCGATCTACCTGCGCACCGATGAGCACACCTACCGCCTGGAATTGGTGCCCGGTGAGCGCGACGAGGTCATCGCCGTCGGCTGGCAGGTCGCGGACACCCGCTCGCTGGCCCTGGTGCGCGAAACCCTGGAGAAGGCCGGAATCGCCGTCGCCACACTGAGTGTCGAGGACGCCGCGAACCGGCATGTCGAGGAGGCCATCAGCTTCGTCGATCCGTCCGGGTTCACCATCGAGGTCTTCCACGGCCCGCTGCTCGATCACACGCCGGTGCTGACCAAGTTCGGCGCGCGGTTCGTCAACGGTGATCTGGGCCTGGGGCATGTGGTGCTGCCGGTGCGCGATATCGAGGACGCGCGCAAGTTCTACACCGAGGTACTGGGTTTCGCCTCGCGCGGTTCATTCCGCGTGGGTCCGCCCGGACATCCCATCTGGATTCGCTTCATGGGCGTGAACCCGCGCCATCACAGCCTCGCGCTGATTCCGGGCAGCCGCCCGGACGGGCCGGGCATCGTGCACATCATGGTTGAGGTCGATTCGCTCGACGATGTGGGCCGGGCGTTGGATCGCGTCACCAAGGCGGGCTATCACCTGTCCTCCACGCTGGGGCGGCACACCAACGACAAGATGATCTCCTTCTACGTCCGCACCCCCGGCAATTGGGATCTCGAATTCGGTTGCGAGGGAATGCTGGTCGGCGACGACTACGTCGCCGAGGAGATGACCGCGGACAGCTACTGGGGCCACGAATGGGCTAGGGGCTGACCCGCCCGCACAGACCCGGCCGCGCCTCCGCCAGAGCCCCGGCGGGGGTGCGGCCGTTTCGGAGCACAACTGAACACATCGCAAAGGAGCGTCGAAAGTTGTCTCTGCCCACTGCATCCGGACCCACGCGGTTCGGATTCTTCATCGCGCCCTACCATCCGCTGAACGGCAATCCCACCTTGCAGATCCAGCGGGATCTGCAATTGGTCGAGCTCGCGGATGAACTCGGCTATCAGGAAGCCTGGGTCGGCGAACATCATTCCGCCGGAATGGAAATCATCGCCGCGCCCGAGGTTTTCCTCGCGGCAGCCGCCGAGCGCACCAGCCGAATCCGGCTGGGCACCGGTGTGAATTCGCTGCCGTACCACCAGCCCATGATGCTGGCCGATCGGCTCTGCCTGCTCGATCACCTCACCAAGGGCCGCGTCATGATGGGCATCGGCCCGGGGCAGCTCGCCTCGGACGCCTCCATGATGGGGGTGCCGCAGCCGCGTCAGCGCGACATGATGCACGAATCCATGGACATCATCGTGCGTTTGCTGCGCGGGGAGGCCGTCACCGCCAAGACGGATTGGTTCGAGCTCAACGAGGCGCGGTTGCAACTGCTGCCGTACCAGCACGATGGGCTGGAAATGGCCGTGGCATCGACCATTTCGCCATCGGGTTCGGTGCTGGCCGGAAAGCACGGCGCGGGGTTGTTGTCGCTGGCTGCTTCGGATCCCTCGGGATATGAAGCGCTGCTGCCGAATTGGAAGGTCTACGAACAGGCCATGGCGGCCGCCGGGCATACCGTGGATCGGTCCAGGTGGCGGCTCGTCGCACCCATGCATATCGCCGAGACCCGGGAACAGGCGCGCCGCGAAGCCGAATGGGGCGTCGGGCATTTGGTGGATTACATCAAACGTCTGAGCGGTATGGACGTGCCGTGGGGCGATACCGCCGCCGAGGCCATCGAACAGTGGACCGGTCCGGGCTTCCCGGCCTTCGGCCGCGCCACCATCGGTTCGCCCGATGACGCCATCGCGGCCATCGAAGCACTCGCCGAACAGTCCGGCGGCTTCGGCACTTTCCTGGTGCTCGCGCTCAATGTCGCCGATCCCGAAGCCTCGCGGCGTTCGGTGAAGTTGTTCGCCGAGCATGTGATTCCGCATTTCACCGGTGCGAACCGCAGTCGCGTCGCCTCGCTGGACTGGGCGAACGCGAACAGCGAACGTCTCATGTCCGGTATGCGCGCGGGTGTGGAAGCCGCGTTCGAACGGCACAGCCAGGCCCTGGCGGCTGCCCTGACCCCCGAAGGGAAGTGACATGCGCGCGGTAGTCATGCGCAATCGCAAGCTCATCGTCGACGAGGTGCCCGATCCGGTCCCCGGTCCCGGTCAGGTGCTGGTCGAGACCATCGCCTGCGGTATCTGCGGCTCGGATAAGGCGGCGCTCGATTACACCGACGAGTTCCTCCAGGCATCCCGCGACAGCGGTGTGCCGACCTTCCTGTTCGATCCGTGCCGCGACATGGTGCTGGGGCACGAACTGTCGGCCCGGGTCATCGGCGCGGGACCGGACACCCCGTTCGTGGAGGGCCAGAACGTCGTAGCCCTGCCCTGGGCGCTGGACTCGGCGGGCGGCATCCACGGCGTCGGTTACTCCAATGATTTTCCGGGCGGCTTCGGTGAGCGAATGGTGTTGCAGGCCATGGCCTTGGAACCCATCCCCGAACATGTGCCCCCGCACGTCGCGGCGATGACCGAACCCCTCGCGGTCGGCTTCGGCAATGTGGCGCGCACCGGCATCGGCCCCGAAGGCACCGGTATCGTCATCGGCTGCGGCCCAGTGGGTTTGGGTGCGGTAGCGGCCCTGGTCGAACGCGGCGTAGCCCCCATCGTCGCCTCCGACCCGTCCAAGCTCCGCCGCGAAGCGGCCCTGCGCCTCGGCGCACACCGCGTGGTCGATCCGGCCGTGGAAGATCCCGTGGAGGTATGGCAGGAACTCGCCTCCCCGGGCCAACTCCTGCACGTCTGGGTCTGCGCCGGCGTCCCCGGCCTCCTCAACGACCTCATGTACAAGGTCCCCAGGGAAACCAAGATCCTGCAAATCGGCTCGATCATGACCGACGACGTAATCCGCCCCATCGTAGGCATCTACAAAGACATCTCCCTGCAAATGTGCATGGTCTACCCCCACGAGGAATACGCCAAAACCCTGCACCGCATAGCCGACGGCGTAATCGACGCCGAATCCCTCATCACCACCCAGGTCGGCTTCGACGGCGTCTCCGACGCCATAGAATCCCTCCGCCACCCCGACGACCACATCCAAATCCTTGTCCGCCCCACCCTCTAACCCCCGACCAGCGCAGACCCGATGCCAGACGGGTCGGCGTTGTCGGGTGCATGATGGCCGTGAATAGCTGATGCGTATCACCGACATCGAAGGCCAGCCATGACAGTCAGCGAGAACGATAAGCAACTCCGGCGAGTCGAAGCATTCGACAGGCTGGTCGCGATGGGGCGGCGCGGTGACTTCGACGAGGCCGCGGAAGACTACGTCGCGCGCAAGACGGCTCGCGCGAGACGGCAGAGGTCTGCCGGTTGCAGCGAGTCGGTGCGCTGCCAGAATGCGGGCCGCACCGCGTCTCGCTGCGAAACATGTTCGGCCACAGCGAATCCGTACTGAGTCAGTAAGCCGGTAAGCGCTTCGGGTGAGAAGCAGCTCAACCATGGCTCGCCCTGGTCGGCGGCGGCTGGGAGGGCGAATTCGGCGTAGGCGGTACCGGATTCGTCGCGCAGTTCGGGTGGCAGTGCGTACTCCATCACCAGTTCGGTGCCGGGAGCGAATCCACTGAGGACCGCCAGCGTTGCCGCGATCGCCGATTCGGTTAAGTACATGCTCACGCCGAGCCAGCTCACCAGGGCGGGAATTTCGAGATCGAATCCGTGCGCGGCCAATTCCGCGGCGAGGTCATCGCGTTCGAAATCCACGCCGACGAATTGTGCGGCAGCACCATCGATTCGCGCGGCCTCGAGTAATTCCCGCTTCCATTGTTGGGTGGCAGGGTGATCCACCTCGAACACCGCGATCTCCCGGGCGAGCGGGGATCGGTAGGCAAAGGTATCGAGGCCCGCGCCGAGGATCACGTACTGCGGGAAGCCCGCTGCCACACGTGTTTCGGTGTAGCTGCTGCGGGCGTTGACCTGCACACGCGTTCCGCGCAGTACGACGTGATCGCCGAACTGCCGGTGATAGCCGAGCAGCTCTTCGGCTCGCGCGCCGAGCAATTGGGCCGCCAGGGTGTCGCGGAAAAGGTAGGGCTCACTGTCCACCACGAGATGCGCCGCGCGCCCACCCGCCGCCATCATCGCGGTTCTGCTGGGTCCGCCATCCATCGAATTCTCCTGCGTCGTCGTCGGGAAAACCGATGGTAGACAGGAAAATTGGAATTCGCATTCAGCATATCACACGAAAATAAATATCCGATAACGCAATTCGCCCGATTCGCTTGTCTCGGGCATCACCCGGCGGGTGCTGCGGTCGACGGTGCTGCGGATGACGCAGGCACCGTCGACCCTGATCCTGGATGACATCGGTGCATCGCCAGAATCGGCCGATGCCTTCGCGTGTGTACTCACGCTGTCGGGACGTGCGCGCTGAGGCGGTTTCAGTTGTCGGCGAAGGTGATTCGGACGGTGATGGGGGTGGTTTGCAGGGCGGCGAAGGTGTTGGTGACGAGCGGGGCCAGGAGGGGGTGGGGGGCGAAGGTGCGGGCGCGGGCTACTACGTCGTCGTCGGGGAGTAGGGCGGCGGTGCCGGTGCGCCATTGGTTGCCTTGGCGGACGCGGATTTCGGGGTTGGCGGTGAGGTTGGCGCCCCAGCCGGAGCGGGTGCCGTGTTGGGAGATGACCCAGGCGCCCTTGTCGTCGAAGAGGACTGAGACGGGGACGCGGCGGGGTTGGCCGGATTTGCGGCCTACCGTTTCGATTTCGGTGGCCAGGGCGGTGCGGACGCCGACTCGGCTCAGGGCGCGGACGGTGGGGTTCAGGAGGTAGCGGCCCAGGGCGCGTTCGCGGCGGAACTTGGTGGCGTTCTTGTCCGGGGCGGAACCGGGGGAGCGTTTGCTGCGCAGGGCGTCGAAACCGTTGCGGCGCAGCATGGTTACCGCGGTGCGCCAGGGGGAGCGGTCGGGGTCGGGGTCGTTGCCCGCGCCGAGCAGGTGCAGTTGGTCGGTGTGCCATTGCAGATCCAATGCGCCGTCGAACGCCTTCAGGCCATTGTTCGCGGCGAGCTGCGGGGGCAGTTTCAGTGAAATGGCCGGAGCGTGCAGCCGGTCCGTGCCATTCAGCAGATCCGCTGCGGCGGTGGGGATTACGGCGGCCGGGCGGCCCAGGCCGACGATATCGCAGTTGCCCTCGGCGATCGCCTCGGTCATGGCCGAATGCGAGCGGAAGCCGCCGGTGACCGCGATTGGCACCGCGCCCGCCGCCTGCCGGGCGGACTCGGCGTACTCCAGGAAGTAGGCCTCGCGCGCCTTGGTGCTCGCCGCGACCGTACGCGGCCGATTCAGCATGGCGGGGGATTCATAACTGCCGCCGCTGATTTCGATCAGATCCAGGCCCTCGGCGGAAAGCTTCTCGATCACCACGCGCGATTCGTCCTCGGTGAAGCCGCCGCGCTGGAAGTCCGCCGAATTGAGTTTGATGCCGACGCCGAAACCCGGGCTCACGGCGGCGCGAATACTGCGCACCACCTCCAGCACGAAGCGGCGCCGCCGCTCGGCATCCCCGCCCCAGCCATCGGTGCGCTGATTGGACAGCGGAGACAGGAACTGCGACACCAGATATCCGTGCGCGCCGTGCACCTGCACACCGTCGAATCCGGCGGCCTCCGCGACCCGCGCCGCGGTGCCGAAGCGACGGATGATGTCGTGGATCTCGTCCTCGGTGAGCGCGCGCGGGGTGGGTACGCCCGGAATGCTGATGCCGATGGCGGACGGCGCGACCGTGCGATTGCGGGTCACCAGCGGATTGGCCTGGCGGCCCGGATGATTCAACTGCATCCAGAGCTTCGCGCCGCCGTCTTTGCCCGCTTTGGCCCAACGAGTCAGTGCTTCCAGGTGCCGTTCGTCCTCGATGGCCACATTGCCGGGTTCGCCCAGGTGGCGGCCGTCGACCATGACATTGCCGGTGACGATCAACCCGTACCCGCCGGTGCTCCAGCGCGCGTACAGTCGTTGCAGCCGTTCGTCGGGGGCGAGGGCGGAATTGCCGAGTCCCTCGCTCAGGGCGGATTTCATCAAGCGGTTCGGGAGTACCTGGCCACTGGCCAGCGGCAGGGGATCGTGCAGGGTTTTCGTAGGCATGGGTGACCCCGATTCGTCGTCGAGTCAGTGGCGGCGGTCTACACTGGCAATGGTAGACCAATCGGTATATCTCGGACGGTAGTACACCGATCGGTATACGGCAAGAAAGGAAGTAGTCCATGGGAGCCCGCGACCGCCTCATCGACAGCGCCATCGCCCTCATGCGCTGCAAAGGGATCGCCGGAACCGGAATCGCCCAATTACTCGAGCACAGCGGCATCTCCCGGCGCTCGGTCTATCTGAACTTCCCCGGCGGCAAATCCGAACTCATCGCCGAGGCCACCCGCACCGCCGGGCAGGCGTCCAGCGCCCTCATGCGCACCCTCACCGCGGGCACCGACCTGGCCACCGTCATCGCCGCCTTCCCCGCCATGTGGCGCGAGGTCGTGGTCGCCAGCGATTTCACCGCGGGCTGCCCGATCGTGGCCGCCGCCCTGGGTCGTTCGGAATCACCCGAGGCCGCCGATGTGGCGGGGGAGACCTTCATCGAATGGGAAGGCATCCTGGCCGAACGCCTCGAAGCCGAATCCGTCGCCCCCGAAACCGCCCGCTCCCTGGCAACCACCATCGTGGCGGCCGTGGAAGGCGCGGTCGTCATGTCCCTGGCCACCCGCTCCACCGATCCGCTGGAACGCGCCGGAAAACAACTCGCCGATCTGGTCAGCATCCACACCGGGAAGAAGATCACCGCCGCCTGAAGCCAGGCGGGACCGGGCATGGCGGTAATGCGGAGGCCGTCGCGGGCAACAGGATCAGCGGGACAGCAGTCGCTCGATCTCCCGCTGCGTCGGAATGGACACGCTCGCACCGAGTTTCGTGGTCGCCAGGGCACCGGCGGTACATGCCCACGCCAGCGCGATCTCCGGACCCTCATGCCAATGCGCGGCGAGCGCGCCGGTGAAAGTGTCTCCGGCCCCGGTGGTGTCGACGACATCGACCCGAACGCCCGGCTGCGGCAGGGTGATTCCGTCCGGACCACGGTAGACAGCCCCATCCGCGCCGAGCGTGGTGATCACATGCGGCACCGCGTCCAGGACCGCACCGAGTTGCGCGGCCTCACCCTCGTTCACCACCGCGATATCGATCTCGGCCCACAGCTCGTCCGGAAGTTCGCGCACCGGTGAGGGATTGAGAATCACCACGGTGTCATTGGCGCGCGCGTGCCGAGCCGCCCGCAGCACGGTCGGCAACGGAATCTCCAACTGGCACAGCAGCACATCGGCCTGTGCGATGGCCTCGAGGTCGCCGACATCCAATGCTGTCATCCGGGCGTTGGCCCCGCCCACCACGATAATGCTGTTCTCCCCACCGGCGTCCACGATGATCGCCGCCGTCCCGCTGGCCCCGCTCACCCGGCGCAGCCGTGAAACCTGCACGCCCGCATCGGCAAGCACCCCGCGCAGTTCATCGCCGAAGATGTCATCGCCGACCGCGCCGACGAACTCCACCGATCCACCGGCCCGTCGCGCCGCGATGGCCTGGTTCGAACCCTTACCGCCGGGCACCAGCGCGAAATTCTCCCCCGACACCGTCTCGCCCGGTTCCGGCCGCCGCCGCACGGTTGTCACCAGATCCATATTGATGCTGCCCACCACCACAATCCGTGCCATGCGCGTCACGGTAGTCGCCTCGGCGCCGACTTCGGCGCACCGTGCGGATCGCGCCGCAAGTCTCGCCGAATCGTGCGGTCAGCGGGCCTTATCCGGACCGCTCGCCGTCGGCGTGCTGCGGCCGGGTTCCAGCGGCGGCCCGGCCACCGCGCAATTGACTTTGCACAGCGGTTCCGAGCCCGCGGGAGCGGTGGCCAGCGCGTCATCGCGGACGGTGAAGAAGGCCAGCACCGCCGCCGCGACGACGATGACGACGCAGATCAGCAGGGCGATGCGGAAGCCGTGCTGGAAGGTCGAGGGGTTGCCGTAGGCGTCGCCGGTGAGCCCGGCCAGCGGCGGAATCGCCGCTACCGCAAGGAGTCCGGCGGCGCGGGCGACGGCGTTGTTGACCCCGCTGGCCACGCCCGCATGCCGTTCGTCGGCGGTGGCGAGCACGGTGGCGGTGAGCGGGGCGACGGCCAGCGTGAGGCCGATGCCGAAGACGATCGCCGCGGGCAGCACCACGGTCACATACGAGGAGTGCTCGCCGATGCGGACCATCATCAGCATGCCCAGCGCGGCCAGCAGCACGCCGAGGGTGATCGGTTTACGCGGGCCGATCTTCTGCGCCAGCGCACCCGCGCGGGCGGAGAACAGCAGCATGAGCACGGTGCCGGGCAGCAGTGCGGTGCCGGCCGCGATCGGGCTGAATCCGGACACCACCTGGAGGGTCAGCACCAGCAGGAAGAACACCACGCTCATCCCGCCGTACATGGCGAAGGTGACGACATTGATCGCCGTGAACTGCTTGGAGGCGAACACGTCCACCGGAACCATCGGGGATGGACCGTCGTCCCGCGCCGACCGGCGTCGCTCCACGACCACGAACGCGATACCGGCCGCCACACCCGCGACCGCACTGCCGATCAACAGCACACGATTGGTGTCATGTTCGGGTGCGGTGGTCAGCGCGTAGGTGATTCCGGCCAGGCATAGCGCGGCCAGCACCGCCCCGAGCACATCGAATTTCCCGTGCGCCCGCGGATCGTAGGTCTCGGGCACATGCCGTGCGGCGACCGCGATAACCACCAGTGCCAGTGGCACATTCAGCAGGAACACCCAGCGCCAGCCGACATACTCGACCAGATAGCCGCCCAGGAACGGTCCGATCGCGCCCGCCACCCCGCCCAGCCCGGACCACGCCCCGACCGCGCGAGCGCGATCCTGCGGTTCGAACGAGGCCTGGATGATCGCCAGCGATCCCGGCGTCAGCAGCGCCCCGCCGACGCCCTGGAGTGCCCGCGCCGCGACCAACATCGAAATATCCTGTGCCGCACCGCAGAGCGCCGAAGCCAGCGCGAACCAGATGACGCCGACGATGAAAACCCGTCGCCTGCCATACCGATCGCCGAGCGCGCCACCCAGCAGGATCAACCCCGCGAGCGTGAGCGAATACGCGTTGACCGTCCACTGCAATCCGGCCATCGAGGCACCGAATTCGTCACCGATCCTGGGCAGCGCCACATTCACCACGGTGGCGTCGAGCATCGCCATCCCGGAACCGAGCACCGTAGCCAACAGAACCCAGCGCCCGGCAGCGGACGAGAGACGAATGCTCGCGGTCATAGGGTCACGGTAGCCCGGACTGCCGACACTCGCCGGACGCGGGAAATCGGCCGGGCCGGCCGGTGTGTACAGCCTGACCGGGCGGCGATCCCGAGCCCGCGGCATTGCGGAGCCCGCCATGCCCGGTGCGGTGTCTCATGCGGTGTGGGTCGAACTCGCCACCGTGGCGGAGTTCGGCGTGGCAGGTGCGCGGGCTCGGCCGGTTGTGCGCGGCGCGCTGGAATGGGCCGCCGAGTCGCCGAATAGCCGTTCGGGCCGGGTAAGTGGGTCGTACCCGGCGGTAAGTACGCTGTAGCCATGACTGTCTCGACCACCACTGAACTGGACGACGTCCGCGAGGTGGTGCATGCCGCGGCGCGCCGGGCCCGGGTGGCGTCGCGCACGCTCGCCCAGCTCACCACCGCTGTGAAGGACGCGGCGCTGCACGCCGCCGCCGATGCCCTGCTCGCCGCGAAGGATCGGCTGCTCATCGCCAATGGCGAGGACATCGAGATCGCGCGTGCCGGTGGCACCGCCGATGCCCAGCTGGATCGTTTGCGCCTGACCGAGGCCCGCATCGACGGCATCGCGTCCGGACTGCGCCAGGTTGCCGGGCTGCCCGATCCGGTCGGCGATGTGGTGCGCGGGTCGACGCTGCCCAACGGTCTGGAGATCCGGCAGACGCGAGTCCCGCTCGGTGTGGTCGGCATGGTGTACGAGGCCCGCCCGAATGTCACGGTCGACGCCTTCGGGCTCACCTTGAAGTCCGGTAACGCGGCGCTGCTGCGCGGTTCGTCCTCGGCGGTGCGCTCCAATGTGGCGCTGGTGACCGTGCTGCGCGAAGCGCTTGCGGCACAGGGCCTTCCGCAGGACGCGGTGCAGTTGCTGCCCGCCGACGACCGCTCCAGCGTCACCCATCTGATCCAGGCGCGCGGGCTGGTCGACGTGGTCATTCCGCGCGGCGGCGCGGGCCTGATCAACGCCGTGGTGCGCGATGCGCTGGTGCCGACCATCGAGACCGGTACCGGCAACTGCCATATCTTCGTGCATCGCGACGCCGATCTGGATATGGCCGAATCGATTCTGATCAATGCCAAGACCCGGCGGCCCAGCGTCTGCAATACCGCCGAGACGGTGCTCATCGACGCGGCCATCGCCGATACGGCCGTGCCGCGGCTGATCAAGGCTCTCGAGACCAGCGGCGTCACCATTCACGGTGATCTGCCCGGTCTGGTGCCCGCCACCGATACCGACTGGGCGGATGAATACCTCTCCCTCGATATCGCGCTCAAGGTCGTCCCCGATCTCGATGCCGCCGTCGAGCACATCAACCACTGGGGCACCGGCCACACCGAGGCCATCGTCACCGGCGACCTGAAGGCCGCCCGCGAATTCACCGGCCGGGTGGACGCCGCCGCCGTCATGGTCAATGCTTCGACTGCGTTCACCGACGGTGAGCAGTTCGGCTTCGGCGCGGAGATTGGCATCTCCACGCAGAAATTGCACGCGCGCGGCCCCATGGGCCTGCCGGAACTGACCTCCACCAAATGGATCGTGTGGGGCGACGGCCAGATCCGGCCCGTCTAGCACTTCGAGGAAAGGCAGCACCCGTGGCTTCTACAGCACCGATCCAGGAGCCGATCTTCAAATCGGTCGACGATGTGATCGAACGCCTGGCCGGAACCGGCTATCTGGCCGATAAGGCCACCGCCACTTCGGTTTTCCTCGCGGACCGGCTCGGCAAACCACTGCTCATCGAGGGTCCGGCCGGTGTCGGCAAGACCGAGCTCTCCAAGGCCGTCGCCGAGGTCGCGGGCGCGGAACTGGTGCGCCTGCAATGCTACGAGGGCGTCGACGAGGCCCGCGCGCTCTACGAGTGGAATCACGCCAAGCAGATCCTGCGCATCCAGGCGACCTCGGAAAACGATTGGGCCGAAACCAAAGCCGACGTCTTCACCGAGGAATTCCTGCTCTCGCGGCCGCTGCTCACCGCCATCCGGCGCACCGAGCCGACCGTACTGCTGATCGACGAAACCGATAAGGCCGATGTCGAGATCGAGGGCCTGCTGCTCGAGATCCTGAGCGACTTCTCGGTCACCGTCCCGGAATTGGGCACCATCACCGCGACGCGCAAGCCGTTCGTGGTGCTGACCTCCAATGCCACCCGCGAGCTGTCCGAGGCGTTGAAGCGCCGCTGCCTGTACCTGCACATCGACTTCCCGGATGAGGACCTCGAGCGCCGCATCCTGGCCAGCCGGGTGCCCGAGCTCAAGCCCGCCGTGGCCGCGCAGCTGGTGCGGGTCGTGCATGTGCTGCGCGGTATGCAGCTCAAGAAGCTGCCCTCGGTCGCCGAATCCATCGACTGGGCGCGCACGCTACTCGCCCTGGGCGCAAAGGATCTGGACGAGAAGACGGTGCGCGCCACGCTCGGTGTGGTGCTCAAACATCAGGCCGACCATCTGCGTGCGCAGTCCGAGCTGAAGCTGGCCTGAGATGGCCGGCTCGTCGAACAAATCCCGCGGGCTGGTCTCCGCGGCCATGCGCGCGGTGAGCGGTGCGCCCGCCGCCAAACCGCCCACGGCGGCCACGTCGACCGCCGAGTTCGGCTTCTCCGGGCATCTGGTCGGATTCGTGGAGGCGTTGCGCGGCAGGGGAATTCCGGTCGGGCCGTCCGAAACCGTCGATGCCGCACAGGTTGTCACGGTGCTGGATCTGATGGACCGGGAAGCCCTGCGGGAGGGGCTGGCGTGTGCGCTGCTGCGCCGCACCACCCAGCGCGCCACCTTCGACGGCCTGTTCGATCTGTGGTTCCCGGCCGCGCTCGGTGAGCGCGTCGGGGCCGAAGAGGTCGAGATCCCGCTCAAGCCCAACGGCGCGGTCGACATTATCGAGCTGCGAAAGATGCTGGCGGAGTTGCTGGTTCAGGACCCCTCCGCCGATCAGGAGCGTCAGCTCCAGGCCCTGGCCGCGCAGATGGTCGAGCAGATGGGCCAGTATCAGGCGGCCGGTGGCCCGTCCTTCTCCGCGTATCAGACATTGAAGGATCTCCAGCCCGAGATTCTGGTGGCCAAACTGCTCGCCGGTCTCACCGCCGGTATGGACAATTCCGATTTCGATACCGAGGTTGCCCGGCGCACCGCGCGTCAGCGCATCAAGGGTTTCCGCGGCACGGTGGAAGCCGAGACCCGCCGCCGCGTCGCCGAACGCATCGGCCGCGAACGCGTAGCCACCTACGGTGTCGCGCGTCAGGCCGAAGACGCCGACTTCCTGCGCATCTCGCAGAACGAACTCGATGATCTGCGCCGCTCCAGCCAGCGCCTGGCTCGAATCCTGGCCTCCCGCTTGGCCGCTCGCCGCCGCCGCTCCCGCCGGGGTGAGATCGACCTGCGCAAGACGCTGCGCAAATCCATGTCCACCGGTGGCGTACCCATCGACCTGGTCACCCGTAAGCCGCGTCCCGGTCGTCCCGATCTCGTACTGCTGTGCGATATCTCGGGTTCGGTGGCCGGTTTCTCCAGCTTCACCATGGTTTTGGTGAACGCTTTGCGCGAACAGTTCTCCCGGGTACGGATTTTCGCCTTCGTGGATCGCGCCGACGAGGTGACCAAACTCTTCGACTCGGTGACGCCGCTGGACCAGATCACCCGTCGCATCTTCACCGAAGCCGATGTCGTCGGCATCGAAGGCCACTCCGACTACGGCTCCGCCCTGGAGGGTTTCGCCGAGAACTTCCCCGACGCCGTCACCAGCCGCACCTCCCTGCTCATCCTCGGCGACGCCCGCAACAACTATCGCGACCCGGCCCTGGGCACCCTCGCCGACCTGGTCGCGGTGGCAAAACACGCCTACTGGCTCAACCCCGAAGCCGAAAAGATGTGGGGCACCGGCGATTCCGCCGCCAAGAAGTACGCGGAGGTAATCGAGATGCACGAATGCCGCTCCGCCCGCCAACTCACCGCCGTAGTCGGCCGCCTGCTACCCGTCTGAGGAGCCACCCATGGATCTCCTGACCTACTGCCTCGCGAAACCCGGTGCCTGGCAGGACGAACCGTGGGAGGGCGATGTGGTTGCCAAGGTGGGGGACAAGATCTTCGCGTTCGTCGGGAGTGGGGCGGCGGTGACGCTCAAATGCGGTAGTAAGCCCGAGGCCGATGAGTTGATCGCCATCTATCCCGGGGATGTCTCGCCGTCGGCGTATATCGGGCGGTACGGGTGGGTGTCGGTCAAGGTGGGCGGCAAGGTGCCCGCGGACGACCTTCGGGAGCTCATCGACGCCTCCTATGACGCCATCGTCGCGAAGCTGCCGAAGTCCAAGCGCCCCTGAGTGGCGTCACCGGCGGGTTCGGGCGGCCGTGAGCAGCGTCATTGGTCGGTCATTGGTGATTCGTTGGCGGGCACCGGGAAGGTAGCGGCAACGACGGGAATCTCCCGCCCTGCCGAACCGGAGCCTGATATGCGACGCCGTGCCCTCGCTCACCTGTTCACCGCCGCCGTGCTGGCGGGCCTGACCGCGTCCGCCGCGACCGTGATCGCACACGCCGACACCGGCTTTCGCATGTCGGAGTACACGCTGACGGGGAGCAATTACAAGATCTCGGTACCGCGCACCGATATCGACGGTGTGGACGGTCCGTACCTGGCCGCTCGCGACGAGTTCAACAGCTCGCTGCGCGGGGCGGCCGACGGGTACATCGCGAAGGTCACCCCGACCCTCAATCTCTCCACGTCGGTGAACTTCACCTACGTGGGTCCGCATCTGCTGAGCGCCAAGCTGGGCGTCGACTACTTCGCCGAGCATGCCGCGCATCCGTACGAGGACTTCACCACCCACACCACCAGCCTCGACAGCGGTAAAGCCATTCAATTGAAGGACGTCTTCACCGATCTGAACGCGGGTCTGACCGTGCTCTCGAAGCAGGCCGCGATCCTGGTTCCCAAGACCAATGCGGGCGACACCTATTACAAGGACGGCATCACCCCTACGGCGGAGAACTATCGCAATTGGGCGGTCGACGCGGGCGGTATGCGCATCTACTTCGGGGAGATCGGTTCGCACGCGGCCGGGAACATCGTGATCACCGTCCCGTGGTCGGCGCTGTCCTCGGTGCTGTCACCGCAGATGAAGGCGCTGGTCTCCTGATCGCCCGAGGGGTGTTTCGGCGGTGTGCGCACACCGATGTCACACCCCGGCGCGCTGCGTCGTCCTCCTGATGAACCGGCCCGAAACCAGGGCCCAGCAACAGGAATCGAGTAGTAGCCATGAATACCGCCTACATCATCGTCACCATCGTCGCGGCCGCCTGGGTCGGCTTCTCGGCGTTCTCACTGCTGCGCAAGGCCGCGTTCGTGGTCGATCCGCTGATCGAATACGGTGTGCCGCAGTCGTGGTGGACGCCGCTGGGCATTGCCAAGGCACTCGGCGCGATCGGGCTGATCGTCGGCCTGTTCATTCCGGCCATCGGCATCGCCGCCGCCATCGGCCTGATCCTGTACTTCGGCGGCGCGGTCATCACGGTGCTGCGCGCCCGCTCGTACAAGACGGTCGCCTTCCCGCTGCTGTACCTGATCCCCGTGGCGGTCGCGGTTGGTCTGGGTGCCGCCGCCTGAGCATGCGTCCCAATCCCGAAGTGACACAGCGCCGACCGGGTAATAGTGGCGCGGCCCTCGCCGCCACCATTACCCGGTCGCTGTCATTTCAGCGGTCAGCCCGGGATCACGAAGCTCCCGTGCCCGGCGATATGCGGCTGATCGGTATCGATGGTGACCTCGATCCGCCCCGGGAGTTTCCCGGTCCAGACCGGCACCCACAGCGCGGTATGACTCCCGTCATCACCAAGGGGGACAATGGGATTGACCGCACTCGCCCCGGTATCGAGATTGCGCCAGCTCACCGTCGCATTCACCGCACAGCCCCCGGAACCCGATGCGAGCGTGGTGAATTCGGCCCGAATCCACATCACCTGATCGCCATTGAAATTCCGCGCCGGATCATAGAACCCCCGCACCTGCCCGATGCAGGGCACTATTCCACCGCCGAGGGTCATCGCGGGATCGATGGTGGTGACCGGATCGGCCGACGCAATCCCCGTCGCACCCACCAGACCGACAATCACACCGGCAACCCCACACAGCGAGCGACGCCAAGCCACGAACACCTCCAGGATCGATTGTTGCGATACCCGACCCTACGAGACGACCGCACCTCCGCGATCAAGATCCGCTAGGCCGCCCGGATGAGCGCATCGAACCGCCGCCCGAAATGCTCTGCCTCGGAGCCCCGCACACCCGCCGCAGCGCGCCGCACCGGCCGCAATTCCGCCACCAGCCGAGGCGAATCAACCTGCGATTCGAGCAAATCCAGCGCCCCGTGCCCCGCCCCGATCGCCGCCGCCGAATCACCGAGCCCGGCAAGCGAAGCCGCGAAATAGGCTCGATACGACGCCTCATCCCGAGGCAGATTCTCCGCCCGATCAATACTGTCGCGGAACAAATCCGCCGCCCGAGTGTGCTGCCCCAGCAGTTTGCGCCCCCGCGCCTCATGCACCCGCAACTCGGCCTCGGTGACGAAGTGCAGCCAGATCGGATCGTCGGGATTATCGAAGCCGCGCTCCAATTCGTGCCAGACCCGTGTCATCGTGTGCGTGAATTCGCGATGATCGCCTATTGCCGCGTGTGCCACCGCTTCTCGGGCCAGGCGTAACGCTTTGAGCCGGGGAGAGGGCACCGAGTTCGCGAGTTCGGTGACCCTGCGCGCGATCCGAATGGGCTCGCGGCCGTGCCGTGGATGATCAGTCGCGGTGATCGTCAAGCCGCCGAGCGCGGCCGCCAGCATTTCGCCATCCCCGGTCTGCTCGGCCAACAGCATCGACTCGGTGTAGCACCAGCGCGCGATCTCCGGGTGGCCACTGTCATGAGCCAGCCATCCGGCACAACTGCACAACCTCCCGGTGGCGGCAGCAAGCGCATCACCGGTTCGCGGACCGTACTCACCGTGGTCCAGCATTCGGCGCGCCAGCCGAAGGTGCTGGAGCGCGAATTCGGTTATCGCCCCGCCGCCCCGGCGATTGTCGTGGTCCCACAGCTGCTCGGTGACATCGCGAAGCGCGGTGACATGGTCGGTGCCGATGAGCATCGCCCCGCTCGCGGTCGTCACCGGCGCAGCAGCTCCCATGAGCGTCATGGTCGCTGCGATACCGAATTGCCTGCGGTCCACGTCGTCGACTCCTTCGCCACACCCCATTTCGATCGTCCACGGGTTGGCGGTTCCTAGCAAGACCGGCAGGAAGGCGGCGCGTGGAACCCCGAGCACGTCCGCCACACGCAGTAGTTCCCGAATATCGAACAGCGTGTCCACCTCGCCACGCTCCACCCGCCCGACATGCGACCGATCCCAGTGCAACAGCTCCCCGAGATCGGCCTGACTCAAACCCATTTCGCGGCGCACGGCCGACAATGCCAAACCGACCTGTCCGTCGGCAAGCAGCTGACGAAACCGCGCAGACCCCCAAATAGGCGATTCGCCACTACCACTGGCCATTCGAGCCCTCCAGGACACGACCGATGATGAAAGCGACTGTAAGACCTGCGAATACCCACCGGGTCGCGCTCACCACATTCCCATTTTGTCAACGGCAGATACTGCGCACACCGGGGAAAATTCCGCCGTCGCCCCGGCCTCCTCCGCAGCCCAGGCTGAGTTCATTCACATCGGCTCAGGGAGGTTCAGGATGACTCGTCCGTACATGGCCCCACGGCCTCTCAAATCCTCATTACCCAAGGCGGTCGGCTACCTGCGTCTCGACCTGAGCGGAACCGCTTGGGAGCGAGACGAATTGGAACTCTTGGAGCTCGCGAGCCAGCACGGCTACGACCTCGTCAAAACCCTCCGAATCGCCCTCGAAATCCGGGAACCGGTGCAGCGCCTACTGATCGTCGTACGCCGCCTGGACGCCCGCGCCGTCCTCACCCCCACCCTCGACCACATCGGCCCTCCCGAACCGATCCGCCGCACCTGCGACCTGATCGTCGGATCACCCGAACTGATATTGCCCCGCTTGCACACCTATGGCGGCGGGCGTTGATTCCAATGGCGGACTGGAGCACATTCGCTCTTGCGGTAATCGGTCAATTGGCGATGGCCGCCATGATTCTCATAGGCGGAATATGGTCGCCATCTACCGAATCCGCATCGAAATGCCGAACCGGCGGTCGTCACCGCGCCGATCGTCGGCGCGGGTATTCGCGACACTCCATACCGCGCCGGAGGATGCCGTTCTCACGTGGTCCGGGTGAGTTCTCCTGTGGCTGATTGGAATTGGGTGCCGTCGGGGGATCGGCCGGTGAGGATTGAGTATTGGGTGGTGCCGTTGGCGCTGATGGACCAGAAGGTCATGGTTAGTTGGCCTTTGGGGGTTTGGCAGGTTTGGGTGGGTGGGGAGAGTTCGGCGGTATTGCCATCTGCCGACAAGGTCCAGGTGCAGCCGTTTTCGAGGGTTGTCAGGTGGATGCGGTTGGCGGGGGCCGGACTGATGTGGATTGTGCCGGTCAGCGGTGTGGGTCCGGTGAACCAGTTGAGGGTGTTTACGCCGGTCAGGACGTTTGCGGGGGTGTAGGTCCAAGTGCCGGTGAGGGATTGGAGGGTTTCCTGGCGGGAGGTGGTGCCTGCGCGTTGGCGTTCGCCTCGGGGGAGGGTGAAGCCTATGTCGCCTATTGGTTGGTGGCTGATGGCGTGGATCGTTTCGGACGCCCGGTCGCCTTGGAATCGGATGTTCCAGACGGTCATGGTGTAGGCGGAGCCGATTACCTTGTTGAAGCAGGACTGGGTGGTGTCTCGGAGGACGAAACCGTCGGGGGCGGGGATGAAGTGCCAGGTGCAGCCCTGGTCGCTGGTGCCGGTGACGCCGCCGGGTTCGCGAGCGAAGGTGACGGTACCTACCTGCGGGAATTGCACGGGGACGGGGATTTCCAGGCCGGCGATATTGGTGCCGGTGGCACGGTCGGGATGGGTGTAGTTCCAGGTGCCGAGGTAGGCGTCGGTCGGGTCGGCGGCCGACGCCGGATCGGGGATGGCGTTGGTGGCCAGGACCCATGCAGTCAGGGCGGCCGCGGTGAGGGCGACGCGTAGTCGGCGGCGAAGTGCGTTGTGGCCCATGATGGTTCCGTTCTTGCTACGGGAGTTCGCTGCTGAAATCCCACTACAGGCAAGGACGGGGCACGGGGATGGGAAGTTACCGGCGGCATCGGTAACTTTTCGCGGGGCTGTCTCGTCCTGGAAATGTGACCGTGTCTGACGCACTCATCAATACTTGGCGGGCCGATCGCGCCTATCTGGTCGATCTGGCGTATCGAATGCTGGGGACGGTGGATGAGGCCGAAGACGCTGTGCAGGAAGCGTTCATGCGGTTCGCGCTCGCCGCGCCGGGCAGCATCGAGGATCCGCGGGCCTGGCTGACCGTGGTGACCAGTCGGCTCTGTCTGGATGTGCTGCGCTGTGCCCGGGTGCGGCATGAGTTTCCGGGGGATCCGGCGGTGGCGCTGGCGGCGTTCGCCGATCCCGCCTCGCCCGCGGACCGCGTAACCCTCGATGACGAAGTGCAATTGGCGCTGCTGCTCCTGCTGCAGCGGTTGAGTCCGGCCGAACGGGTCGCCTTCGTGCTGCACGATGTCTTCGCCATGCGCTTCGAGGACATCGCCGAAACCCTCGGCAAGCCGCCGGGCACCTGCCGTCAGCTGGCGCGCCGCGCCCGGCTCAAGATCGCCGCCGACGCGGGGCTGAATTTCGTCGAGAAGTACGAACACCGGCGCGTCACCGAACGATTCATCGCCGCCTGCGCGGGCGGCGATCTCCTCGAACTGCTCGACGTACTGCATCCGCAGGCGTGGGGGCGCGTCACCTTCACCACCGATTCCGGTCTCGCGTCCGTCATCACCCAGGGACCGAACAGCGTGGCCGACAGCCTGATCCGCTACTACGGCCCGCACATCACCCTGGTCTCGTACCCGGCCACCAACCCCGTACTGCTCGCCTTCCGCGCGCAACGCCTGTTCGCGGCACTGAAACTGACCCTGTCCGACGGCCTGATCCAGCGCATCGACACCACTGTCGACCCCGGGCGAGCCGCCGCTGCGCCCGGTTCCGGATAGCCCCCGGTAAGCTCGGGTTTTGTGCATACGAACGGGCGCCGCAAGCTAGGGGTGATGGGCGGCACCTTCGACCCCATCCACCACGGGCACTTGGTCGCGGCCAGTGAGGTGGCTAATCGGTTCGCGCTGGACGAGGTCGTTTTCGTCCCGACCGGACAGCCCTGGCAGAAGGCCGACAAGTACGTCAGCTCGGCGGAAGACCGCTATCTGATGACCGTCATCGCCACCGCGAGCAATCCCAGCTTCTCGGTCAGCCGCACCGATATCGACCGCGGTAAGAAGACCTACACCGTCGACACCCTGCGTGAGCTGCGCGAACAGTATCCCGAAGCCGATCTCTACTTCATCACCGGTGCCGACGCGCTGGCCAGCATCCTCACCTGGCAGGATTGGGCCGAACTGTTCGAACTGGCGAAATTCGTCGGAGTGAGTCGTCCGGGGTACGAATTGAACATCGACCATCTGGCCGACCATCTCCGCAACTACCCCGCCGACGCCGTCACCATGATCGAGATCCCGGCGTTGGCGATCTCGTCCAGCGAATGCAGAAGGCGGGCGAGTGAAGGCCGGCCGGTGTGGTACCTCGTCCCCGACGGGGTCGTGCAATACATATCTAAGCGGCACCTGTATGTGCCGGACAGCAACGGGAAGGTAGCAACAGGGTGAGCGCATCCGTCGAAGCGGTGAAGATGGCAACGGTGGCCGCATTGGCGGCCGACGAGAAACTGGCAACGGACGTAGTGATTCTGGACGTCTCCGAGCAGCTGGTGATCACCGACTGCTTCGTGATCGCGTCCGCGCCCAATGAGCGCCAAGTCAACGCGATCGTCGACAATGTCGAGGACAAGCTGCGCGAGGCCGGATACAAGCCGGTGCGCCGCGAGGGCACCCGCGAGGGCCGCTGGGCGCTGCTCGACTACGTCGAGATCGTCATCCACATCCAGCACAATGACGAGCGCGACTTCTACGGCCTGGAACGGCTCTGGAAGGACTGCCCGCAGGTGCCGGTCGAAGGTTTGGAAGATCAGCGCGCGAAGGCCGCCGAGGCCGGAGACGACGAGGCCGGAGCCGAGTAGTGAGCAAGCTTGCCGGCGTCCGCCGTTTGATCCTGTTGCGGCACGGGCAAACCGAATGGAACGCCACCGATCGCATGCAGGGCCAGATCGACACCGAACTCAGTGATGTCGGCCGACGACAGGCCAAGGACTGCGCACCGGATATGGCGTCCAGCGATGTGCTGGCCATCATCTCCTCGGATCTGCGGCGCGCCCACGACACCGCCCTGTGCGTCGGTGAACACGCCGGGCTGCCGGTGACCACCGACATCCGGTTGCGCGAAACCGATCTCGGGCAATGGGAGGGGCTGACCCATCACGAGGTCGACGCCCTCGCCCCCGGCGCGCGCAAGGAGTGGCGGATGGACGCCACCTTCACCCCGCCCGGCGGTGAATCCAAACTCCAAGTGGGCGCTCGCGCACTGCCCCTGGTGCAGGAACTGTTCACCGAGCGCCCCGACTGGCCCGGCCGTACCATCATCCTGGTCGCGCACGGCGGATTGATCGCGGCGCTGACCGCGGCGATCCTCGACCTCCCGCCGGTGAACTGGCCGGCCCTGGGCGGGCTCGCCAACACCAGCTGGGTGCAGTTGACCAGCCACGGTCCGAGCCTCGACCGGCCCGGCTGGCGACTCGATGTATGGAACGCGCTGGCGAAGGTAGCTCCCGATGTCCTCTGACACCTCCGAGTCCGCTGATATACCCGAACAGCAAGCCTCCGGCGAACGGCCGGTGCTGCTGGTCATCGCCGACTCGCTGTCCTACTTCGGGCCCAAGGGCGGGCTGGCGGCGGATCATCCCCGCATCTGGCCGAATCTCGTTGCGGCCGAACTGGGCTGGGATGTGGAGTTGGTGGCGCGCATCGGATGGACCTGCCGGGACGCCTACTGGGCGCTGATCGGCGATCCGCGGGTGTGGGCGACCGTGCCGCGCGCGGGAGCCGTGGTGTTCGCGACCGGCGGCATGGATTCGCTGCCGTCACCGCTGCCGACCGCGCTGCGCGAGCTGATTCGTTATGTGCGACCGTCTTTCGCGCGGCGACAGGTGCGCACCGCGTACAACTGGGTGCAGCCCAAGCTTTCCCCGCTGGGGTGGCCGGTGGCGCTGCCGCCCGCGGTGAGCGTCGACTACCTGGAGCAGTCGCGAAACGCGCTGGCGGGGTTGAGGCCCGAGCTTCCGATGGTGGCGGTACTGCCTTCGGTGCATCAGTGCGATGCGTACGCGCGGCATCACAGCGGACGCGAGCCCATGGTCAAAGCGGTCACGAAATGGGCTGACACCCATTCGATTCCGCTGGTCGACCTCGGGGAAGCCGTGCGCGAGAACGTCTTCCACGGTGAAGCTAATCCGGACGGCATCCACTGGGGCTGGGAAGGGCACGTCGCGGTCGCGCAGGCCATGGTCAAGGCGCTGTCCGAGGCGACGGCCCGCGAGGTTCGGACTGCATGAGAAGCTCGGACGGCAGAATGGGCTCGTGCGGGTCGAACCGCGCGACCGGTGCGCTCGGTGGGGCGGGCGCGCTCGGGCCGGACGGTACGTCAGGCGCGCGCGGCGGCATGGGCACGCGACACTCTGACGGTGTGAAAGGCAATGTGCGCGAGGGGGATCGCTAGCCGATGCCCGTGGTGGTAGTGACCGATTCGTCGGCCAGTCTGCCCGCCGACCTCGCCGCGGAATTGGGCGTGCTCGCGGTGCCGCTGCACATTCTCGTCGACGACCGGGAGATCCGGGAGGGCGTGGACGAATGCGATATCGACTACAGCTCGTCCACGGTGACCACCTCGGCGGCATCGCCGGGTGATCTGAAGGCGGTGTACGAACAGGCGCTGGAGCTCAGTGGCGGGGATGGCGTTGTCGCGGTGCACATTTCGCGACAGCTGTCGGGGACCTGGGAGGCCGGGCGGCAGGCCGTGCGCGATATGGACGCCGCCGACAAGGTGCGGCTGGTCGATTCGCTCAGCGCCGGTTTGGGGACGGGCCTGCCCGTGCTGGCCGCCGCACGTCGCGCCCGGACCGGCGCACCGCTCGATATCGTCTACGACGCGGCGGTCGCCGCCGCCAGTCGAGGACGGGCGTTCATCGTGGTCAACCGCACCGAGCAGCTGCGCCGCGGCGGACGATTGAGCTCGGCGGCCGCGTTCTTCGGCACCGAGCTGGTTACCAAGCCGATTCTGCAAATCGTCGACGGGCGATTGGAATTGCGTGAGAAGGCCCGCACTCGCTCCAAGGCCTTCGCCAAGCTCGTCGCGGCCGCGGTCGACGCGGCCGGTGACGACGGCGCGACGGTGGCGGTGCAGCATCTGGGCGCGGAGGAGGCGGCGAACACCATCGCCGGTCAACTCCGCGACCTGATCCCCGGCATTCGCGAACTGATCGTCGCCGAGTTCGGGCCGACGCTCGGAGTACATCTCGGCATGGGCGCGGTCGGCGCGCTCGTGGTGCCGGGCGGCTGCGGCTGACCAGCCGGAACGCGTGCGGAATCCGGTTATCCACAACCGAAGAACCATCCACAGGCTGATCGAAATCCCAGGTCGCTCCCACGGCCCGATCCGGCGCGACCCATACCGTCGCTCCCATGCCGAAAACCGACGAACGCAGCGAGGTCAGCCGCCGCCTCGGCGGCCTCACCCACCCCCGACCGCCCACTCCTCAACCCGAATCACCGGCCGCCCCGGCGCCATTCGCACCCACTCCGCCCCACCGGCCGCGCTGGGACGACGATTCTCTGACCCCGGCCCGCACGGTCAGAAGCTGTGAGTCGGACGGCTGGGACAGCGACCACGCCGAGATCCCGCAGGACTCCGCCGGCCGGCGCGAAATCCGGGGCACCCGAGCCGCAGGGCACACAGACCCGCCGGACCCGCACCCGTCCGCCATTGATGTCGCAGATCGCGACGAGCCGGACCAGTCGGGCCGAATGCGCGGAGACTCGGGCGGATCATCAACTCCCGCATGGCTGTCCGAGCCCTGCGGTCCCGTCTCGCTCTGGCATGAACGCCTGGTGCCCGAGCGCTTCCGGGGCACCCGCTGGGACCCGGGTCCACGCGGCGCGGTGGTCCTGACCGCCGTCGCGGTTGCCGTCGTCGTGCTCGCGGCACTCATGACATTCCGGGAAAGGCCGGTGGCGCAGGCGGTTCCGCCGATCACGGTCGCGGGTACGAGCGCCATCGCCGATCCGGACGCCGGCTCAGGTGGCTCGGGTGGCTCAGCCGCGACGGTCCCCGCCGCCAAACCCGCGGTGCCCAGAACCACCGCGCCCGCACGCGTGAATCCGCCGGGTAGCGGGTCGACCGCACAGATTCCGGCCGGCTCGAATCCGCCTGGCGGTGCACTGGCCGCGCAGGTTCCCGCGGGCGGATCGAACCCATCGGGTGGCGGGCTCGCGGCGCAAACGCCTGCCGCCGAACCGAATTCGGACGCCGAGGTGAACGGGCACCCCGCCAATACCGGAGAGGTGGTGGTGAGCATTATCGGCCTGGTCGAGCACGGCGGCCTGCGCCGCTTCCCGCCCGGGGCCCGCATTGCCGATGCCCTCAAAGCCGCCGCCCCGCGCCCCGAAGCCGACCTGTCCGGCCTCAACCTGGCCCAGCACCTCTGCGACGGCGACCAACTCATCGTCGGCCGCACCGGCCCCCGCCCCGGCACCCAACAGGTCGGCAGCAAGGTAGTCAACTCGTCCGGAACCCCCTCTGCCGCATCCGCATCCGCGACCGCCGGAGCAACCCGAACCACCGGCCCGCCCCAAAAGGTCAACCTCAACACCGCCACCGAGGCCCAACTCGACACTCTCCCCGGCGTAGGCCCCATCACCGCCCGCGCCATTCTCACCTGGCGCACCCAGCACGGTCGCTTCACCTCGATAGACCAACTCGCCGAAATAGAAGGCATCGGCCCCGCCCGCCTCAACCGCCTCCGCCCGGCGGTGACGGTATGACCCGCCCGAAGATTGATTCATATGGCCCCCGGCGACCCGCCGCAAGGAATTCACGATGTGGGCATATGCGCATTCATGCAGGAGTGTCGTGCGATGTCGGCGGCGAGTGGAACCCGAGTGGCGGGGACATCGAACGGCAGATGCTGATTCCTGTCAGCATGGTGCGAACGCCGAAGTCCGGGTGCGTTGATGCCGAGTGCGGCAAGGAGTGTCGACCTTCGACAGGCGGGCGGTGTCCCCGTGGCAACCGGTGAGGACGGGGCTCGGATGACATCCGGTGCGGGCGGCGAAGGTGAGGGGGCGGGCGAACTCGGGGAAGAGGTGCCCGAGGAACTGGATGCTCGGTTGGTGCCTGCCGCGTTCTGCTGTTGGGGGGCAACGATTGTGGCGCTGGTGGGCGGCTGGCGGATCGGGATATTCACAGCGGTCGGTTGTCTGTTGCTGGGGGTGGGGGTGTGGGCGCTGCTGATCAGGTCCGGGGGCTGGCGCAGGGGTGCGGGGTGGGTGATGTTGGCGGCGTTCTCGGTGGGGGCGGGATTTGCGGGGGCGGGGGCCTGGCATGAGTGGCGGGTGGCGGGGCATCCGTTGCGGGCGGTGGGGAAGGGGGTGCGCGTTCAAATCGCCGTTGTTGTGACTGATGACCCGAAGGTGTTGGCAGAGAAGAAGTTCGGGGGGAATAAGGTGATGCTGCGGGGTGACCTGGTGGAGTTTCGGGCGGGCGGGAAGATTGTTCGGGGCGGGGGAGCGGTAGTGGTGCTCGCGCCGGAAGCCGGGTGGCGGGGATTGCTGCCCGGGCAGGAGGTGGTTTTTCGGTCGCGGGTGGCAAACGCGGGGCGTGCCGATCTGACGGTGGCCATACTTCGAGCGGAAGGCCCGCCGATGCGGGTTGGCGAGCCGCCGTGGTGGCAGCGGGCGGCGGGACAGGTGCGGGGGGATTTCGCGACGGCTGCGCAACGGTCCCTGCCCGGGGATGCGGCGGGGCTGTTACCCGGACTGGTGATCGGTGATACCTCTCGACTTCCGGATCGAGTGCGGGAGAATTTCCGGGAAACCGATCTGGCGCACCTGACCGCCGTAAGCGGTGCGAACATCACCATTCTGCTTGCGGCCGTACTGGTTTCGATGCGTGTGTTGACCGTGGACCCGCGCGTCGGAGCTGTAGCGGCGGGCATCGCGCTGATGATGTTCGTAATCCTGGCGCGCCCCTCTCCCAGTGTGTTGCGGGCCGCGGTGATGGGCGCGGTCGCGCTGCTCGCGTTGTGTACGGGCCGCAGGAAACAGGCACTACCCGCGCTGTGTACGGCGATCATCGTACTGCTCGGTTGGTCGCCGCAGTTGGCGATGGATGCCGGATTCGCGCTCTCGGCGCTCGCCACGGCGGGGTTGATCGTGCTTGCCCCCGGTTGGTCGGATTGGCTTCGCGCGCATGGGTGGTGGCGAATTCCGGCTGATGCGTTCGCGGTGGCGGCGGCCGCCTTCGTGGTCACCACACCGGTGGTGATCGCGCTGACCGGGCACCTGAGCCTGGTGGCGATCGTGGTGAATGTATTGGTGGAGCCGGTGATCGCGCCGATCACCATCGTGGGTGCGCTGGGGGCGATCCTGTCCTGCTGTTGGACCCCGATCGCGGAGCTCGTGCTGTACTGCACCGCGTCGCCGCTATGGTGGCTGCTCACCGTGGCCGAGCGGTTCGCCGCCCTGGGTGCGTCGATCACGCTGCCGACCGGTGTCCGCTCCGGTGTGGTCGCCGCGGTGCTGTGCGGATTGCTGCTGGCCGGGCTGCGGCCACGTGCGCCGCGACCGGACACACCGTCGTAGCCGGGATGCGGGGTTGTCGGGGTGGGCTCGTAGGATCGCGGGGTGAGCCAACGACCAGCGCCCCTGCATCTCGTGCTCGGTGATGAAGAATTGTTGATCGAGCGGGCGGTGTCGGGGATCACCGCGCAGGCGCGGGCCGCTACGTCGGAGCCGGATTCCATGCCGGTGGATCGGCTGCGAGCGGGGGATGCGAGTACGGCCGAGTTGGCTGAGCTGCTGAGTCCTTCGCTTTTCGCGGAGGATCGGGTGATCGTGCTGGAGGCCGCGGCCGAGGCGGGCAAGGATGCCGTCGCGGTGGTCACCGATGCCGCGTCCTCGCCACCCGAGGGTGTGGTGCTGGTGATTCTGCATTCGGGCGGCGGGCGCGCGAAGGCGCTCGCACCGGCATTGCAGAAGATGGGCGCGGTGGTGCATCAGGCCGCCAAGGTCGCCAAGGCCGGTGAGCGGGTCGAGTTCGTGCGCAATGAGTTCCGCGCCGCGAATGTGCGCGCCTCGGCCGACGTGGTGCAGGCCATTATCGAGGCGGTCGGCAACGATCTGCGCGAATTGGCCGCTGCCACTTCACAATTGGTCGCCGATACCGGCGGCAAGGTCGATATCGCCGCCGTGCACCGCTACTACTCCGGCCGGGCCGAGGTCACCGGATTCGATGTCGCCGACCTCGCGGTGGCGGGCGATCGCGCCGCCGCCATGGAGGCATTGCGCTGGGCCACCGACCGCGGTGTGCCGGCCGTGTTGCTCGCCGACGCCCTGGCGGATTCGGTGCACACCATCGCGCGCGTGGGTTCGGCCGGGCGCGGTGACCCGTTCAAACTCGCGGGCGATCTCGGCATGCCGCCGTGGAAGGTGAAGAAGGCCCAGGGCCAGGCGCGCGGTTGGACCGGAGTCACCATCGGCCAGGCACTCAAGGTCGTCGCCGGTCTGAACGCCGACGTCAAAGGCGGTGCGGCCGATACCAATTACGCCCTCGAACACGCCCTCGCACGCATCCTCGACCTCCGAGAATCCGCCTCCTGAGCGAACGGGTTCGGCGGGAACCACCTCCGCCCAGTCGAATTCACCGGAAGGCGCGAACGGCCCGGCGAGAATCACTCTCGCCGAGCCGAATTCACCGATGCCGTGAGCGCCTCACGGCTCCCAGGTGATCTGGCCGCCCTCGAACTGCTGGGCCTTGCCGTCCTTGTAGTTGTACTCATCGCTGGTCGGGTAGCCGTAGCGGCCGTTCTCCGAACCGTTGCGCACCCACTCGTCGCGGATCGCGCCCCAGATGGTGCGGGTGCCGCCCTTCTGCGAGGTGTAGATCGCGCCACCTTCGAAGAGCTGGTAGCGGCCGTCACCCTTATTGGTCTTTGCCTCATCGGAGATGGGGAAGCCCAGCGGGCTGTTCTCCCACCCGGCCGCGGCGTACTTGTCGCGAATCGCGCCGCTCACCACGTGCGTGCCCGAACCGATCGACCAGTAGATCGATCCGCCCTGGAAGTGCTGGAACCGCCCCGGCTTGCCGGTCGCGCCCTCATCGGTGGTCGGGTACTTCAGCGCACCGGATTCCGCGCCCACCCCGCGCCACTTCTCCCGAATCGCACCGCCGATGGCGTGCGCGTCGGTCGCGGGCGTCCAGTAGATGGAGACGTTGTTGGCGAACTCCTGCTTCTTACCGCCGGCGGCGGCATCGGTTTCGGGCCCGGTCGGATCACCGAAGAATCCCGGCCCGCCCGCCGCGTCGTACTCGACCTCGATCGCCCCGCCCACATCGAACGGTCCGATCGGCCGGGCGGCAGCCGTGCCGACTCCGGTCGCCAGCGCGACCGCGACCGCACCGGCGGCCACCGCCGTCCTGGTCCAGGACGAATTCTTCGGGCTCAGCGATGTCAAGAGATCTCCCAATGCAGCTGGTATGTACGTCCCCCGACGTTCCGGCGGCCCCTGCGGCCAACCGCAGCCATCTTGCAGGGAACCGCGCGACTCGGCAAGTTCCCAGGTTCGTGAAACGACAAAACCACCGTGGTCATCGTGGCCACGGTGGTTGTTCGAAGCATGATGCCGGTACGTATACCGGGGTGATCAGCCGAGCTTGTTGAAAGCCAGCGACAGCGCCGACTTCTTGTTGGCGGCCTGGTTGGTGTGGATGACACCCTTCGAGGCGGCCTTGTCCAGGCTCTTGCTCGCGGACTGCAGCAGCTCGCTCGCCTTGTCCTTCTCGCCCGCCGCAGCGGCCTCGCGGAACTTGCGGATCGAGGTACGCAGCGCGGACTTCACCGACTGGTTGCGCTGACGCGCAAGCTCATTGGTACGGATCCGCTTCATCTGGGACTTGATGTTGGCCACGCTTGTTTCCTCGTGTTCCTTCGTTTGGTGGTTTATGCGGGAAGCAAAGTCTTCGGGCGCACTACGCAGCCTGTAGCGCAGCACCGACGGTCGAGGTTACCAGGCAACAGTCCGGGGTATGAAATCGACCCTGCCCGAAATACCCCCGATACGAGAAATTTATCCCGGTCCAACTGCGTGTTGCTCCTGCGTGATGGACTATTTTTGCATGACCCCCGCCGCAGCCGCACGAGTGGCCGCGGCCGCTCCCATAACGAACGGCCGTGCCGAGACCAACGGTGCGCACACAGGAGTCTTCGAGGGATATCGCCCCGGGCGCTATTCGAAGGCCTATGACGAGATGTTCGATCCCTCCGGCAAGCCGCGGGCGCCCTATCGGGGCATCTTCGCCGCGCTCGCCACCATCGACGCCTCCGATCTGGCGGCGCGAGCCGAGGCGCTGGCCCGGGCCTTCGTGGATCAGGGCATCACCTTCTCCCTTTCGGGCCAGGAGCGGCCGTTTCCGCTGGACCTGGTGCCCCGGGTAATAGCCGCCACCGAATGGACCAAACTCGAGCGCGGCATCAAACAGCGGGTGCGCGCCCTCGAGGCGTTCCTCGCCGATGTCTACGGCGAACAGACCATCCTGCGCGACCGGGTCATCCCGATGCGGCTGGTCACCTCGTGCGCGCACTTCCATCGCGAGGCCACCGGACTCGTCCCGCCCAACGGTGTGCGCATCCACGTCGCGGGCATCGATCTGATCCGCGATGAGCACGGCGACTTCCGGGTGCTCGAGGACAATCTGCGCTCACCGTCCGGTGTTTCGTACGTCATGGAGAACCGCCGCACCATGGCGCGGGTGTTTCCGGACCTGTTCGCCTCGCACCGGGTGCGCGCGGTCGGTGACTATCCGAGCAATCTGCTGCGCGCCCTGCGCTGCGCCGCCGCGGCCAATGAGGCCGATCCGACCGTGGTGGTGCTCACACCCGGTGTGTTCAACTCCGCGTACTTCGAACATTCGCTGCTGGCCCGGCAGATGGGCGTGGAATTGGTCGAGGGCCGCGACCTGTTCTGCCGCGACGGCGTCGTCTATATGCGCACCACGGCGGGGGAGCGGCAGGTCGATGTCATCTACCGCCGCATCGACGACATCTATCTGGACCCCATGCAGTTCCGCCCGGATTCCATGCTCGGCGTCGCCGGAATCCTGAACGCCGCGCGCGCCGGGACGGTGGTGCTGGCCAACGCCGTCGGCAATGGCGTCGGTGACGACAAACTCATCTACACCTATGTGCCCGCGTTCATCGAGTACTACCTGGGCGAGAAACCGATTCTGCCCAATGTGGATTCATATCGCTGCTGGGAACCCGAGGAGCGCGACGAGGTGCTCGATCGGGTCGCCGAACTGGTGGTGAAACCGGTGGAGGGCTCCGGCGGCTACGGCATCGTCATCGGACCCGACGCCACCCCGAAGGAATTGGAGGCGATACGCCGCAAGGTGCGTGCCGATCCGCGCGGCTGGATCGGCCAGCCGGTGGTGCAATTGTCCACGGTGCCAAGCAAAATCGGGCCGAAGCTGGCCCCGCGGCATGTGGATCTGCGACCGTTCGCGGTCAATGACGGTGAGGACATCTGGGTGCTGCCGGGCGGTTTGACCCGCGTGGCGCTGCCGGAGGACTCGCTGGTGGTGAACTCCAGTCAGGGCGGCGGGAGCAAGGACACCTGGGTGCTGGCCCCGAGAACCTCGGGGGCGGAACGGGAGTTGGCCGGGGAGCAATTGGTGAGCGAACAGCTCATTCCGGGGGATCGCGATCAGGCGCGAGAACCCTCGCCCGCCCGGGCGAATCAACAACAGCAATAGCAAACAACAGCAATAGCAACGGCGCTGCTGATGGGTGGAATTACAGCGTTAGGCGGTTGAATTATGTTGGCGCGCAATGCCGAATCCCTCTTCTGGATCGGCCGGTACATCGAACGCGCCGAGTACACGGCGCGAATACTCGACGTCGCGGTGCATCAATTGCTCGAGGATGCCACCGTGGACCCGGATCGCACCTCGCGAGTGCTGTTGCGGGTCTTGAGTATCGAGCCCCCCGAAGAGGAACTCGACGTCTGGTCGGTGACCGAACGCGTCGCCTTCGGCCGGGACCACGGCGGCTCCATTGTCGACTCGATCAGCAGGGCTCGCGAGAATGCCAGGGGGGCAAGGGAAGTCGCATCCACCGAAATGTGGGAATGCCTCAATTCCACCTACAACGGATTGGCCGCGGCCGAACGCGCCGCGCGGGCACTCGGCCCGCACGAGTTCTGCCACTACATCACCGATCGCGCCGCCATGTTCGCCGGACTCTCCGACTCCACGCTGAGCCGGGACGACGGCTATCGTTTCCTGCTGCTGGGCCGCTCCATCGAACGGGTGGATATGACTGTGCGGCTGTTGCTTTCACGAGCCGGTGATCGCACCTCCTCACCCGCCTGGGTGACGGTATTGCGCTCGGCCGGTGCGCACGATCCCTATCTGCGCACCCACCGCGGTGTGCTGGACGCCAATCAGATCGCCCAATTCATCCTGCTGGACCGGCTTTTCCCGCGTTCGGTGTTCCATTCGCTGCGGGTGGCCGAAACCTGTTTGCAGGAACTGGATCAGCGCCCCAACAGTCGCTTCGCCGCGCGTCAGGAAGCGCATCGACTATTGGGCCGGGCACGCAGCGAACTGGAATTCCTGCCCGCGACCGTCCTGCTCGAAGACCTACCCAGCCGCCTGCTCTGGTTGCAGGAAACCTGCCACGAAGTGGGAGAAGCGGTGGCGCTGCAATATTTTCACGCCGAGTCCTGGGTGTCCTGGACCGGACTGCACGGCCGCAACGGCAGCCGAGTCGAGGAAACGGTATGAGCTGGCGCATGCGGGTGGTGCACACCACCGGATATGTCTACGACGCACCGGTAGCGCGGTCGTTCAACGAGGCGCGCCTGACCCCGCGCGCCGACAGCAGGCAGAACGTCATCCTCAATCGGGTCGAGACGGTGCCCTCCACCCGCTCCTTCCGCTACATCGACTACTGGGGCACCGCGGTATCCGCGTTCGACCTGCACGCCCCGCATACCGAATTGGAGGTCACCAGCTCCTCGGTGGTGGAGACCGAACCCTTCGCCGGGCCCGCGGAGGAACTCTCCTGGGAGGAACTGCGGTCCGGGGATATCGCCGACCGCTTCGACGAATTGCTCACGCCCACCGCCTATGTGCCGCGCGAACGCCGCCTCGCCCCGATCGCCCGCCAGCTCGCACGCGGCGTGCCGCCGGCCAAAGCCGTTGTGCGCGGCGCGGAATGGGTGCACCGGGAGATGAACTACCTGGCGGGGACCACCGACGTGCACACCTCGGCGGTCGAGGCGTTCGCGGAAAGGCAAGGGGTTTGCCAGGATTACGCGCATCTGACCCTGCTGCTGTTGCGCGGCATGGGAATTCCGAGCCGCTATGTCTCGGGCTACCTGCATCCCGACCCCACCGCCGAGGTGGGCCGCACGGTCGCCGGGCAGATGCACGCCTGGGTGGAAGCCTGGACCGGGCAATGGTGGGGCTACGACCCGACCAACAACATCCCCGTCACCGAACAACACGTATCCGTCGGAGTAGGCCGTGATTACGCGGATGTGCCCCCACTCAAAGGTATCTTCAGCGGAAGTGGGTCGACTGATCTGGAAGTGGAAGTGGAGGTCACTCGACTCGCGTGAGGTCAGAACACAGGTGCTCTCCCATCAGGGCGGGTCGATCCGGGAAGGTGGCTGATGTCTCCCACAGCGCAGGAAGTCGTCGAAGAACTGGGCGAGATGGAACCGATCTCGCTGAGCCGGAAACTCTTCGCGGAGGGCTTCGGCACCTTCGTACTGGTGCTCGGCGGTGTGGGCACCGCGGTGCTGGCCGGGGAGCGCGTCGGTGCGCTCGGAATCGCCCTGGCCTTCGGATTCACGCTGCTGTTCCTGGTGTACGCCATCGGGCCGGTCTCGGGCTGCCATGTGAATCCGGCCGTGACGGTGGGTCAGCTACTGCTGGGCCGGGTGTCGGCCGGGGTGGCGCTGGCGTACATGGTGGCGCAATTCGTGGGCGGGTTGCTCTCGGGCGCGGTCATCTACGCGATCGCCAAGAACCTGCCGTCCTATGACCGGGCCAAGGATGGACTGGCCGCCAACGGCTGGGGCGCGCACAGCCCGTCCAAGGTCGAACTGGCCGGGATCACCACCAATGGCTACGGCCTGGCCGCCGCCATCACGGTCGAGGTGATTCTCACCGCGCTGCTGGTATTCGTGGTGCTGGCTTCGACCGATCAGCTCTCCGATGTGCCGCTCGCGGGTCTGTCGATCGGCATCACCCTGGCCGTCATCCACCTGATCTCGATCCCGGTGGACAACACCTCGGTGAACCCGGCGCGCAGCCTCGCGGTCGCGTTCTTCCAGGACGGCGCACCCGCCCAGCTGTGGGTGTTCATCGTCTTCCCGCTCATCGGCGGCGTGCTCGGCTCGCTCGTCTACGGCCTCATGTTCGGCCGCTCACGCAACATGGTGAGCTGACACCTCTTCGCGATTCCCGTGCCCCCGTTCCTGTCGGAACGGGGGCACGGTGCGTAGAGAGGGAGTGGGGCGCGGTGTGCGCTGACGGGAGGGTCAGCGGTTGTTCACGAGTAGGGCGTATTGGGCGGCGGCGCGCTGGGAGGTGGTCTTCTCGTCCTTGCCGCTGACGACGGCCCAGTAGCGGCCGTCGGTGAGGAAGCAGCGGTAGCGGGCTTCGCGGTCGTTGTCGGGGACGTTCTTGCCGCGGAAGCAGGCCGCGTCGGGGACTCCCGCCGGGGTCGCGGCCGGGGTATCGCCCTGGGCGGTGGCGGCCGCGACGATGCGGGCGTGCATGGTGCGCGCATGCGCCAGATCCGAGAGCCGCAGTAGCCACCAGTCACCGACGAAAGCCGCGCGATCGATCTGATCGGACTCGAACTTGCCGGTGCCGCCGCGACCGAACAGATGCGAGATGCCGCGCGGACCATAGACCACCCCGCTGCCGTGGTTGAAGGTGAACCAGGTGGTTCCCTCCGGCACCGCGCCACCCGCGGAGGGATACGGCCATTTCGAGGTGTCGGGGCGCAGCAGCCGACGCAGCATGCCGTCCTCGTCGAAGGGCATGGCGGACAGCTTGTTCGGCGCGGTGGGCTGGAATCGGTCCAACAGCGGCAGTTCGGCCGTGAGCGCGGCGGCCGTGCGCGCGCTCAGCGCGGCCGCGTCCACCACCCGGTCGGCCAGGTACACCACGATCACGAACGATTTATGCGCCAGCGCGGTCACCAGCACCGGTGACCGTTTCCGCGAAATACCGTAGGCGTCGGCCACTCCCGGGATATCCACGCGGATGGTATCCGGATTGCGGGCCAGATCGGCGGCCGCGATCCGGCCCGCGACCAATCGCGCGATGGGATCGGTGCGGAAGTTCAGCACCGTCATGCGCATGATCTTGGACTCGCCGACCGTCGGGCCGTTCCCGCCTCCGGGATCATCGCTGCCGCTGACCGCGTAGCCGGCGATCATGCCGTACTGCGCGATCGGATCGAGAGCGATCTCGGGCGCGAGGGCGGCGGCCCGCCCCGCGGTGGGCAGCAGGACCCCACCGCCGTGGATCAGATCCCCATCGGTGTCGGTGGGTTTGACCACTACCTCGGCCAGGCGCACCGATTCCAGGACTCGCCCGTAGGTGTCATTGTCATTGGCGGGCACCGCCATCGGGTGCGCGGACAGATCGCCCATATCGAGTGCGGACAGGTCCGGGGTGCTCGGCCTGGCGGTGCCGGCTATGACCGCGCCGTCACCGCATCCTGTGATCAGCCCGGACAGCACGAACAAGCCTGCCGCGCAGGCCCTTGTGCGCCGCAGCGTCCGCCGTCGCAATTCGTTGTTCGTCACACCTGGTCCTCGTCAGATCGGGGCGCTGGGCCACCACTGGTCGTAGAGTTCGCGACCGGAATTCGCACCGGTGATCCGCATTCCGCAATAGTTGCGTGCGGCGGCGTCGAAGCGGATGTTCAACTGCCCCCGGGGTTTTCCGTCGGAATCGAAGGTCTTCCACTCGGCCTTGCCGGTACCGGAGCCCCGCGACCACGAGTCGCTGCCCTGTGATTTATCGGTGATCTCCAGCGCGGGTCTGACCGATCGGTCGGATGCGCAGGTCACCCACAGCGATACATCGCCACTCGAACAGACCAGGGTCGGTACCTCGAGCACATCGTCGATGGGGACGGCGTTGCTCTTGTCATCGGCGGCCTTGCATCGCAGATCCTGATAGCCACGCGAGGCGGGGGTGGGCGGCAGCAGTTCGGGGAAGGCGTCGACGATGAAACCGAAAGCACGCCAGGGTGATCCGGCCAGCGGGGTGGGGGCGGGTCCGGTGGGGCCGGAATCGGCGCCGCGGATGAGCGCCACGACGGCGACCGCGACCGCGATCACGGCTGCCGTCGCCGCCGCGATCAGTATTCGGGCGCGGCGTCGCCGCGGCGATACGGATCGCTGCCCGTGCAGGGCGGCGGCCGCCGCTTCGGCCAATTCGCCGCAGCTGCGGTACCGATCCCGCGGATCGGTCGACATGGCCCGCGCGACAACGGAATCCAGTGCAATCGGCAGTCCGGGAGTGATGCCGCTCGGCGCGGGTCGCGACGCGGTCAGATGCGCGTGCATCACGGCGGCGGCCGTCTCGCGCGGAAACGGCACTGTCCCCGTGAGCAATTGGTAAAGGGTGCCGCCGAGCGCGTACACATCGGTGCGTTCGTCGAGCCGCCCGCCCCCGATCTGCTCCGGCGCGGCGAAAGCCAGCGTCGCCAGTACCGTGCCCACCGCTGTCAGCGCGTCCGATTCCGTCAGCACGCGGGCGATTCCGAAATCGGTGACCAAGACCCGGTCCGCGTTCTCGCCCGGTTCGATCAGGATGTTCGCGGGTTTCACATCCCGGTGCAGCAGTCCGGCGCGGTGCGCGGCGTCGAGCCCGCGGGCCGCGCTGGCGACAATCGCCACCGCGCGTTCGGCGGGCAGTCCGCCGGGATGCTGTTTCAGCAGTTGCGCGGCGTCGTATCCGTCCACGAATTGCATGGCGATCCAGAGCAGGTCGCCGGTATCGCCGCGATCGTAGATCGACACGATATTGGGATGGTCCAGCTGCCCGGCGAGTTCGGACTCGCGCAGGAAGCGCGCCCGGAATTCGGCGTCCGCCCCATGCGACAGGATCTTCAGTGCGTCCCGGCGCTGTAGTCGCGGGTGCTGTGCCAGGTACACGCTGCCCATACCGCCCGCGCCGATCCGCCGTTCGATGCGATATCCGGCCACCAGCGTCCCCGCTGCCAATGTGCGCATGTGCGAGCCCTACCGGTTCCGCACCAGCAGCGCGTACTGTGCGGCGGCCCGCTGATGAACCGTCTTCTCATCGGTCGCGTTCACCACCGCCACATAGCGGCCGTCCTGGACGACGCAGTAGTAGACCGGCACGATCTGTTCGTGCCGAAGGCATTTCGCGTCCGGGACAGGCGGATCGGCCATCGGGGTCTGCATCTGCCCGTACGCGGATTCGGACTTGGCCAGGCGGCGAGCGGCTCCGGCGTCGCGCAACCGGAACAGCCAGTCGCGGTCGAGGGTGGCGGTGCTCTCGATGGCATCGTCGGCGATACCGGCCGCCTCGCTCGCTCCGGGCAGGGTCTGCCGGGAACCGATGGGGCCGAAGACGAGTCCGCTCGGCTCCATGTAGTAGCCATCGCCCGCGATGGCGTTCGGCTGGAACTTGGTGATGTAGGGGTACGACCATTCACCGCGCGTGGTGTGCACCATCCGCCGCAGCATGCCGTCCGGATCGAAGCGCAGCTTGGGCAGATCCGCGACCGGGGTGGGCTGGAATCGATCCAGGCGAGGTAGTTCGACGGCGATCGCCTTGGCGGCGAGCCTGCTCAGTTCGCCCAGATCGGGGGACGGGAAGGTGACGAAGATGGCCACGACGAACGGCCCGTGCGCGAGCATCATCCCGAGGGTGGGAACGTTCGGCCGCCAATGTCCTTGCACTCCGGGATATTCCGGAAGAGTGACCGGCGCGTTGGCGGGATTCAGGGCGAAATCCGCCGCCTCGATCTCGGTGGCCGCGCTCTTGGCGGCGGCATCGTCCGGAAGTCGCAGCACCGTGGTGCGCACCGACCACGGACGGTTGAAGGTGGGGCAGTTCTTCGGTGGGCACCCGGCCACCGAATAGCCCGCCAGCATGCCGTATCTGCTGAGAATCGGCACCGCAACATCGGCCAGGATGCCGGTGGTGTCGGCCGCCCGCGACAGCGGAACCGGCAGCTTCGGAACCAGTGACGCGTCCACCTCGCGCGGATCCGCGATTGCCTCGGACATGCGTGCCGACTCGATCAGGCGACTGTATTTATCCTTGTCATTGCGGGGTTCGGTAATCGATTCCGCGCCGAATTCACCGAAATCCAGTGTGCTCAGGTCGATATCGGCGGAGGTTGCCCGACCGGGCACGGTGCGCGCACCCCACAGCAGTACGGCGATCAGCATCCCGATCACGAGGAAGGCGAGCGCGCCGAGCGTCACTCGGCCGGATCGGTCAGATCGGAGCATCCGGCCACCAGGTATCGAGTAGGGCCTGGCCGGAGACGGTCAGACTGTAAAGATCCACGACGCAGAAGTTCCGGGCCGCGTCATCGAAGGCGACGCGCAGATTGCCCTTGGGCTTGCCGCCGACGGTGCTGTCACCCCACATGACACGGCCCGAGCCATTGCCGCGCGTCCACGGCCGGGTGCCCGCGGAGACGCCGGAGTAGGGGATATCCGGCCAATTCAGGCGGCTGGTAATGCAATTCACCGACAGCACGTCCACCGGATCGCCGTCGCTGCTGCACTCCAGCCAGACTTGGTCCCGGCGCACGTCCAGCGGTACGGAGTTGCCATTGTCATCCTTGGCCTGACACCACAGACCGTGGAAGCCGCTGCTCGTGGGGGAGTGCGGCAGCAGTTTCGGGAAGGCCGCGACGGCGAATCCGGCCACGCCCCACGGGCCGCTCTCATCGGCGATCGGAGCCGCGGAAGTGGTTGCGGGGGAGTGCTTCTCGGGATGGTTGGTGCCGAGCACGAAGGCCGTGGCCGCGATGGCGAGCACCAGCGCGACGGCGGCGACCGCTCCCGACAGCAGGCGTTTGCGGTACCCCGCCGGATGCGGGACGGGCGCGACGGTTTCGCCCCGCAGCGCCGCGCCCGCGGCCTCGGCGAGCGCGCCGCAGCTCTGATAGCGCTGGTCCTGCTCCTTCGCCATCGCCCGCGCGATCACCCGATCGAACTGTTTCGGCAGTCCGGGCACGATATCGCTGGGGCGCGGCGGCGGCTCCATGAGATGCGCCTGCATCACCGCGACGGCCGTCTCGTGCGGGAAAGGTTTGCCGCCGGTGACCAATTGGTACAGGGTCGCGCCGAGCGCGTAGATATCGACGCGATGGTCCAGGGTTTCGCCGCGCAGCTGCTCGGGAGCCGCGTACGCCACCGTCGCGAGCACCTCACCGGCGGCGGTCAGTTCGGTGGATTCGCCGATGGCGCGGGCGATTCCGAAATCGGTGACCAGCACCCGATCCGGGCCGTCCGGCTCGGGGGAGACCAGGATATTGGCGGGTTTGACATCCCGGTGCAGTAGTCCGGCCGCGTGCGCGGCGTCCAATCCGCGCGCCGCCTCGGTGACCACGTGCACCGCGCGCTCGGGCGGCAGGCCCGCCGGGAACTCGCGCAGCAGGTCGGCGGCATCCGCGCCCTCGACGAACTGCATTGCGATCCACAGGGATTCGTCTTGCACCCCGCGGTCGAGAATCGCCACCACGTTGGGGTGCGCCAGGCGGGCGGCGAGTTCGGCCTCGCGCAGGAAGCGCGCCCGGAACTCGTCGTCCGAACTACTGGTGTCCGAGAGCACCTTGAGCGCGATCTGCCGGGGTAGTCGCGGATGGCGCGCCAAGTAGACCGAACCCATACCGCCCGCACCGAGCTTGCGTTCAATCCGAAAGCCCGCGAACACTTCTCCCGCCCGCACGGACAGAGTGTCCGTTTACCGACCGGTCTCGTCAATACCCTGCGATAAATATCGGCTAATGCCAGTGGTATTCGGCGCACAGCCGATGCGCGACGCGGTCGAAGATCTTGCGCGGCACGATCGCACCCTCGCGCCGGATACCGTCCTCCGGCACATCGAGCACCCGATCCAAACGCACCCAGCTGGAGCGCCCCGCGTGGTCCCACGCGCCCGGTCCGATACCGACCCAGTTGGGATGATGCTCGTGATCCTCATTGGAGGAAAGCATCAATCCCAGCAGCGTGCCGCGCTCGCGCCCGACCACCAGCACCGGCCGGTCCTTGCCATTGTTCGGATCCTCCTCGTAAGGCACCCAGGTCCATACGATTTCGCCCGGATCGGCGCGCCCGTCCAGCTGCGGGCTGTACACGATCTGCCGCGCGCGCTCCCGCGACGGCACCCCCGCCGACGAGGTCGGCCGCACCTTCACCGGCGCGGGCTTGGGCGAGATCGCGCGTGCCGCCCGCCCCCACACCGAGGACCCGGCCACCCGCTCGATCAACTTCGGTCCCTGCTGCTTCACCAGATGAGAACCCTGTTCCTTAGCCACGATCCCCAACTGCTTCCCCAGCGCGTTCCACCTGCCAGCCATGCGGGGAGCATAGTGGCGTCGCGCCCGGTTCTCATCCGGGCCGGATTCGCCTGTGCGTACGGGGATTTCGCGGTACCGTCCGACGGTTCGAAATCAACATGTTTCACATAAGGGGAATTGCGTGATGACCAAACGATTCGCGAGCCTGTCCGGGGTGGTGGCCGCAACCGTGTCCGTACTCACGCTGGCCGCGCCGAACGCCTCGGCGACCGTGAACAACCTCACGATCAATCATGAGAGCTACCAGACTCCGGGCACTTTCGTGCTGGACGCGTTCACCGATGACCTGGGCCCGGTGTGGTTCCTCGACAACGGCACGGTCATCTCGGGGAGTCCGATGACGCCCAAGCGCATCATCGACGAGACCGCGCCGTGCCCCGGCTCGTGCTGGGTCGGAATCACCTGGTATCCGAAAACGCTGGGAACCCACCACATCGTGGCCCAACAGCGCGCCGCCGACGGTTCGGTGCTCACCTCCCGGGCGGCCGACGTCAATGTCACCACACTGCCGAGCAGCGGCAGCTCTGATCTGCTCACCGGCAGCGCCGGGTAGGCAACGGTCGAGCCGGGGCGCGATGCACCCCGGCACGCACCGTAGACTTCGGGGTTGACATGCCGCTGGTTTGCCATGCCGAGGAGTGACTCCGATTAGCAGTTTCGCCGATACGACGTTCACTGATCCGTCCAAGATCAGGAACTTCTGCATCATCGCCCACATCGACCACGGGAAATCCACCCTGGCCGATCGCATGCTGCAACTCACCGGTGTGGTCGAGGAGCGGGCCATGCGCGCGCAGTACCTGGACCGGATGGATATCGAGCGGGAACGCGGTATCACCATCAAGGCGCAGAATGTGCGGCTGCCGTGGCAGGTCGACGGTGAGGACTATGTCCTGCACCTGATCGATACGCCGGGGCACGTCGACTTCACCTATGAGGTGTCGCGCGCGCTGGAAGCCTGTGAGGGCGCGATCCTGCTGGTCGATGCCGCACAGGGCATCGAGGCGCAGACGCTCGCCAATCTGTATCTGGCGATGGACAAGGACCTCACGGTCATTCCGGTACTGAACAAGATCGACCTGCCGGCCGCGGACCCCGATCGCTACGCCGCCGAGATCGCGCACATCGTGGGCTGCGAGCCCGAGGATGTGCTGCGGGTCTCCGGTAAGACCGGCGTCGGCGTGGCCGAACTGCTCAATGAGGCCGTGCGCGTGGTGCCGCCGCCCGTCGGCCAGGCCGACGCCCCGGCGCGCGCCATGATCTTCGACTCGGTGTACGACACCTATCGCGGCGTCGTCACCTACGTGCGTGTGGTGGACGGCAAGCTCACCCCGCGGCAGAAGATCAAGATGATGTCCACCGGGGCCACCCACGAACTGCTCGAAATCGGCATCGTGTCACCCGAACCCAAGCCCACCCAGGGCCTGGGCGTCGGCGAGGTGGGTTACCTCATCACCGGTGTGAAGGACGTCCGTCAGTCCAAGGTCGGTGACACCATCACCAGCGCCCGCGACGGCGCGACCGAGGCGCTGACCGGATACCGCGAACCGCGGCCCATGGTCTACTCCGGGCTCTACCCGGTCGACGGCTCGGACTACCCGAACCTGCGTGACGCGCTCGACAAGCTCCAGCTCAACGACGCCGCGCTCACCTATGTGCCGGAAACCTCGGTGGCCCTGGGCTTCGGCTTCCGCTGCGGCTTCCTCGGACTGCTGCACATGGAGATCACCCGCGAGCGCCTCGAACGCGAATTCGGGCTCGACCTGATCTCCACCGCGCCCAACGTGATCTACCGGGTGGTCATGGAGGACGGCACCGAACACGTCGTCACCAACCCCTCGTACTGGCCCGAGGGCAAGGTGAAGGAGATCTACGAACCCATCACCAAGTGCACCGTGATCGCGCCGAGCGAATTCATCGGCACCATCATGGAACTGTGCCAGTCCCGCCGCGGTGAACTGCTGGGCATGGACTACCTGTCCGAGACCCGCGTGGAGATGCGGTACACGCTGCCCATGGCGGAGATCATCTTCGACTTCTTCGATTCGCTGAAGTCGCGCACCCGCGGCTATGCCTCACTCGATTACGAGGAGGCGGGCGAGCAGGCCGCCGCGCTGGTCAAGGTCGACATCCTGTTGCAGGGTGAGGCCGTGGACGCGTTCTCGGCCATCGTGCACAAGGATGCCGCCCAGGCCTACGGGCACAAGATGACCACCAAACTGCGCGAACTCATTCCGCGTCAGCAGTTCGAGGTGCCGATTCAGGCCGCCATCGGATCCAAGGTCATCGCGCGCGAGAACATTCGCGCCATCCGCAAGGACGTGCTGGCCAAGTGCTACGGCGGTGACATCAGCCGCAAGCGCAAACTGCTGGAGAAGCAGAAGGAAGGCAAGAAGCGGATGAAGACCATCGGCCGCGTCGAGGTCCCGCAGGAAGCCTTCGTGGCGGCGCTGTCCACCGATTCGGCCTCGGACAGCAAGACCAAGAAGTAACTCTCGGAGTCGAGAGAAACACTCAGTGCCCCGCTGCCTGACGGCAGCGGGGCACTGTGCTGTGGGGGTGTTGGGAAGCCACCGCGAGCAAGAGGCTCGGCCGGTGAAGGCTCGCGGTGCAAGGCTTGTCATGCGAGGTTTGCGAAGTTCGAGTTGGGCAGTGGGCGTGCGATTTCCGAGGTCATCTGCCGGTCGGACCAAGGGTTGGCTTTGCAGGAGGATTCTGGGGCTTCCGTCCTGATATGCAGGGTGACAAGCTATGTGTCGCACGGCTGTACACACCGGCTCCTACCTGGTGGATGTGACAGACCGGGTATCCGGAAATAGGGTGTGAAACGAGTTTGAAGACGGCGGTCCGCCAGCGGCGGACCGCCGATCCTTGAGAGCGGGAGCCTGTATGACGCGTGAGCGGCCTATCGACGACGACGCATCCGGGGCGGGCGACGACTACGCGGGCGATACCGCGTACCAAATCGCCAACGGTGTGGCGCGCACGGCGAGGGCTGGCGCGTACGTGACAGGCGGAGCGCTCATCGCCTCCGCGGGGACCCGCAGCGGTGACGGCCCGGCTCCGGCCATCGACCACGACAGTCGCAATGTGAGCTGGCAGCAGGCCAACGATCCGCAGCCGGACGTGCCCAGCCCCACCCTCACCTTCCCGGACCTGACCGCCGATCAACTCCCGCCCGCGCACCTGCCCACCGGCATTCTGCCGACCGCGTTGCAGGACAATCAGCACTACGGCACCGACGCCGGACTGCTTCCGGCCGATTACGGCTCACAGCCCTCCGCCGATACCAGCATGTCCGGATTCAACGGCGTCGGCATCCCCGACACCGATCTGCCGCTGTCCTTCCGGCTGCCCGACTATCAGCAGCGGCCCGGATACGAGCTGCCGAACGGCGGCGGACCGGTCGACTCGAACCAGCCGTGGGATCCGCAGCAGCCGGGCACCGGCGATTCGGAATGGCAACTCCCCGATACCGGCGGCTCGGACGGCGGCTGGCATCTTCCCGATACCGATGGCTCCGGTGGTGGTTGGCAGATCCCCGGCGCCGACGGTTCTGGCTGGCAGCTGCCCGGCGCGGACGGTTCGGGCTGGCATATCCCGGGCGCGGACGGCGGTGGCGGTTTCGGCTGGCAGATGCCGGGCGGCGATGCCGGGCACGGTTGGCAGATCCCCGGCGGATTCAAACTACCCGGCGCGGACGGTCACCTACCCGGGATGGGGAACCTGCCCGGTGCCGGTGATCCGATCGGAAGTGGTTCGCACGGCGGCATTTTCGACGGTATCGGCGACGGCCCCATCGGCATCGCGATCGATACCAACTGGGCCGTGAACATGCATGTCGGCCTGGACGGCGTGCACTTCGAATCGAATTTGCAGGTCAATATCGGCGTCGGCAATGTCGGCCATCAGCTCGACCAGTTCACCCAGGATATGGGCCAGGGCATCGGGCATATTCCGAACGGCATCGATCCGAACGGCAATCCGCTGCCCGCCGGTTCCGCGCCCTGGGGCAGTGATGCCGTAAACGCGGGCACGCAGACCACCGGCGCGAATCTGCCCGGCCAGCAACCTAATTCGCAGACCGCGGCGGCCACCGACCCGCACGGCGCGACTCCCGGACCGCACAGTGGTGTGCCGGGCGCGCAGGTGCCGGGCGCCGACCCGCACGGTCCCGGGGCCGGTGCGCCGGGTGCGGGTATCGGTGCGCCCGGGGCGCACGGTGGCGGAACCGGTTCGCACGGAACGGGTTACGGCTCGCACGGCCCCGGAAGTGGTGCGCCGCTGGGTGGTTCGGGTGGCGCTGCCCCCGGTGCGACTCCCGGTTCCTCCTTCGGTCTGCCCGGTGGCGGAACGGGTGCGCCCGCGCCCACCTACGTTGCCCCGGCCGCGCCCGCGCCGATCGCGTCCCCGGTCGCTCCGGCGGCTCCGATCGTGGTCGCCCCGGTGGTTCCGGTGGTCGCCCCCGTCGTGGTGGCTCCGGTAGCGGTGGCCCAGCCCGTGGTCGCGACCCCGTTGCAGACCACGATTCAGCCCGATGCCGCACAGCATCCCATCGCGAATCTGCTCACCACGCCGAGCCAGTCGCCGCTGTACGCCTCGGCGGCGCAGGCGCCCGCGCTGTTCGAGCATCACGGCAATCATCCGGTGCTGCTCGCCAATGGCGGTCACCCGGATGTGAGCACGATCGCCAAGCCCGCGCCGGTGACCACCGAGCCCGGCACCACGGTGCCCAAGATCAGCGTGCCGCCCAAGACCGATCCCGCGCTCACCACCGTGCCGTCGGTGCCGACCACCAAGATCCCGGGCATCACCGATCCGGCCGCGACCAAGCTGCCCGGCATCACGCTGCCGACCACCACCGCGCCGCATACGACCGCACCGCACACCACGGTCCCGCCGGTCACCACCGATCCCGATACCGGCACCACCCGGCCGAATACGGGCGGTGACAGCGATGGTCACAGCACCCCGCCGACCGTCACGCCGCCGAGCGATTCCGTTCCGACGCATCAGCCGCCGGTGACCAATCCGGCTCATCCGAGTTCGGATGGGACCGTGCCGACGGTCGCGCCGACCGTCCCGCCGGTCACGCTGGATCCGCCGGTCGCCACCGTGCCCGCCGTGCCGACCGGGCAACCCCAGACCAATCCGCCCAAACCGCAGGATGCCCCCAAGCCGGCGAAACCCATTGCCGAGGTGAATGATTCGGGTCAGCACCTGATGCCGATCGCCGACGATTCCGCCCTGCATCCGGTCTACCTGATGCATGACGGGGGACTCGGCACCCATCTCATCCCGGACGCCACCCTGACCGACAGCCACTTCCCGGTGCATGCCGCGTTCGACCATACGCTGCTGTGAGCGGTGTCGAACGCCTTGTCGCAGTGAAGAATCCGGACACCATGGGCCCGCTGCTCGGGCTGCTCGACGAGCTGCTCGAGCCGGTGCACGCCGCCGGCCGCGCCGATCTGGCCGGACGGCTGGGCATCGCGCGCGCCCGGCTGTCCGATCCCCGGGTGCGCCTGGTCGTGGTCGGTGAGTCCAAGAGCGGAATGAGCACGCTGGTCAACAGCCTGATCGGCGCGCCGGTGAGCGCGACCGACAGCACCGCCAGCGTGCCGGTGATCGCCGAGTACGGACCGCATTCCAGCGCCACCCTGGTGCGCGCGGGCAGCGGCGGCGGGGTGGCCGAACGGCAGTCCGTCGATCCGCGCCAGGCGGTCGACGAAATGACCGCCGGTGGTGTGCTGCGGGCCGAATTCACCGAGCCCAGTGCGCTTCTGGCGGAGGGCTTCGTACTGCTGGACGCGCCCGGATCGCCCGCGGACACCCCGGCCACCTGGTCGCTGCTGGCTGTCGCCGACGCCGTGCTCTACGTGGCCGATGCCGCCCGGCCGTTCACCGCCGGGCAGATCGGGCAGCTGCAACGCATTCAGCAGGTGTGCCCGACGGTCGTCTGCGTGCTCAACAAGATCGATCAGTATCCGCAGTGGCCCGAGGTGCAGCAGCACGACCGGCGACTGCTCGACGCCGCCGGACTGGCCTTCGCCGTCGCGCCCGCCTCGGCGCGGCTGCACGAGCACGCCCGCGCCACCGGCGATCAGCAGATGGACCTGGAATCCGGTGTGCCGCAATTGCTCGACCATCTGCGCGGCTATGTGCTCGGCAATGCCGATGCCGTCGCCGCCGATGCCGCGGTGCGCGATATCGGGCTCATCAGCGACCATCTCGCGCTCGCGCTGCGCACCGAGGCCGAGACGCTGCGCGATCCGCGCCGCTACGGCGTCATCACCGAACAGCTGCGGCGCACCCGCGAGGAAGCCGAACAGCTGCGCCAGCGCACCGCGAATTGGCAGGTCACCCTCGCCGACGGTGCGGGTGAGCTGATGGCGGATACCGAACATGATCTGCGGCACCGGCTCCGGAGTCTGATCCGCGATGCCGAGGCCGACATCATGAAGCGCGATCCGGCCCGCCGCTGGGGCGATTTCGGCGCCGACCTCGATGCCAAGATCTGTGAGGCGGTGGAGGAGAACTTCGTCATCGCGCACTACCGCTCGGTGGAGCTGGCCGAACAGGTGGCGGCCAAGTTCCCGGACCGCGGTATCCCGACACCCGAACTGCGCCTGGACAATCCGGGTGAGGTCGGCGAGGTGCTGGAGCCGGTCACCTCGCTGGACAAGCTGGACAGTGCCAAACCCGCTGTGGCGCAACAATTCCTGAATATGCTGCGCGGTTCCTACGGCGGCGTCCTGATGGTCGGCCTGGCCACCAGCCTGCTCGGCATGTCCCTGGTGAACTGGTACTCCGCCGGTGCGGGCGTACTGCTCGGCGTGAATGCGCTGTGGGACGACCGCAAATCGCGCAAGCAGCGCCGTCAGGCCGAGGCCAAGGTCGCGGTCGCGCGCCTCATGGACGATGTGATCTTCCAGGTCAGCAAGGAATCGCGCTACCGCCTGCGCGCGGTGCAGCGCAACCTGCGCGACCACTTCACCGAAATCGCCAACGAGACACTGCGTTCGGTGGACGCCTCACTGCGCGCCGCCGAGGAGGCCGCCGCCGTGCACTCGGGCGCACGCCGCGAACAGCGCCTCACCGAAATCGAATCATCCCTCGTGCGCCTGCACGACCTCCGCGAGCGCGCCGACGCCCACGGCGGTCAGAGCCAGGCGTACTGACGGGGCTTCCTACGATCGGCCGGGGTGCGCCGGGTTGAACTGGCCGGAGTGGTGGGTCTCCTCGGCGCGGATGACGTGCATGACCGCGTTGATCAGCGCCAGATGGGTGAAGGCCTGGGGGAAGTTGCCGAGGTGGCGGCCGGTGCGGGTGTCGATCTCCTCGGCGTAGAGCTTGAGCGGGCTGGCGTAGCCGAGCAGGCGTTCGCAGAGTTGGCGGCCGCGCGCCAGTTCGCCGATCTCCACCAGCGCGGACACCAGCCAGAACGAGCAGATGGTGAAAGAGCCCTCCTCGCCGGACAATCCGTCATCGGTGGTGTCGGTGCGGTAGCGCAGCACCAGCCCGTTCTCGGTGAGTTCGTCGGCGATGGCGAGCACGGTGGCGCGCACCCGATGGTCGGTCGGCGGCAGGAAGCGCAGCAGACCCACCAGCAGCAGTGAGGCGTCCAGATTGTCGCTGCCGTAGGTCTGGGTGAAGACCCCGGCCGAGTTCACGCCATTGTCGAGCACGTCCTGCCGGATCTCATCGGCGATGTCGTGCCACTTCTTGGCGTAGTCGAATTCACCATGCCACTCCGCGAGTTTCGCGCCGCGGTCCAGCGCCACCCAGCACATCACCTTGGAGCAGGTGAAGTGCTGCGGTTCCCCGCGCACCTCCCAGATACCGCGATCCGGGTTGCGCCAGTTCTCGATTGCCGCCTGCACCTGTCGTTCCAGCATGGGCCACAGCGTCTCCGGCACCTGCTGGCGCGATTTCACGTGCAGGTACACCGAATCCAGGATGGTGCCCCAGATATCGTGCTGCTCCTGGTTGTAGGCGCCATTGCCGATGCGCACCGGCCGCGCCCCGTCGTATCCGGACAGGTGCGAGAGCTCGGATTCGGTGATCTCGCGCTCGCCGCCGATGCCGTAAAGCACTTGGAGCGGAAGGGCTTTCCCGTTTCCCTCGGTGGTGACATCGTGCAGGAACGCGAAGAAATCATCGGCCTCGCGATCCAGGCCGAGCGTGTACAGGCCCCACAGCGCGAAGGTGGAATCGCGCACCCAGGTGTACCGGTAGTCCCAATTGCGTTCCCCGCCGGGGGTTTCCGGCAGCGAGGTGGTGGCCGCCGCCATCAGCGCGCCGGTCGGCGCGTAGGTGAGCCCCTTCAGCGTCAGCGCGCTGCGCTGGAGATACCCGCGCCACGGATGATCCGGGAAGCGCCCCAGCGTGATCCACTGCCGCCACGCCTCGGTGGTGGTCCACATCTTCTCGGCGGCTTCCTCGAATGTCTTGGGCGGCTCCAGATCCGACCAGGACAGCGCTACGAAGACCTGATCGCCCTCTTTCATCCGGGTCCGCGCCCGGGCCTCACGCCCCTCCAGTCCGAGCCGCAGATCGGTGGTCAGGGTCAGGGATGGGCAGCCCTCGCGCTCGCTCGAGGCGGTGGCCTGTTCGTACACGTCACCGCTGTACTCCCAATTGGCCGCGCCCAGGTGATAGTCGAAGGCGGGCTCACAGCTCATTTCCAGCTCGACCACGCCGTTCACGCATTTCACCGTGCGCAGCAGCATGTGCTCGGCGTCCCAGTCCATCGGGGTGCGCTTGTGCGAGCGGCTGCGCGAGCGATTGTTGTGCCACGGCCCGAGCACCAGGGCATCGCGCACGATGAGCCAGCCGGTCTCGGTTTGCCAGGTGGTCTCCACGATCAGCCCGCCGGGCAGATAGCGCCGTGCGGCGGGCACATTGCGCCCGTACGGCCCGATCCGGAAGTGTCCGGCGCTGCGGTCCAGCATGGACCCGAAAATGCTGGGGGAGTCCGGTCGCGGCACGCACATCCACTCCACCGAACCATTGCGGGCGATGAGGCAGTTGGTCTCGCAATCGGACAGGAACGCGTAATCGTCGATGGGCGGGAACGGCGAATAGTGGCCGGTCCCCGTCGCCGAGGGCAGGAATCCGTCATTGAGCGGGGCATCGGGCCGATCGGTCGAATCGCGTGGTGGATCCAGCGAATCGCCGCCCAGCGGGCCGGTCTCGCTGCCCAGCGGCCTGGTGTCGGACTCCGGTTCGTCGTAGGACTCCATGTACATATCTTCTGTCCAATCAGCCCGAATCGTCCACCATCGCGTGTTCGGCCTAGGCTGATGTCGTGCATCGGATCGCAGGATGGTGGGACGGCGTCGAACTCTGGGTGGCCGGCCTGCCGTTCGTTCCCCAGTTCGCCGTGGTGCTGGCCGCCATGGTGCCGGTTTGTTTCGCCATCGCCTACGTACTGGATCGCGTGCTGCGGGTTGCGCTGCGCGCGCTGGGCCGTGATCGGGTGGCCGCACAGGAGGCCGCGGCGCCCGCCGCGCAGCCGCGTCGCATGCGTAAGGAAGCCGCCTGATGCCCCGCTCTCGTGTTCAGCTCGCTCTGATCGCGCTACTCGTACTCGTCATCGTCGCTTGGTTTTTCGCGCGCTGAGTTGGTCGGCTGTTCATCGGGTGAATCGGCACTTGTGACCCGCATTGTCGGATGCTGCGCGTACGCTGCTGCACCATGTCAACCGATGAAGGCTTGGAACTGGAGACGTTGCTGTCCGAGGAGGATTTCGAGGACGAGCCGCGCCTGATCGCCACTCACCTCGCTGGCCCCGATGAGGCCATCGAAATGGTGAAGGCGGCGCAGCTGCTCGGCCTGGGCGTTCGCCTCGTCAATCGCATCCGCCCCGATGAGGAGGATGCCGAGAGCGCCACCGAAGAGTGGATTCTCGACATCCTGGAAGCCCCGCCCGTTGTCGAGGGCGAAGAGTAACCATCCGTGTGGGGTTTCCGGGCCGTCCCGGAAACCCCGTCAGTTGTTGTTCTCCCCGTCCCGCCATTCGCTGAAACGCTTCCCGATCTTCGAAACCGTTTCGCTCACTTCCTGACCCACCGTGCCGACCGCGGATCCGACATCGCGTCCGAGGTTGCGCACGGTGCGGATCAGCGGATCCTCGGACTGATCGAAGTTCTGCCGGTACGTCCGCGCCGCCTCCTTGACCTGATCGCTGATCTTCACGTTCCGGTCGTGCTCGCGCAGCGGATACTGCCCGGACAGGATCCGGTCGTATTCACCGCTGGTGATCCAGCGCCGCAGTTCGGCCGCGCGCAGCACCGAGAACGGGTGCGTCTGCAATTCCAGATTCAGCAGTTTGAGCACCCCGTCGCGGAGATCGCCCGCGCGGTCGTAGGCATCGGCCTGTGCCAGGAATGCCGCGTGGCTCATCTGATCCACCCGTGAGCCGCCCGCCAGCTTCATGTGCACGCGCACCGAGGCGTCCACATCCTGTCCGCACAGCAGGCCCGCGCGGTCACCGGACAGTTCGGATTTGCGGCTCCACTCCATCAATGCCGCGATGATCGCGCGTAATGCCCAGCCGCCCACCGGAACCCAGCCGATGCCCGCGGCCAGATTCATCAGATGCATGAGCATGGTCCGGTACACCGCGTGCCCGGACAGCGCGTGCCCGAGCTCATGCCCGACCACGAAGCGCAGCTCCTCGGGATCGAGCAGATCCAGCAGTCCGGTGGTGAGCACGATGAACGGCCGGTCCATGCCGATGGTGAAGGCATTGGCCTGGGGATCCTGGAGCACGAACAGCTCCGGGGTGGTCTTGGCGTCCAGGATGCGCACCGCGTCCGCGCGCAGGTGGTGGATGTTCTTGAACTGCCGCTCATCCACGCGCACCGCGGTGGCCAGGTACAGCAGCCGATGCTGGCGTTCGGCGAGCAGCCCGGACAGCGTGCGCAGCAGGACGTCGAAACCCGAGAGCGAGCGCAGCGTGACCAGTGCGGTGCGGTCGGCCGGATGCTCCCAGGCGCGGGTCGAAATGCCGGGGAACTCCCGGCGAACTCGATCAGGACTCGTCATAGGTAAATCCCCCGTGTGCATATTCACAGTGATTCGCGGCCGTACCGGCCGCTCTGCTACAGTCTGCCGCGTGTCGTCGAGTGTTGTGCCCCAGGTCCGCCATGAATTGGCGTTGATCGCTGTGGGCTGCCTCGTGGTCGCGGACATTCACTGTCGCTGATTGCCGACCGGGCACCGCTGCATGTCTGAAGTAGACTGGCGCGCGCACCTTTCGCAGTAGTTCCCGGATCCCAGGCGGTTCCCGATCTCATTCTCGGACCGCAGCGCCACCGTCGCTTCTCAACGACGGGTCTACGGCATCACCTCTGTCCCGCCTCCCCGGTGTACACCCGGCGGGTTTCTCGAAAGGTCCACCCGATGTCTCGCAACTCCCGGCTTTCTCGCCGATCTATCGCCGTCGCCCTGACCGCGGTCGCAGCCACCGTGCTCACCGCGTGCGGTGGCGGCGCGAGCGATACCTCCGACAAGGGCGCCGCGGACGGCTCCGGCGGCACCCTGAACCTGTACGCCTACGCGGTCCCGAAGCCGGGCTTCGACAAGGTGATCCCGGAGTTCAACAAGACCGATGCCGGTAAGGGCGTGCAGTTCCAGGCCTCCTACGGCGCCTCGGGCGATCAGTCCCGCAAGGTCAAGGACGGCGCGGAAGCGGACGTCGTGAACTTCTCGGTCGAACCCGACGTCACCCGCCTGGTGGATGCCGGTCTGGTCGACGCGAGCTGGAATGCGGACGCCAACAAGGGAATTCCGTTCGGCTCGGTCGTGGTCATCGCGGTCCGCAAGGGCAACCCCAAGGGCATCAAGGATTGGGACGACCTGCTCAAGCCGGGTGTCGAGGTCGTGACCCCCAACCCGTTCTCCTCGGGTTCGGCCAAGTGGAACCTGCTCGCGCCGTACGCCGCCAAGAGCGAGGGTGGCAAGAACCCGCAGGCCGGTCTGGACTACCTGGCGCAGCTGATCACCCGCGATCACGTGAAGGTGCAGCCGAAGTCGGGTCGTGAGGCCACCGAGACGTTCCTGCAGGGCACCGGTGACGTGCTGCTGAGCTACGAGAACGAGGCCATCTTCTCCGAGCGCAACGGCGATCCGATCGAGCATGTGATCCCGCCGGTCACCTTCAAGATCGAGAACCCGGTCGCGGTCCTCAAGAACAGCAAGAACGCCGCCAAGGCCACCGCCTTCCGTGACTTCCTGTACACCCCGGCGGGCCAGAAGGCTTGGGCCACTGCCGGTTTCCGCCCGGTCGACCCGAAGGTCTTCGCCGAGTTCGCCAAGGACTTCCCGACCCCGCAGAAGCAGTGGACCATCGCCGACCTCGGCGGCTGGAAGGCCGTGGACAAGGATCTGTTCACCGCGAACACCGGTTCGGTGGCGCAGATCTACGACAAGGCCACCAAGTAGCCGAGTGACCTGAAGCACAAGCGATACTCGATACCGTGAGTGACAGCAGCACGAGCGCCGGGACCGATCGGGGTCCCGGCGTTTCGGTAGACAAGAAACCCAAGTCGGGCCGGTCCTGGCTGCGGGTGACCGGGTCGGTCGGCCCGATCGGCATCGCCACGTCGGTGCTGTGGCTCAGCATCATCGTGTTGCTGCCGCTGGCGGCGCTGACCTACACCTCCTTCGACGACGGCTGGTCCGGCTTCTGGGATGCGGTCACCGCGCCGTCGGCGATCGATTCGCTGAAGGTGACGATCTTCGTTTCGGTGATCGTCGCCGTCGTGAACGTCATCATGGGCACCCTGATCGCCTGGGTGCTGGTGCGCGACGAATTCCCGGGCAAGGGGATCGTGAACGCGCTGATCGATCTGCCGTTCGCGCTGCCCACCATCGTGGCCAGCATCGTGCTGCTGGCGCTGTACGGGCCGCGCAGCCCGATCAACGTGCATCTCAATGCCACCCAGCCGGGCATCATCGTGGCGCTGGCGTTCGTGACGCTGCCGTTCGTGGTGCGCTCGGTGCAGCCGGTCTTGATCGAGGTCGACAAGGAAGTGGAGCAGGCCGCCGCGTCGCTGGGCGCGGACAACTGGACCACCTTCCGGCGCATTCTGCTGCCGACCCTGGCCCCGGCCATCATCAGCGGCGGCGGGCTCGCGTTCGCCCGCGCCATCGGTGAATACGGGTCCGTGGTGCTGATCGGCGGCAATATCCCGCGCGAGACGCAGATGGCCTCGCAGTACATCCAGCAGCAGATCGAGATCGACCGGCCGGTCAACGCGGCCGCGGTATCGGTCGCGCTGCTGGTGATCTCGTTCCTGTCCCTGCTGGTACTGCGCCTGTTCGCGGACCGCACCGCCCGCAAGGAACAGGAATCGCGATGAAACTGGCTCCGTGGACGCGGATTTCGCTGCGCACCATCGCGCTCACCTATCTGGGTGTGCTGCTGATCCTGCCGCTCGTCATCATCTTCTGGCGCACGTTCGAGCGCGGTATCGGCGCGTTCTTCGATTCCATCACCACCCCGGCCGCACAGTCGGCGCTGCAACTGTCGCTGTTGATCGTGGCGATCGTGGTGCCGATCAATGTGGTCTTCGGTGTGCTCACCGCACTGGCGCTGGTGCGCGGAAAGTTCCCGGGCCGCAACCTGGTTCAGGGTCTGGTCGATCTGCCGTTCGCGGTTTCCCCTGTCGTGGTGGGTGTTTCGCTCATCCTGCTGTGGGGTGCGCACGGCTGGTTCGGCGGGCTCGAAAACCACGGCATCAAGGTGATTTTCAATCTGCCGGGCATGGTGCTGGCCACCATCTTCGTGACGCTGCCGTTCGTGGTGCGCGAGGTGGAGCCGGTGCTGCACGAGATCGGCGACGATCAGGAACAGGCCGCCGCCACGCTGGGAGCCTCCCGCTGGCAGACGTTCTGGCGTATCACGCTGCCCGCCATCCGCTGGGGCCTGACCTACGGCATCGTGCTCACCGTGGCGCGTGCGCTCGGCGAATTCGGTGCGGTGATCATGGTGTCCACGGCGCTGCCGGGTAAATCACAGACGCTGACGCTGCTGGTGCACGGGCGATACACCAACGATCACAACACCTTCGGCGCGTACTGCGCGGCGACCCTGCTCATGGGAATCGCCCTCATTGTCCTTCTTCTGATGACTCTCCTCGAACGCAAGCGGGGCACTGCCAAATGATCACCGTGACCAATGCCAACAAGCACTACGGGACCTTCGCCGCGCTCGACGATGTCAGCCTGGACATCCCGTCCGGTGAGCTGACCGCGCTGCTCGGGCCGTCCGGATCGGGCAAGTCGACGCTGCTGCGGTCGATCGCGGGACTGGAGACCCTCGACTCCGGGATCGTCACCATCGCCGAGCGCGATGTCACCAATGTGTCGCCGCAGAAGCGCGATATCGGATTCGTCTTCCAGCATTACGCGGCGTTCAAGCACATGACCGTGCGCGACAATGTGGCGTTCGGGCTCAAGATCCGCAAGCGGCCCAAGCCGGAGATCAAGAAGAAGGTCGACGATCTGCTCGAGATCGTCGGACTGGACGGGTTCCAGCACCGGTATCCCGCACAGCTTTCCGGTGGCCAGCGCCAGCGCATGGCATTGGCGCGCGCGCTCGCGGTCGACCCGCAGGTGCTGCTGCTCGATGAGCCGTTCGGTGCGCTCGACGCGAAAGTCCGTGCGGATCTGCGCACTTGGTTGCGGCGGCTGCACGAAGAGGTACACGTGACCACCGTGCTGGTCACGCACGATCAGGAGGAAGCCCTCGATGTGGCCGATCGCATCGCGGTCATGAACAAGGGGCGCATCGAACAGGTCGGCACGCCGGAGGACGTCTACGACCGTCCGGCCAACGATTTCGTCATGTCCTTCCTGGGTGCGGTGGCCAAGCTGAACGGGCATCTGGTGCGCCCGCACGATATTCGCGTCGGCCGCGATCCGTCGATGGCCTTGGCCGCGCACGAGGGCACCGCGCAGTCCGCGGGCGTCACCCGCGCCACCGTGGAGCGCGTGGTCCACCTCGGCTTCGAGGTGCGCGTGGAACTGCGCAACGCCGCCACCGGCGATATCTTCACCGCCCAGGTGACCCGCGGTGACGCCGAGGCGCTGCACCTGGCCGAAGGTGAAACCGTGTACGCCCGCGCCACCCGCATTCCGGAGTTGCCGGTGGCCGAGCCCGCGCCCGTACCCGCCAAGGCGCTCTAGCCGCGCGCCCTCGGGTGTCGCGGACCGACCGGTCGGCGTCTTACCCGGGCGCGGCGCACCACTGACCGTCATCCCGGCGTGTTTGTGGCCGGGATCCACCGGTTTCGGTGCGACACGCCGGGCGTGAGGGTGCGAACCTTTTCCAGAGCTTTACCGTCGGCGATCGGTGCGCGACGCTGTTAGCAGCAGTGGATACCGACCACTCGTTCTCGATCGACCGATGGAAGGCCCACACATGGCCTTGACCGAATCCGAAGCCCGGGTACTCGCCGCCTTATCGCGACCGGAATTCCCGGCCGCGCTCACCGTCCGGCAGGTCTGTGCCGCAACGGGTCTCACCGCCGGGGCAACCCGCCGCGCGCTGCACGGCCTCTCCCATACCGGGCTGGCGCTGTCCACCCTGCACACCCCCGCCACCTGGCAGGCCACCCAGCGCGGCCGGCTCACCATCCATACGCCGATCTATCGCGACTACCTCACCCGCAGGAGGCCACCCGCATGCTCGCCGCATTCTCGATCACCCCTATCGGCGCAGGTGAAGACGTAGGCGAACCGGTGGCGGCGGCCATTCGGGTGATTCGCGAAAGCGGGCTGCCCAACCGGACTTCGGCGAGCTTCACCGAGATCGAAGGCGAATGGGATGAGGTGTTCGCCGTCATCAAGAAGGCCACCGACGCGGTGCTGGCGGTGTCGAACCGGTGCAGCATCATGGTCAAAGCCGATGTGCGGCCCGGATACGACGACATGCTGACCGCCAAGGTCGCCACCGTGGAGCGCTACCTGACCCAGGACTAGCCCCTACTGGGGTGTGTAGCGCCAGATCGGGAGCAGCGCTTGGGCGTCCAGTGGCTCCGGGGCCGTGTGGATGGTGGATTCGAGTCGCTTGGTGATCAGTTCGGCGTCCAAGCCGGGGCCGATCAGCACCAGATTGCTGGTGCGGGGCTCATTGCGGGACCAGGTGGTGGGCTCGATGGTGATGTGGCGGCCGACCATGTGCAGCACGAACTTTCGGGAATCCTCGGGGACCGCGAAGGCCAGGATGCCCTTGGCCCGGAACAGGCCCGGGGGCGGGTCCTCCAGGACGGCGATCAATTCGCGCGGGTTCAGATCGGCGGGGCTGGTGAAGGAGACGCTTTCGTAGGCGTCATGCAGGTGTCGGTGCCCGGCATGATCGTGGGTGCCGTCGCAGGCGTGGCCGTCATGGTTGTCGTGTTCATCGTCCGGGTGGTCCAGCAGCAGTTCGTCGAAGCTGAGCTGTTGGCCCACACGGAGTTCGGTGGCGGGACGCTCGGGGAGGTCGAACAGCAGCGCGGGTTCGATCCGGCCGTGCGAGGTGGCGTAGACCGGGACCTGGCCGACGATATCGGTGATCTCGGTGCGCAGCGCGGTCAGCGCTGCGGGGCTGACGCGGTCCGCCTTGTTGAGTACGACCAGATCGGCCAGGCGCAGATGGGTGGCGAGTTCGGGGTGCTGGGCGCGGCTTTCGGCGAAATGCTCGGCATCCACCAGTTCGATGAGGCCGCCGTAGCGGATGCGCGGGTTATCGCTGCCGGTGACCATGCGAATCAGATTGCGGGGTTCGGCCAGACCGCTGGCCTCCACCACGATCACATCGATGCGCTGTTTCGGATGCGCCAGCCGATCGAAGAGATCGTCCAGTTCGGTGACATCCACCGCACAGCAGACGCACCCGTTGCCGAGCGAGACCATGGCGTCGACCTGTCCGGCCACCAGCATGGCGTCGATATTCACCGCGCCGAAGTCATTGACCACCACGCCTATCCGCAGCTCACGGTTGCGCAGCAGGCGGTTGAGCAGGGTCGTCTTACCGGCGCCCAGGAATCCGGCCACGATCAGAACGGGGATGCGCCGACTCATTCGGTCCACCCTACCGAGGGGCGGTGCGGCGGACGCAGCATGGATGAAACGACGCGGAAATACCCGGGTTCTAGCGTGGCGGACATTCGGACCGAACACGGGAGGTGCGCCGTGCTGGTGCGGGACATACTCGCTGCGCCGCAATTGCGAATGCGACTGCTGCACGGCGATACGACAGAACTGGACCGACCGGTCGCGCGGGTCTGCGCGACCGATATGCCCGACCCCCGGCCCTTCGTGACCGCGGGCGCGCTGGTGTGCACCGGACTGGTGTGGCGGCAGGCTCCCGCCGATTCCGACCGCTATATCGGCCTGCTCGCCGAGGCCGGAATCGCCGGACTGATCGCGGGCCAGGCCCTGCACGGCCACATCCCCGACGATGTGATCGCCGCCTGCGCCCGGCACGGCCTACCCCTGCTGTCCGCGCCCCAGAGCGTGCCCTTCAGCCGCATCATCGAATACCTTGCCGAACAGGCCGCCGAATTGCGTTGGCGGCGCGTGCAATCCCGCGTGGATCGACAGCGCAGGCTGCTCGCCGCTGTCGCGGGCGGCAGCGATATCGCCGACCTGATCGCCGATATCGCCCTGGAGCAGGAGATCGCCGCCTGGGTGGTGACCGCCACGGGCCGGGTAATCGCCGGTACCGCACCCATTTCCGAAGCCGAACTCGACCGAATCGTCGCCACCGCCCTCACCGCGCCCCGCCTGCCCGCCGTCACCACCGGCGCGATGCGAGTCCTCCAGGTCGGCGCGGGGGACCGAATCACCGCCTGGTACCTGGTGATTCGTCCCGCCGCTCCCAAACCCGAGGTCTTCGCGGCCGATCTCGCCGCCATCACCGAGCTCTACCGCCAGCGCACCTTGGATCGCCTCCACCTGGACTGGGAACTCGTCGACCGATTCCCCGCCGCCCCGGACGACCGCGCCGCCGCACGGGCGGTCGCCGTGGTCTGCGAACTCCATTCGGACGAAACCCCTTCCGCCATAGGGCTTCCCGAAGTGCGAGTCGCCCTGCACGACGCCCTGCCCGGCGTCACCACCTCGGTGGACCGCGACGGCAGACTCGTCGCGATCGCCGAAGGCACCCAGGACGACACCGCCGAAGTGCTCCGCCGCCGCCTCGGCCGCCTGGCTCCCGCCCTCACCGCACCGCGACCGATCCAGACCGAACGGGGTAGGGGCGTTCGGATCGCCTTCGGGGTCAGCGCGCAGCAGCGGGACGAATCCCTCTCCGGCGCAATCGCCGCGGCCGCCGCCGCTGCCGCCGCAGCCCGAGACGACGACACCCCCGTCAGCATCCGCATCGCCGATATCGATACGGCCGTAGGCCTTTTCACCGCGGTCCCCGGCGGCCTGCAACGCCGTTTCGCCGAACGCGTCCTCGGCCCGGTCCTGGACTACGACCGCAAAACCGGCGCTGACCTACTGCAAACCCTGGAGGTATTCCTCGGCTGCGACGGCTCCTGGCGGCAGGCGGCGGACCGAATGCACCTGCACCTCAACACGGTTCGCTACCGCATCGGGCGCATCGAGGAACTCACCGGCCGCGACCTCGGCCACCTCGACGACCGCCTCGACCTCTACCTCGCCATGCGCACCCTCACCACCCACGCCACCCCGGCGTAGGTCAGACCGCGCCGGTGTAGGGGTCCCAGGCGGTGCCCGCGTCGGGGGCGTCTTCGCGGCGGACGGCGGCTTGGATGAGGCCGTAGGGGCGGTCGTCGGCGTAGAAGACTTCGCCGTTGTTGGGGACGTCGAAGCGGGAGAGGTCGAAGGACCAGTGGTGTTTGTTGGGCGCGGACATGCGGATTTCGGCTAGGCAGGGGTAGGCGTCGAGGGCGGCCCGGCCCATTTCGTAGAGGGATTGCTGGAGGGCCTTGGAGTGCAGGGTGGCGAATTTCGCGATCATGACGGCGCGGATGCCGTTGTAGGTGGCGTCCCAGTCGTCCGGATCGGTGGCGAAGCGCCAGCGGGCGGTCAGGCTGGTGGCCAGGATGCGGTCGTAGGAGGGTTCCAGGACGGTGAACTCGTCGGTGAGGAAGCCCGCGAATTCCGAGCCGGTGGATTTGAGAATGACCAGGTCCTTGACGCCGCCGATCACCCATTCCCGTTGTGCGGCACCGGTTCCGGTGACCGTCACGGCGGCGATGCGGACCTCGGGGCCGATCCGGGTCCAGGTGTGGTCGTGGCCTGCGCCGTCGACGGGCACCCGCTGCCAGGCGTACTCCTCGATCTCGATGCGCGCGGACGCCACCGTCGCGATGTCATCGGCGAAATGCCGGGCCAGCGCCCGCCCGTACTGTTCGATACTGCCGTCGCCGTGCGTCTTGGCGTAGGTGAAGATGGTCTGCTTCTGCGAATCGGTGGGCAGCACCCCGCCCTGATCGCCCACCGTATGCGCCTCGTCGAAAGCCCCACGCAGACAGGACGATACGTTCAGATCGCGAATCTCGTGCCGCGCGGTGTCGCGATAGATGCGCACCACCCGGTTCTCGGCCTTGCCATACTGATGCGGGCCGAGCACGATCTTGCCGGTCAACTCGGTCATGGTCGCCTCCCGTGGTCGATGAACACCTTGCCCCACTGTGGCGGATCGACACCGCCGCACACGCTGGTTCCCGAGACAAAACCCCGCTCGCGATTCGCGCTCCGCTTGGCATTTCGAACAAACCGTCGCACCGCACCGGCTGCCTAGCCTGAATCAACCGCACGCGCCGCAAGGAGCCTTCATGACCACGCCCCACCCCGTCGACACCCGATTGCCCTGGCATCGACTGCTGGCCTTCGGAATTCAGCACGTGCTGATCATGTACACCGGCTGCGTGACCGTACCGCTGGTGTTCGGCGCGGCCGCCGGGCTCGACAAGGCCACCATCGGACTGTTGATCAGCGCGGATCTCCTGGTGGCGGGCATCATCACGCTCATCCAGAGCCTCGGGCTGGGCCGGATCGCGGGCGCTCGGCTGCCGATCATCACCGGCGCGACCTTCGTGGCGATGAGCCCGATGATCCTGATCGCCAAGGAGTACGGCCTGCCCGCCGTCTACGGTTCCATGCTCATCGGCGGTCTGGTCGGCATCGCGCTGGCGTGGCCGTTCGCCATGGTGGTGCGCTTCTTCCCGCCGCTGGTCAGCGGGACCGTGCTGACGGTGGTGGGTGTATCGCTCATCGGTGTCGCGGGCGGGCTGATCGTGGGCGGCAATCCCAAGGCCCCGTCCTTCGGCTCCATCTCCAATATCGTGCTCGCCGCGGTCGTACTGCTGATCGCCTTGATCGGCACCGTATTCGGCCGCGGCATCTGGTCGCAGCTCGGCATTCTCATCGCGTTGATCGTCGGCGTGCTCATCGCCATCCCGATGGGATTGATCAACCTCGACGGCGTCTCGGAGGCGGCCTGGCTGGGCGCGCCGCACGTCTTCTATTTCGGCGCACCACAATTCCCGATCGCCGCGGTGGTGGCCATGAGCATCGTGATGGCCGTCGTCTTCGCCGAATCCACCGCGAGCATGCTGGCCATCGGCGAGATCACCGGTAAGAAGCTCGAGCGCGCGGACCTGGCGCGCGGATTGATCGGTGACGGACTCTCGGCGGTGCTGGCCGGTGTCTTCAGCTCGTTCATCGACACCGTCTTCAATCAGAATGTCGGCGCGGTGTCCGCCACCCGGGTGTACAGCCGCTATGTGACGGCGGTGAGCGGTGCGCTGCTGATAATCCTGGGCCTGGTACCGCGTTTCGGCGCGGTGGTGGCGGCGGTGCCGCAGCCGGTGGTCGGCGGTGTCGGCCTGGTGCTGTTCGCCACCATCGCGGTGATCGGCGTGGACACCCTGCGCCGTGCCGATCTCGCGGATCGGGTGAACCTCACCATTGTCGCGGTATCGATCGGCGTGGGCTTGGTACCGGTGCTCACCAAGGGCATGTTCGACAAGTTCCCGACCTCGGCGCAGATCCTGCTCAACAGCGGCATTTCACTGGCGGCGGCCACGGCCTTCGCCCTGAATCTGCTCCTGAACCACACCAAACTCGGTGAAATCGCCCGTGGCGCAAGCACACCCGTCCCGGCCGAACCGGAACCGCAGGACCCGGTCGCCGCGTGAGGTCCGGCGGCTCAGCCGCAGGCGTTCACCCATTCGGAGAGGCCGTCGGTGAACAGTTGCCGCTTCCAGATGGGGACTTCATGTTTGATGCGATCCACCAGCGTGGCGCAGGTGGCGAAGGCCTCGGCGCGATGCGGTGAGGCCACCGCCACGGCGATGGCCAGATCACCGATGGCCAGCGGACCGATGCGATGGATCGCGGCCACCGGCAGACCGGAGGATTCGGCGACCTCGGCGCAGACCCGGCGCAGGAACTTCTCGGCCTCGGGGTGCGCGGAGTACTCCAGGGCCGAAACCGCTTGGCCGCCATCGTGATTGCGGACGGTGCCGGTGAAGACGACCACCGCGCCGTGCTCGGGACCGATCACGGCCTTCTCGACCTCGGCCGGGTTCAGCGGCTGATCACTGATGTAGGCGAGCAATTCGGTGCCCTCACTCATGGCTGCCTCCTCCGGCCACCTGGGCCAGCAGATGTTCGAGAAGCGGTGTCAGGACCGCGATTCCATCCTTCACGCCGCCGGGGGAGCCGGGCAGGTTCACGATGACGGTGCGACCCGCGAGACCCGCGACACCTCTGCTCAGGGCGGCCAGTGGGAACTTCGCGGTACCGCGCCGGCGAATCGATTCGGCCACACCGGGGAGTTCGCGATCCAGCACGGCCAAGGTGGCCTCGGGGGTGCCGTCGGTCGGGGAGGCCCCGGTGCCGCCGGTGCTGATCACCAGCGCCGGTTCCGCCGCGAGCGCCTCGGACAGTCCGTACGAGATATCGGCGTCCGCGTACACGAGCGGACCGCGCACCGAGAACCCCTGCTCCCCAAGCCATTTCGCGAGTACCGGCCCGGTGGTGTCCTCGCGCGACCCGGCCGCCGCACCGGTGGAGGCCACCAGCACCACGGCGGTCCGGCCGGTGCCGTACGCGGGAGTGGGGGTGAGGTGCGGGGCGTGCTGCCCCGCATCCGCGGTGTGCGCGGCCATTTCGCGCTCGCGCACCCAATGTCCGTGCTTGCCACCGTCTTTGGTGAGCAGGCGGACCGCGTGCAGGGAGGCGGCGGGGTCGACGGCCTTGATCATGTCGTGCAGGGTCAGGCCCGCGACGGCGACGGCGGTGAGCGCCTCCATCTCGACGCCGGTGGGGCCCTTGGTCTTGGCGACCGCCTCGATGGTGATGGTGGTTTCGGTGAAATCGAAGCTCACGTTCACCGAGGACAGCGCCAGCTGATGGCAGAGCGGGATGAGTTCGGAGGTCTTCTTCGCGCCGTTGATACCGGCCAGCCGGGCGGTGGTCAGCACATCGGCCTTGGGCATACCGTCGGCGCGCACCAGCCGGACCACCTCGGCGGTGGTGTGCAGCTCACCGGCCGCGACCGCGACCCGGGCCGTGTCGGCTTTGGCGCTCACATCGACCATGCGCGCGCGGCCCTCGTGATCGACATGCGACAACTCACTCATCCCACCAGCCTTGCACAGCCGTCCGCGCCGCGACATCAGAGGGCAGCACAGATCACGCCCCGGCAGCCGAGGTTCGTTCGGGTGGATCTACAGGGGCCAGGTGCGCACGATGGTCCCGGCGGGGATGTCGGTTTCGGCGGCGGGAATGTCGATCAGCACATCGGCCCGGGCCATGGTCGCGATCAGATGTGAGCCCTGACCGGCCAAAGGCTGGACCCCCTCGGGCGTGCGCAGCCCGCGCAGCAGTTGGCGTTTACCGGCGGGGGAGTGCAGCGCCGCCAGCACCGGCAGCTCCGCCGCCACGATCGGCGGCAGGCCGCCGAGCTCACGCAGGATCGGGCGCGCGAACATGTCGAAGGACACCACGGTGCTCACCGGATTGCCCGGAAAATTGAGGATCGGGATGCCGTCGACCACGGTGATGCCCTGCGGCCCGCCGGGTTGCATTGCGACATGGCCGAATTCGCCGCCGAGTCCGCTCAGCACCTCCTTGACCACCTCGAAATCGCCCATCGACACACCGCCGGAGGTGAAGACCAGATCGGCCGCGGCGACCGCCTCGTCCAGGCGGCGGCGGAATTCGGCGTGATCGTCGGTGGAGTGCGCGATCGACACCACCTCCGCGCCGTTCTCGGTGAGCGCGGCGGCCAGCGCCAGCCCGTTCGAGTTGTAGATCTGCCCCGGCAGCAGTCGCAATCCGGCCTGCACCAGCTCATCGCCGGTGGTGATGACCGCGGCCCGCACCCGCCGGTAGACCGGCAGTTCGGGCAGTCCGACCGCGGCCAGCGCGGCGATATGGCGCGGCTTCAACAGCGTGCCCGCCGCCGCCAGTAATTGCCCGGTGCGCACGTCGGTTCCGGCCTCGCGCACGAAATCACCTGCGGCCCGGCTTCTTTCGATGATGACCGTATCGCCGTCGACGCGCGTGTGCTCGACCGGCACCACGCAGTCCGCGCCCGCCGGAATCGGCGCTCCCGTCATGACTTTCAGCGCACCACCCGCGGGCAGCGTTGTCGCGCCGGTGTTCCCGGCCGCCACCACACCCGCCAGCGGCAGCGTCACCGGCACGATCGCCACCGATTCCGCGCGCACCGCGTACCCGTCCATGGACGAATTCCGGAACACCGGCAGATCCAGGGGGGAGTACACATCGGTGCTCAAGCGCCGTCCGAGCGCGGCGGCCATCGGCACCGCTTCGGACTCGCGCGCGGCCAGCGGTCGCAGCAGATCCTCGATGCGTTGCCGGTGGTCGTCGACGGAACGAACCGGGGCCAGAGCATGCCGGGAACTCATGTCGGTGAGCCTATACGCGCACTCGATCCGGACAAGCCGGGTCGCCGATCCAGGCGGGGGCTTGCGCGGGCGGACATAATGGTCGAATGACCGTGGTCGCTATGGGGATGCCCGCCGTACGTACCGGGCAGCCTTCCCTCGATGGCCGCCCGGACACTCCACTGCTGTTGGATCGATACGGTCGCATCGGGCGTGACCTGCGGGTATCCATTACCGAGAAGTGTTCGCTGCGCTGTACGTACTGCATGCCGGAAGAGGGTTTACCGCCCATTCCGGCCGACGAGTTGCTCACCGCCGCCGAGATCGTGCGGCTGGTCACCCTCGCCGTGCGGGAGCTCGGCGTACACGAGGTGCGCTTCACCGGCGGCGAACCGCTCATGCGTCGTGACCTGGAGAAAATCATCGCGGGCTGCCGGGCCGAACTGCCCGGTACCCCGCTGGCCATGACCACCAACGGCGTCGGTCTGGAACATCGTGCGAGCAAACTCGCGGCAGCCGGACTGAATCGCATCAATGTCTCGCTGGACACCGTCGACCGCGAGGGTTTCGCCGCACTCACCCGCCGCGATCGACTGGATTCGGTGTTCGCCGGAATCCGCGCCGCCCGCCGGGCCGGGCTCACCCCGATCAAGGTCAATGCCGTGCTGATGCGGGAAACCCTCGCGGGTGCGGGCGATCTACTGCGCTGGTGCCTCGACGAGGGCTGCGATCTCCGCTTCATCGAGGAGATGCCCCTCGACGCCGATCACGAATGGGCGCGCGCGAATATGATCACCGCCGCCGAACTGCTCGAGGTGCTCGGCGCGCGTTTCACCCTGACCGAGACCGATCGCGACGATCCCTCGGCCCCGGCCGAGCGCTGGCTGGTGGACGGCGGTCCGGCGACGGTCGGCATCATCGCCTCGGTGACCCGCAGCTTCTGTTCGGACTGCGATCGCACCCGATTGACCGCGGACGGCCGCCTGCGCTCCTGCCTGTTCAGCGATCAGGAGTACGACATTCGCGCCGCGCTGCGCTCACACGCCTCGGACGCCGAGATCGCCACGCTGTGGCGCGGCGCCATGTGGAACAAGTCCGCGGGGCACGGTATCGACGCCGTCGGTTTCGTGCCGCCCACTCGAACGATGGGAGCCATCGGTGGTTGAGGTTCGCTATTTCGCCGCGATCGCGGATGCGGTCGGCAAACCGGGCGAACTGCTCGAATTGCCGTCCGGTGCGACCGTGGGCGATCTGCGCAGCACGCTGACGCAGACCTACGGACCGAAGCTCGAGCCGATGCTCAAGGTCTGCGCGTATCTCATCGACGATGAATTGACCCGGGACGCGACGACCGTGCTGTCTCCCCGCGTGGACGTGCTGCCGCCATTTGCCGGAGGCTGATTTCCGGACCGTCCGTCCGGTAACGATCCATTCGCCATCCCGATATTCGGACTGTCCAGTCCCTCTGATCGGGAGGTGTCGCGATGGCGCGACTGTTGCCCGCTCTACTCCTCGGCGCGTTCATCATCGCCGCCGTATCCCTGGCCACCGGCAGTTCGGTCACCTCACTGCATTGCGAACAAGCGAGAGTGGCGGTCGCACCCGCCGCACCGCACTGAATCCCCGAAAACGAAAGCGCCCGCCGCATTCTCGAATGCGGCGGGCGATGTTCGACAGAGCGCTACTTCCACCAGGTGTCGAGCGGGGTCACCGGGACCGCGCGCTTGTGGCGGGTATTCCGGAAGATCGACTCCAGGCGGTCGGCGACTTCGGGCTCGACATCCTTGCCCTCGAGATAGTCGTCGATCTGGGAGTACTTGAGGCCCAGGGCTTCCTCGTCCGGCAGCGCCGGGCGATCGTCCTCCAGATCGGCGGTCGGCACCTTCTGCCAGACGCTCGGCGGTGCGCCGAGTTCCTGCAGCAGGGCCGCGCCCTGCCGCTTGGTGAGTCCGGTCAACGGGGTGATGTCGACACCGCCGTCACCGTATTTGGTGAAGAAGCCGGTGACCGCTTCGGCCGCGTGATCGGTGCCCGCCACCAGCATGTTCAACTGTCCGGCGACCGCGTACTGCAGCACCATGCGCTCGCGCGCCTTGATATTGCCGCGCACGAAATCGCGCAGTCGGGTGGCGCCGCCGAGCAGTTCGTCGATGCCGTACGCGGCCTCTTCGGCGGCGGCGTCGGCGCTGGGCTTGACGTTCACGGTGACCGAGCGATCCGGCTTGATGAAGCGCAGCGCGATTTGCGCGTCCTTCTCATCGGCCTGCTTGCCGTACGGCAGTCGCACGGCGACGAAGCTGGCGTCGCGGCCTTCGGAACGGAGTTCCTCGGCGGCGAGCTGGCACAGGCGACCGGTCAGCGTGGAGTCCTGGCCGCCGCTGATACCTAGCACGAAACCCTTTGCGGGCGTGGAGCGCAGATAGTCCTTGAGGAAGTCGATGCGCCGCCGCACTTCGGTTTTCGGTTCGATGGCGGGCAGCACGCCGAGTTCGGCGATGATCGATTCGCGCAGGTCTCCCATACGTTCACTCTACTGCGCGGTGATCTTCACCGGCGGCCGGAACGACTCTCCGCACCAGCGCTTCCCAATTATCGCCGACCTGGGCGAGGGTGAAGCCGAGCTGCCGCGTCTGATGCAGTACCAGGCTCGCGTCCAAGGGGGCGAGCAGGGCGTCGGCGATCAGGGCGATCTCGCCCGGAATTCCGGCCTGGCGCAACAGGATCGACACGTGCGTCTTGGTGAGGTTGTAGGGCGGGCCGGCGTAGCGGTCCGGACTGCTGATGGTGGCGGCGCGCAGCACATCGCCCTCGATCTCGGTGAGGGTCAGGCGGGCGCGGCCGTATGCCACCAGGCGTTCCAGCGGCGGTGCGCCCGGTCCCAGTGGCGGCGGCCCGAACATGTACGCGGCCTGTAGGTTTCGATCGGATTCGTCGAGCAGCGCGTACATCAGTCCGGCGCGATTGCCGAAGCGGCGGAAGACCGTGCCCTTGCCGACCCCGGCCTGTTTGGCGACGGCGTCCATGGTGAGGGCGTCCGCGCCGTCGCGCCGGACCAGCTCTACGGCCGCGTCCAGCAACAGCTTTCGGTTGCGGGCGGCGTCCGCGCGTTCGGCGGGTTCGCTGTCCACGATCGACAGCGCGGGCCCGATGCCGAGCGGTTGGGCCAGGGGTACGGGCGTACCCGCGCCGGGGGGTTTGGCCGAGCTCACAGTGCACCTCAAATCGCCGGGATGAAAGTGGACCGTGGTCCGGTTAAATGCTACCGTAAGCGCCGCCCAGCGCCAGAGAGCATCAGGAGTTAATGCCATGACGATCAAGATTCTCGCCATTTCCGGTGGACTGCGCGCCGCCTCCACCAATACCGCGCTGCTGCGCGCGGCGCGGCAACTCGCCCCGGAGGGCGTCGAGATCGAGATCTACGACGGCATTCGGGACCTGCCCTACTTCGATGAGGATCTCGAGGGTGACGTGCCCGCCGCGGTCGTCGAGCTGCGCGAGCGGATTCGCGACGCGGACGGCGTGCTGATCGCCAGCCCCGAATACAACTACAGCATTCCGGGCGCGCTGAAGAACCTGCTGGACTGGGCTTCTCGCCCGTACGGTCAGTCCTTCCTGACCGATAAGCCGGTCGCCATCATGGGCGCCTCGGGTTCGCAGTTCGGCACCGTGCGCGCCCAGAACCACCTGCGCGATGTCTTCCACTGGCTGGATTCGCAGGTCGTCACCAAGCCCGAGGTACATGTCGGGGCGAACTACACCCGCTTCGACGATCAGGGCAATCTCACCGATGAGACCAGCCGGAGCCTGGTCGCCGGGCTGATCGAGGCGCTGGTGGCGCAGATCCGCAAGGCGCAGCGGGTCGGCGCTGCCGCCTGATCCGCTTTTAATTCCAGTGAGGCCAAGGCTTTTCAGCCTTGGCCTCACTCATTAGCGTCCGAATCAAGGTGCGCAGGAGTTTTGCCTCGAGGGGTGTCGCAGGTCATAGCTGCTCTGCCGCCGCCCCGGAATGAAAACGGACCATAGTCCGGTTAGTTCAGAGTACGAATACCGCCACTGGATACAGACCGCAGGAGTGATCACCATGTCGCAGACCCGCATCCTCGCCCTCGTCGGCAGCCTCCGCGCCGCCTCGATCAATCGCCGCCTCGCCGAGGCCGCCGCGCAGACCGCGGCCGGTGATGTCGAGATCACCATCTACGAGGGTCTGGGCGATATCCCCTTCTACAACGAGGATCTCGATGTGCAGGGCCAGGTTCCGGCCACCGCCGCGGCGCTGCGCGAGGCCGTCGGCGCGGCCGACGCGGTACTGCTCGTGACCCCCGAATACAACGGCACGCTGCCCGCGGTGCTCAAGAACGCCATCGACTGGGCGTCCCGGCCGTACGGCGCGGGTGCGCTCAAGGCCAAGCCGTCGGCCGTGATCAGCGCGTCGATCAGCTCGAACGCGGCCAAGTGGTCGCATGACGACGCGGTCAAGTCGCTCGGCGTGGCGGGTTCGAAGGTGGTCGAGGAGGCGTCGCTGAACTTCGGCACCATCGGCCAGCGCTTCGGTGAGACGCATCCGGCCGACGATGCCGAGGCGCTCACCCAGCTGGCCGCCACGGTGCGCCTGCTCGCGGAGACCGCGCAGGCCAAAGTCAACGTCTGAGCAACTATCGGGTGACTCCAGCGGTATCCGCTGAATCCAGTGTGAGGCCACGGCTTTTCAGCCGTGGCCTGCCGCATTTCCGGGGTGCTCCGGGATACCTTCAACTGATGAAGCAACCGAGTGGCAACTCATCGTGGAGTCGCTGCCTGCTGACCGCCGCGCTGGCCGTCTCCGCCACCGCCGCCGTGGTCACCGCGAGCGATGCCGCCGCCGAAGCCAATGTCCGCCTCTATCTCGGCAATTGGGCCGGATACGTGGTGAAGGGTGATTTCCGGGAGGTCAGCGCCACCTGGACGCAACCCGAGATCTCCTGCACCAATGAGGGCACGCTGCAACGGATCGTGCCCTGGGTCGGGTTGAACGGCGCGAACGATCTGAACGGTCAGGTGGCGCTGCCGCTCATGCAGACCGGAGTGGAATCGCTGTGCGCCAGCGATGCCGCCTTCTACGCGGCGCTGCCCGGATTGCAGTTCGAAAATCTCGCCGCGGACCTGTCCTATACCGATCCCCGGCTCTCGGGTCTGATCATGCACGCCGGTGACAAGGTCTCCAACGCGCTCAGCGGTGCGATGGACGGTGTGTGCGCGACGGGCATGCTGAGCGGAATGTGCACGCCCGAAAAGGATGTCGACGGGTGGTGGGAGGCGTACCCGGCCGCGCCGGTGAGCTATGACGATGTCGAGGTGCGGCCCGGTGATGTCATGCGCTCGACCGTCGGCTGGGACGGGCACAACTATGTGATGACGCTGGAGAACCGCACCGGCAATTGGACGCGCACCACGACGCGGCCGTCCGACGCGCCGGCGCGCACCGCCGAGATCGTGATCGAGGGGCATCTCGATGCCGCGCTGCCGGGATTCGCGCCGATCACCTTCAGCGATATCCGGATCGACGGCAAACCGCTCTCGGCCTATGACGCCCAGACCTACGGCATCGCCGCGACGAATCGGTTGCTCGCGCCCGGTCCGGTGGACGGTTCCAGCTTCACCATCGGCTGACGGGGCGTGACACGCCGGGGCGGTGCGGATTTTCGTCTCGATATGGCATCGCCGGAGGTCGTGGCGGATCCGGATAACCCCACCTCGCGCGTGGCGCGTGGGACACGCGGGAAACGTGTTGATCAGGGTGAATGGTGTGTTTGCCGGAAGTGTGCTGGATGCCGAAATTGTGATCTGCGCCTCAGTCGTGGCGGGTTGCGAATCGAGCGTCCTGGCACTTCGTTCATCCGAATTTCACCTTTGTGGTTCGCAACATGTCGTGTTGGATGAATCTGTCGGCCACTAGGTGTAGTGTCTTGGGAGCTGGAAGGGCACGCGGCGAGACCCTCGAAGGGAGCCGCGCGACCAGGGACTTCGGTCTCGCGTCCAGGGGTTTGCGCACTTACTACATGGTTCTTGTTTTCAGCCGTGCACTGCATCGGATCTAAGGCAAGGAGAAGGGGAGATACCAATGACCATCACCGTTTACACCAAGCCCGCTTGTGTGCAGTGCAACGCAACGTACCGTGCCCTCGACAAGGCCGGTGTCGCGTATGACGTCATCGACATCTCCGAGAGCCCCGAGGCCCGCGATTACGTGATGGCGCTGGGGTACCTGCAGGCTCCCGTCGTGGTGGCCGGTGACGATCACTGGTCCGGCTTCCGCCCGGATCGCATCAAGGCGCTCGCCGAGGCTGTCGCCGTCGCCTAGTTAGGTGGCTGAATTGCCCACGCGGACAACGAATCTGGTCTACTTCTCCAGCGCGTCGGAGAATACGCACCGCTTCGTGGAACGGCTGGGCATTCCCGCCGTCCGCATACCGCTTCATACCGCCGACTCGCTGCGAGTCGACGAACCCTACGTGCTGATCGTCCCCACCTACGGTGGCGGTCGGCACGTTCTGGGTGGTGCGCGGCCCGATAAGGAATTCGTCCCCCGGCAGGTGGCCAAATTCCTCAACGATCCGCACAACCGCGCGCTGCTGCGCGGCGTCATCGCGGCCGGCAATACGAACTTCGGCGATACGTACTGCTTTGCGGGCGAAGTGATTTCGCGCAAAACCGGAGTGCCGTACCTGTATCGCTTCGAACTCATGGGAACTGCTGAGGACGTCGAGCGCGTCCGAGAGGGATTGGAATCGTTTTGGCAACGACAACCGCACCGGTCGGAAAGAATGCCCGCGTAGAACGCCCCGTCAGCGGTGAATCCACCGCGGGGCTGGACTACCACGCGCTCAACGCGATGCTGAACCTGTACGGCCCCAATGGCGAGATCCAGTTCGACAAGGACCGCGAGGCCGCGCACCAGTACTTCCTGCAGCACGTCAACCAGAACACGGTCTTCTTCCACAACCTGCGCGAGAAGCTCGACTACCTGGTCAAAGAGAATTACTACGAGACCGAGGTGCTCGACCAGTACAGCTTCGACTTCACCAAGAAGCTGTTCAAGCAGGCGTACGGCAAGAAGTTCCGCTTCCCGACCTTCCTCGGCGCGTTCAAGTACTACACCAGCTACACCCTCAAGACCTTCGACGGTAAGCGCTACCTGGAGCGGTTCGAGGATCGCGTCTGCCTGGTCGCGATGACCCTGGCCGCCGGTGACGAAACCCTCGCGCAGGAATTGGTCGAGGAGATCATGGACGGGCGTTTCCAGCCCGCCACCCCGACCTTCCTGAATTCGGGCAAGAAGCAGCGCGGTGAGCCGGTGTCCTGCTTCCTGCTGCGCATCGAGGACAATATGGAGTCCATCGGGCGCTCCATCAACTCCGCGTTGCAGCTGTCCAAGCGCGGCGGCGGTGTCGCCCTGCTGCTGAGCAATATTCGTGAGACCGGCGCGCCGATCAAGAAGATCGAGAACCAGTCCTCGGGCGTCATTCCGATCATGAAGCTGCTGGAGGATTCGTTCTCCTACGCGAATCAGCTGGGCGCGCGTCAGGGCGCGGGCGCGGTGTACCTGCAGGCGCACCACCCCGATATCTACCGCTTCCTCGATACCAAGCGCGAGAACGCGGATGAGAAGATCCGCATCAAGACGCTGTCCCTCGGCGTGGTCATCCCGGACATCACGTTCGAGCTGGCGAAGAAGAACGAGGACATGTACCTGTTCTCGCCGTACGACGTGGAGCGCATCTACGGCGTGCCGTTCGCCGATATCAATATCACCGAGAAGTACTACGAGATGGTCGACGACAAGCGAATTCGCAAGTCCAAGATCAAGGCTCGCGAGTTCTTCCAGACCATCGCCGAGCTGCAGTTCGAGTCGGGCTACCCGTACATCATGTACGAGGACACCGTGAACCGGGCGAACCCCATCAAGGGCAAGATCACCCACTCCAACCTGTGCTCGGAGATCCTGCAGGTCTCCACCCCGTCGCTGTACAACGATGATCTGTCCTATTCCAAAGTGGGCAAGGACATCTCGTGCAACCTGGGTTCGCTGAACATCGCCAAGACGATGGATTCGCCGGATCTGGCCAAGACGGTGGAGACCTCGATCCGCGCGCTCACCGCGGTGTCGGATCAGACCCATATCAACTCGGTGCCCTCGATCGAGCAGGGCAACAACGAGTCTCACGCCATCGGCCTGGGTCAGATGAACCTGCACGGTTACCTCGCTCGTGAGCGCGTCTACTACGGCTCCGACGAGGGCATCGACTTCACGAACATCTACTTCTACACGATCGCCTACCACGCGGTGCGCGCCTCGAACCTGATCGCCAAGGAGCGCGGCCGGGCGTTCGGCGGCTTCCCGGAGTCCAAGTACGCCAGCGGTGAGTACTTCGACAAGTACACCGATCAGCTGTGGGAGCCCAAGACCGATCGTGTCCGCGAGATCTTCGCCGAGGCGGGCGTGCACATCCCCACCCAGGACGATTGGCGCGAGCTCAAGGCCTCGGTCATGGAGCACGGCATCTACAACCAGAACCTGCAGGCCGTCCCGCCGACCGGTTCCATCTCGTACATCAACCACTCCACCAGCTCGATCCACCCGATCGCCTCGAAGATCGAGATCCGCAAGGAAGGCAAGATCGGCCGCGTCTACTACCCGGCCCCTTACCTGACCAACGAGAACCTGGATTACTTCCAGGACGCGTACGACATCGGCTACGAAAAGGTCATCGACACCTACGCCGCCGCCACCCAGCATGTGGATCAGGGTCTGTCGCTGACCCTGTTCTTCAAGGACAGCGCCACCACCCGCGATGTGAACCGCGCGCAGATCTACGCGTGGCGCAAGGGCATCAAAACCCTCTACTACATCCGCATCCGCCAAATGGCTTTGGAGGGAACCGAAGTAGAGGGCTGCGTGAGCTGCATGCTCTGAGGTCACAACCGCACTTACAAAACGAATAGGACGCCCCCGGTGAAAACCGGGGGCGTCCTTTTTCGTCGTGGATCGTCCCGGCCTTCGAACGAAGCCATTGTGAGGTCTCCAGAACCTGCGCCGGACGCTTTCGACGGGGTGTGGCGATGATTACGCTCGCCTGTGTCACGGCATCGGAATCAGATGCGCGGCCGATCCCGTGATCGGAAATCGCACCGGGACAAGTGTTTTGGAGGTGAGGACGGGTCCTTCTCCTGCCCCCGTGAAAGAGGGACCGCTGAATAGATCTACATCGGAACTCCGGCGCGGCGTAGCCGCGGCAATACCGGGTACCCACCCGCCGAGCAGCACACCTCGCAGCCGCTCGGCGGGTTTCCGCAAATCAACTCCAGATCCGGTTCGGTATGCGAGGGCCGCTGTGAGGAGAGCCCCCGTGGTGCGGGAATCGAACGGAACAACCGAGAAGCGGATGCCGACGGGTGCGCTGCTGCGCCGTGCGGGAGTGGGGGTGGCGGTGGCGCTGGCTTTGGCCGCGGGGCTGCCCGCGGGCGGTGTCGACGGCTCATCGGCGCCGATCGCGCTGCGGTCGAACGTTATTCGGGTCGAGCCCATCGGACCGCATTGGGAGCGGGTGTTCGTCGCTTCCGCGGCCATGGACCGGGCGGTGGCGGTGGATGTGTTGCGCGGCACCGGAACCGGTCCGCGATCCACCCTCTACCTGCTCGATGGTGTTGACGCCGAACAGGTTTCGGATTGGCTCACCAAGGGCGGGGCGGCCGATTTCTTCGCCGACAAGCCGGTCGATGTGGTGCTGCCGTCGGGCGGCACCGGCAGTATGTACAGCGATTGGCAGCGGCCGGACGCGGTGCTGGGCTGGAATCGCTGGGAAACCTTTCTGACCGGGGAATTGCCCGGTGTCATCGAGCCGTATCTGAATTCCAACGGCCGGCGCGCCATCGCGGGCGTATCGATGGGTGCGCAGGGCGCGATGATGCTCGCGCATCGGCATCCCGGTTTCTATCGGGCCGTCGCGGGAATGAGCGGTTGCTATTCCACGATGGACAGCGCGGGTTCGGCGGCCACCACGCTGACGGTGGCCTCGCGCGGTGGAAATGTGGTCAATCTGTGGGGCCCGCCCGGAAGTAAGGAATGGCGTACGCATGACAGCACCCTGGGTGCGGAAGCCCTGCGCGGCATGGTTATTCACCTATCGGCCAATACCGGAATCCCGACCGTCCCGGATATGACCGACCTGATGCGCGCACCGGATCCGGTGAAGGCGTTGCAGGAGGCGGGCGGTGGTGTGGTGCTGGAGGCGGGCGCGCGGCTGTGCACCGAACTGTTCGCGAAGCATCTGAGCGACTTGGGAATTCCCGCCACCGTGCATTTCGAGGACACCGGAATTCACGGTTGGGCCGACTTCTCGGCCGAACTCGGCCCGGCCTGGGAGACGCTGGCGACCGCGCTAGTGCCGCAGGCCGTTCCGCGGTAGCCGGCGCAGACCGGGCCGAATGCGGCCGTCGACGGTGACGATGAGTCCGGCCCGCACCGCGGCGGCGGCGAAGGCGGCGGCCTCGGGCCAGGTGGCCGCGTATTCCATGGCCAGCTCCGCACCGTCGTCGGGTCCGCCGAGGTAGACGGTGACCCGGTGGGTGAGGGCTTCGCCGGAGCTGTCGTATACGGGCCTGCCTGCGGTGATGCTGGTGCTCTCGGTGGTGCTGGTCATCTCGGGCTCCCCATCGAATTGTTCCTGTTACCGACCGTAACTGGAACCTGTTGCATGGGAGGCGATTCCGCCGGGTGCTTGGAAGGTTCACAAGCCCGTCGCGACTCTTCTTGTCATTTGTCGGAACTGGAATGGCCGGTGCTCACAACAACTTTCGAGTGGCGTTGTGATCTTTCGGAAGGTTTTCCGCAGCTCTCCCACACCCATGCGCATTCGCTCTAGGCTGCGCGGGGAGATCCTGCGTTCAGCCGGAGAGAGGAAAAGACCCGGATGAGGATTCGAACCCATTACCGACATCGACTACGACTGGCGGCGCTGATCGCGGTGGGGTGCGCCGTCGCCCCGGCGGTGGCCGCCGCCGGACCGGTCTACCCGATCGCGGACCCGGACCCGTTCTACGCCGCTCCCGCCGATATCGGCAACCACCAGCCGGGCGATGTGCTCGCCGTACGCGCCATGCCCGCGCTGCCGCAATTCCCCAACACCGATGTCACCCTGGTGGAGTTCCGTTCCACCGGTTCCGAGGGTGATCCCATCGCGGCCACCACCACCGTGCTGTCCCCGCGCAATCGCGCCGCGGACGCGCCGATGCTGTCATTGCAGCAGATCATCAACGGTCTCGGTGCGCAGTGCGCGGTCTCACGCGTGCTCTACACCAGCGACCCGAACCTGATGATGCGCGAGGCCCCCGCGTGGAATGTGGTGCTGCAGCGCGGCTGGAGCATCGCGCTGCCCGATCACCTCGGGCCCCATTTCGCCTACGGCGCGGCCAAACTCGGCGGCCAGATCACCCTGGACGGCATTCGCGCGGCGCAGCGCGTACCGGAGTTGAAGGTGCAGCACAGCCCCGTCGCCATGGCGGGTTATTCGGGCGGCGGTATGGCGACCGCGTGGGCGGCGGCGCTGGCCCAGTCCTATGCCCCCGAATTGCATATCGCCGGTGCGGCCATGGGCGGCGTGCCGATGAATCTGGTGACCATGCTGGAGGCCATGGGGCTGAACCGGCATCCGGTGTTCGGCCTGGCGATGGCGGCGGGTCTGGGCCTGGAGCGCGAGTACCCGGATCGATTCCCGCTCAGCGCCCAGCTCAATGATCGCGGCCTGGCCATTCGGGACAAGCTCGCGAACAGCTGCACCAACGATATTCTCACCGCGGGGGCGGGTGTGGGCGCCATGGATGTCGCCAAGACCACCATCATGACCGAGGATCCGACCGCGCGCGGCGTGGTGGAGGAGAACAGCCTCCAGTTGTACTCGGGTGTGCCGAATATGCCGGTGTTCGAATGGCATTCACCGATCGACGGATTGATCCCGATCGACGCGGTGGTGGACACCATTCACCGCTATTGCGCGTCGGGGGTGAAGGTCTGGTCCGAACAGGTGCCGGTGCCCGATCATCTGACCGCGGCGGTGCTCGGCCTGCCGGCGGCGGTGTCCTGGCTCGAGGCCAGGCTCACCGATAAGCCGGTGGTCAGCAACTGCGCGTGATTCACCCCGCCTGATATGTACGGGCGACCAGCGCGGACCGCAGGTACCACAGACCTGCGGCCTGCGTCGGGTCGAAGCCCGTCAGCTGCCCGATCCGCTTGAGCCGGTAGTCCACGGTATTGGTGTGCACGTGCAGGATTCGCGCCGTGCGCTGGCGATTGAGGTTATTGCTGATGTGCGTGCGCAGCGTCTCGAGCAGTTCCGGATGCAGGTCCAGTGGATCCAGCAGGGAACCCAGGTGATCGCGTCCGGGACCGGGCCGGGTGAGCTGATACTCCAGCGCGAGTTCGTCGAAGCGGAACAGTCCGCGCGTCAGCCGCAGCCGGTGCACGATGTCGAGCAGTTCGTGCGCCTGATCGGCGGCATCCGGAATCCCTTGCGGCGTAGCGGAAATCATGGTCGCCGCGATCGGTACCCGGGCCGCCCGCGATAGTCGTTCGATGAGTTCGTCGAGTTGATCGTCGGCCAGTGCGTCACCGGGCACCAGGATGGTGCCGCCGTCCACGCTCAGCAGCGACAGCACCTTGGCGGCGTAGCCGTGCGCGAGTTCGGCCTGTAGTCGCCGCAGTTTGCGCCGCGCCACCACCGCGCCCTCGACGGTCGGCGAATGCTCTTCCGGATGTTCCGGAATCGACACCGCCAGCACGTAATACGATTCCGCGATCTCGATACCGCATTCGCGCGCCATGGTCGAGGTGCTGTGCCCGCCGAGCAGTGCCGAGGTGAGGGTGTGCACCGCGGTGTGGTGTTCGCTGACCACCGAGCGCAGTTCCCGCACATAGGCGAGTGAGACCGCGCAGGTCATCCGGTCCAGCAGTTCCACCACCATGGCGGCGCCGCCGATGATGCTCTCCATATCCCCGGCCGCGACCACCAGTTCGACGTCGCCGTCCGGACTGTCCTGTCGCATATGCCGGGACATGGCATTGGCGATCACCAGATCCGAGCCGATCTTGAAACCCTCGTGGATGGCGTGGTGGATGGTGTCGATGGGGATGCCCTCGCGGGCCCACTGCGCGGCGGCCTCCTCGAGCCGTTTGGTCTTCTCCGGCAGGTCCTTCCCGTCCAGCATGCCCACGGCCAGTTCCAGGCACATGCGGGTGATGGCGGTGACGTCACCGTGAATGGCGTCGCCGGGCAGGGTGCCGCAGGGTGCGACGGTCTCCACGAAGTGCCCGACCATATGCCGCGCCAGCGGACCGACGTCCTGCAGTGGCGAGGACATCGGGGTTCCGGAGATGATCAGCCCGGCGCGGGCCGGAATCTCGACGGCCATAGCGCTCCTTCCACTACCGGGGGCTAACCCTCCGGTAACGAAACGCTAACGTATGACGGCCCGTAGAGGGGGAAGTTGGCCGCGAGCTGTGATCCGCCGCAATGTCACGTCGGCGATTCGGTGACATCTCACAAAACCCGACCGTCCAGCCGATCCAGATGCGCCGTCGCGTTGTAATAGACCGGTGTGAGTCCCGCGCCGTCGCGTTCCCAGCGGCTGACGGACCCGTTGCGGATCTGATTCCGTTCGATCCCGAGAATGGCCTGCTCGTCCAGCCCCTCGAGGATGTACCGGGTCATCACCACCACGATATCGTGCGCGAAGACCAGCACGTGCCCGCTCAATTCGGGCAGCAGGGTGCGCAGCCGCAATGCCACATCGGTCCAGGACTCCCCGCCCGGCGGCCGATAGTAGAAGCGCCCCAACCGTTCCCGTCGCAGTCGCTCATCCGGATAGCGCCGATTCCAGCCCCGATCGGTGAGCCCCTGTAGCGTCCCGATATCCCGGTCCCGCAGCCGCTCATCGACCCGGACCGGTGCCGAATCGATGGATTCCAGTGCGAGGGAGGCGGTTTCGCGCGCCCGCAGATACGGTGAGCACAGCACCGTCCACCGGCGTCCGGACTGTCCGGCCAGCCAGGTGCCGACCGCCGTCGCCTGCCGCCGCCCGAGATCGGTCAGCGGCACATCGGGATCCCTTGTGCCGTCCCCGAATTCCTCGGCGTCGGTATGCGCCAGTCGCGCGGCGGCCGCATTGCTCGCGCTCTCACCGTGCCGGACCATCGTGAGCGATTGCAGAGTCATGGGAGCCCCAGATTACGCCGCCGGGGCCGCCGGATCGCGGTAAGCGCCTAGCGGGCCGGAACGCCGACGGTGATATCGGCCGGGGGTAGCCACAGCGTGGCGATGGTGCCGCCGCCCACCGCGGGCTCGATGGCGGCATTGCCGCCGTGCGCCTGCGCCACCCACGCGACCAGCGCCAAACCGATGCCGTTGCGGCCGGTGCGGCCCGCCGACCCGCGATTGAAAGGGCTGGCGGACATGATCGGATCGACGCCGGGGCCGTGATCGCGCACGCTCACCCGGCCCTCGGCGATATGGATCTCGACCGGGGCGGAGCGATTGACCGCGCCGTGGGTGAGGCCGTTCTCCAGCATGTTCCGGATGGCCAGGCTCAGCAGTTGCGGGTCGCCGACGACCACCGACGGATGGGCGGTGACCAGGATGCGGTCGTCGGCGGCCTCCTCGGCGACGGCTTCGGCGAGTTGGTCCAGGCGGAGCATGGTGCGCTCGGGTTCGGCTATGCCGGTTTGCATTCGGGCGCGCGCGAGCAGACCGGTGACCAGGCGGGCCATCCGATCGGCGAGTTTGCGGGCCTCGGCCAGGGTCTGCTGCACCTCATCGGGTTTCGGGCGGGATTCGGTGAGGAGTTTCAAAGTGGTGAGGGGCGTGCGCAATTCGTGCGCGGCGTCACCGAGGAACTGTTCGTGCTCGTCCAGCATGTGCAGGGCCTGGCGCTGGCTGCGGCCCGAGAGCAGATAGGCCACCGCGGTGGCGGCCAGCACCAGCAGAGTGCCGCCGATCAGCAAGGCCCACACCAGCATCAGATGATCGTCCGGATTGTCCATGGCATCGTCCGCGGCCAGGATGACGACGATATTGTCCCAATCGGTCCAGTACACCGGGGTTCCCGAGACGGTGACCGGGCGGCCGGTGATGGCGGTCGAATTCCGCAGCAGCGATCGGTACAGCGTGCCTTCGGAATTGTCCTCGACCTGCGTTGCCAGCGTGGACAGTTCGCTGTCGGCGGGCATCAGTGAGCGCTGATAGGTGTGTGTCTGTTTCCAGGGCTGGCCCGGCTCGCGGACCAGGACCACGACCCCGGTGCCACCCTGTGCGAGTTCGTCGTCGATCACCGTGGACAGATCGAGGGTGTTCTTCTCATCGTGCTGGATGGCGCGCGCCAGACCGCCCGCCACCTTCTCCACCTGCCGATCGGCTTCGATGGCGCGCGCGTGCGAATCGATGGTCGCGGCAACATATCCGAGCACCAGCACGGTGGCGGCGGTGATGATGGTGACCAGTCCGGTCATCAGCCGGCGCGCGCGACGCAGCCGCGCCACGGCGGGGGAGCGGTGCGAACTCACGCCACCCCGCCCATGAGAAAGCCTGTCCCGCGCACGGTTTCGATCACGCACGGCTCACCGAGCTTGCGGCGCAACTTCGCGACCACCGCGTCCACCACATTCGATGCGGGCTCGGCCATTTCGTCCCAGCAGCATTCGATCAGATCGGTGCGGGTCACCACGCTGCCGAGCCGGGTCGCCATGAGTTCGAGCACGGCGAATTCCTTGGGCGTGAGCGCGAGCATGATGCCCGCGCGGGTGACCCGGCGGCGCATGAGGTCGATATCGATGTCCGCCACCGCGATTCGCGCGGCGGTGGGCTGATCGCGGCGGCGGCACAGCGCGCGCACCCGCATCACCAGTTCGGGCAGCGCGAAGGGTTTGGTCAGATAGTCGTCCGCGCCCTGTTCGAACCCGGCCAGCCGGTCGTCGAGCCCGTCGCGTCCGGTGAGCATGAGCGCGGGCATGGTGTGCCCGGCATGGCGCGCCCCGGCGACCAGGTCCAGGCCGTCGCCGTCGGGCAGTCCGCGATCCACCACCAGGCAGTCGTACCGGTTGATGGTTATCTTGAAATCGGCGTCGGCGATATCGAAGGCGTGGTCCACCGCGAACCCCGCCGACCGCAACCCATCGGTCACCTCACGACCGAGTTGCTGGTCGTCCTCCAATACCAAAACGCGCACAGGGCCAGACATTAAGCCATTTCGGACACCCACCCAACGCGTCCGGTGCGGTGATGACCGCGAAATGATCGGAAAATTATGTGCCGTTCATTCGTCGTCATCGAGCCTCTCACGGAACCGGCGGTGCGGTCGAGGATGTGATCCGCGACTCCCGCCGCGCCGGAGGCCGCTACACCGTGCGGCGGGTCGTCGGCGCGGGCTGTATCCTGCACAGGGATGCTTATCTGCCGGATGCGGGAAATTCCCCGGTCGGGCAGGCATGACCCGCGATCGGCGGGTGACTTTATCGGTGCACGACGGCTTCGAGGAGGTGGGTCGCATGCGTAGCGAGCCCCCTAGTCGAAGGCCGCGCGGCGCCGCCCCCTCGTACTGCCGGTAGTTCTCCGCTGTGACGGGTCGGTGCCCCGCGGTGTGACCACATGTGTCCATCCGTTCACCCTTGACTCGCCTTCCGGCTGAGGTTCCGCCATGACGCAGACCGATCTGCCCGTCGTCTCGACGCTGCCCCCTGTTCTCCCGACGCTGCCCGACAACAGCCCCGTCGCCGTGGAAACGCTACGCGCACAGGGTGTTTCGCTCCGCGATATCGTCGACTGCCACCATGTGGCGGCGACCATGGAATGGCTGGACAACCATCCGCCGCACGTCATCGCCGATGAACTCGCGCGCATGGACGCCGTCTCGGCGGTGATGGCCTTCCGGCTGCTGGACAAGGATCGCGCCCTCGATGTGTTCGAGGAGCTGGAACCGGTCGATCAGCAGCAGATCCTGCACGGGCTGCGCGATCAGAGCTTCCGCGATCTGGTCGAGGAAATGGATCCCGACGATCGCGCCCGCATGTTGCGCGAGGCCCCGGCCAAGGTCGCCAAAAAGGTACTGGCGGGCCTGAGTTCGGACGAGCGCCGCATGACCGCCACCCTGCTGGGCTATCCCGAGGGTTCGGTCGGGCTGTACATGACGCCGGAAGTCGTTGCGCTGCCGCGCAATCTGCCGGTGTCGGCCGCATTGCAGACCGTGCGCGCCAAGGGCGCGAACGCCGAAACCGTCTACACCCTGCCCGTGGTGGACGCGGGCCGCCGCCTCATCGGCATCGTGGAACTGCGCGAGCTGGTGCTCTCCTCACCCGATGCCATGATCGCGGATCTCGTTGTCTCCGAACCGGTGTACGCGCGCGCCACCGATTCGGCGGAGAAGGCGGCCCGGCTCATGCAGGGCGCCAACCTGATCAACCTGCCGGTGGTCGACAGTGAGGACCGGCTGGTGGGCCTGCTCACCATCGACGACGCCATCGAGGTCATCGAGGCCGCCGATTCCGAGGATGTGGCGCGGCAGGCGGGCACCACGCCGTGGGCCGGTCACTATATGGCGGCGGGCGTGTTCCAGCTCGCGCGCTACCGGGCGCTGTGGCTGATGCTGCTGCTGGTCGCGGCGACCCTCACGGTCACGGTGACCGATTTCTTCGAGGGCACCCTGGAACAGGCCGCGCATCTGGCGCTGTTCATTCCGCTGCTCATCGGCGCGGGCGGCAATGCGGGGGCACAGGCCGCCACCACCTGCGTGCGCGCGCTCGCGGTCGGCGAGGTGCGGGTATCGGACCTGTTCAAGGTGATCTGGCGCGAATGCCGGGTGGGCCTGCTGCTGGGTTGCATGCTGGCCGTGGTCGGCATGCTCATCGCCGGCATGTTCGTGGGCGCGAAAATCGGTGTGGTGGTGGGTATCACGCTCATCGTCATCTGCGGCTGGGCGGCGACCATCGGCGGCACCATGCCGTTGCTCGCCAAAAAACTGCGGATCGATCCGGCGGTGATCTCCGCGCCCATGGTGACTACGCTGGTCGACGCTACGGGCCTGGTCATCTATTTCATGACGGCGAAACTGGTGCTCGGCATCTGATCAGCAAACCACTTGAAGACACAAGGTGTTGTGTTGCGCTTCGATGTCAGCCACCAGTAGTAGTGTTCAGGGCAAGGACGTCTGCAACGGGCCGGTGGGCTGGAGAGGGTGAGTGAACGGGCGTGAAACTGATCAGTCGAGTATCGGCGATCAACTGGAACCGCGTGATCGATGACAAGGACGCGGAGGTCTGGGATCGGCTCACCGGAAACTTCTGGCTGCCGGAGAAAGTACCGGTCTCCAATGACATTCCGTCGTGGGCCACGCTGACCCCCAGCGAAAAGCAGCTCACCATGCGGGTCTTCACCGGCCTCACGCTGCTGGACACCATCCAGGGCACCGTCGGCGCGGTCAGCCTGATCCCGGATGCGCTGACCCCGCACGAAGAAGCCGTGATGACGAATATCGCCTTCATGGAGTCGGTGCACGCCAAGAGCTACAGCCAGATCTTCTCCACGCTGTGCTCCAGCCGTGAGATCGACGAGGCCTTCCGCTGGTCCGAGGAGAATCGGAACCTGCAGCGCAAGGCCGAGATCGTGCTCGAGTACTACAACGGCGAGGATCCGCTCAAGCGCAAGGTGGCCTCCACCCTGCTGGAATCCTTCCTGTTCTACTCCGGCTTCTACCTGCCCATGCACTGGTCCTCGCGGGCCAAGCTCACCAACACCGCCGATATGATCCGCCTGATCATTCGCGATGAGGCCGTGCACGGCTACTACATCGGCTACAAGTTCCAGAAGGGTCTGGAACTGGTCTCGCAGGCCGAGCGCGACGAGCTCAAGGCGTACACCTTCGAGCTGCTGTTCGAGCTGTACGAGAACGAGGTCGAGTACACCCAGGATCTGTACGACGAGGTCGGGCTCACCGAGGACGTCAAGAAGTTCCTGCGCTACAACGCCAACAAGGCGCTGATGAACCTCGGCTACGAGGGCCTGTTCCCCAAGGACGAGTGCGACGTCAATCCGGCCATCCTGTCGGCGCTTTCGCCCAACGCCGACGAGAACCACGACTTCTTCTCCGGCTCGGGCTCGAGCTACGTCATCGGCAAGGCGGTCAACACCGAAGACGAGGACTGGGAGTTCTGAGCTCCTGAGGACGGCTCCTGAAAAGCGAAGCCCGGCAATCCGATCAGCGGATGCCGGGCTTTCGTCTGTGTGACGAAGACGAAATTCAGTCGCTCACATAGGCGTTGAGCATCTTCAGATCCTCCAGGATGGCGCGGGCGGCGGTAATGCCCGAACCGTGCCAAATGCTGTCCTCGACAACGAATTCCCGGCGGTCCGAGACCGCGCTCAGGGATTTCCAGTCGTCGCCGTGCATGATCGATTCGGCGTTCTTCTGGCCGTCCTTGCCGTCGAACATCAGGAAGATGATGTCGCCCTCGACCTTGTTGCGATCGGTCTCGCTGCCCAGGCTCGCCACGTCATAGGAGTTACCGCGCTGAGACTGCGGGCGCTGCACCCCGGCATCGCCCAGCACCAGCCCGGCGAAGCTGTTGCCGCCCTGCACCTGGATGACCTTGGGATCGAAGCGCAGCACCGAGGCCTGGGTCAGGCTGGCGGACTGCGCGTTTCCGGCATCGCGCGCGGCGGTGCGGTAGTCGTCCAGGGCCTTGGTGGCGGCGGTCTTGCGATCCAGCGCCGCGCCGTAGGTGCTGAACTCGGCCTGCCAGCCGTTCTCCGAACCCGCGAGCACGGTGGGGGCGATGGCCTTCAACGCGTCGTACTGCGCGCCGTCCGCGCCCGAGCCGAGGATCAGATCCGGTTTCAGCTCCGCCACTTTCGCCGGATCCGGGGCGGTGACGGTGCCGACCGCGGGGATCAGCAGTACACCCGTGCCCAGGTAGGAGGGTTGCGGGCTGGGGCCGGAAGTCGTTGCGGCCCCGACCACTCGCTCCCACAGCCCCAGGGCGCACACCGCGTCCAGGGCGGCGGTGGACAGCACCACAACGCGTTTGGCGTCGGCGGGCACCTCGGTGGTTCCGGCGGCATGGTTGACCGAGACGGTCCCCGACGTCGCGTCGGCGGAACTCGGCAGCGCGCAGGCGGCCCGGGTATCGCGCTCCAGACCCACCACGCCGGCCCCGGCGATATTGGTGGTCGTGCGCACGATCGAGCTCATGGCATCGTCCGTACCCTTGCCACACCCCGCGAGTAGACCCGCCGGTAGCACCGCCGCGGCGGCCAGAACAGCGCCCCAGGTGCGCAAACGGCGCACGGGGGCATTGGTGGAGGCGAACGTGATTCGGGTGGAAGCGGACTCGCGCACCGGCATGGCTGGCAGCGTACATCCGGCGACCCCGACACCCAATTACGACACAGAGTAGGACCAGCCCGCGACCGCTGTGGGAGCACGGTTTACGATCCTTGAAGCGCTAGGCCCCCCGTCGTTCGTCATGCAGCGAACTGGACGCCGGAAGACCCGCGTACGAACGACCAGTAGGCACCTGTTCAGGAGGATTTGTGACTGCCGTAGAGCCACAGCCAGTCCGTCAAGTGGAGGCGGCTCGGCCCTACCCACAGCGGGTGGGTCCCAAGGGTTCGTTTATCTACAAGATGGTCACCACGACGGACCCGAAGGTCCTGGGCGTCATGTACCTCGTGACCGCCATGTCCTTCTTCCTCGTCGGCGGACTCATGGCGCTGCTGATGCGCGCCGAGCTGGCTCGCCCGGGCATGCAGTTCCTGTCGCCCGAGCAGTTCAATCAGCTGTTCACCATGCACGGCACGATCATGCTGCTGTTCTACGCGACCGCGATCGTGTTCGGCTTCGCCAACATCATCCTGCCGCTGCAGATCGGCGCGCCCGATGTGGCGTTCCCGCGCCTGAACGCGTTCAGCTACTGGCTGTACCTGTTCGGCGGCACCATGGCCACCGCTGGTTTCATCACCCCCGGTGGTGCGGCCGACTTCGGCTGGACCGCGTACACCCCGCTGTCCGACATCGTGCACTCCCCGGGCGTCGGCGCCGACCTGTGGATCCTGGGCCTGGCGGTCTCGGGTCTGGGCACCATCCTCGGTGGCGTCAACATGCTCACCACCGTGGTCTGCCTGCGCTGCCCCGGTATGACCATGTTCCGGATGCCGATCTTCACCTGGAATATCGCCGTCACCAGTGTGCTTGTGCTGCTTGCCTTCCCGCTGCTGACCGCGGCGCTGTTCGGCCTGGCGTACGACCGTCACCTGGGTGGTCATATCTATGACCCGGCCAATGGCGGTGCGCTGCTCTATCAGCATCTGTTCTGGTACTTCGGTCACCCCGAGGTGTACATCATCGCGCTGCCGTTCTTCGGCATCGTGTCGGAGATCTTCCCGGTCTTCAGCCGTAAGCCGATCTTCGGTTACACCACCCTGGTTTACGCGACGCTCGGTATCGCCGCGCTGTCCATCGCGGTGTGGGCGCACCACATGTACGCCACCGGCGCGGTGCTGCTGCCGTACTTCTCCTTCATGACCTTCTTGATCGCCGTTCCGACCGGTGTGAAGTTCTTCAACTGGATCGGCACCATGTGGCGAGGTCAGTTGACCTTCGAAACGCCCATGCTCTGGTCCATCGGCTTCCTGGTGACGTTCCTCTTCGGTGGTCTGTCGGGTGTCATCCTGGCCGCCCCGCCGATCGACTTCCACGTCTCGGACACGTATTTCGTTGTGGCGCACTTCCATTACGTGCTGTTCGGCACCATCGTGTTCGCGACTTTCGCGGGTATCTACTTCTGGTTCCCGAAGATGACCGGCCGCATGATGGACGAGCGCCTGGGCAAGTGGCACTTCTGGGCCACCTTCGTCGGCTTCCACACCACGTTCCTGGTCCAGCACTGGCTGGGTAACGAAGGTATGCCGCGCCGCTACGCCGACTACCTGCCGACCGACGGCTTCACGACCCTGAACACCATCTCCACCATCGGTGCCTTCATCCTGGGTTCGTCGATGCTGCCGTTCATCTGGAACGTCTTCAAGTCCTACCGCTACGGCGAGGTCGTCACGGTCGACGATCCGTGGGGCTACGGCAACTCCCTGGAGTGGGCGACCTCCTGCCCGCCGCCGCGGCACAACTTCTACGAGCTGCCGCGCATCCGCTCCGAGCGCCCCGCGTTCGAGCTGCACTACCCGCACATGGTCGAGCGCATGCGCGCCGAGGCCCACGTGGGCTGGGGCACCAAGCCCCACACCGTGCACGAGCTCACGGACAGCGCGTCCAAGTAGCTCGCACAGCGCATACCACCGCGGCGGTCGTCATCTGACGGCCGCCGCGGCTGTTTTCCGGGTTTACTGGGAACGAAGCCCCGTCGTCATCCCGGCGCGTTTTGGCCGGGATCCACCGATATCGGTTGTAGCGCTGAGGATGTGGATCCCGGCCAAAAGCATGCCGGGATGACGAAGCCACGAAGGAGGAGTCGTTATGCCCGAGGCTGTACTTTCCACCGCCTGGTCGCGGGCGATCGGGCTGCGGTTACCCGTGGTGAACGCACCTATGGGAGGCGTCGCGGGCGGGCGATTCGCCGCGGCGGTCACCCGCGCGGGCGGGCTCGGCATGATCGGTATGGGCGGTGCGGGATCGCCCGCCGCGCTCGCGGCCGAGCTGGCGCATCTCGACGGGCTGCCGGGGTCCTTCGGAATCGGCTTGGTGGACTGGGTGATTCGCAAGGAGTCAGGGTTGCTCCCCGCCGCCATCGCCGCGGGTCCCGCCCTGATCTCGGTGAGTTTCGGTACCGATCTGTCCTGGGTGGGGCAGCTGCACGAGGCCGGAATCCTCGCGGCCACACAGGTTTTCAGCCTCGAGGACGCGCACCGGGCCGCCGACGCCGGGGTCGACGTGCTGGTCGCGCGCGGTTTGGAGGGCGGCGGCCACGGTGCGGTGGAAGTGGCGACGCTGCCGTTGTTGGAGTCGATCGTCAGGCAGGTCCCCGTGCCCGTGCTCGCAGCGGGCGGTATCGCCACCCCGCGCGATCTCGCGGTCGCCCTGGCCGCCGGGGCGAGCGGGGCGTGGCTGGGCACCTGCCTGGCCGCCTGCACCGAATCACTGCTCGCCGAGCCCGAACGTCAGGCCATGGTGGCGGCGCGGGGCGGGGACGCGGTCGTCACCCGGCTCTTCGACGTGGCAAAGGGATTGCCGTGGCCCGCACACTTTCCCGCGCGCCTGTTGCGCAACGCCTTCACCGACCGCTGGTCCGAGCGCACCGACGAGCTGCCCGACCAGGCCCGCGCCGAATTGCGCGCCGGGCTCGAAACCGGTGACCACGACATCGTTCCGGTGTACGCGGGCACCGGCGTCGGCGCGATCACCGAGGTGCGCCCGGTGGCGCAGGTCCTGGACGAGCTCTGCTCCGGTGCCGCGAAGCTGCTGTGACATCCGCGGCCGTCCGGCCGATATGCTCGCCGACCCGGCCGCCGGGTCGCTCATGCCGCTGTGATCTCCGTGACGGTGGGTGGCGCGAGCGCGGGACGACTTACCTGACAGAATGGACGCGCCTCGCCGCATGTCACGCGGGGGGAGTCGCGAGAACGGGAGTTTCGATTGAGCACGACGTCTGACACGACGGTTCTGGTCACGGTCACCGGACCCGACAAGCCGGGCGTGACGTCGGTACTCCTCGCGGCGCTGTCCAATAACGCGGTCAGCCTGCTGGATGTGGAGCAGGTCGTGATTCGGGGGCGGCTGACGCTGGGTGTGCTGGTGTCCTGTCCGTGCGATCCCGAGGGTTTGCAGGATCAGCTCGAGGACGCGATGGCCAGTGTCGGCATGAATGTCGATGTGGAGATCGGTGCGGACACCGTCGCGGGAGCGCGACTGTCCACCCACGCCGTGGTCGTCCTCGGCAGCCCGGTCACCGCGCGGGCGTTCAGCGCGATCTCGCGCAAGCTCGCCGAACAGGGCGCGAATATCGACTCCATTCGCGGTATCGCCGACTATCCGGTGACGGGCCTCGAGCTCATGATCACCGTGCCGTCCTCGGCGGAGGCCGAGACCACGCTGCGCACCATGCTGGCCGTGGTGGCCGCCAAGGAGAGCGTGGATATCGCGGTCGAGCGCGCGGGCCTGGCGCGCCGGTCCAAGCGGCTCATCGTGTTCGACGTGGACTCGACGCTGATCCAGGGCGAGGTCATCGAAATGCTGGCCGCGCACGCCGGTGTCGAGGACGAGGTCCGGGCCGTCACCGAGGCCGCCATGCGCGGTGAGATCGATTTCGCGGAATCGCTGCGCCAGCGCGTGGCCACCCTCGCGGGGCTGGACGCGTCGGTCATCGACGAGGTCGCCGATCAGATCGAGCTGACCCCGGGCGCGCGCACCACCATTCGCACGTTGCGCCGCATCGGTTTCCGCTGCGGTGTGGTGTCCGGCGGTTTCCGTCAGGTCATCGAACCGCTGGCGCATGAGCTGGAATTGGATTTCGTCCAGGCCAACACCCTGGAGATCGTGGACGGCAAGCTCACCGGCCGCGTGGTCGGCGAGATCGTGGACCGGGCCGCGAAGGCGGTCATGCTGCGCCGTTTCGCCGCCGAATCGGGCGTGGCCATGGAGCAGACCGTCGCGGTCGGCGACGGCGCGAACGATATCGACATGCTCAATGCCGCCGGGCTCGGCATCGCCTTCAATGCCAAGCCCGCGCTGCGCGAGGTCGCCGATACCGCGCTCTCACATCCGTTCCTGGACGCGGTGCTGTTCATTCTCGGCGTCACCCGTGCCGAACTCGAGGCGGCCGACGCGCAGGACGGCGGTATCCGCCGGGTACCGCTGCCGCGCTAGAGACCAAAACGTGTTGGGCCGCCTGCACGATCGGCGGCCCTCCCGTCGGTAGCGTGATCGCAATGCTTCGATCACGACGATGGGAGGCTGTCCGTGCGGGTGCGCGTATCACTGGCGGTAGTACTGCTCGGGCTGGCCTTGGCGGGCTGTGGCGGTAACGACAATCCGAACGAAGTACGGCCCACCACAACCAGTTCCGTCGCACAGCCCGCCCCCGGTCCGGTCACCGCGGGCAAGGAGCAGGACGGCAAGGAGATACCGCTGGCGCTGGGCCAGGGCCTGACCGTGCGCCTGGCGGGCAACCCCACCACCGGATTCCTGTGGCAGCTGACCGAATTGGAGCAGAACATCGTCAGGCAGGACGGTGGCATGGAGTACGAACAGGATCCGAGCCCCAACGGCATGGTCGGGGTGGGCGGCACCTCGATCTTCAAGTTCACGGCGCAGGCTCCGGGCGCGACCCAGCTGGTGCTCGAATATCGGCGGCCGTGGGAGCAGGGCATCGATCCCGCCGAACGCTTCACCCTGAATCTGAAGGTCACGTAATCGGGGCTGGGCCGGGGCTTTTCGAAATGTGATTACCCTGGCTCAGAGTTGTCGTGTGATGAGGAGTGTGATGCCGGTGTCCAGTGTCGAATCCACCATCGACGCCGGGTTCGTGGCCCGGCACGCCGAACTGGCGCGGGGCTACGGCGGTGGCGGCGATCCCGAGGACCCGGCGCTGGTACAGGCCATGCAGATGGTGCTGCACATTCCCAAGATCGATCCGCCGCGTCGCAGCGCACTGCTCGCGGCGGCCGCCACCGCGGTGGTGACGCTGTGCCTGGACGAGCGCGTCGGCACGGATGGTGAATGGGAGGAGCGCTACCTCACCTGGAAGCGCTCCCGAATTCGCAAGGTGGCCAGGCGCGCTCGCGGCGCGCAATGGCTGGCCGCGCAGGACGTGCCCGGGGTGACGATCGAATTCGCAGGCGCGCAGGCGCGGGCGCTGGTGCCCGGCGCGGTCGGAGAAATCGACCCGAGGATCAAACGCCTTCAGATCGGCGGCACCGAATTAGAAGTGGATGAACCGATCTCGATCGATCCCGGGTATCCCACGCTATGGGTCGACGCGAAATTGGGTATGACAGTGGGTAAGGCCGCCGCGCAGGTAGGGCACGCGAGCATGCTGTTGGCCGGGTTCATGCCGGTGGGGCAGGCGCACGCCTGGGCCGAACGCGGTTTCCGCTGCACCGTGGCCGACGCCGATCCCGAGCATTGGGCACAGCTGCGGCGGGCAGTGGCCGAGGGTACCGCCACCGCGGTGCGCGACGCCGGATTCACCGAGGTGGCCCCCGGCTCGCTCACCGTGATCGCGGTGCCGCCGAACTGAATAAGGCGAATGCCCGAAAGTGTCCACGCCGCGAACCATCCGGTCCGCACACTGGCCTATGTGCGCTGAGGGTATCGACTTCACCGAGCTGCAGGAGAAGGATCGGTGCACGAGTTTCCGCAGGAGGAAACACGATATGACGACACTGCTGATTGTTCTCATCGTCTGGGTGGTGCTCTCCATCCCGGTGGCACTGCTGCTGGCCCGCATGTTCCGCGGCACCGGCGAGGATGCGCGCGGGCGCGGCCAGACCCATAACCGGCACCGCCAGGGTCATGCGCGCAGCCCTGAGGAACCGGAGCTATCCCGCGGATCCGGTTCCGGATACGGTGCGGGAGAAGGTGACACGCATCGAGTTTTCCCACCACGTTGACGAGCGTCCAGGGCGGTGGGCCAAGATGGACCCCGTGCCGCAACCGGATCCCGATCTGCTCATCGACTTCAACGATGTCACCGTCCGACGTTCGGGCCATACGCTCGTCGGACCGGTCACCTGGCAGGTGGAACTCGACGAACGCTGGGTAGTGCTGGGCCCCAACGGCGCCGGCAAGACATCACTGCTGCGGATGGCCGCCGCCGAGATGTTCCCGACGTCGGGCGCCGCCAATCTGCTGGGGGAGACCCTCGGCAAAGTGGATATGAACGAGCTACGGCCGCGCATCGGCCTGTCCTCGGCCGCGATCGCCGGGCGGATCCCGGTCGATGAGAAGGTGTCCGATCTGGTGGTGTCCGCCGGATACGCGGTACTGGGGCGCTGGCGCGAGCGCTATGACGAGATCGATACCGATCGCGCCGTGGATATTCTGGAAAGCCTGGGTGCGGAACATCTTTCCGATCGCGCCTACGGGACCCTGTCCGAGGGTGAGCGCAAGCGGGTGCTGATCGCCCGCGCGCTCATGACCGATCCGGAACTGCTGCTGCTCGATGAGCCCGCCGCCGGGCTGGATCTGGGCGGGCGGGAGGAATTGGTGGAGCGGCTCGGCGATCTGGCGGCCGATCCGGACGCGCCCGCGACCGTGCTGGTCACCCATCACGTGGAGGAGATTCCGCCCGGGTTCACGCACGGCCTGCTGCTCAACGAGGGCAGTGTGGTGGCGCAGGGGCTGCTCACCGATGTGCTCACCGCCGAGAATCTGAGCGAGGCGTTCCGGCAGTCGATCGCGCTGGACAAGATCGACGGCCGGTATTTCGCGCGCCGCGCCCAGCGTTTCGGGCGGCACCGCAACCGCTGAATCCCGGTTCCGCCGGGCCGTTTTCGCGCGGCGGCCGCACTGCTCGTGTGTGTTCGGCGCGCTGCCATTGCATCGAGTGCCGACAGCGGGCAAACTGTCGGCAATATCTCCAGTTTCAGCGTTGAACTGGTCTGTCGATGCAATCGCCGACATAGCGCCACATCGTGGCGAATATTCGGCGCGGGCGGAGGGAGCAGGGGTGGGTCGCACACTCGGGATCGTGGCGCTCATGGCGGTAGCGCTGGCCGCGGCGGCCTGCGCCGCCGATCCCGCACCACCGCACAAACTTTCACCCTCGGAATCGGCGGAAGGACTCGCGCCCGCCGCGATTCCCGCCGAATTGGTCGGCAAGACCGTACAACTCACCTACGACAGCGGGTCCGGCGGCACCGCGACCTTCGGCGGCGACGGGCGCACGCTCACCTATGTCGCCGCGGACACCGGGCGCAAAACCACCTCGCCGGTGGCGGTGGCGGCGGTGGAACCCGGTGTCTTCCTGGTCACCTGGACCGATGACGCCAGCGCCGCGGTGATCAGTCAGGTGCAGGATTTCCACACCGGCAAGGTGAGCGGCACCTGGTCCCGTCCCAATGGTTCGGCCGCACCGTTCAGCATCGAGACCCGCAGCGGATCGGTGCATCTGATCGACTGAGTCATTCCCGATCGCGGTCATTCCCGATCGCGGCGGCACAGCGCCCTGATGACCGTGCGCGCGGCATTGGACGGGGTGCGCTGGGCATCGTGCGCGACCGCCAGATGCCAGGGAATGGGTGTGCCCGCGCGTTCGGACCAGACGATCGAATCGGTGGTCTCGGCGGTTGAGCGCGGTATCAGCAGCACGCCGAAATCCTTGGCCGCCAATTCCATCGCGAATATCTGATCGGCCACTTCGATCACGCTGTCGCGTTCGGGGAACAATGCGTCGGCCACACCGCGAATACCCCAGCCGGGCGCGAAATCGATGAATCGGATACCCGCCAGATCCGCCGCGTCGAAGGGCCGACCGGCCAGCGGATGACCGGGCGCGGTGCCCAGCACGATGGTCTCCGAGCTGATCGGATACATGGTCAGCCCGTCGATCTCCTCGGTCATTCCGGCGACCAGCGCGATCTCCAGACTGCCGTCGCGCAATCCGGCGATATTGCCGCGCACGCCCGAAATGTTCTGCCGCATTTGCAAAGTCACCTCGGGATAGCGCACGCGCAGTTCCGAGATGATGTTCGCGTAATCGAGGGTGTGGATATTCATGAAATTGCCGATCACCACCTCGCCGCGCACCTGCCCCCGGGCCCGATCGATGCCGTCGGCGATATCGTGCCTGGCCCGCAACATGATTCGGGCCGGAGCCACCGCCTCGCGCCCGGCCTCGGTGAGGCGCAGTCCGTGCGGGGTGCGATCGAACAGCCGCGCCCCGAGTTCGCGTTCCAGTTTGGCGACGCTGGTCGACACCGCCGACTGCACCAGATTCAGCGTGCGCGCGGCCGCGGTGAACGACCCTTCCTGCTCGCAGGCCAGGAAACATTCGATCTGCCGGATCTCCACCGCGTCAGTATATCTATTCCGTAGATGGCTCCATCAAAACTCATCGCTTCCATTGATGCGCCTCAGGTCGGACCATGGATATCGTGACCATTTCGCCCGCTCGTCCTGACGCCCCGGACGCCGTGTCCTCGCCGCTGACCCGCCTGACCGTGCTGGTGTTCGCGGTCACCGCGGGTTCGTCCGCCGCCTGCCTCTACTACCTGCAACCGCTGCTGCATCAGGTCGCGAGCGATCTGCGCGTCTCGTCGGTGGCCGCGGCGCTGCTGGTCAGCGCGGCTCAGGTGGGCTACCTCAGCGGTGTCGCGCTGCTGGTGCCGCTCGGGGATTTCCTGGAGCGGCGGCGCATGGTGCCGGGGCTGCTCGCGGTTTCGGTGCTGGCACTGGGTCTTTCCGCCGCCGCGCCGAATCTCCCGCTATTGCTGCTGGGCGTGTTCGCCACCGGCGTGACCGCGTCGGCGGCGCAGGTGGTGGTGCCGTGGTCCTCGGCGCTGGCCGATCCGCACAAGCGCGGCGAGATCGTCGGCACCGTGATGAGCGGGCTGCTGCTGGGAATCCTGTTGTCCCGGGTCATCTCCGGGGCCATCGCCGAATTCGCGGGCTGGCGCGGGGTGCTGCTGGTGGCCGCCGGAATCCAGCTGATCATGTCGATCAGCGTGTACCTGCTGGTGCCCGCGACCGGACGGGCGGCGACCGAGGAGAGTTATCCGGAGGTGCTGGCCTCGGTGCTCGGCTTGATTCGCGAACACGCGGTGCTGCGCCAGCGCATGGCGCTGGGATTCCTTGCCATGGCTTGCTTTTCGGGCATGTGGACCGGATTGGCGTTCCTGCTCGCGGGTTCCGGATCCAGTTCCTACCACTATTCGGAGTTCGTCATCGGCCTGTTCGGGCTGGCCGGGGTGGCCGGTGCGCTGGGCGCGCCGATCGTGGGGCGACTGGCCGATCAGGGCCGGTTGCGCATGGTGACCACGCTGGTGTGGGTGACCGTGCTGGTCGGCTGGGGACTGCTGGCCTGGGGCGGGATCAATGTGTGGGTGCTGATCATCGCGCTGCTGGTGTTCGACTTCGGCGTGCAGGGCATCCAATTGTCCAATCAGAGCGCCATTTACGCGCTCGATCCGGCCGCGCGCAGTCGGCTCACGACCGCGTACATGGTCACCTACTTCCTGGGCGGCGTGGCCGGTTCGGTGACGGCGGGTTCCGCGTACCAGGCCGGGGGATGGGGTCTGATCTGCGGTATCGGCATCGGCGCGACGGTGCTGGCGCTGGCGCTGTGGGGGATGTTCGCCAGGCGACCTAGCAACCGTTAGGGTGCGAAAGGTGAGTGAGACTGTTCCCGCCGTCGCGCCCGTCAAGGACGCCTCCACGGTGATGCTGGTGCGCGATGGCGCGCGCGGGCCCGAGGTTTTCCTGCAGCGGCGCGTCGTCGGTATGGCCTTCGCCGCCGGTATGACGGTGTTCCCGGGCGGCGGCGTGGACCGCTCCGACGCCGCGGTCACGCTGGATTGGGCCGGGCCGGACGCGAATTGGTGGGCCGAGCGGTTCGGCACCGATGCCGGGCGCGCACAGACCCTGGTGTGCGCGGCGGTGCGCGAGACCTTCGAGGAATGCGGGGTGCTGCTCGCGGGGCCGACCGCCGATACGGTCGTCTCCGACACCTCGATCTATGCCGAGGCGCGCGGGCAGCTGGAGCGCCGCGAACTCTCCTTCGCCGAATTCCTCACCCGCGAGAACCTGGTGTTGCGCGCGGATCTGCTGCGGCCCTGGGACAACTGGATCACCCCCGTGGTGGAACCGCGCCGCTATGACACCCGCTTCTTCGTCGCGGTGCTGCCCGCGGGACAGCTCGCCGACGGTGCGACCACCGAGGCCGATGTGGTCACCTGGTGTACCCCCGACGAGGCCATCGATCGCTGGAAGCAGGGTCTGGACGTGCTGCTGCCGCCGACCTGGACCCAGCTGGTCGCGCTGCGTGAATTCGATTCCACCGCCGCCATTCTGGAAGCCGTTCGGACCATCGATCCGATCATGCCGATCTATGACCCCGAGGCGAAGCTCGCCTTGGCGTTCCCGCACGCGGATCGCTACTTCGCCGATCTCCCGGAGAACGCCCGCCTGCGGGGTTCGCAGCGCCCGGAGTGAGTGCGCGTCCGGTTTCGCCCGTGGCGCGCGCGGCGACCGGTGTCGGACCGGGCCGTTGGACGGAAGTAGGGTGACCGCTGTGGCCGAATTCGTGACCGTTGACCGTGGTGTGGCGCAGGGCATTGCCGTGCTTCGCATCGCGCGCCCGCCGATGAATCTGATCGATCTGCAGGTGGCCCTCGAGGTCGCGGCCGCCGCCGATGCGATCGCGGCGGACGCGAGCATTGCTGCGGTCGTGGTGTACGGCGATGAGCGGGTGTTCTCCGCGGGTGATGAGATGGCCGAACTGGCCGGGTTCACCCCCGAACAGGCCGAGGCCGTTGTCAAGGATTTCCAGGCGGCGCTGAGCTGCCTGGCCCGGTTGCCGCAGCCGACGGTCGCGGCCATCAGCGGTTACGCGCTCGGCGCGGGTCTGGAACTGGCCCTGGGCGCGGATCGCCGCATCATCGGCGACAACGTGAAACTGGGCCTGCCGCAGATCAAGGCGGGGCTGATCCCGGTCGCGGGCATTCGTCGCCTGAGCCTGCTCATCGGGCCGTCGCGGGCCAAGGATCTGGTTTACAGCGGCCGGTTCGTCGATGCGAAGGAAGCCGCGCAGATCGGCCTGGTCGACGAGGTCGTCGCACCCGATGACGTCTTCGAGTCCGCGCTGCGCTGGGCGCGGCAATTCACCGGTGGTCCGGCCCTCGCACTGGCCGCGGCCAAGCGCGTCTTCGAGGCGGGTACGCACGGGCATGATCGCGCGCGCACCGAGTGGACCGCGCTGTTCGGCACCGAAGATCAGCAGGTTGGAACGCGTTCTTATTTGGCCGATGGTCCAGGTGCGGCCTCGTTCACAGGCCGTTAGCCGGGCCGATAACCGGCCCCACCGGGGTATTCATTAGGCTGCCCTGTTATGACCGTTCGTCCTGAAGACCCCGCGCCGAACCCGCACGCCACCGAGGCGGAGGTCCAGGCCGCGTATTCCGACAACAAGCTCGCGCAGGTGCTCTACCACGATTGGGAAGCAGAGACCTACGACGACAAATGGTCCATCTCCTATGACGAGCGCTGTATCGAATACGCGCGCGGCCGCTTCGACGCCGTCGTGCCGGATGCCCCGCTGCCGTACGAGCGGGCTCTCGAACTCGGTTGCGGCACCGGCTTCTTCCTTTTGAACCTGATGCAGGGCGGTGTCGCCAAGCGCGGTTCGGTCACCGACCTGTCCCCGGGCATGGTCAAGGTCGCCACCCGCAACGGCCAGAACCTGGGCCTGGACGTGGACGGCCGGGTCGCCGACGCCGAAACCATCCCGTATGAGGACGACACCTTCGATCTGGTGTGTGGACACGCTGTGCTGCACCACATTCCGGATGTGGAGCTGGCGCTCAAGGAGTGCCTGCGCGTGCTCAAGCCGGGCGGGCGTTTCGTCTTCGCCGGTGAGCCGACCACCATCGGCAATATCTACGCGCGCCGCCTGGGCCAGGCCACCTGGAAGGTGACCACCGAGATCACCAAGCTGCCGTTCCTCAAGGACTGGCGTCGCCCGCAGGAGGAGCTCGACGAGTCCTCGCGCGCGGCCGCCCTCGAGGCCGTCGTCGATCTGCACACCTTCGATCCGTCGGATCTCGAGGCCATGGCGCGCAGCGCCGGCGCCGTCGAGGTGCAGGCCAAGACCGAAGAGTTCGCCGCCGCCCTGTGGGGCTGGCCGGTGCGCACCTTCGAGGCGGCCGTGCCCGCCGAGAAGCTCACCATCGGCTACCGCATGGCGCAGTACCGCGCGTGGCTGGGCTTCAGCTGGCTGGACGAGAAGGTCATGCGCCACATCGTGCCGCGCCAGTTCTTCTACAACGCCATGATCACCGGCGTGAAGCCCGGCGTCTCGGCCAAGTAGGACCGAAACCCGGTGGGCTACGCCTTCTCTCGTGATGACGTCGCCCACCTGGGCAGCGCGGCCGGTGCGGCCGCGCTGGCCGAGGTCGGCGCGCTCGCGCTGACCCCGGCCTCGCTGCTGCGCGATCTGGAGCGGATCCGCCGCGCGCACGGCGACCGCGCGGCCGCCCTGGTGGAAACCGTCCGCCTGCGCCGCCGCGCCACCGCCAAACTCTCCGGTGCGGGGGAATGGCTGTTCACCGATGACGCTCTCCAGCAGGCCACGCCTACGGCCGTGGCCCGGCATCGTGCCGAACGCCTGAAGGGCCGCAGCGTCCACGACGTAACCTGTTCCATCGGAGCCGAACTCGCCGAATTGGCGCGGGTCTGCCCGGCGGTCATCGGCAGCGATCTGGATGACATTCGGCTCGCGATAGCGGCCCACAATCTGCGCGTCCCCCCGGTGGGTGCGCACGCCATCGCTGCGGCGGACTCCGCACCGGCGGGAAATGTATTGCTGGCCAAGGCCGATGCGCTGCGGCCGTGCAGTACCGCCGAGGTGGTGATCGCCGATCCGGCCCGCCGCGCGGATGGCCGCCGCACCCATGACCCCGCGAAATTGCAACCGCCGCTGCCGGATCTGCTGGCGGCGTACGCGGGCCGGGATCTGGCCGTGAAATGCGCTCCCGGACTGGATTTCGACACCCTCGGCTGGGCGGGGGAGATCGAGGTCGCCTCGCTGGACGGTGCGGTGCGCGAAGCCTGCCTGTGGTCACCGGGTTTGGCGGAGGCGGGGGTAACCCGCCGCGCCACAGTGCTTTCCAGCTCGCGCCCGCCGGAGATCCTGACCGATGCCGAACCGGACGATATCCCCGAGCGCGAGCCCGGCGAATGGATCATCGATCCGGACGGTGCGGTGATCCGCGCGGGACTGGTGCGGCACTACGCCGCCAAACACGGTCTGTGGCAACTCGATCCGCGCATCGCCTATCTCACCGGTGACACCGTTCCCGAGGGTATGCGCGGCTTCCGCATTCTCGACCGGATGGATTTCCGCGAGAAGCCGTTGCGTGCCGAACTGCACCGCCGTGATTGCGGTCCGCTGGAGATCCTCACCCGCGGTGTCGATCTCGATCCCGATGCCCTTCGCGCCAAGCTCAAACCCCGTGGGAAACAACCGCACTCACTGGTTATTACCCGGATAGGCAAGACCGCCACCGTCTTTCTCTGCGACACTCCGTAGCCGGTACAGCAGATAGATCACACCGGCGCAGCCCGTCGCGATGCCCAGGGCGGCATAGGCGGGCACCGGATCGTGCGGGGCCGGGGCGACCCGATACCAGCCGGGGGAGTAGCTGACCCGGCCGAACAGGCGACCGCGCAGCGCCACCGCGGCGGACGGCACGAACAGCGCCCCGATGGCCACCACCATGCTGGTCGCCAGGGCCGGTAGCGCGGCCGCCACGCTGTAGCCGCCGACCAGGCCGATGCACACCACCCCGATCACCGCGCTCACCTGTCCGGGCGTGGTGACCAGCGCGAGAATCATGGCGACCAGTGCCATCGCGAACGACAGCGAGATCGCCACCGGCGGCAGCGGCCAGCGCCGCGCCGCGACCAGCCCCAGCCCCACCGACACCACGACCAGTGCGTCGGCCCACCACGGGCGCGGGACGGTCACCGTCGCACTGGCCGCGGCGGCGAACGCCACCAGCAGCAGCACCGGCATGCCATCGCGCCCGGGCAGCATGAACGCCGAAATGGTGCTGCCCGCGATGACCACGAGCACCGCCACCACCACGACCGCCGGATGCGCACCGCTGTGCGAGAGCCATTTCGAGGTCATCGCCACGCTGAAGATGACCACCGCGCCGGACACCACGGTCGCGAGCGACACCCGCTCATCGGGCGGGGCCACCGGAAACCCGATCGCGCGGATCAACAGGCCGAGCCCGATCAGCACCAGCGCCAGCACGATCAGCCAGATGGGCGGTGCGTCACCGAGTACGCGCTCGATCGGATTGAGGGTGCCGTCGGCGGCGGGCCGCTGCACGATATTGCCGAGCGCGGCCGAACTGACCACGCCGAAAAGGTATACGCTCGTCGCCTTCCGGCTCGTCCACACCACCGGCGCCAGGCTGCCGACGATCACGCCCGCCCACAGCGAGTCGATGAAATTGAACGTGGTCAGCGAATCGATATCGACCCAGGGCAATCCGGCGTGATTGGCCAGAATCCCCAGCAGCCCCAGCGTGGTGGCGAACCAGGCCGCGCGAGCGCTGCCGATGCCGACCACCAGCGCCGCCGCGAGCACCGCCACCATGGCGCCGGATTCCATCGCCCGCGGCACGCTGCGAATCATGAGATCGACCTTGTACGGCGGCAAGCCATACCACCCGTAACTGACCGGCATCATGATCGCCAGCCCCGCGGTCGCCGTCGCCGTGTACACCGCCCCGATGCGCACCAGCATGTTCCACCGAATCTCGATGCCCCACAGCGTGCTCCGGCGATTCATGCGCACCCCCTCGAGCCGCGACCCATCAGCTGATCCTCGCGCCGAGCATCAGGAAGGCCGAGGAGGTGCCGGTGACCGCGCAAGTCATAGCGATCACCCTCCCAGTCAGCACGGTGATCATCCAGGAGCGACGCGCAGCGACTTTATAGCTAATTGCTATTGCGGATCGGTTCTCCGGTGTGCGCGGGCCGCGGGCCGGGTCAGATGCCGTCGATGGCCGCGACGGTGAAGGGGGCGGGGGTGCCCGCGCCCATGGGGCCGCCTCGGTCGAATTGCGAGATGACCACCAGGGCTCGGTCTCCGGTGTGGGCGATGGTGGTCGGAACGGCAAGGGCGGCATCGGTTATGTGCTGCTGTTGGGTGGCGGTCATGCCGTTATCGCTGATCTGCCAACGGCTTACGGTGTTGTCCTTGTTCTGCACGACCCAGAGGGTGTCGTCGCGCATTTCCAGGCCGTCGCCGTTGATCATGGTGCCGCCGTGCCGGGTCACCTTGCCGACGGTGCGGTCGGTGTCGAGGGTGATGCGGTAGAGGGTGCCGGTGCTCATGTCGACCGTCAGCAGGTAGCGGCCCGCGGGGTCGGAGACGATGCCGTTCAGGAGGATGGGCGATTGTGCCGCTGGATCTTTCGCGGATCCCAGGTCGCTGAAGGTGCGCAGTTCACCCTTGCCGCCGTGCGCCATGGCGTCGGTGAGTTCGGCGGCGGTGACGCGGTAGACGATCGGGGCGACGCTGTCGGTGAGGTAGACGCTGCCGTCGGGGGTGATGGTGAGATCGTTCACGAAGGGCTGGCCCGCGGGGAGTTCGAAGCTCGCCAGGCGGGCGCGAGTTCCGGTGTCGTACACCGTGACTCCGCGGGTGTGGTCGATGACCCAGAGGCGTCCGGCGGTGTCCACTCGCAGGCCGTTGGCGGTCCGGCGGCCGTCCGCACCCGCGGGCAGGAAGATCTCGGCCTTCGAATTGCCCTCGGCCGCACGGTAGATCGCGCCATTGGTGAACGATCCGACGTACACATCGCCATTGCGCGAGTCCACCGCGATGCCTTCGGGGTACGCCTGCGCATCGGGCAGTTCGTACGCGGTGCTGATGCGCGGTGCGGCGGTGGGCGCTGCCGCTTCCTGCCCGTTGGCGCAGGCGGCCAGCGCCAGCAGGAGCGCGGTGGCGGGCACGGCGATGCGGAGTCGGGTCACGCGGGACATGGTTCGGCCTTCCGATACGGATCGATAGAGATAACACCGTAGTGCGGACACGAACATAGATTAGAGTTCTAATGATCGTCAAGGTTCGAACAACCGATAGGGTCGACTACCATGCGTGAGGTGACGTCGATGCCTATCTCCGAGCGCCTGGGCTCGTACATCAAACGCGCCGAACAGGCCCTGCAGGGCGCGAAACTGCCCGCGCTCAAACCGGCGGGCGTCACCGTCCCGCAGTACGCGGCCCTGTTCGTATTGAGCGAGAGCCCCGGCATCTCCGCCGCCGCCCTGGCCCGCCAATGCGGCGTCACCCCACCGACGATGAACACCGTCCTGGCCAATCTCCAGGACCGCGGCTTCATCGAGCGCACCCCGCACGAGTGGCATCGGAACGTGCTCGAGACGCGCCTCACCGACGCGGGCGCGAAGGTGCTGCGCGATGCGGACAAGCGCGCGGTGCGGGTGGAGCGCGCGCTCGCCGACGAATTCACCCCCGCCGAACGGGAGACGCTGTCCGCATTGCTCGAGCGCGCGGCCGTCCGGCTGGACTCGATTCGTCCGGAATAGCCGAGTTACTGCTTACCGGGCTTGAAGACGAACAGTTCGCCGATGCGGGTCGCCACCACGATCTCGCCGTTCGCGCCGATGGTGGTGCCCACCGTGGTGCCCTCCGCGCCGGGCAGTTCGTGCGAGTCGACCGTTGCGCCGGAGTGGGTGTCGAAGGTGACCAGGGTGAGGTTGTCGCCGATCGGGGCGACGGTGTAGCCGGTGCCGCCCGCGGTTTGCACGGGACGGCCGCGCAGGGCGAGATCCTTGCGCTCCCAGACGATTTCGGGGGCATCGCCCTTATCGCGCAGCGCCATCAGGTGACCGTCGTCCCCGGCGGGGATGAGCAGGCCGTCCGCGACCGAGACCGAACCGCGAATCGGGAAGCCCAGATCCTGAACCCATTTGGTCTTGCCGTTGGACGCGTCCACGGCCATCAGGTGATTGTCGTTGTCACCGACATAGAGGGTGGAACCGTCGGCGGACAGTGTCGGGCTGGTGCCGCTGCCGCCCGCGAGCATGGTGGCGGTCCAGTCCTTGCGGATCTCCCTACCGTCATAGGTGAGCGCCACCAGATCGGCGCTGCCCTGACCCGGCCGCCACACCGTGGCGTAGAACCGGCCCGACTTCTCGTCCACCGCCGACACATTCGCGACCGGGCACTGCGGCCCACCGGTCGCGCAGTCGTCCAGGCCGGTGAAATCCGGCGGGCGCGGCAGATCCGGGAACTTCAGGAAGTCCGGATCACCGAGCAGCTGGAAGGTGGAGACCTCGCGATTGCCGGTCTGGCGGCTGAGCACATCCACCTGACCCAGCTGGGTCACCGTCAAAACCTTGCTGTCCCCGGTGAACTGCACCGAGATCGGCACGCCCGCCTGCTGCGTGCGCCAGCGCGGCTGACCCAGCGCGTTCAGCGAGGTCACCCCGCCGTCATCGCCGACATAGATATTGGTGGTGCCGTCCACGGCCATACCGCCCGCAATGGCACTGATACCCATGGGATTACAGAACCGCTTGCGCCCGGTCGGCATGAGGAACGAGAAGATCTGGCAGGACTGCGTGCGCGTGGTGACCACGATCTGGCCGTCCGGCCCGACCAGTGCGGGCGCGGCCAGCGGCCCGCCCACCGGGCGCGACCAGCTCAGGGTGAGCGCGCGTGATCCGGTGACCGGACTGGTCGCGCTGTTGCGGGCATCGTGGAAGGCCAGCGGCCAGCCCTTACCGGAACCGACCTTGATGTCGTCGACAGTGGTACTGCCGCAGGCACTCAGCGCCAGCACCCCGACGGCCGCCAGTGCGAGCGCCCGCGTACCGGAGCGTAGCCAGGCCGGCGCGAGGCGATCCGATGTGCGCGAGCCCTGTTCGTCACGTCCGGTCTGCCGCCTGCCGCTTCGCACCTGCTGGTGTCCCTTCTGCCAGTACGGAGTCACTGAAATGCCGTGGGGGCTGATACAGCGGAATGCTCGGGCTGACGCAGCCGCAGCACAGCCTACTTCGCCGCCGTACGGCAATCCCGATACCCCGGGCGGAGCGCCCCGCGCTCGCCACGGCGGGTCGTGCGCGGACACGCCAATGGGCCGCGCGGGTCGCACTATCGCGGTGGCGTGGGAGCGATTTGGTGCGCGTACACCGCGAGCCGCACCCGGTTGTCCCGGCCGGTCTTCTCCATCAGATTGGCGATATGGGTTTTCACCGTGGTGACGCCCAGGTGCAGGCGGTCCGCGATCTCCTGATTCCCGAAGCCCGCGCCCACCAGCGCCAGCACCTCCCGCTCGCGCGGCGTCAGATCGGTTGGCGCGGTGCCGGACTCGGCGGGTTCACGGGCGGCGACCACGCGATCCACCAGGCGGCGCAGCAGCGGCGGGGAGAACAGCATGTCGCCCTCGGCGGTGCGGCGGATCGCGGCGAGCAGATCCGCGGGCTCGGTGTCCTTGACCAGATAACCCGTCGCGCCCGCCGCCAGTGCGGGGAAGAGATGGTCATCGTCATCGAAGGTGGTGAGCACCAGGATCTTCGCGCGCGCCCCGCCGCGCACGATCGATTCGGTGGCGGCGACACCGTCCAGACCGGGCATGCGCAGATCCATCAGAATCAGATCCGGTGCGAGTTCGGCCGCCAGCCGAATGGCCTCCACGCCATTGGCGGCCTCACCGACCACCTGAAGATCCTCGGTCGATTCGATCAGCATGCGCAGCCCGGCTCGCACCAGTCGCTGATCATCCACCAGCAGTACCGAGATCACGCGTCCGCTCCGTTCGTATCCGGCAGCCAGGCATGGACGATCCACTCTGTGCCGTTCTCCCCGACGGCCACCCGGCCACCGGCGAGCTCGACCCGTTCCCGCATTCCGATAATGCCGTGCGCGCCCGGCGGATTCGCGCGGGTGGCGCGTCCGGCCGCCAGGCCACTGCGCACATGCAAAGTGACGCCATGCCGATCCGAGGCGGCACTGCTCGCGCCGGTCTGATCCCGGTGTGCCTGGATGGCGTCTCCCGCCGGGACGATCATGAGTCGCACCGGGCGCGCCGGATCCGCGTACTTCATCACATTGGTGAGCGATTCCTGCACCAGGCGCAGCAGGGTGAGGCGGCCGATGGCATCCAATCCGTCCGCGCCCGTGCGGATTTCGGCGTCGACGGTGAAACCGGCGGCGCGCACCCGGTCGGCGGCCGCCTCGATCTCGGTGCGCAGGGCGGCCGAATCCACCAGCGCCACTTCACCGAGCGCCGGATCGCGCAGGGCGGTGAGCAGGCGGCGGATATCGGTGAGCGCGTCCGAGGCGGTGCCGTGCACATCGTCCAGCACCGCGTGCACGCGCGGATCGGCATCGGCGACCACGTGCCGGGCGACGCCGATGCGCAACACGATCGAGGCCATGTGATGGGCGACCAGATCGTGCAGTTCGCGGGCCAGCGCCCCGCGTTCCATGAGCCGGGTGCGCTGTTCGGCTTCGGCGCGGCGGTTTTCGGCATCGGCGGCACGCAGGCGCAGGCTCACCGCGAGTTCGCGCTGGCCGCGCAGATAGAGGCCGAGCAGCACCGCGAGTCCGACGTACGCGCCCACCTCGAGTGCGAGCGTCGCCCGGGAGGCCGCCGGATCGTGATAGCCGGTGCGGCCGATGAGCACCGCGACCGCCCAGCCCGCCGTCGCCAGCGCCACGATCGAATTGCGGTGCGAGCGCCGGATTACATCGACCAAAGCCACCGCGCCCAGGAACGGAACCAGCCCGGACAGACCCCACGCTGGAATCCGGAACATCGGAATCGCGAGCGCGGAAATGATCAGCGAAGCCGTCAGCGGCCAGCGCGCGCCGAACACGAACACCACGCTGGCGGCCATGGCGAGCAGCCAGTAAACACCTGGCACTCGGTACTGGCCGGGGAAGGTGCTGGCCGCCAACAGGAGTGGGACCAGCGGCACCGGCAGGGCGCGCGCGATGGCCGCCACGCGCTGCCGATCCGGGGTCTCGATCACGCTCCCACCGTAGGCGATCGGTCCGTCGATCCGTACGCCGACCGGGCCGTGCGCTGCGGGATCGGCGCTGGTTAGCACGTTTTCCGCGACCCCACAAGGTCCGCGGGGAGGAGTGCGGGCGGCTCATCTCGGACCCCGCGCAGGATCGAAGGCAATCGCCTGGCAATCGAAGCTGGAGGAGTTGTCGATAGAAGGAGCAGTCGTGGTCTCGAGGCGAGGGTTTCTCACCGTGGTCGCCGTGTCATCGCTGGCGCTCACCGCCGGATGCGCGAGTGAGCGATCCGGCGGGCCGTCATCCGGAACGGGGCCGGGAGCCGACGGAACCCGCCCGCTGCCGATCCCGCCGCTCGCGACCGCGACCGTCGGCGCGGACGGCGTGCGCCGCTTCACCCTCGAAGCCAAGGCGGGCAGCACCGAGATGCGCGCCGGGCAGTCCACGCCGACCTGGGGTTACAACGGTTCGATCCTCGGCCCGACGCTGCGGGCCACCCGCGGCGAACAGGTCGCGTTCACCATTCACAACGCGCTGACCGAACCCACCACCGTGCACTGGCACGGTATGCACGTCCCCGCCGCGTGCGACGGCGGCCCGCATCAGACCATCGAGCCCGACGGCGTCTGGCAGCCGAGCTGGACCGTGGAGCAGCCCGCCGCCACCCTCTGGTACCACCCGCATCCGCACGGCAGCACCGAAAAGCACGTCTACCGTGGGCTTTCCGGCTTCTTCCTGCTCGACGACGCGGATTCCGCGCGTCTGGAGCTGCCGAAAGACTATGGCGTGGACGATATTCCGCTGGTCATCCAGGATCGCCGCCTCACCGCCGACGGCGCGCTGGACGAATCCGATCCCAGCGATATCGGCCTGCTCGGTGATCTCATCATCACCAATGGCATTGCGGGAGCGCACCTGGACGTCACCACCGAGCGGGTCCGGCTCCGGATTCTGAACGGCTCCTCCGGTCGCCTCTACAACCTGGCCTTCTCCGATGATCGCGAATTCCAGCTCATCGCCACCGACGGCGGCCTGCTCGGCGCCCCGGTTCTATTGCGGCGCATACAGATCAGTCCCGGCGAGCGCGTCGAACTCGTGGTGGAAGTACGCGCCGGTGATCCGGTCACCCTGCGCACCCTTCCCATCGATCAGCGCGCGGGCATCAAGAAACCCGCCGCCTTCGGCTTCGACGACACCTTCGACATTCTGCGCCTGCGACCCGCCGCGAAGGTGAAACCGTCCGCCCCCGTACCGGATTCACTGGTCGCCATCCCCGCCCTGGTCGCCCCCGGCACCCCCGCCACCCGCACCTTCGACCTGCGCTGGCACATGATCAACAACCAGCGCATGGACATGAACCGCATCGATATGACCATCCCGGTCGACACCACCGAGGTCTGGACCGTCCGCAACAGCGACGACTGGCCGCACAATTTCCACGTCCACGACGTCCAATTCCAGATCACCGCCGTAGACGGCCGCACCCCGCCCCCGGAACTCTCCGGCTGGAAGGACACCGTCTACACCACCCCCGGCCCCGCCTACACCCTCGCCATGCGCTTCGCCGGCCACACCGACCCCACCTACCCGTACATGTACCACTGCCACCTCCTCATGCACGAGGACGCGGGCATGATGGGCCAATTCCTCATCCTCGCCCCCGGCCAGCAACCCGCCCCCATGAAAATGGATATGCCCGGCATGGCAGGCCACGAGATGCCGGGAATGACCATGCCCGGCACGGGAACTCACGGCGGCCACGGCTGACCTCACCCCGCTATTTCAGGCCCGACCTCGCCATCCCGGCACGTTCTTGGCCGGGATCCACACCTTTGGATCGCCACGCGCGAGGTGGATTCCGGCCAAAAGCACGCCGGAATGACGAGGAGGCGCGGACCCGCGCTCATATGCGTGAGGCCAGCATCGCGGTGCCCAGCAGGGAGGCGCTGATCGCGTCACCGGCGTACACCCTCATCTCCGATTCGTACCCGGCAATCGCGCGCAGCGGATCATCCCGTCCCGCGGCCAACGCGGTGGCCAGCACCGCCGCATCGCGCAGTGCGGTATTCGCGCCGAGCCCACCGGCGGGGCTCATCACATGGATCGCGTCGCCGAGCAGGGTGACGCGGCCGCTGGGCCGGGTCTCCAACGCCGCTGCACTGCGAACCGTCATGGCGGCGAACCCGTCAGGGTCCGCCGCGGCGAAAACTTCGCGCAGCGCGGGATGCCAGTCGGCGGTGGCGTGCTCGATCGCGGCTAGCACCTGTCCGGTGTCGGCGGTATCGGTCAGTCCGAATCGATCGCGCGGGCCGAACACCGCCCAGTACAGATAGTCCGCGACCGGCGTCAGGTCGGCCGTGAACTCCCACTGTCGGAATGTCATCGAATCCAGCACCGCCACAAACCCATTCGCGAACACGACCGATGTTCCAGTGAGCAGGGCTACCGGAATGGTCTCGCCGAGCGCACCGGTCAGCGTGGTTCTGCCGTATCCGCAGAGCGCACCGGTATCGGCCGGTTCGGCATCGGGCAGCAGCTGTCGCCGGACCACCGAATGCACTCCGTCGGCGGCCACGAGCACATCGGCGACCGCGCTCGTCCCATCCTCGAAATGCGCGGTCACGTGACCCTCGCCCTCTTCGACCCGATCCAGCGACTTACCGAAATGCACCCGATCGGCGATACCGTGCAGCAGCACCTCCCGCAGTGTCAGCCGGTTCGCGCTCAGATCGCCCGGCGCGTCCTCGGGCTCGGCGTCCTCGACTTCCGATGGTCGCCAGGTCTCGACCACCCGCCCCGCCGTATCCCGCAGCTCCGTATCGATGAACCGCCCGCCGGTGGTGCTCACCGCGCAGGTCGCGCGAAACGTCTCATACTCATCGGCGCTCAGGCAATCGGCGAGCGCACGCTGCCCGGTCTCGTCGATTCGAATGCGATACCCCTGGGTCCGGCTGTCCACGCCCGGATCCTTCTCATAGACGTCGAACTCGATCCCGCGTTTACGCAACCCCTGGGCCAGAGCGAGTCCGCCGAGTCCCGCGCCGATGATCGCGATCCGAACCATGCCAATACCTCAATCTCCATTAGCGCTCGTCACCGCACGAACCGTGCGAATTCACCCTGCGCGCCCCCGCTTGCGCCCGCCTTGCGCCGCGCTGGCATCGAAAAGCGGTCGGAATCGGTGTCCCCGCGTCGTCGCGCGCGAGACGCGGGTCATATGGTGTGAGGCGAGATTGCCCGATCGGGCGGCAGTATCGGCCCAGCGGAAAACAGGGAGCAGTTCGTGACGAGCATGTGGGGCGCACCGTTGCGCACGCGGTGGCGTGGGTCGCGTCGAAACGATCCGGAGCAGGCGCGTTTCCTCACCGTGGCCTCGGCCAAGTGGATGCTCGCCAATCGCGCTTACACGCCCTGGTACCTGGTGCGGTACTACCGCCTGTGGAAGTTCAAGATGGCCAACCCGCATATCGTGCTGCGCGGCATGGTCTTCCTGGGCAAGAACGTGGAAGTGCACGCCACCCCCGATCTGGCCCGCCTGGAAATCGGCAAATGGGTGCATATCGGCGACGGCAACGCCATTCGCTGTCACGAGGGTTCGCTGCGCATCGGCGACAAGGTGGTGTTCGGCAAGGACAACGTGGTCAACACCTACCTCGATATCGAGATCGGTGAATCCACCCTGGTGGCCGACTGGTGCTACATCTGCGATTTCGACCACGTCACCGACAACATCGACATGCCCATCAAGGATCAGGGCATCGTGAAATCCCCGGTCCGCATCGGCCCCGACACCTGGATCGCCGCCAAGGTCACCGTGCTGCGCAGCACCCGTGTCGGCCGCGGTTGCGTGCTCGGCGCGCACGCCGTGGTCAAGGGCGAGGTGCCCGACTACGGCATTGCCGTCGGCGCTCCCGCCCGCGTGGTGAAGAACCGCAAGGACGCCTGGGACGCCGCCGCCGAAGCCCGCGAAGCCCATATGGCCGCGCTCGCCGATATCGAACGCAAGAAGAACGGCGTCGCCGCGTCATGACCAGCTATGCCGCTTTCCTGCGCGGGATCATGCCCGCGAATCCGAATATGAAGAACGAGAAGCTCCGCGCGGTCTTCGAGGGTCTCGGGTTCACGAAGGTGGCATCGCTGCTCAGCAGCGGCAATATCGTCTTCGAGAGCCCCGAAACCGATGTGCCGGAACTGGAATCGCGGATTCAGGCGGCATTGCAGGCCGAACTCGGCATCGGTGGCGGCACCATCATTCGCAGCCGCGAGCAGTTGCAGGAACTGGTCGACTCGGACCCGTTCACCGGTCTGACCCATTGCCGCGAAACATATCTGACGGTCACCTTCGTCAAGGATGTCGCGGCGGGCCCACCCGGGGCGCTCGATGACACCACCGCCAAGGCCGTGCGCGTGCTCGCGTTCGACAAGCCCGCCGCCGCCGTGCTCTCGGTCATCGACAACACCGATCCCAGCACCACCAATTTCATGGCCTGGATCGAGAAGAGCTACGGCAAGGAGATCACCACCCGCACCTTCCTCACGGTCCAGAAGACCTTGAAGAAGCTGGGTGCCTGAGCCGATCCGGCCCGATACGCTGATGCGGTGACTTCGGGTCTTCGCACCGCCATCACCGGTCTGGCAGCTCTGGCCCTGACCGGTGCGCTCGCCGGTACCGCGCATGCGACACCGCCGGACGGTGTCAGCGCGGTCATCCTGTCCCGCACCACCATCGGCGATATGGATTACATCCTGCGCGAAATCACCATCGCGCCAGGGGGTTCCACCGGCTGGCACTATCACGACGGCACGCTCTACGCGATCTTCCGCCAGGGTCAAATGTTCCACTACGACGCCAATTGCGAACAGGACGGCGCGGGCGGTCCGGGCACCCCGATCGTCGAGCGCGCCGGTAGCGGCAATGTGCACATCGAACGCAATCTGGGCACCGAACCGCAGATCCTGGATGTGCTCTACGTGCTGCCCGCCGGGAGTCCGCTGTCCGAGGACGCGCCGAATCCCGGCTGCCCCTTCGAATAACGCCTCAGAGCGCGGCGTACACCGCCTCGATCAGCCGATATGCCCGCCGGTCTCCGGCCAGCCAGTCCCGGCGCAGATTCGGGATGAACGCCATGGCGATACCGTTGTCGATATCGCCGATGCCGAACGCTCCACCCGCGCCCGGATGCCCGAATACGGTGGGGCGCGCGGCTTCCGGGACGATGAAGTTCTCACACGGGCGCATGAACCCGAGGCCGAACGCGCTCTCCAACCCGAGCGCGGCGTCGACCCCGCGCACCTGTTCGCGCACCGCGACCTGGAGCAGTTCCGGCCGAAGTAGGCTGCCCCGCACCAGATCTCGATAGAACCCGGCCAGTGCCCGGGCGGTGGTGAACATGCCGACGGCGGGCCAGCCGCCCGCCTGCACCTCGGGATTGTTGTACGAGCCTTTGGGCGCGGTGGTGCCGCGCAGCAGCATCGACTCCGGATCGTGGAAGATCTCGGTCAGCCGCGCCACGGTCGCCGCGTCCAGGGGATCGGTATCGGACCAGACCTGTTGTGCGGCAGGGGGAAACTCACTGCGCGCGGCACGTGTGCGCACCTCGGAGTCCGCGCCGATATGCAGTTCCGCGCCCAGCCGCGCCCGGGTGTACGCGCCGACGGTCGAATCGGTATGGCGGCGAACGAGTTCGCCGACCAGCCAGCCGAATGTCATTGCGTGATAACCGTGCCGGGTGCCCGGCTCCCATTCCGGAGTCTGGGCCGCGAGCCGCGCCGCCATCGCCCGCGCATCGGCTGCCTCGGCCACGGACACCGGCCCGTCGAACGCCGGTAGCCCGGCCTGATGGCTGAACAGTTCGACCGTGGTGGTCGATTCCTTTCCCGCACAGGCGAATTCAGGCCACCAGCGCCCGACCGGTTCGTCCAGTCGCACGCCGTGCTCATCGGCGACCTGGAGCGCGGCGGTCGCGGTGACCGCCTTGGTGCAGGAGAACGCCACGCACGGCGTCTCGCGCTCCCAGGCGCGCCCGGTCCGGGAGTCGGCGAGCCCGCCCCAGAGATCGACCAGCAGCCGATCTCCGGCGTAGACCGTGACGCCCGCACCCAGATTCGACCCGTCCGCGAAGCTCGCCTCGAAGACCTCGCGCACGCCCCGGAACGCCGGATCGGCATAGCCGTCGACTCGCACATCCATGCCGTGAATTAGAACACGTTACAGTTCTGCGCCGCCAGCGATCCCACGGGAAAGTCCGGCGCACGGCGCGCCGGGCTCAGTACGGCTGGTTCGGATCCCGTTCGGGCAGTGGACGTTCCACGATGACCGGGCGTCCGATCGGATTGCGCACCCCGCGCTTGGCGGACTGGTAGACCAGCGCGGTCTCCTGCGCCACCACATCCCAGGCGAAATCGGCGGTCAGGCGTTCGCGCGCGGCCCAGGCCCGATCCTGCGCGGCCGCCGGATCATCGAGCACCGTGCAGACCGCCTCGACAATGCCGTTCACATCGGCCGGTTCGAAGGACGCGCCGGTGACGCCGTCGGTCACCAGATCGCCGAGACCACCGGCGGTCGAGGTGACCAGCGGAGTGCCCGCGGCGGCCGCCTCGAGGGCCACGATGCCGAACGGCTCGTACCGGCTGGGCAGCACGATCGCATCGGCGCTGTGCAACCAGCCGAGCAGATCGGTGTGATCCAGGCGGCCCACGAAATTCACCGCACGCGCCACCCGATGCGCCCGCGCGCGCTCGCGCAGCCAATCGATCTGGGTGCCGATACCGGCGACGGTCAGCGTCGCGCCCGGATGCGCCTTGCGAATGCGCGGCAGCGCGGCGATCGCGTCCTGCACGCCCTTCTCGTATTCGAGCCGCCCGACGTACAGCAGCCGCGGCGGACCCGACAGCGGCGCACGCTCGCGGAAGGTCCACGAACTCACGTCGATACCGTTGCGAATCACCGTGACCGGTGTGCGCTCGGGGTTGTAGAGCCGCTCGACCTCGTCCTTCATCGATTCCGAACAGGTGATGAGCGCATCGGAATCGTGCGCCAGCCACCATTCGACCGAATGCACCTGCTTGTTGACCCGGCCCGATACCCAGCCGCTGTGCCGTCCGGCCTCGGTGGCGTGAATGGTCGACACCAGCGGCACGTCGTAGTGCTCGGCCAGCGTGATCGCCGGATGCGCGACCAGCCAGTCGTGCGCGTGCACCACATCGGGGGTCCAGCCCTCGCCGATGCCCGGCTTGTTCAGCGCGATGCCCGCGCGCACCATGGCGTGGCCCATGGCCAGGGTCCAGGCGAGCATGTCGGTGCCGAAATCGAAGACCGGCGGGTCCTCGGCCACCGCGACCACCAGCACGCCGTCCTCGATGAACGAGTGCGTGGGGTGCGTGGTGGCGTCACTGCCCATGGGGCGGCGCGCCAGCACGACGACCTCGTGCCCGGCGGCGGCCAGCTCGGTGGCCAGGTGATGGACGTGGCGGCCCAGCCCACCGACTACGACGGGTGGGTACTCCCACGACACCATCAAAATCTTCATTGGGGTCCTTCTGAAGCGGGGCCGAGCCTGCGCGCGTCGAGCGCCGGGAAGAATCCGTCGGCCGCGTACCATCCTGCCGCCAACTGCTCCGCTTTGGCGAGTTGTCCGGCGGCCACCGCGGCCGCGATCTCGCGCACGGCGTGTGCGTGTTCATGGGCTCGGTCACGTGCGTAACCCGCCGCGGAATCCTTGGAGACCATGAACGCCCAGTCGCTGGAGACGGTCAGAATGGCCTCGCGCAACAGCTGATCGGCGACCCGGTCGCGCAACCCGCCGAAGCTGGATTCCCCATCGCCGGAAGGGATTTCGACGCGCATCTTGTCCAGGGTGTCCAGTGCGAGTCGCACGATCTCGGCATTCAGATCGACCAGATCCTGGACCTGATCCCCGGCCCACACCCGCCAATCCTTGCCCGAACCCCACGAGGAGTCGCTGAGCTGCACCGATTCCCCGACATAGCCGTTGGCGCGGGCATCGGCGAGGGTGCCGACGGTGATGCCCGCCTCGGGCAGCGCGCGCAGCACCTGCTCCAGCCACTGCGGACCCTCATGCCACCAGTGGCCGAAGAGTTCGGTATCGAATGCGGCCACGACCAGGGCGGGACGGCCGATGCGCGCGGATTCGGCAATCAGCCGCTCGCGCACGGTCGCCACGAAATCGGCGACATCGTGCTCGATGGCCGCCGCGGCGAGTGCGGGATCGTAAGGGGCCTTGTCCGGACCGGACACGGTCTTACCCGTCACCCGCGACGGTTTGAGACCGGTGGCGTGATCATAGTGATGGAAATCACGGTAGGCGGCATGCCCCGGATACCCGGATTTCGGCGACCAGACGCGATAGCTGACGTGCAGATCGCGTCCGAACGCCAGCACGTCCGAGTCCCACACCGGGCGGCCCAGGGTGGTGTCGCCGCGCAGCGCCGGACCATCGACCATGAAGTGCGTCACACCCGCGGCGTCGTAACCGCGTTCCATTCCGGGCGTGAATCCGCATTCGGGAGCCCAGATTCCGGTGGGGGTGTGACCCCAGCGCTGCCGGGCGTCGGCCAATCCTTCGCGCAGCTGGTAGGCGCGCAGGCGCTCATCGAGCAGCGGCTGGAACGGATGCGCCAGCGGACCGCCGAGCAGTTCGATCGCCTCGGCGTCGATGAGTTCGCGCCACACCGGCGACGCGCCGTGCCGCCATCGGGTTTCGAAGTCCTCGAGCGATTCGCTCGCCAGCCGATGCTCATGGCTGCCCAGCGCGACATTCCCGGACATGGACGCCTCATCGGCGCGCAGTCGCCAATTGCCCAGCCAGTGATGCATGCCGGACAGGCTGTGCGGGTCATCCAGCTGTGCCGCGAGCACCGGTGTGATACCCAGGCTCAGCAGATGCGAACGACCCTCTGCCGCAAGGGTTCTCAGCACCTTCGCGACGGGAAGATAGGACGCCGCCCAGGATTGGTACAGCCATTCCTCACCGACCGGCCAGCGCCCGTGATGCGCCAGCCACGGCAGGTGCGAGTGCAGGACCAGCGTGAACTGGCCCGGCACGGGAGTCGCCTTACCGCTCACGGTTTCACCGCGATGGCGACCAGATCGAGGCTGGCATCGATATCGGAGTCGGTATCGGCGAGCAGTTCGAAGTCCTCGGTGCGCACCGCGGCGACATCGGCGGCCAGGTCGGCGGGCCACGGCTCGCCCGCGATGGCGCGCTCGATCTGCGCGTCGATGAGCGATCCGCCCCACTTCTCATCGAGGGCGGTGATGGCCGCGCCGTGGAATACGCCCGCCATCAACTCGACCTGGAAACCGGCCTCGACACAGAGTTCGGTGAGTTCGGCGGCATTGAGTTCGCGGGTGTGGAACGGATTCAGGGGAGTGTCGCGCCCCGGCGAGAAAGTGATTCGGTTGGGCGTGCTGATCAGCAGTTTTCCACCGGGCTTGAGCACCCGCAGGCATTCGCGAATGAACTGCGACTGATCCCAAAGGTGTTCGATGACTTGGAAATTCACCACGACATCGACCGATTCGTCGGCCAGGGGCAGATCGGCGAGATTGCCCTGCACCATTTCCACGGCCGGGTACTTGGCGCGCACGTGGGCGACGGCGCTGTCGTCGTAGTCGAGTCCGGTCACCTTTTCGGCAACCCCGGCGATCATATTGGCGCCGTAGCCTTCTCCCGATCCGGCTTCGAGCACGGTCTTACCGGCGCAGTGCTCCAGCAAACGCGCATAAGCGATTTCGTGCCGACGGAACCAGTAGTTCTCCTCGGCAATACCGGGCACCGTCCGTTCACCGGTCAAAGGCAGCGGATCGGTGTGGTTTTCGGTGGGTATCACGGCCTCGCTCATTGGATCGACGTTAGCGGTTGCCCATATCACAGCGACGACCGGATCGGCCGATGGAGAACATCACAGCCTAAGTTACCCACGAGTAACTTAACGTAGGGTAATCTCCAGCGCGAGCTACTTGTGGACGTACGGACGGACAGATCGTGCGACCGCCACACCCGTGCCATCAGAACAGGAGGTCGACGAAGACCCATGCCGAACATCGTCGTACTGATCAAGCAGGTTCCTGACACCTGGTCCGAGCGCAAGCTGACCGATGGTGACTACACCCTCGACCGCGAGGCCGCCGACGCCATCCTCGATGAGATCAACGAGCGCGCCGTCGAAGAAGCGCTGCTGATCAAGGAGGCCCAGGGCGGCGAGGTGACCGTGCTGGCCATGGGCCCGCAGCGTGCCACCGAGGCCATTCGCAAGGCGCTGTCGATGGGTGCCGACAAGGCCATCCACATCAATGACGACGCGATCCACGGCTCCGACGCCGTGCAGACCGCCTACGTGCTGGCCGCCGCTCTCGGCCAGATCGAGGGCATCGAGCTCGTCATCGCCGGTAACGAGGCCACCGACGGTCGCGCGGGCGCGGTTCCGGCGATCATCGCCGAGTACCTGGGCCTGCCGCAGCTGACGCACCTGCGCAAGCTGACCGTCGACGGCGACCGCATCTCCGGTGAGCGCGAGACCGACGAGGGCGTCTTCAAGCTCGAGGCCTCGCTCCCGGCCATCGTCTCGGTCACCGAGAAGATCAACGAGCCGCGCTTCCCGTCCTTCAAGGGCATCATGGCCGCGAAGAAGAAGGAAGTTCAGACCTTCACGCTGGCCGATCTGGGCGTCGACCCGGAGACCGTCGGCGTTGCGAACGCCGGCACCCAGGTGACCGGTGTGACCCCGAAGCCGGCGCGCACGGCGGGCGCGAAGATCGTCGACGAGGGTGAGGGCGGCCAGCAGATCGCCACCTACCTCGTCGGTCAGAAGATCATCTAAAGCCCCCGAGCCGAACCAACTTCAGGAGAAAGAACAATGGCAGAAGTACTCGTGCTCGTGGAGCACGCCGAAGGTGCGCCCAAGAAGGTGACCACCGAACTGCTCACCGCCGCTCGTGGTCTGGGCACCCCGGCCGCCGTCGTGGTCGCCACCCCCGGCACCGCCGACAAGCTGGCCGATGCCCTGGCCGCCGCCGGCGCCGAGAAGATCTACGTCGCGGAATCCGATGAGGCCGAAGGCTTCCTGGTGACCCCGAAGGTCGACGTGCTCGCCGGTCTGTCCGAGTCCGCCGCCCCGGCCGCGATCCTGGTCGCCGCCACCGCCGACGGCAAGGAGGTGTCGGGCCGCCTTGCCGCGCGCATCGGCTCCGGTCTACTCGTCGACGTCATCGCGATCGATGCCGATGGCACCGCGCAGCACTCCATCTTCGGTGGCGCGTTCACCGTGGCCGCCAAGGCCACCGGCGATGTGCCGGTCATCTCGGTGCGCCCCGGCGCCATCGAGGCGGCCCCGCAGGCCGGCGCCGGCGAGAAGGTCGTCGTCGAGGTGCCCGCCCAGGAAGAGGGCGTCACCAAGGTCGTCTCCCGTGAGCCGAACGTCGGCGGCGATCGCCCCGAGCTGACCGAGGCCGCGATCGTGGTCTCCGGTGGCCGCGGCGTCGGTTCGGCCGACAACTTCGGCAAGGTCGTCGAGCCGCTGGCCGACGCCCTGGGTGCCGCAGTCGGTGCTTCCCGTGCCGCTGTCGACTCGGGTTACTACCCGGGCCAGTTCCAGGTCGGTCAGACCGGTAAGACGGTCTCCCCGCAGCTGTACATCGCCCTGGGTATCTCCGGCGCGATCCAGCACCGCGCGGGCATGCAGACCTCGAAGACCATCGTCGCCGTGAACAAGGACGAGGAAGCCCCCATCTTCGAGATCAGCGACTACGGCATCGTCGGCGACCTGTTCAACGTCGCCCCGCAGCTGACCGAAGCCGTGAAGGCCCACAAGGGCTGAAACGCTTCGCGCTGAGCGCATTACGATCGGCCCCCGGCTTTTCAGCCGGGGGCCGATTGGCATTTTCGGACTACCCGCCGCATCGGGGCCGGGCCGCACATGTGAAGATCGTCAGGCTTGTCGAGGTTCGCGAGGTGTTGCGCCGTGGGGCGACGTGGAAGAGAAGAAGCGTCGGACGGTCGTGCCGATGCCGGGACGGCCGATGCCCCCGGACTGCCCGGACTGCCGGATATCGTCGCCGCGTTCCACTGGGACCTGGCCGAATGGCTCGGCACCGATGCGCCGCCCAAGGTATTCGACCGGCTCTCCGGTGCACTGGACGAGGCGTTCACCTCGGTGGTGACCACCGGGCACGCGGTGGATCGCGAAACCCTGCTCGGCGGACTGTGGTCGGCGCGAAACCTACAGCCGGGGTTGGCGATCGAGGTCTCCGATGTCCGGGAGATCGCGCGCAGCGGCAATCTCATCGTGCTGCGCTTCGTGGCCGAGAACATCGTCGGCGAAGTGAAGACGCGCCGGACGGTGACCGCGGTCCTGGTCACCGACGGCCGCACCTACCTCTGGCGGACCGTGCACGAGACCGCGGTTCCGGAGTAGTCGAATTCGCCGGTGCCGCGCCCGGCCGGTTGGCGGAAAACCAAGGCGCGCCGGAAATCTGGCAGGCTGATCTCATGTCGATCATGCTGCCGCCCGAGGTCGCCGAGAACATTGCCGAGGTCTTCGAGGAGCGCGGGCTCCAATGGCTGGCGGATTTGCCGAAGGTCATCGCCGAGCGTTGCGCCGCTTGGGAGTTGGAGGTTATCGGGGAGGCTTTCGGGGGTGGAACGCATTCCTACGTCGCGCCGGTGCGGCGGATCGATGGATCGGTCGCGGTGTTGAAGATTCCGGTGATCGATCCGGAGAACCTGGGCGAGGCCGCGGGACTGCATTGCTATGGCGGCGATGGCGCGGTGCGGCTCTACGAATTCGATTCCGGCACGAATTCGATGCTGCTGGAATGGGCGCGGCCGGGCAGTCCGCTGCTCGTACAGCCCGGATTTCCGAGTCTCGAAGGGCGGCCGGAGAATATCGGCCTGATCGAGCAGGCGTGCGCGCTGTACCGCCGATTGCGGCGCGAGCCCGCGGCCGTGCCCGCCGAATTCCCGCCGCTGCCGGAGGCGGCCGGGATGGTGGCCGAATGGGTGGAGATGTTCACCGCGCCGGAACCCGATATCGCACAGGTGATTCCGGATCGACTACTGGATCGCGCGCGGGAATGGTGCGAGCGTTTGGCGGTGCCGGACGGTCCGCTGCTGGTGGTCAATCGCGATACCCATCTGGGCAATATCGTTGCCGCCGAACGGGAGCCGTGGCTGCTCATCGATCCCAAGGCGTATCTGGGTGAGGCGGCGTTCGACGCGGGTTTCCTGGTGATGATCCAGGTGCAGGGTGATCCGGTGCCCGAACACGCTGCGGCGGTGGTTGATCGGACCGCGGCCGCGCTCGGGGTCTCGGCCGAGCGCGCCCGGGGCTGGGCGTTCATGCGTGCCATGGAGGAGATCGTCTGGGCGGTCGAGGATGACGAACCCGATGATCTGCGACTGCATCTCGCGGTCGCCCACGCGCTGGTGTAGTCGTCAGCGGTTGTGCTGGTCCTTGTTGACCAGATAGCCGACGGTGGTCGGGATGAACAGCGCCAGGCCCCACGGCACGGCCACCCAGAACGGCCAGAAATAGCCCATGCCGGTGGCCAGCCAGATGAGCGTGACCAGGATGCTCACGAAGACCCAGGGTGTCCACATGATCTTGACCCAGGTGGGGAACACCCCGGGTTCCTTGGCGATCGCGGGTCGCGACTTGGCATTGCGCTGTGCCGGCAGGTCGGACAGCACCGGCGTCAGTTCGCCGTAGGTTCGGGCGGCGTAGACCTGCTGCACGCGCTCGTCGAATTCGTGCAGATTGATCCGGCCGTCGTCCATGGCCGACCGCAGTTTGGTGACGATCTGTTCGCGGTCTGCATCGGAGGCCCGCATGTTCTCCTGGCTCACGATCCTCAGCGTAGGGCGGTCGGCGGCCGTTCGCTGCCCCGATTGTGCAGGGGAGTAGGAAAATTCACGCGCAGTGCAGGGCGGCCAGCAGCGTGGTGAGGATGGGGGAGGGGCGAATATCGCTGCGCACCACCGCCGATACCGGTATGCGCAGCGGATGTCCGGTGAGCCGCAGGGTCGCGATGCCCTCGGTATGGCTGTCCGCGTACAGGATGGTCCAGGCGTCCGGCCGGTTGATGAGTTCCATGGTGGCGGTGTGATCCGGCGGAATGGGCGGGCCGTAGGCCGGGCCGGTGGGTAGATCGGCGAAGGCCGAGCGCACCACATTGTGCAGCAGCACCTGATCGTGTTCCCCGGGGAGCAGCAGCGGGTACGCGCCGAGCATGGCGAGGGTGACATCGGTGCGGCCCGCGAGCGGATGCGCGGTGGAGGTGGCGATGACCAGATCCTCGACCCAGAGCTGTTGCACGGTGAGCCCGGGCTGATCCACGCTGCCCCGGATGAGAGCAAGATCACAGTCGCCGTCCGCGACCGCCTGAATGCGCTGGCGGAACGGTTTGATGACGAATTCGATCTCCGCGCCGGGATGCGCCTCGCGCGCTCCGGCGATGGCGGACAGCGATCTTGTTGCGAAGCTCATATTGGCGGCGAGGCGAATTCGTGGGCCGGAGGCCCGTACAGCTGCGCGAATGGCGGATTCCAGGCTCAACATTTGCTTCGCAAGAGGAAGTAGCCGAGTGGTCGCGTCGGTGGGTACGACCGATCTTGTCGACCTTTCGAAGAGCGGTACGCCAAGATCGCGTTCCAATCGCGCGATCTGATGGCTGATCGCTGATTGCGAAATGAAACAGCGGGTGGCCGCGCGGCTGAAGCTGAGCTCCTCGCAAACGGCCACGAAGTAGGCCAGCTGTCGCAGCTCCACGGCACTTCTCCAATTCATGATCAATCTAGATAAGAGTCATATTGATTATGCGCCCTGACCCCTGGAACATTCACGTTCCGAATCGCGGTTAGTCATGAGAGAAGGAGGCTGTCATGTCGTTCGCGGGTGCGGGTGTAGAGACCGTAGAGGTCGTCATTGTTGGTTCGGGCTTCGGTGGGCTTGCCGCCGCCAAACAGCTCAATAAGTCGAAGGTTCCCTACGTTCTTATTTCGAGTACCCCCGAACATCTCTTCCAGCCGCTGCTCTACCAGGTCGCTACGGGTGTGCTGGGCTCCGATGAGATCGCCCCGCCCATCAAGAACATCCTGGAGCATCACCGCAACGGGCAGACCCGCGTCGGCAAGGTGACCGCGATCGACGCCGAGAACGCGATCCTCACCTATGAGACCGCCGAGGGCCCGAAGCAGATCCGCTACGGCTCGCTGATCGCCGCCACCGGCGCCAGCCAGTCCTATTTCGGCCGCGACGATTTCGCCGAGAAGACCTACTCGCTCAAGACCATCGATGACGCGAAGGCGCTGCGCGCGCAGATCGATCGCGTCTTCACCGAGGCCAAGACCGCCGATCCCGAGACGCGCCGCCGCCTGCTCAGCTTCGTGGTGGTGGGCGCGGGCGCGACCGGTGTCGAGGTCGCGGGCCAGCTCAAGGAACTCGCCAAGCGCTACTACGACACCGATGATTCGGTCGTGCTGGTCGAGGGCGCGGGCGTGGTGCTGCCCCCGTTCGGCGGCGGGCTGTCGGAGTACGCGAAGGGCTCGCTCACCAAGAGCGGGGTCGAGGTGCTGGTCGATACCTTCGTCACCGATATCGACGAGGGCAAGGTCACCGTCAAGAGCAAGGACGGTGTGGAGCGCGGTATCGCCGCCGAGACCGTGGTGTGGTCGGCGGGTGTGCAGGTCGGCGGTTTCGCCGAACTGCTGGCCGAGGCCACCGGCTGTGAAACCGACCGTGCCGGACGGCTGCTCATCAATCCGGACTGCACCGTGGGCGGGCACGCCGATATCTACGCCATCGGCGATATGACCTCGCTCAAGGGCTACCCGGGCCAGTCGCCGGTGGCGATGCAGGAGGGCCGCCACGTCGCGGACATCATCCGCGGCAAGAAGCAGGCCGCCACCGAATTCAACTACTGGGACAAGGGCAGCATGGCGGTCATCAGCCGCTTCAGCGCCGTCACCAAACTGAACGACAAGATCAAGTTCACCGGCACCATCGCCTGGTTCACCTGGCTCGCCGTCCACCTGTTCTACCTGGTCGGCTTCCGCAACCGCTTCGCCGCGGTGTTCTCCTGGCTGGTCGCCTTCATCGGCACCGGCCGCCCCGGCTTCGCCGAGGTCGAAAAGACCACGGAGGCAAAGGCTCTGGAACCGCCCCGCGCGGCCTGACCCGCCTCCGTCCCGAGCCGCCCGGTAGTCCCCACCGGGCGGCTCCTTGCTGCCCGAACCTGTCGGTGGCCCTCGGTAAGCTGCGGTTATTCGACGGGGAGGGAGAATTCGAATGGGGAACGGAACTTTCTGGGAGCGAGAGCAGTTGGCGCCCGGCACGCCGGAAACTCTGCTGTGGAAATCGTTTTCGGCGGCGTTGGGTCGGACACTGTTCAACCTTCCGGCGGAAACATACCTGTCGCTTACCGCGCGTGAGTTGTCGGCGCAATTCATGCGGGGCAGCACTGAGCTCTACTGCGAAGTCGTGGTCGACGTCGGTGCGGGAGAGGCGGCGGCCGTGGCGGCGTGGCTGACCGCACAGGGCTGGGATGAGCCCGATTCGGATGCTCCACACAACTGGCGTCGCGGATTGCCATGCTCCGCAGCGGTTTCCGACTACGAGCAACTGGCCACGCTCGTTGTAGCGGTGCAGCGTGAAGTCCAGAGGTTATGGCTGCCAGCGGAATTGACGACGGAGACCCGGACCGTCGAAGCGCGGCAGGCTCCTTCGAGTGCGGTCGCGGATCCGCTCGCCGATGTGTATCCGTTGCTGAAGCCGGGCGGCTGGCCTGACGCCGCGCATGCGCCGCATTTCACCTTCGGGTCGGAGCTGCAGCGCATTGTCGTCTCCTACGCACACGATCGGCCCGATTCGTATCAGGCGATCCTCGATGGCCATCCGGAGGCCGATGATGAGCGGCTGCCGGATCGAGCCATGGCCAATCTTGCCGCGCTGCACTACGAGTGGCAGTTCACCGAGTTGCAGTGGCTACGCATCGCCCATTTCTCCGGGTACGACTTCGCCGCGGAGAAGCTGTTCGATCCGGCCGCTATGCGCCAGGCGCATCGACTATTGGGAACCGGGGAGATGATCGTCGCGGTACCCCGGCGCACCGTGCTCTACGCGTTCCCGCACAGCACCCTGGACACGATGGAGTCGACGCAGCAGATGCTGCGCTTGGTCGAGCGCACCTATGTCGACGATTCCCACGGCCATGCCGCGATCACCCCGCTGCTGTTCGTGGTGCGCGACGGTACACCGGTAAGTGTGCTGGATCCTGCTGACCAGGCTCCAACCCGCAGGCATCATCGGGCGCGCTAACCTGCGGATATGGGTGTTCCTACAACGCGTTTGCTGGTGTTGGCGGTGGTGCGGCTGCTGGGGCCGGTGCACGGGTATGACGTGCGGCGGGAATTGTTGTCCTGGCATGCGGATGATTGGGCGAATGTGAAGCCTGGGTCGGTGTACGGGGCGTTGAATACGCTGGCCCGGGACGGGCTCATCTCGGTGGGGGAGGTGGGGCAGGAGGGGGCGCGGCCCGAGCGCACCACCTATCGGCTGACGCCGGAGGGGGAGAAGCAGTTCGGGGAGATGCTGCGGGACGCGCTGTTCGACGCCGATCAGCTCAAGCATCCGTATTTCGCCACGGTGGCGCTGTTTCCGCATGCCCCCAAGCAGGATGTGATCGCGGCGTTGCGCAGCCGGATTCTGAAATTCGAAGCGGCACTGGTGTTTCTGGAGCGGGAGGAGGAGCGGATTCTGGCGGGCAGCGGTAAGCCCGAGGAGGCCGAGCCCTATCACGTGGCCGATGCCATCCGGCTGTCGGCCGATCACACCCGGGCGGATCTGGAGTGGTCGCGGCGCACGCTGGCGCGTATCGAGCGCGGTGAGCTGGACGTGTGGACCGACGGTAAGGGTGGTTCCTGGTCGGTGCCGACGATCAGTTAGTCAAGTTTTAATAGTCAAGCTTGACTATTAAAAATATCGTTTCTACCGTTGGGGTGTGGAAACGACACTCGAGCGACGCCACGACGCGGACCCGGCCATCCGGGTTCGCGGGCTGGCTCGCACATTCAAAACCAAAACCGGTGCCGTGCAAGCGGTTTCGGGTATCGACTTCGATGTGTACGACGGGGAGATCATCGGGCTGCTCGGGCCGAACGGGGCGGGCAAGACCACCACGCTGCGGATGATCTCGACCCTGCTGGCGGCCACGGCGGGCGAGGCCACCATTGCCGGGGCGGATCTGCGGACCGCCGCGCGCACCGTGCGCTCCCGCATCGGGTATGTCCCGCAGGGCGGATCGACCTCGGACTATGAACTGGTCGACGATGAATTGGTCTTGCAGGCAAGGCTTTTCGGCCTGTCCAAGGCCGAGGCGATGGCCAATGCGGCGGAGCTGGCCAAAGCCCTGGAGTTCGACGGGCTGGGCCGCCGCAAATGCGGTCAGCTGTCCGGCGGTCAGCGGCGGCGGGTGGATATCGCCCTGGGCATGGTGCATCGGCCATTCCTGATCTACCTCGATGAGCCGACCACCGGGCTGGATCCACAATCGCGCGCGAACCTGTGGGAGCACATTCGGCGACTGCGCGATGAGGGCACCACCGTCGTGCTGACCACGCACTACCTCGAGGAGGCCGACGCCCTGTGCGATCGGGTGCTGGTCATGGATCACGGTGAGATCGTCGCGCAGGGCTCACCCGAGGAGCTCAAGCGCAGTATCTCCGGCGATGTGATCAGCCTCGAAATCGACAGCGACAGCGCCGATCTCGCCATGGAGATCGCCGAAGCCACGGTCGCCGTGCGGAGCCGGTTGCGCACCGACGGGCATGAGAATGGCCATGCCGGAACGACTCTCGTACATCTGACCGTCGACAAGGGGGATGCCGCGGTGGTGCCGCTGCTGCACGCCCTCGGCGATCGCGGTATCGCCCCGGGTGCGCTCACCATCAAACGTCCCAGCCTGGATGACGTTTTCCTCACCCTCACCGGCCGTTCGCTCCGGGAAGGAAACCACTCATGACATTCCTGCGCGATACCGGTCTGCTGTTCTGGTCCCAGCTCCGGTCGAATCTGCGAAATCCGGTATGGGTCATCATCGGATTGACCCAGCCGATCCTGTACCTGGTGCTGTTCGGCCCGCTGCTGAAGGGTGTGGCCGGATCGTTCGGCGCGGATCCCTGGAAGCTGCTCACGCCCGCGCTGGTCATTCAGATCGGCCTGTTCGGGGCCATGTTCGCGGGTTTCGGCATTGTCGGCGAATTGCGCGCCGGTGTGGTCGAACGTCAGCGCGTCACCCCCGCCCCGCGCGGTGCGCTGCTGGTGGGCCGGGTGCTCAAGGATATGGTCGTGCTCATCGTGCAGGCGCTGGTGCTGGTCGGGGTGGCCATGGCGGCCTTCGGTCTGCGCCCCGATCCGCTCGGCCTGGTGCTGTCGGTGCTGCTGATCTCGGTCATGGCGGCCGGACTCGCCTCGGCGTCGTACGCCCTGGGTCTGTGGGCCAGGGAGGAATCGACCCTGGCCTCGGTGCTGAATTCGGTCTCGGTCCCGATCATGCTGCTGTCCGGGATTCTGCTGCCGATGAATGTCGGCCCGACCTGGTTGCAGAATATCGCGAAGGCGAATCCGTTCTCGCACACCGTCGATGCCGCCCGCGCCCTGTTCCGCGGCGACTTCGCCTCCTCCGACGTGTACGTCGGTACCACCGTCACGGTGGGCGTGGCCCTGCTGCTCATGGTGATCGGAGCGCGTAGCTTCGCCCGCGAGAACGCGTGACGACAGCGCAATTCGCTCCGGCCCCGCACCCCGGGGTCGGGGCGATTCGCGGTGTCATCAGGTATTTCGCTCCCGGTGAAAGACCTTGACCTGAACCGAGGTTCAGGTTTCACGATGGGATCATGACCAAGCAGAAGCGAGCCCTGATCACCGGGGCTTCGGCGGGATTCGGGCGAGCGGTCGCGCTCGCGCTCGCCGAACAAGGGTGGCGATTGATCATTACCGCGCGCGGTGCGGCGGAGCTGGACAGGGTCGCCGCCGCGACCGGAGCGCGGGCGGTGGCCGGAGATATCGCGGATCCCGGTCACCGCGAACAGCTGGCCGCGGCCCTGGGATCCGATCCGCTGGACCTGGTGCTCAATAACGCGAGCGCACTCGGCCCGAGCCCGCTGCCGACCCTGGACCGGCTCGCGCTCACCGACCTGAGCGCCATCCTGGAGACCAATGTCGTTGCGCCCCTGGCGGTACTGCAACTGACCCTGCCGCTACTGCGCGCCGCCGACGGCGTGGCGGTGAACATCAGCTCGGATGCCGCCGTCGGCGCGTATCCGGGCTGGGGTGGTTACGGGTCGTCCAAGGCGGCGCTGGATCAGCTCACGGCGGTGCTGGGCGCGGAGCAGCCCGAGCTGCGGATCTACAGCTTCGATCCCGGCGATATGCGCACGGCCATGCATCAGGCGGCGTTCCCCGGTGAGGACATCTCCGATCGCCCGGAGCCGGAGACCGTGGTGCCCGCCCTGCTGCACCTGCTCGACACCCGCCCGGTGAGCGGCCGCTATGCGGCCTCGGAACTGCCGGTGTCGTCATGACGGTCGAGCTGGAAGCGGTGGAATTCACCCTGCCGGACGAGTTGTCGGCGACCAGTCCGCCGGAGGCGCGCGGGCTGGCGCGCGATGCGGTGCGCCTGCTGGTCAGCGACGGCGATACGGTGACGCACGCCCGCTTCCGCGAGCTGCCCGATTTCCTGCGCCCGGGAGATCTTGTGGTGGTCAACAATTCGGCCATGGTCAATGCCGCCGTCGCGGCCCGGTACGGTGCGGACGCGGTGGTCCTGCACTTCTCCACACGACTCGATGACGGCGGCTGGGTGGTCGAACTGCGTGATCCGCGCGGTACGCCGTGGACCGGAGCGCCGCCGGAAGCCGATGTGCCCGTTCTGATTCCGGGCGGTCACCGGGTGCTGCTGCGGGAACCGTGGTTCCCGGGCGCGGTTCGCCTGTGGATCGCGGATCCGGACACCGATGTGCCCGCGCTGCTGCTGCGGTACGGCCGGCCGATCACCTATTCCTATGTCGCCGAACGCTGGTCGGCCGATTACTACCGCACCGTCTTCGGCCGCGAGCCCGGTAGCGCCGAAATGCCCAGTGCGGGTAGACCTTTCACCGATGCGCTGGTCACCGAACTGGTGGCGCGCGGTATCGGCCTGGCCGCGATCACCCTGCACACCGGTGTCTCCTCACCCGAGACCGGCGAGCCGCCGAACCCGGAGCGCTTCGCGGTACCCGCGCTCACCGCCGAATTGGTGAACCTCACCCATGCCATGGGCGGCCGGGTGGTGGCGGTGGGCACCACGGTCACCCGCGCCCTCGAATCCGCCGTCGGGGCGGACGGTCTGGTGCACGCGGCGTCGGGTTGGACCGAGCTGGTGCTGGGCGGGCATCATCCCGCACGGGTGGTCGACGGCCTGATCACCGGCTGGCACGCACCCGGTGCCTCACATCTGCGTCTGCTGGAGGCGGTCGCCGGACCGGAGGTGGTGCGGCATGCCTATCGCATCGCGCTGGACACCGGATATCTGTGGCACGAATTCGGCGATACCGCGCTGTTGTTCGCGGACCGACCCGGCGCGGACAGGCCCGCGAGCGAGGCGTAGAGTCGCCATCTCCGGCGCTTGCGGGGCACTCGATTCGAGGGCTCGGGCGGGGGGTGTACCCACTCGGGATACGAGCATCAGTCCTGGTAGGGAACGTTTCGTAGCGGTCGGATGAACGCGCGGTGTGGTCTGCGTCGCGTTCACCGGACTGGCATCGAGAGGCCATCCGGCGGTCGCTCCGGCGCAGTCTGGGACTGGCTTGATCAACCGTATGACCACCAAGGCAGCGTCGACTTCCAGCCTGCTCCCACGCGAGTCATATGTTGCTCCGGAGCCGCCCCGCACCACCGGCCGCTCCCAGTACTCCCTGGTTGTCGCCTCCGATGCCGAGCATCGGGAAGCGGCGCAGCGCCTGCGGTATCAGGTGTTCGCCGCCGAACCGGGCTTCAGCATCCCCGATAACGGCACCGGCCTGGACGCCGACCGTTTCGATGAGCATTGCGATCACCTGCTGGTGCGCGATGAGCTCACCGAACAATTCGTCGGCTGCTACCGCATGCTGCCGCCGGACAAGGTGACCGCCGCCGGCGGCTACTACACCGCGACCGAATTCGATTTGGCCGCACTGGATCCCACCGGCAACCGAATCGTGGAGATGGGCCGCGCCTGCGTGGTGCCCGATCACCGCAACGGTTCGGTGCTGACCCTGATGTGGGCGGGCATCCTGCACTACATCCAGCTCACCGGTTACGACTGGATCATGGGCTGTGTCTCGGTGCCGATGCAGGCCACCCCGGCCGACGCGCCCGGTGTGAACGTGCGCGGCGTGCGTGACCTGCTGCTGAAAAAGCATGCGCTGCAAGCCGATCGGCATGTGCGTCCGTACAACCCGGTCGTCGTGGACGGTCGCACCCTGGACGAGCTGGAAGCCCCGGCCCGCCCGAAGATGCCGCCGCTGCTGAGCGGTTACCTGCGCCTGGGCGCGGAGATCTGCGGTGAGCCCGCACACGATCCCGAGTTCGCCGTCGCCGATTTCGTCGCCCTGCTGGGCCTGGACACCATCAACACCCGCTACCTCGAGCGCCTGCAGGGCGCGGTAGCCACTCTCGAGCGGTGATGACTCATGATGCCCGCCTTCCTTTCTCCCGGTTCCGGTGCACTCGAATGCCCGCCGGCCGCCCCGACCGCGCACGCCTGGATGCCGTCCAGCCCGTGCGGACCCGAATGCGTCGAAACCGCCCCTGAGGCAGGCCGTTTGCGGTTCGCGGCCCGGATCGCGGGCATCGGCGCGGTGGCGGTCTCCTTCCCGATCGCCTATCTGGCCACGCCGCGTCGCTTCCGCGGTCGGCTGCAAACGCGGTATGCCCGAACCCTGCTGTCCTGCTGTGGAATTCAGGTTCGCGTCGTGGACCGGCGCGGTGCCGTGCCGGAACCGCGCGGCACGCTGGTGGTGGCCGGTCATATCGGCTGGACCGATATCATCGCGCTCTCGGCGGTGCAGCCCACCGCCTTCGTGGCCCGTGCCGACATGATCGAGTGGCCGGTGCTCGGCGATATCGCCCGTAAGGTGCGTGTCATTCCGATCGAGCGCGAACGCCTGCGCGAACTGCCCGGGGTGGTGCAGCGCATCGCCGAACGGCTCGCCGCGGGTGAGCGCATCGGCATCTTCCCGGAGGGCACCACCTGGTGCGGCCGGGCGCACGGCCGCCTGCGGCCCGCACTGTTCCAGGCGGCCATCGACACCGATACCCCGGTGCAGCCGATTCGCCTGCGCTATCTGGATCGGCACGGCGAGGTCTGCACCGTCCCGGGTTTCGTCGGCATCGACACCATGGCCGATTCCTTCCGCCGGGTGCTGCGCTCGCGCGGCGTGGTGGCCGAGCTGGTGCTGCAACCGCTGGAACAGCCCGGAACCGATCGCCGTGAACTGGCGCAACGGTGTGAGCGGGCCATTCGCGGTGACGCGGTGGACCGCGCCTTCGCCGATATCGTCGGCCGCGACGAACCCGGTTCGGACCGTACCGAATTGACCGTGCAGGCCCCCGAACACCGGCACCCGAAACTCCCGGTTCGGGTCTGACAGCCGCCGCACCCGTCATCCCGGACGAACATCGATCGGCCGGGATACCGGGGACGGTGACGCGAACTCTGTCACCGCGTGCCGTGCGCACGGGTTTCGGGTAGTCGCGAGCCGGATGTTTGCGAAGATGGCGACATGTCTGAAGCGCCCGGGCGTCTTCGCGCCATCCACAATGCCGCTCTGCTGGTCGAATTCGCGGTCCAGCGCGGGCTGCCGCTGCGGAATGTGTTGACGGGAACGGGCATAACGCCGGACGATCTCAGCGACCCGGACGTCATGATCACCTGTGAGCAGGAATTCGCGCTCATGCGAAATATCGTGGCGGGCACCGATGACGAACCCGGTCTGGGTTTGCTGGCGGGCATGCTGTGTCATCCGACCAGTTTGGGAATCTGGGGTTTCGCGCTCAGCACCAGCGCCACCCTGCGGCAGGCGCTCGAACTCGGCCTGCGCTATCTGGATCTGTCCTTCGCGGCGGGTGAGATCCGGCTGGAAGCCAAAGGCGCACAGGTGGAGATCATTCGGGACGACAGCGCGGTGCCGCCCGAATTGCGGCGGTTCACCCTGGAGCGGGATATGGTCGCGATCGGCATCACCCAGCAGGATCTGCTGCCGCTGCGACTGCCCGCGGTGCGGCTGGAACTGGCGCTGCCCATGCATCCGATGTACGAGGCGGTCTCCACCCTGCTCGGTGTCTCGGAAATGATCTTCGACGCCACCCGATCGGCGCTCACGGTGCCCACCGCCGCGCTGGAACTGCCGCTGCCGCAAGCGAATCCGGCCAGCATGAAGCTCTACGAGGAGCAGTGCGCCGAGATCGTGCAGCGCCGCCGCAATCGTTTCGGGGTCAGCGAGCAGGTGCGCGAGCTGCTCATCCACCGGCACGGACTGGCCGAACAGTCCGATATCGCCGCGGATCTCAGTATCAGCGTGCGCACGCTGCGCCGCCGACTCGCCGCCGAGGGCACCACCTTTCGGGAACTCAGCTCCGAGACCATCGGCCTGCTCGCCGAGGAACTGCTCAGTACCGGCCTCACCGTGGAGAGCGTCGCCGATCGGCTCGGCTATGCCAGCGTCTCGGCGTTCGGCACCGCGTTCCGCAGCTGGCGCGGTCAGACGCCGGGCCAGTACGCCCGCGAGAACCGGCTGCTCACACCGCTGCGCGGGGTGCGCTGACGCATTCGGTCAACTGCCCTCGGGGGGTTGTTCGGTCAGAATGACCTCCGGTGTCAGGACGCCGTCGATCAACTGCTGTGCCACCTCCGACAATCGGGTGCTGCGGCGTCGTCCATATCCGCGCAGTGCCTGGAAGGCCCGGTTCATATCCAGATTGCCCGCCTGGGCGAGCATGCCTTTGGCCTGTTCGATGGCGACCCGGTTGACCAGCGCGCTCTGCAATTGTCCGGTGAGTACCCCGGCGCGGTGGATGGCGCGTTCCTGCAGAATCCCGATGGTCGCGATATCGGCGAGTGTCTGCGCGACGCGAATATCCCTGTCCGGCAGTCCGGTCGGCTCCCGGCCGAAGAGATTCAGGGCCCCGACGGTTTCCTGGCGCAGCCGCATCGGAAACGCGTGCACCGTGGTGAAGCCTTCCCGGAGCATGCGCGGACCGAAGATGGGCCAGCGATTCGGATCGGTGGCCAGATCGTCGGAGAATATGCGCTGCCCGGAGCGCACGCAGTCCCAGCACGGACCCTCGCGGGCTTCGATCTGGAAGCGTTCGAGGGCGCCGCTCTCTTCGGAGGAGGAGGCCAGCACATGTAACCCGTCGCGCTGGTCGGCCATGAGGATTCCGGCCGCGGCGGCGCCGAGGAGTTCCACGCAGCGGGTGACGAGGCCGTGCAGGAGCTCCGCGACGTCGTAGTCGTCGACGAGGGTGTCCGCCATCTGTACGAAGGCGTCCAGCAGCCGGGGCTCCCGATCGTGGTTCGTCTGTGAGGCGTTGGACATGCGGAATCTCCTGACTCCCGTTCTCGAGGGTGGTGCGACAGCGGCGATTCGAGGCGCGCTGCACGACCGGATACCCACTTACGACCGCCATACCCGGTTCGTGCTCTGAATCGCTGCTAGGCTGAGTTGTGGTCTCCACGACCGCTGTCCTTGACCCCGGCAGTCGATTCGCATCCGCGCGACGACAGAGGGTGTCACAGTGCATAACGGAACCCAGCTCCGTACTCCGGCCGGTGGCGACCCCGCGCGCAGCAGAGGTCGCGGCGGCGACAGCTACGACGACATCGAACCGCTGCTGATCGAATTGGCCGGTACGGACCCCGCGGATCCGCACCGAAAAGTCCTGCGGGAAGCGGCGATTGCGCGTTGTCTGCCGCTCGCCGAACATATCGCGCGCCGATTCTCCGGGCGCGGTGAGACTTTCGACGATCTGCTGCAGATCGCCCGGCTCGGGCTGTTGCACGCGGTGGATCGTTTCGATCCGGGTTTCGGCTCGGGCTTCCTGGCCTTCGCCATTCCGACCATCATGGGCGAGGTGCGCAGGCATTTCCGGGATTTCACCTGGTCGGTGCGAGTTCCCCGGCGCGTCAAGGAGATTCAGCAATTGCTCGGCCCGGTGACCGAAACGCTGACCCATCGGCTGCGGCGCGCGCCCACCGCCCGCGAGATCGCGGCCGAGCTCCAGGTCGATATGGAGGAGGTCACCCAGGCGCTGGTGGCCCGCAATGCCTACCAGGCCGCCTCGATCGACGCGGCCATCGAGAACGAGAACGGCAATACCGCCATCGCCCTGAATGAGGCGATCGGTACCGAGGATCCCGAATATCGGCACGTGGAGGACTATCTGGCGGTGCGGCCGCTGATCGCGGAGCTGCCCGAGCGGGAGCGGCGCGTACTGGTGCTGCGCTTCTTCGAATTCCGCACCCAGAACGAGATCGCCGAGTTGCTCGGCGTTTCGCAAATGCAGGTCTCGCGCATTCTGTGCCGGACCCTGGACACCCTGCGCGAGCAAGCCCTCCGCGATTGATCGAACCGTTTCGGCCGGGGTGGACCGGGCATAGCCGGGGTGACGAAAGGTGATACCCGGTGGCAATTCTTCTACAGCACCCGGACGGCTCTGCGCTCGAATGCGTTGCGGTGGCGTTGGGTTGGGATGCCGAGCGCACCGTCGCGAACAGGATCGACCTGAATATCGCGGCGCTGCTGTTCGGCGGTGACGCGTTATTGGATGTGGTTTATCACGAGCAACTGCTCTCCCGCGATGGTTCGGTCCGCCATACCGGCGACAACCAGACCGGGGAGGGCCGGGGCGACAACGAGGTCATCTCGTTCAATCTGGCCCAGCTCGCACCGGAGGTGACTTCGATCATGGTGGTCGTGACCTCCTATACGGGGCAGAGCTTCGAGGACATCGACAACGCGTACTGCCGTCTGCTCGATATCGACAATTCGAACGAGATCACCCGGAACCTGCTCACCGGCGGCTCCTATACGGCCCTGGTGATGGGCAAACTCTTTCGCACGCCGGAATTCTGGGGCTTCGATGGAATCGGGGTCGGCATCTCCGCGGTACACGTCGCCGAGGCCGTTCCGCACGCGGCCGCGTATCTGGCGCCACTGCCGTGAGCGCCGCGCTCTCGGCCGGTCGGCGACGCGCGCACACCGTGCACCAACTTCCGGCGCGGCCCGGGGTGTGACATGGTGAGCGTCCGAAGGAGGATGCGATCGATGTCCAGCGGGCACATGCGGCACCGGGAACTCACGGTGCTGCTGGTCGAAGACGATAAAGCCGACGCGATGCTGGTCGAGGAACTGGTCGCCGAGGTTGCCCTCGAGGTGCGACTGGACTGGGTGCGCAGTTTGGCGCTCGCCTGCGAACGGCTGGCGGTGGCGCCGCCGGATTGCGTGCTGCTCGATCTGCACCTGCCCGATTCCGATGGACTCGAGTCGCTCGCGCGCATCCGGGCGGTGAACGACGACGTCCCGGTGGTGGTGCTGACCGGACTGGATCAGGAGCGCAATGGCTCGGCGGCGGTGGCCGCGGGTGCGCAGGACTATCTGGTCAAGGGGCGCGTCGAAGCCGAATTGTTCGGTCGCGCTGTGCGTTACGCGATTCAGCGCAAACAGGCCGAGCGGGCGGCGGTGGCGCTGCGGTCCGGGCAGATGCGGGCGCGGGAGAACGCCCGGCTGGAGCGCGGCCTGCTGCCCACCCCACTGTTCCGCGGTGATCCGGCGGTGGATGTGGTGTCCCGGTATCGGCCCGGTCGCGCGCATTCGCTGCTGGGCGGCGATTTCTACGATGTGGTGCAGCAGTCCGACGGTACCGTGCACGTGCTCATCGGCGATGTCTCCGGGCACGGCCCGGATGAGGCCGCCACCGGGGTGGCACTGCGGTTGGCCTGGCGCACACTGGTTTTCAGCGGGATCACCGGGGTCCGGCAGTTCCGGCTGCTCGATGAGCTGTTGCGCGCCGAACGCACCGGGCCGCATACCTTCGCCACCCTGACCACGGTGACCCTGCTGCCCGGCAGCCATACCATCCGGGTCATGCGGGCCGGTCATCCCGGCATGCTGGTGCGCACCGGCGAGCGGGTGTCCTGGCTGGAGGTGCCGGGCGGCCCCGCACTCGGATTCTTTCCGGGACAAGCGGATTGGCCGATACACGAACATGCGGTACCGCCCGGGGCAGGTCTGGTGCTGTTCACCGACGGACTGTTCGAAGGGCATATCGGCCCGGGGGACGAGCGTCTGGGCGAACAGGGTCTGCTCGCGCTGGCGCGCACGGTGACCGCCGAACGCCCGGACGATTTCCTGGACGAGCTCATCGCCCGCGCCGAGTCGCTGGCCGAACAGCGCGGCGGCCTGGCCGATGATGTCGCGGCCATGTACCTGCGCTGGACCGCGGACCGCCGATGAACAGAACCGATCGGGTGCTGAACCGGACCGGTCATATGACCGTGCAGGCCTGGTTCCAGCTGGTGCTCGCGCTCATGGTGATCGTCGCGGTGGCCGGGTCCGGGGTGGCCGGTCTCGCCATCGCGCGCACCACGACGGTCTCGGATCGCCTCTCCGGCCAGCTTCAGCCCGCCGCCACCGAGGCGTACCGCTTGCAGGCCGCACTCACCAACCAGGAGACCGGGATTCGCGGTTACGCCATCGCGGCCGATCCGCAATTCCTGGCTCCCTACACCGAGGGCAGGCAGGATGAGGCGCGGTCGGTGGCCCGGCTGCGCGAACTCCTGCACGACCGGCCCGAGCAGTTGGACGATCTGGACGCGGTGGAAAACGCCGCGGACATCTGGCGCCGCGACTTCGCCGAGCCGACCCGCGTCACCGTGACCCCCGGCGCCCCGCGCCCGCTCGACAGCGCCGCCGCCGCGCGCGGCAAAACCGAGTTCGACGAGGTGCGAACACGATTCGCGACCCAGAGCACGAATCTGGCCGCGGCCGTACGGCAGGGCAATCACGATCTGATGCGGCAGCGCACGGTGCGCAATGCCGCCCTGGTCGGCATGGTGACCGCGTTCCTGCTGACCGGGCTCGCGCTCATGATGCTGGTGCGGCGGTTGATCGCCCGCCCGCTGCACGCGCTGCGCACGGCGACCGAGCGCGTCGCGGACGGCGATTTCGGCCATCGGATCAGCATTTCCGGACCCGCCGATCTCGCGGCGGTCGGCGAGGCGGTGGAGGGTATGCGCCGCCGCATCGTCGCCGAACTCGAATCCACCCGGGTCCAGGAGACCGCGCTGGCCGCGCTGGCCGCCGATCTGGACGCGCAGACGGTGGAATTGCGCCGCTCCAATGCCGAACTGGAGCAGTTCGCCTATGTCGCCTCGCATGATCTCCAGGAGCCGCTGCGCAAGGTTGCCTCGTTCTGCCAGCTGCTGGAGAAACGCTACGGCGATCAACTCGACGACCGCGCCAAGCAGTACATCGAATTCGCGGTGGACGGCGCCAAGCGCATGCAGGTGCTCATCCAGGATCTGCTGACCTTCTCCAGGGTGGGCCGGGTGGACGGTGATTCGGTTAGAACCGGGCTGGATCGGGCACTCGATCGAGCAGTGGCCAACCTGGCCTCGGCAGAGGACACCGGAATGCACCTGGATCGCCCGGAACAGCTGCCCGAGATCACGGGCGATCCGACGCTGCTGATCATGCTGTGGCAGAACCTGATCGGGAACGCGATCAAATTCCACCGTCCCGGCGTGCCGCCGGTGGTGCGGATCGGCTGCGAACCCGAGCCGGGTGAGCTGCCGGGATGGCGACTCTCGGTGGCGGACAACGGTATCGGTATCGAACCCGAGTTCGCCGATAAGGTTTTCGTGATCTTCCAACGGTTACACAGCAGGGACGAATACAGCGGAACCGGAATAGGATTGGCGCTGTGTAAGAAGATCGTGGAGTTCCATGGCGGCCGGATCTGGATCGATCCGGAGTACACCGGCGGGACCCGTTTCTACTTCACGCTCTTCGACGCTTCGCCGCGATCCGAGGAATCCACAGTCCCCGACAAGGAGTTTCGCGAGTGACGCAATTGGCCCGGCCCATCGACATCCTGCTCGTCGAGGACGATCCCGGTGATGAACTCATCACCCGGGAAGCCTTCGAGCACAATAAGATCGGCAATACCCTGCACGTGGCGCGGGACGGCGCGGAGGCGCTGGACTTCCTGTATCAGCGCGGCGCGTTCGAGCTGGCTCCGCGCCCGGATCTGATTCTGCTCGATCTCAACCTGCCGAAATACGACGGCCGCGAGGTGCTCGGGCGCATCAAGGAGGATCCCGAGCTCTCGCATATCCCGGTGGTCGTGCTCACCACCTCGGCCGCCGAAGAGGACATTCTGGGCAGCTACCAGTTGCATGCGAACGCGTATGTGACAAAACCGGTCGATCTGGACCAATTCGTGCTGGCCATCAAGCAAATCGATGACTTCTTCGTCCAGGTTGTCCGATTGCCCGGACGGTCGTGAATTCCGATCCAGGCGATCGCGTAGCATTCCAGAACGGAGGGTGACATGAATAGTGGTTCCCCGCAATCGTGTTCGGCCCCGACCACGGTCGGGCTCCGGGTGTCCGCCACGCCGGATCAGCTGGTCATGCTGCGCGCTCTCGCCGAAACCGTCACCTATATAGCGGATTTCGGCATCGACGAGGTCAGCGATATCCGGCTCGCCCTGGATGAGATCGCCACCGTGGTGATCGGTGCGGCGGTGCCCGGCTCCACCCTCGACTGCGACCTGAGCTATGACGAGCACGGGCTGTCCGCGCGCATCGCGGCCGTCACCGCCGCGATGGTCGACGCGGACGGCCGCGGGCTCGGCTGGCATATCGTGCGCACCCTGACCGACACCCTCGAGATCGACCAGGGCCCATACGCCATCCCGCAGCGCGGGTACCCCATCGTCATCGAATTCCGGCGACTGCGCCAGCACGCGCGAGGACCCGGCCGACCGCATACCTAGGCGAATCCATGAGCAGTGACACCGGCGGCACCCCGGCGGACCCCTTCCTACACCCGGCCTTCTTCTATCGCGACAGCGATGAATACCTGGCGGGCACAATGGAATTCATCCGCGGCGGGCTGGCGAACGCCGAACCCGTCGCGGTCGCGGTGCCCCCGGAGAATCTGGCACTGCTGCGCGATGCGCTCGGTGCGGACGCCGCGGCGGTGCGACTGCTCGATATGTCCGTCGCGGGACGCAATCCGGGCCGGATCATTCCGGGCGTACTGCGCGCCTTCACCGATCGCCATCCGAACACGCGGGTGCGGATCATCGGCGAACCGATCTGGGCCGGACGGTCGGCCCTGGAGTATCCGGCCTGCGCCCAACACGAGGCGCTGATCAATACCGCGTTCGCGGGGCGCGCGGTGACGATCCTGTGCCCGTACGATATCGCGCGACTCGATCCCGGGGTGGTGCGGGACGCCCTCATGAGCCATCCGACCAGCATCGACACCGGCATCGAAAAGGTCAGCCCGAGTTACGATCCCGGGCGCGTCGTGGCGGCCTACAACCAGGCGCTGCCCGCACCGCCGACGGGTACGGACGTCCTGGACTTCGATGAGGCGTCCCTGCCCGGCATTCGGCACACCGTCACCGAGTTCGCCCGTGCTGCCGGACTGAGCGCCGAACGCGGCCTCGACCTGGAACTGGCGGTCGCCGAGGCGACGACGAATTCCGTGGTGCACGGCGGCGGCCGCGGGATTTTCGCGCTGTGGACGGTGGGCAGGCAGATCGTCTGCCAGGTCCGCGATCGGGGATATATCTCCGATCCGCTGGCCGGGCGCATTCCGGCCCCCGGACTTCGGCGCGGCGGCCGCGGGCTGCTGCTGGTGAATCAGCTGTGCGATCTGGTCCGCATGCACACCACCCCGCTGGGCACCACGCTGCAAATGCATTTCGCCCGGTGAGGGCGCGCCTACTCGTGCGGTGAATCCTCGACTGCCAGAGCCGCTTCCAGCGTCTCGTAGACATCGAGCAGCTCATCCAGCCCGGTCAGTTCGATGGGGCGGCGCACCGGGAACGACCCGACCACGCGCACCGTGCGATCACCGGCGGTCTCCAGCGCCTGCACCAGCACACTGAGCCCGGCGGAACCGAAGAATCCGACCTCGGACAGATCCAGCACGATCAACTCGGCGCCGGTGGCCAATGCCTCGGCCACCGCGGCCGACAGCTTCGGCGCCGACACCATATCGACCTCACCGGCCGCGGCCAGCACCACGGCTGCCCCGGCGGATCTGGTCTGCACCGTGAGTTCACGGGTTTCGCTGCTCACCGAGCGTTCCCCTGTCGCACCGTCACGTCGCCACCTCCGAAAACACATTTGGGCGTCGCACGACCGGGTTTGGTCCCGCCGACGCGGTAACACTACCCGTGTGACGGGATCTCCAGCAAAGGTACGCAACCGATTTCGCGGACAACATATTTTCGGGGCGGGCGGTCGCGTTTTCCCGCGCCGACCGGGGTCCGAAGAGCGTGTCGCCCGGGCCGATCAGAAGTAGTGGCTGCGCCCGCCGATCGGCCGCCCGACCGCGCCGAGCAGCATCAGCACCGCGCCGGCGACGAGCAGCACCACGCCGACGGTCGTCAGAATCGGAATGCCGAGCAGGATTCCGGCGAGCAGGACGATGATTCCCAGGACGATCATGAGAAATCCTTTGTGCGGGTGAATATGACACCCACGCTGTTCCCGGCAAACCGGTCGTCAAACCCGTGATCATCGCCGGGTGTGCGTCATGCGGCGGTACCGCCTCATCGCACCAGCCTGCCCAGCAGCGCCGCGGAGGTCGCGACACCGATCGCGGCGGCGACCGTCAGCACACCGAAGTCCAGCCAGAGATCGGCGGGGGTGCCGATGAGCAGCCCGCGCAGTGCGTCGACCTCGTAGCTGAGCGGGTTCACCCGGCTCACCGCCTGCAACCAGCCCGGCATGAGATCGGTCGGGTACAGCGCGTTCGAGGCGAAGAACAGCGGCATGGTGATCGCCTGGCCGATACCCATCAGTCGATCCCGGGCCTGCACCAGACCGGCGATGGTCATGGACAGGCAGGCGAAGAACGCGGTGCCCAGGAACACCGCGGGCACCGTCGCCAGGATGCGCAGCGGATTATCGGTCAGTCCGACGCCCATGAGCAGCGCCACTATGACGATCACCACGATCTGCGCGACCGCGCGAATGCCCGCGGCGAAACACTTTCCGGTGATCAGCGCCGCGCGCGGGGTCGGGGTCACCAGCAGTTTGGTGAGAATGCCCGCATCGCGATCCCAGATGATCTGGATGCCGTAGAAGATCGCGATGAACAGCGCCGACTGCGCGATGATGCCGGGCGCCAGGAAATCCAGATACGGCACCGAACCGGTGGGCAGGGTGTGCAGGCGCGCGAAGGTGGTGCCGAAGATGACCATCCACAGCACGGGTTGTATTGCGCGGGTGAGGATCTCGGTTTGATCGTGGCGCAGCTTGCGCACCTCCACCAGCGCGAAGGTGCCGATCCGGGAGGCCAGCCGGGGGATACGCCGCCAGCCGCGCGGGGCCAGGATCGGGGTGAACGCGGGCTGTTCAGCCCATACGGGCGGCCGAGCGGCGAGTGCTTCGGACATTGCGCATGGCTCCTTCGGTGGTGTCTTCGAGCTGTTCGCCCGCGTAATGCCGGAACACGTCTTCCAGGGTGGCCTCGGGTCCGACGGCCGCCTTCAGCTCCGCGGGGGATCCGGTGGCGCGCAGAATTCCCTTGTGCAGCAGTGCGACTCGATCGCACAGCGCGTCCGCCTCGGCCATGTAGTGGGTGGTGAGCAGCACGGTGGTGCCGTACTCGGCGCGCAATTCGGCCACCCGCTGCCACACGCTGTCGCGCGCGATGGGATCCAGGCCCACGGTCGGTTCGTCCAGCACCAGCAGTGCGGGCCGGTTCACCAGTGCCTGCGCCAATTCCAGGCGGCGGATCATGCCGCCGGAGTAGCCGCCCGCGAGCCGATCGGCCACCTCGGTCAGATCCATCGCCTCGAGCGCTTCGCTCACCCGGCGGGCGCGATCCTTGCGCGGCAGATCGTAGAGCCGGGCGAACCAGTCCACATTCTGGCGACCGGTCAGCCCGGCCTCGATCGAAAGCTGCTGGGGCACATAGCCGAGGTTGTAGCGGACATCGGCGGCCCGGGTGCGCACGTCCAGTCCGAAGATCCGCACCGCGCCGGATTGGATCGGGGTCAGCGTGGTGATCAGTTTGATGGTGGTCGATTTGCCCGCCCCATTGGGGCCGAGCAGGCCGAACACCTCACCGCGCGCGATGCTGATGCTCAGGTCGTCGACGACGGTATGGCTGCCGTAGCGATGGGTCAGGCCCGCGCATTCGACGGCGGGCGGGGAGTCGGTCATCTGCTGTCGCCTCGGTTCTGCTCGTAGTCGTGCAGCACATCGGTCAGCCGGGCCATGGCCCGCAGTCCGGCGTGCAGTTCGTCCCGCTCCGTCGCGGTGAGTTGTTCGAAGGCCCGCGCCACCACCGTGATTCGCTGCTGCCGCGTGGCATCGGCGATGCGCTGGGATTCGGGGGTGAGCGATAGGCGCATGGTGCGCCGGTCCCGCGGATCGGGTTCGCGCACCAGCAGTCCGGTCTTCACCAATTCGGTGACCAGGGTGGAGACGCTGTTGGCGGCCGAACCCAGTTCGGCGGCCGCCTCTTTCACCGAGATGCCGGGCCTGCGGCCGACCAGGCGCAGGAATTCCGATTGCGTGCCGGAGAGCGCGGGCTCGTCGAAGGTGCGCCCGGCGAGTCGGCCGACCTGGCGGCGCAGTCGTCCCATGGAGCTGAACAGCAGGCTGAACAGTTCGGCATCGGCGTCATCGGGGTGTGGGTCGGCCATGCCCTCGATAATACCTCTGTTTCAGAGGTATTTCAGTTCGTGCGCGCGGCATACCCCAGCGGGAGCTTGTTCGGGGGCCGATCGATGACGGTGTCGTCATCGGGTGCGCACCGCTCCAGGAAGGTGACCTGCCCGGTGGAGGAGACCAGGGTCAGGGGATAGGTCGGCCCGCGTTCGCGGTCGGCGATGATGGCGTCGGCGTTGTCCTCGTAGAGTCCGAGGGTGCTCTCGGGATAGTCGAGCATCCACTGCGGATAGGTGATCGTGGTGTGCACGCGCCGCTCGTCCAGCCACAGGATGACGATGGTGGTGGTCCCGGTCGGCTCCACCCAGGCGAGCTTGTACAGATCCGCGCCCAGCCGGACCATTTTGGCCGGTTGATTCTTCGACCAGCGGCCGAACATGGGCCCGATCAGGCAGCGGAATTCCACCGTCTCCGCGTTGCGCACGTACAGCTCGTATTTCCAGCCGTTGTCGTAGGCGTAGATGAGATGACTGCCGATGAGGCCGGACAGATCGCCGGTGGCGGGTGAGCTCGACGGGATGGACGTGCCTGCGCTCATCGGTAGCTCCTCGGGTCGGAAGGCTTCCCTGCGAGTTTCGAGTTCCGCTGGCCAGCGTAACCGCGAAAGTCCCGCGGCCTGGGGTTTTCCCGGTCGAGCCGGGGGTGGTGCTGGACGCGCTGGCTAGAACGTGTTCCTGTTATCGTCGAGCCGGCGTCGCGGGCATGGCTGTGGCGCAAACGAAAGTCCTTGGGAGGGAAGCGCTATGCCGTTCGTGACCACCGGTGACGGAGCCGCCGTGCACTATCTGGACACCGGCGGCGACGGCCCGGCCGTCATCCTGGTGCACGACATCCTGCTCGACGCCTCCCAGTGGCAGCCACAGCTGGCCGCGCTGACGCCCGACTACCGGGTCATCGCCGTCGACACCCGCGGCCACGGCGAAACCCGCGATCCGGGAACGCCCTTCGACTACCCGCGGCTGGCCCGGGACTGCTGGAGCGTCGCCGATGAGCTCGGACTCGACGCGGTCGTCCTCGGCGGTCTGTTCCACGGCGGCATCGTCGCCCTCCATGCCGCCCTGCTCGCACCCGCCCGGGTACGCGGCCTGCTGCTCATCGGCACCCGCGCCGACGCCTACAACCCCGAGGAATACGCCGGGTACAAGTCGATCCTGCTCAAGCAATGGGTGCTCGGGACCGAACCGCTGGAGCCGATCGCCCGGCTCATCGCGGAACAGATGATCGGCGGTGACCGGGAGCAGCGCCGCTACTGGCTGGAGAAGTGGGAGCGCTCGGACCGCCGCCGTCTGGAACAGGCCATCATCGCGCTGCTCGAACGCGAGGGCATCGAGGACCGCATCGATGGGATCACCGCCCCGGCGCTGCTGCTGCACGGTGCCGGCGATGTGGTGCACACCGAGATCCGCATGCGGAAACTGGCCGGGCAATTGGGTGGGCCGACCCGCGTCGAGACCATCGAGGCGGACGGGGCCACCCACACCATCACCTGGACCCACCCGCACCTGACCGATCCGCTGATCCGCGAATTCCTCGACGCGCTCTAGGAATCCTGGGCTTCGGCGGTCCAGCCACCGGCCAGAATCAGCGCGGGGAGGGCGTCGCGCGCGGCGGCGACGACCGCGGGCCAGTGCGCATCGGCCAGGTAGTGCGCGTCGGCGCTATCGCCCAGGCGCTCGATCAGCGGATCGAGCACCGCGCCGAGCGCGCGCAACCGGGTGATCTCATCGCCCGCGATGAGCACATCGCCGATCATGTCGTCCGGATCGGGCAGTACCCGGCAGTCGTCGTACAGCACATGGATATTGGCGTCCAGATCATCGACGAGGGCGGGATCGGGGAGTATCCGATCGATCCAGACCCGCCGCTGGTACTGCGGATCCGCCAGCGTCGCAACGGCATCGATCACGGCGCTGCGCATATAGGGGAATCGGACCTTGCTCATGGATGATCCCAGGTCTTCCAGGTCAGCCACTCCGACAGCGGGATATGCGCTTCCGCGGTCTTGGAGGGTTTGGGCGCGATGATCGGATTGCCGAACCTGTCGATGATACGACCGTTCACATTGACCACCACGTGGTCGACCTGCTGCGACGGCAATTGATTGTTCGGATCGCCCTTGTCGATTCGAATGGAATTGCCCTTGTTGTTCGGATCCGCCCAGCGCACGCCGGGTTTCGCATCGCGTCCGGCCCGGCCCGTCTTGCTGTTGGCCGACGGGCTGCCCCAACCGCTCGGCACCTTCTGCGTCGCGCCCGGGGCCAGCCAATCGGTGTTCGGAGCGGGTGGGGTGCTCGGCTTCGACCGGTCGCCGAGCGCGGTGCGCGCGGCGGTCCAGTCGTCCTTGGACAGCTTGCCGCCCGCCGCGGTGTAGTCGTTCCAGTCGTCGGCGATGGTCACCGGGATCTCCGGCGATATGCTGCCCGAATTCGCGCCGCGCCCCTGCACCTGATCCTTGAGCGCCCGCACCTGCTCCGGGTCCAATGCCCGGATGATCACCTGGGCGGAGGCGTTGATCGGCACGGTGGTGCCCGCGCGAATGCGATAGGCGTCGTAGGTGGCAGTGCAGCGCAGGGTGACCGAGCTGTTCGGGGCCATGGTGCCCGAGCCCGCACAGTCGGGTCCGGTCGCGATGGGCACCGACGAGGTCACCGACACGGTGTACTCGTAGGCGATCGTCTTGATCACGATGTCCGGTGCGGTCTTGACGGTGTTCTTGATCGTGAATTCGACGGTGCAGGTGCCCAGGCACGGATTCTGTACGAAGCGCCCGTTCAGGGTGCCGTCCAGGGCGACCCGCGAATCGACGGCCTTGTCCAATCCGTCTATGCGGCCGGGCAATTGGGCGTAGATGTCCCCGGCGTCATCGGATTGCAGCGGTTCGGTGTCGAGGGTGAACTCCGGCAGGTCCGGATCCCCGGACATTGGATCCGGATCGGTATCGCTCACCACCCGATCGACGATCGGATCGCTTTGCCGATCGCCGTCGGCGCTCGTGGTCGGCGTTGCCCCGCCCTGGCGCACGCCCCGGACGTAGGTGGTGATGCCGCCGCTGGTGATCGGCGTGGATTCGTGATCGCCGATGGTCACCGGCGTACCGACGCGAATCGGCTTGTCCCGGACCGCGTTCGGATCCAGCGCCAGGGCCAGCCGTGCGGGCGCGAGCGTGCTCGCCAGATCGACGCCGAACAGATCCGGTCCGATCAACACCGGATGATCGGCGTAATCCCCGGCATTGTCGGCATCCAGTCCGAGCGAGATCCAGGCGCTCTTGTCGCCGGTGAGGAATGACTTGCCCCCGACACCGAGATAGTCCAGTCGCGCGCTGTCGCGCACCGAGACCGTTCCGGTGGCATCCCCGACATTGGTGACCGTGAGATCCACGTGCAGCCCGGATCGCCCCAGCGGCGTATTGGTCAGCGTCCCGGTGTAATGCACCGCGGCCGTATGCAGCATCCGCACCTGTGCGGTGGCCAGTGCGGTCCGCCCGCGCTGTTCCGGGGTCGAACCGCTGTCGCCGCCCGATCGCACCACCAGCGCGGTGATACCGAGCGCCAGCACCAGCAGAATGACAAGGCCCGCAATGATTATCGGCGTCTTACCGCCCCGGCGGGCCGGAGGCGGCGTGAAATACGCCGGTTGCGGACCGTATCCGTACGGCGGCCCGCCGTAGGGCGCACCCTGCGGCGGTGGCGCGAACGGCTGCGGCTGCGGCATGCCGTAGCCCCCGGCATTCGGTTGCGGGGCATAGGGATTCGGCGGTGCGCCGTATCCGGGCGGCATCGTGCCCGGCGGCTGTTGCCAACCGGCCGCGGGTGCCGCGCCTTGCCAACCCGGTGCTGCGCCTTGCCAACCGGGTGCCGCGCCTTGCCAACCGGGTGCTGCGCCTTGCCAACCGGGTGCTGCGCCTTGCCAACCGGGTGCTGCGCCTTGCCAACCGGGTGCGGGTTGCCCCGGTTGAGGTGGACCCGGTAGCGCCCCGGAATTCTGTCTGTCCTCGGACTCCGGCATACCCCCTCCTTCTCGGCGCGGCCCCCAATGCTCCGCCCCGAATGTGCCTGCGTCTGAGGCGATCCTAGGGCGGGGCGGCGGGTCCGGCAGCGTCGAGCGGTTCGGGTGGCCGCCGAAAACGATCCATCCGGGTGACCCGGCCGAATATTGGAGGGCCGGAATCGGGTTCGAGATCGCAGGAGGCGGGCGTGGACGACAAGACGCTGTTCATCGAGATGCGACGGGCGGAGCTGGCGTCCAATGACGCCGAGGAGACCATCGCCTATGTGACCGAGATGTACGCGGACAATCAGCTCCGGTTCCATCGCGCCGCGCCGCGGTCACAGGTGCGCACCAACACTGCGGTGTGCGAGCAGATCATGGCGACCAAGATTCGCAGCACACTCGGCTACAGCTGCCGGATCGAGCCGATTCGCGACCATGTCTACTTCCAGCGCACCCTGGGCGGGCGCATCCGATTGCGCGGGGACGGGCATGATCTGCGCCAGCAGCGCAATGAGCTCGCGGTGTATCCGATCGGGTCGACCATCCTCACCGATTGCGAGAGCCATGACACCAACCTGCTGCATATTCCTTACGGGGAGTTGGCCGATGCCGCCGCGCAATCCGGAATCGACACCGGCGCTTTCCGATTCACCTCCCTGGTGCCGATAGACGCACGCCGGGAACGCATGTGGGGCAGGCTGTTCGATCTGGTGCACCACGAGGTCACCGCACCCGATTCGGTGCTCACCGAACTGATCGTGCAGAACCTGACCCGCACCCTCGCGGCCACCGCCCTGTCGGTCTTCCCGAATACGGGGATGGACGCGCAGCCGCGACGCGGTCCGGGCGCGGTACCGGCGACGGCGCTGCAGCGCGCGGTCGACTATCTGCGGGCCAATCCGCTGTCGCCGACCACCGTGACCGAGCTCGCCACGCACGCCGGAACCAGTCCGCGCGCACTGCAATACGCGTTCCGGACCGAATATCAGATGAACCCCATGGACTATCTGCGACAGCTGCGGCTCGAACATGCCCGCCAGGATCTGCTGGCCGCCGAACCCAGTGATGGCTACACCGTCGCAATCGTCGCGGCTCGGTGGGGATTCGGAAATCCGGGGCGATTCGCCCAGCACTACAAGCGCGTCTTCGGTCATCCGCCGAGCCAGGCTTTACGGCACTGACCCGGTTGATCGCCGCGCTGAAAGGCGCTCGAACCCTTCCACCCCGCTTGACCTCGCGTGTCGTTCGCAGCGTGCTGGCGCATTCGCAGCAATCCTTAGTGGTCGTCAGCTCCGACTACTGCGCGAGCGAAACTTCGAGCGAAGGAGAAGGGTTTACGTGGAGGTCGTCGCAGTTCTGGATCCGGTCGCCCATGCCCTGTCGGTGGTCGGTCGCCGCTATCGCGTCGCCGACCATTACGAGGTCGGGCGCGAGAAGGTGCGGGAGTACGCCCGCGCCGTACAAGATGCTCATCCGGTGCACCGGGTGGAGAGCGTCGCGGCCGAGTACGGCTATCCCGGGCTGGTGGCCTCGCCGACCTTCGGCGCGCTGCTGGTCGGCGCGGTGCAGGACGCGCTCGGCGAGATTCTCACCGGTTACGACCTCAGTTCGACGATGCAGACCGACCAGACCTTCGACTATCTGCGCCCGATCGTCGTCGGCGACCGCCTCACCAGCAATGTCTCCCTGCACTCGTTCCGGCAGGCCTTCGGCGGCGATCTGCTGGTGGTCGAGAACATCGTCACCAACCAGCACGAACAGGTCGTCCTCACCGCGCGCACCGGTCTGATCGCCCGCTCCGCGCCGTCCGAGTCGAATGCCGGAATCGTGGAATCGCTGTCGAAGATCATGCGCCAGCCGACCCCGCGAACCCGCGTCGTGACCCTCGCCCCCGAGCTTGCCGAGCCCTCCCGCACTCCCGTACCGCCGAATATCCGCACCCGCGCGGCACGTTCGGTGACCGAGGGCGATCGACTACCGGACCGCGTCGTCGACCTGACCCTCGGCGATCTGGTCAACTACGCCGGCGTCGCCGGAGACACCAACCCGATCCACTGGCACGGCGCCGCCGCCCGCCTGGTCGGCCTGGACGGCACCGTGGCCCACGGCATGCTGACCATGGCCCTGGCTGCGGGATTCGTCACCGATTGGGTCGGCGACCCCGCCGCCCTGCGCCAGTACAGCGTCCGCATGACCAGCCCGGTCCCCGTCACCGCCGACGGCCCCAGCACCATCGAATTCCAGGGCCGCGTAAAACAATTCGACCCCGGCACCGATCAAGCGGTCATCGCCCTCACCGCCACCCACGCGGGCCGCAAGATCTTCGGCCGCGCCACCGCCACCGTACAACTCTCCGACCAGCCCGAATAGGCCGAAACCGGCTGCCGGATCGCCGCCCGTACCGCGCGGGCGGCGCCGGCGTGCCGCGTGGGCGGGGCAGCTGTCCGAACAGGTCGACCGATGTTGTCTATCCCTTCCCATTCTCTTGAACACCTATTCGCGCACAGTCTGTTAACGTCCCGTCCCAGTGTTATCGGCGTGAATTCGATTGGGGCAAGGCATGATTAACGGTGGACCGACTGTCAGGTCGACTGGCGCGCGAGATAGCGGAGAGCCGAGCGCCGCACCGGCACCTTCCCCGCGTAACCCCGGGACGATGTGGCTGGTCGGCGGGGCGGTCGCCGCCGTAGTGCTGATCGGTGGCGTTATTGCGGTCGTCGTCGCCAATTCGGATTCCTCCTCCGATAAGACCGCGGCCAAGACGATCACAGAACTGCCCGATCAATGCAGCCTCATCTCCCCGGAAACCCTCTCCGCCATCGCCCCCGGCGCGGGTTGCCGCACACAGGCGTTCACCGGTAAATCGATTTCGGTATCCCCGACCTGGACGGTGGAATCGGGCAGGAACGATCCCACCGCGATCAACGTGACGCTCACTCGCACAACCGAACCCAAGCGGATGTACGACGATGCCAAGGGCGCGGTCGACCTGTTCGATTCCGCGCACGATATCCAGATCTCGAACCCGCTCCAGATCGGCAACGCGGCGCAGGTGAGCGGCGGCAGATCCCGCATCAATCCCGCACTCTTCGAAGCCCGCGCGATCGGCCGCCTGGACAACGGCGCCGTGGCAACGGTGACCTTCACCTCGGGTATCGACGCGGCCACCGCGGTGGACGGCGCGTCCCGAGCCCTATCGGACGCACTCGGAAAGCTCCACTGACGAGATGGCGAACGCGGGTGGAAGGCGCGAAAAGAAGCCACCGTTCGACAAACTGGTACAGCCCAGGGATCACTTCCTGCGCCTGATGCACGAACTCGACACCACCGCGCGTGTGGTCGGAAAAAGCCGTAGGGAAATTGCGGAGGCGGTCCATACCAGCCCCGCGACCCTGGCCAAATACTTTCGCGGCGACCGTGAGATGCCCAACTCGGTGCTGGTCGATATCTGTAATGAGCTGGGTATGCCCAAAGCGTTGGCAAAGAAGATCGCCGCGGCCGTACTGCCCGGGCTGGTGCCGGACGAGACCGGGAGCTGGCCCCCGCAGTTCGCGCCGGGCGATATCGCGCTGCTGGAATCGATTTCGGGTCCCGCCTACTTCGCCAAGAACCCCGAGGGCCGCATTATGGCCACCAATAAGTCGTTCAAGGAGTACTTCCCCTGGATGCCGGTGCCGTCGGAGGGAAATCCCGTCGATATGCCCGTGCAGTTGTTCACCAACCCCGGTGCACGTGAGTCGTTCGGCGACTCCTGGGAGTTGATTGCCGGACGGTCCGCGATGTGGTTGATGATCTTCTGCCCCGCGGTGGTTCCGGCGGAGCGAATGGCGGAGATCTTCGACCTGTGCCGCCGGAATCCCGAATTCGAGAAGATGATGTCGGTCATGCCGACCGAAGCGGAGTTCTCGGACATCGTGCTGTCGGTGAAATGTCCCGACGGGGTGCGCCGCGAGCACGCGGTCAAATCCCTGGGGCAGGACTGGCCCGATCCCGCGGCGTGGAGCCTGCACACCATGACCTGTCTGGAACCGTGAGCGATTGCCGCCCGGGGAATACCCGGCGGTGGCCGGTGGGTTGCACCGCTGAGGGGATCCCCTGAGATTTCGCAGGTCAACGATGGGTTAGGCTCTATCGGTTATGAAGTCGGCTTTCCCGGGTCCGGTCGGTGCCCAGACGGTCTACCTCGATCACGCGGCCACTACACCTATGTTTCCGGTCGCTGTCGAGGCGATGACCGCTGTCCTGGGGGCCGGTGGCAATGCGTCGTCGCTGCACGGGTCGGGGCGGGCGGCGCGGCGGTTGCTGGAGGAGTCGCGGGAATCGATCGCGGCGGGGCTGGGGGCGCGGCCCTCGGAGGTGATCTTCACCTCGGGCGGCACCGAGAGCGACAATCTGGCGGTCAAGGGCATCTACTGGGCGCGGCGGGACGCCGATCCGGTGCGCACCCGGATTCTGGTCAGCTCGGTGGAGCATCACGCGGTGCTCGATACCGTGGAGTGGCTGGAACAGCATGAGGGTGCGCAGGTGACCTGGCTGGAGGCCGACGCCGAGGGCGTCATCTCGCCGCGGGTGCTGCGCGACGCGCTGGCCGCGCATGCCGAGGACACCGCGCTGGTGAGCGTCATGTGGGCCAATAACGAGGTCGGCACCGTACAGCCGATCGCCGAATTGGCGGCCGTGGCACAGGAATTCGATGTGCCCATGCACAGTGACGCGGTGCAGGCGGGTGCGCAGCTGCCCATCGATTTCGGCCGGAGTGGTTTGGCCGCCGCGAGTTTCGCCGGGCACAAGGTCGGCGGGCCGCACGGTGTCGGCGTACTGCTGCTGGGCCGTCAGGTGTCCGCGGTGCCGCTGTTCCACGGCGGCGGGCATGAGCGGGATCTGCGCTCGGGCACCTCCGATGTGGCGGGCGCGGCTGGACTCGCCGCCGCGATTCGCGAAACGGTCGCCGGAATGTCCACGCGCACAGTAGAACTCACCCGGCTGCGGGATCGGCTCATACACGGCGTGCTCGCCGAGGTGCCCGAGGCCATTCTGAACGGGCCGACCGGTGACCGCCGACTGCCCGGCAACGTCCACTTCACGTTCCCCGGCTGCGAGGGCGATTCGCTGCTCATGCTGCTCGACGCCGCCGGGATCGAATGCTCGACCGGATCGGCCTGCAATGCCGGTGTCGCCGGACCCTCCCATGTGCTGCTGGCCATGGGTGTGGAACCGCGACTGGCGCGCGGGTCACTGCGATTCACCCTGGGACACAATTCGACCGACGCCGATATCGACGCCCTGCTGGCCGCGCTGCCGCAGGTCGTGGATCGGGCGAAGGCGGCCGGAATGGCCGGCGCGAAAGGAGGCTTCTAGAGATGCGAGTGCTTGCCGCGATGAGTGGTGGCGTCGATTCCGCGGTGGCTGCCGCGCGCGCCGTCGAGGCCGGACACGAGGTGGTCGGGGTACACCTGGCGCTGTCCGCGAACCCGGGCACGCTGCGCACCGGTTCGCGCGGCTGCTGCTCCAAGGAGGACGCCGGTGATGCCCGCCGCGCCGCCGACGTGCTCGGAATCCCGTTCTACGTCTGGGATTTCGCGGACCGCTTCAAGGAAGACGTGATCGACGATTTCGTCGCCGCGTACGCCGCGGGCGAAACCCCGAATCCGTGCCTGCGCTGCAACGAGAAGATCAAGTTCTCCGCGCTCGCGGATCGCGCGGTGGCATTGGGCTTCGACGCCGTCGTCACCGGGCATTATGCCCGCCTGGAAGACGGTGTGCTGCGCCGCGCGGTGGACGAGGACAAGGATCAGTCCTATGTGCTCGCGGTACTGACCGCCGAGCAGCTGTCCCGCGCCATGTTCCCGGTCGGCGACACCCCGAAGCCGCGCATTCGCGAGGAGGCCGCCGAACGCGGTCTCGCGGTGGCGAACAAGCCCGACAGCCATGACATCTGCTTCATCCCGTCCGGTGACACCCAGGCGTTCCTGGGCGCGAAGATCGGCATCCGCCCCGGTGCGGTGCTCGACTCGGACGGCACCAAGCTGGGCGATCACAAGGGCGTGCACGAGTTCACCATCGGTCAGCGCAAGGGGCTGGGCCTGCCCGGTCCGGCCGCCGACGGCAAGCCGCGCTACGTCACCGATATCGATTCCGAAACCGGCACCGTCCGTGTCGGTTCCGCCGAGGATCTCCAGGTCTGGACGGTGCTGTCCGATCGCGCCATCTGGACCTCCGGCGAAACCCCCGTCGGCGCGATCGACTGCGTCGCCCAGGTGCGCGCGCACGGCGGCACCGCCCCGGCGGTCGCCGAGGCCGTCGACGGCGGCCTCATCGTCCGCCTGCGCGAACCCCTCACCGGCGTCGCCCGCGGCCAGGCCGTGGTCCTCTACCTGCCCGACGCCACCGGCGATCAGGTCATCGGCAGCGGCACCATCACCGGCACCGGCCGCGAACCGCATTCGCCCGCAACCGAACTGGTTTCGGACAGCGCGCAGTGAGACCGGCCACGCGATAGCCGGCCGACGTACCGCACCCTGCCCCACCGGATAGTGCGGTGTGCGTTCGGCTGAAACGCACGACTGGATATCGGCGCGGGCGGTCGGCACCGCGATGTTCCCGGGTATCGCCCGGTGGTAACGTGCGCCGATCCCGGGCCTCGGCCTGTGCCGGTGCGCAGTGCCGGAAATCGAATCTGTAGGGCCGAGCGATACGGGGTACGTGGATGAGCGAGATCGAGAGCGGTTCCGGCGTATTACAGGGCGGCATCGCCACCGGCGTCGGTTCGTGGCCGGGCGCGGACCCCCGGGAGGCCGCCACCACGGTGGTGGGGGAGTTGGGCGCGCTGCCGCACCTGGTCGAACTGCCCGGGCGCGGTGTGGGTTCGGACATGATCGGGCGGGTCTCGGCGCTGCTGGTCGATATGCGCTTCGACAGCACCACGCGCGGCTATCGGCTCGCGGTGCGGCCCGGGGCGGTATCCCGGCGCGCGAACGATCTGCTTCGCGCGGATATGGACGCGCTCGAAGAGGCTTGGGAGACGGCGGGTCTCGCGGGTAGCGGGCGGCCGATCAAGGTGCAGGTCACCGGACCGCTGACGCTCGCGGCGCAGGTGGAGTTGCCGCTCGGGCATCGGGTGCTCACCGATTCCGGTGCGGTGCGCGATCTTTCGGAATCCCTCGCCGAGGGCGTCGCCGCGCACGCGGCGGAAATCGGTAAGCGGCTGGGCGCGGATGTACTGGTGCAGTTCGACGAACCGCTGCTCACCGACATTCTGGATGGCACCCTGCGCGGGGTGAGCGTGCTCAATACCGTGCGCGCCATGCCGGAACCGGAGGCGCTGCACATTCTCGACACCGTGATCGACGTGCAGTCCGGCCCGGTGCTGGTGCACACCTGCGCCTCGAAACCCGCCCTCGGGTTCCTGCGCCGAAGCAGTGCCGCCGCAATCGGATTCGATATGGCGACGATCGGCGTCAGGGATCTGGACCGGGTCGGCGAACTGCTCGACGACGGCAGGCATCTGGTACTCGGACTGGTGCCCACGACCGCTCCGGACAAGCCGGTCACCTGGCGTGAGATCGCCGAACCCGGTGTGCGCCTGATCGATCGGCTGGGCTTCTCCCGCCGTCTGCTGGCCGAACAGGTCCTGGTATCGCCCGCGTGCGGGCTGGCGGGCGCACCGCTGTCCTGGGCACGGCAGGCGCTGACCCTGGCCGCCGAGACCGCCGCCGTCTACGCCGACGAACCGGAGTCGATCAACTTCGAGTGAGCGGCAACGGCTTTCACTTCCAGCGCAATGCCGCACGGTTGCCTCCGGCCGTCTAGCGTCGACGGTGGCCCGCTGACTACCGCGGGCCGCGGGTCGAAATGGGGAGTCAATCATGACCGAAGCAGCAGCGCCGGTACCGGTTGCCGGGGTAGCCATGACCGCGATCGGCATCGCGGTGGTCCGGGCGCGCGAGAGCGAGCGCGCGGACCGGCTGTACAGTGATCCGTTCGCGCAATGGTTCGTCGACGCCGCCAAGCCGAGCTTCGCCGAGCGGTGGGATCAGCTCACGCCGGTGCTGGACCTGTTCTACCCGGCCCGCACCGTGGCCGTACGGCTGGTCGATGACCGGGTGGAAGCGGCTGTGCGCGAGGGGATTCGGCAGATAGTCGTATTCGGCGCGGGGCTCGACACCAGGGCGTTCCGGATGGATCTCCCGGCGGATACCCGATTCTTCGAACTGGATTTGCCCGAGACGTTCGAGTTCAAGGAACCCGTACTGACGCGAGGCGGTGCGACGCCGCGTTACGAAAGGCGGGTATTGCCGGTCGATTTGCGCGACGACTGGGCGCGAGCCCTGCCCGCGCAGGGATTCCGGCCCGATGAGCCGACGCTGTGGGTGGACGAGGGCGTCCTCGGATACCTGCTGCGGCCCGATGCTCGCCGGGTGCTGGCGACCCTTGCCGAATTGTCCGCGCCGGGAAGCCGTCTCGATCTCAGCACCTTCGCCGTGGACCCGAACAGCGGTGCGTTCCTGGCACTGCGGCGGCTGGTCTCCGGGGCCCAGGAGGGCGAGCCCGAGGCGGCCGGTCTGGGTGCGGATATCGAGGAGTGGTTGCACGAGCACGGCTGGGACACCACGCACCAGACCTGGGCCGAACAGGCCGCGTCCGTCGGCCGCCCGGACACCGACGGCGGTCCGGAGATCCGGAATATCGCCGCGGTCCGCCGCTGAGGCGTCGGTGGTGCCCAGGCGTCAGCCCTACCTCGCCGAAACCTCAGTTGCCGGGATTGCGCTGCTGCCGAGAGCCGAAGTACGGCCGCACGCCCGGATGCGCGAGCTGCCAGTGGTCCGGCTTACCCGCCGGATAGGTCACCGGAATCTGATCGCCGATGGCGGGCCACTGGTTCACGTCCCAGGCGAAGCGTCCGTACACCTCGTGCGCCACCACCATCGGCCCGGAAATGCTGCCGCTGATCGTCACATACTGCTCACCCGAGGCGTTCGGGAGCGGGCTCACCCCGGTCACGTACAGGAAGCCGGATTCGGGTTCGGCTATCGGCCCGCTGCCCCGGCCCCGCCGGAACATCGTGATGGTCGCGATCAGCGCACCACCGATCACCAGAATGAATAGCAGCTGCATGAGCATGGCATCCACTCTAGGCGCGTCCGGCGGCGCGCGCCGCCGGACAGTAGCTGAAGAGTTGCTTTGAATCGGGCCGTAGCGCTCAGTGCGGTTGCAGTTCGGAGGTCCCGATGGCGGTGCGGCGCATGCCCCACACCGTGGTGCGCTTGGTCTGCGAGCGCCCGTTGCCGCGATCGATCAGCGTGCGATTGGCGGTGGTGAACACCAATTGCGCGCCCTGGGTATTGGTTTCGGGATTCTGGAACAGTTGGATGAGGCTGTCCGCGGTCTCGGGCGTGAGCTGCGCGTCGATATCGTCGGCGATGAGCACCCCGCCGGTATCGAGGGCATCCAGCATGGGCGGCAGCAACCGCAGCATGGCCAGGGTGGAACTGGATTCGTCGGTGATGTCGAACGCGGTGTCGATGCCCTCGTGCACCAGGCCCAGTCCCACACCGCGCCGGTTGACCATGCGCGAGTACAGCGCGTCCCGCGCGGCGAACAGGTTGGAGAGTTCGCGCTGCAACAGCACGACGGTGATGCCGTGCTCGAGGAACAGCTCCTCGGCATAGCTCGCCGAGACCGTGCAGGACTCGATTTCCTTTGTGGTGGTGGCGATATCGTTGTCGAGGTCGCGTAGGTAGTCGCCGTACATGGGATCGTCGCCCGGCAGCAGCAGATCGGTGATGCCCAGATCGGCCGAGCGCAGCAGCGTCAGCAATCGCACCGCGTGATCGGTGGAGCGCGAGATGTGACTGCCCACCCGGTGTGCGATATCGGCCGAATCGGGCTGGCCGCACTGCACCTCCAGCAGCGACTGGAACCAGCGGTAGGCGGGGACCAGGGGTTCGGCGTACAACTGCCCGGACAGGCTCAGCAGCAAGGCATTCGGGCGCACCAGCGGCACCACTGCGCCCAGCCCGTAGCGCGCTGCCTCGAACATCGGCCCGATGCGAATATCCTCGCCCGCGCGCTCGAAGACGATGCGCTTGCGATTGTGCGGATGCGAATGCAGCCATTCGGCGCTCACATCGGCATTGTCGAGCCGGAAGCCGTAGGTGTAGGGGCAGCCCTCGGCCACGAACTGGGCGATGAATTCCGAAGGGCGGTCCGCGAATCCGAGGTGCGGGGTGCGCACCGGTCCGGAGAACGGGTCCCAGCCGGTGACGGAGTTGAGCACCGCGTCCCGCATCCGGTCGAGGGCGTCGACGAGGCTGGTCTTGCCGGTTGCGGCAGCGCCGTAGACGGCGGTGACGGGCGCGGCGACCGGGCCGTTGCCGCGGGTGAGCCGCAACTCCTGCGGTTCGGCGAGGGATCGGTGGTTCGCCACCTGAAAACTGCGCAACACCCTGGTCATCCTGCCGGTACGCGGGCGTTAAAGCGACTCGCCCGTATCGGACATGTTTCGCAAGAATGGATTTGGTTGACATGCATCCGAACGGTTGCCTATCATCAAACAGGCAACCCAATGGTTGCATTAGGTGTTCCGGTTCGAATGAGGTGCAGGTGGACGAGGTTTTCAAGGCGCTGTCGGACCCCAGCCGCCGTCGGCTGCTGGACAGTCTCAACGATCGCACCGGCCAAACCCTGCGCGAACTTTGTGCGGAATTGGCTATGACCCGCCAGGCCGTCAGCAAGCATCTGGCGGTGCTGGAGGCCGCGAATCTGGTCACCACCCGGTGGCGCGGCCGCGAAAAACTGCACTACCTCAATGCCGAACCGGTGAACGCCATCGCCGAGCGCTGGATCAACCGCTATGACCGCGGCCGGGTGCACGCCCTGGCCGACCTCAAAACCGCATTGGAGAGCGTCACCATGAGTGAGGAATTCGTCTACACCACCTACATCCGAACCACGCCCGAGCGCCTGTGGCAGGCACTCACCGATCCGGCCTTCACCCGTCGCTACTGGGGCGCCACCTTCGAAACCGATTGGCGGCCGGGTTCATCCATGACCTGGGAACAGCAGGGCTGGGTGAGCAAGGATCCCGAACAGGTGATCGTCACCGCCGATCCGTACACCACCCTGTCCTACACGTGGCATACCGTCGACAGGGCGTTCGCCGACCAATTCGGTTTCAGCGCCGAGGATTTCGAGCGGCTTTCCACCGAACCCCGCTCCACGGTCACCTTCGAGCTCACGCCCGTGGGGGAGACGGTGAAACTCACCGTGGTGCACAACGGATTCGGCCCCGAAAGCCTCATGCTCGCCGGTATCCGCGAGGGCTGGCCCGGCATCCTGTCCAACCTCAAGACCCTGCTGGAAACTGGCGAGACACTGCCCGAACCCACCGGGAACTGAGCCGCCGGGCGCGTTATTCGGCTGCGAGAGCGGCGAATTCGTCGATGAGCGGACCGTGTCGATCGGCCGCCCACGCCAGGCTCACCTGCCCGTCCGCGATATCGGAGACGGGGATATAGGTGACATCGGGCCGGGTGTAGAAGGTCGCGACCGACAGCGGCAGAAACGCGATCCCGCGCCCGGCCGCCACATGTTCGAGCTTTTCCTCGACGCTGCGGTACGCCGGGACCGGGGGCTGCTCCGATCCGCCTGCGACGGAACGCCATTCGGGGACGATCTCGACACTCTGCAAAAGCACGTCATCGGCAAGATCCGCGATCTCCACCGCCTGCTTACCCGCCAGTCGGTGTCCGGTGGACACCAGTACGACCCTGGGTTCGGTATACAGCTCGCGCACGCGCAGCCCGGTGGGATCGATGGGCGGGCGCACGAAACCGATATCGACCCGGCCGTCGTGCAATACGGCGATCTGGTCGTCCCAGGTGGTGCGCACCAGTTCGATATCGAGGCCGGGATGGCGGGCGGCGAGCGCCCGCACGGGTGCGGTGACAATCAGCCCCGGCATGAATCCCACTGTGAGGGAACCGGTTCCGCGCGCCGCGCGTACCGCCCGGCGCTGTACGGCCTGTGCGCTGTCGAGCAGTCGCCGAGCATCGGTCAGCAATTGTTCACCCGCCGCGGTCAATTCGGTGCCGCGCCGGTCCCGCTCGAAGAGTGCGACCCCGAGTTCCTGCTCCAGGGCTCGAATCTGCCGGGACAGCACCGGCTGGGCGATGAACAGCCGCTCGGCCGCCCGGCCGAAATGCAGCTGCTCGGCCACGGCGACGAAATAGCGCAGTTTACGGAGATCGAGATCGCCCATGATGCCCTCAGGGTATTACAGCGGTGGATATAGGTCTTGGACGGACGACACCGCCCGAGCCGAGAGTGAGAGGACAGTTTCCGATCGAAAGGCACACCCCATGTCCCTCACGGACCAGCACGTAGTCGTCCTCGGCGGTACCTCCGGCATCGGTTTCGCGGTCGCGGCCGAGGCCGCCGAACAGGGTGCGCGGGTCACCGTCGTCTCCAGCCGCGACGAATCGGTGAAACGCGCCCTGGCCGAATTGCCCTCGGGTGCAACCGGTCTCGTCGCCGATCTCGGCGATACGGCACGGATCGGCGAACTGTTCGAGGAAATCGGCCCGTTCGATCACCTGGTCTACACCGCCGGTGAGGCGCTGCTGCTCTCGCCGCTCGCGGATCTGGATATCGCCGCGGCCCGAAAGTTCTTCGAACTCAGGTACTTCGGCGTGCTCGCCGCCGTCCAGGCCGCCGCATCGCGGGTGCGACCCGGCGGTTCCATCACCCTCACCACCGGTACCGCGAGCCCGCGCCCCGTACCCGGTTCCACGGTGCCGTCCAGCCTCTGCGGTGCGATCGAGGCCCTGACCCGTGCTCTCGCAGTCGAATTGGCCCCGATCCGGGTGAACGCGGTCATGCCCGGCGTCGTTCGTTCCCCGCTGTGGGCGCTCCCGGAAGAGGTGCTCGCGGACTTCTACCGCGATACCGCCGCGAACACGCCGCTGGGCCGCGTGGGGGAGGTGCGAGACATCGCCCGGGCGTTCCTGTTCCTGCTGGAACAGCCGCACGCGACCGGCAGCATCGTCACCCTCGACGGCGGCGCGGTGCTGGCCTGAGCCGAGGCGGGCGCGAGGTCCGATCGCCGATCGCACGCGATACCGGGTCAACCCGATCAGCGCGTCAGACCGTAGGCGTGGTTCGGCCTGATCCGGACCACCGCGCGCCGATCGGCCACCATCGCCCGGCGGTAGTCGTCCCAATCGGGATGTTCGCCGCTGACCGCCCGGTAGTACGCGATCAATTCCTCGACCGTGGCGTCATCGGGCTCGGCTGCCACGGGGGACACCTCGGCCTCGCCCTCGAGGACCACGTACGACCAGAAGTCGGGACTGCTCACGTGCAGCGCGGCCCAGGGCTCCCGGACGAGATTGAAGTACTTGGCCCGATCGGCCGTGATCGATATGCGGATCACCCCGTTGTCCCCGACCCAGTGCGTCACATTCGACTGCTGCGGCCGCCCGTTCTTACGAATGGTGGTCAGGATCGAGTTGTGCTGCGGGCGCGCGAATTCGATCGCGGTGGCGATGTCCATACCGCTGACAACCCGCCCGCCCGCACCGGTGTTCCCACACCCGATGAATGTCCGCTCGACCCGCGCGACGTGCGGGAATGCTGCGCGAAGGTGTCGGTGGGCTGGGCTAATGTGCAGGTTGTGAGCGAATCGGGCATCGACATCACCCCGGCTAGTGGGGACGAGCGCGTGGCGTGGCAGCAGCTGGCGGAGCAGGTGCGCGATCACCAGTTCCGGTACTACGTGCGGGACGCGCCGATCATCACCGATGGTGAGTTCGACGAGTTGTTCCAGGCGCTGGAGGCCATGGAGGCCGCGCATCCGGATCTGCGCACGCCCGATTCGCCGACCCAGGTGGTCGGCGGCGGATTCACCACCGAGTTCGCGCCGGTGGACCATCTGGAGCGGATGTACTCGCTCGACAATGTGTTCAACGCCGATGAGATGCGCGCCTGGATCACCCGCGTCGAGGTGGAGACCGGAGCCGATACGCATTTCGTCTGCGAGGTGAAGATCGACGGCGTCGCGCTGAACCTGGTCTACGAGAACGGCAAGCTGGTGCGCGGCGCGACCCGCGGTGACGGGCGCACCGGCGAGGACGTCACGCTCAATGCCCGCACCATCGACGATATCCCGCACGAGCTGGTCGGCACCGACGAGTTCCCGGTGCCGAAACTGCTCGAGGTGCGCGGTGAGGCGTATATGACGCTCGCCGATTTCGAGAACCTGAACGCTTCGATCGTCGCCGAAGGTAAAGCGCCGTACGCGAATCCGCGCAATACCGCCGCCGGATCACTGCGCCAGAAGGATCCCGCCGTCACCGCGCGCCGCCGTCTGCGGATGATCTGCCACGGCTTCGGCCGCACCGAAGGCTTCAGCGCCGCATCGCAATACGAGGCGTACCGGGCGCTGGCGGCCTGGGGGCTGCCGGTCTCCGCGCACACCGTTCGGGTGCAGGGCATCGAACCGGTGCTGGAGCGCATCGCCTACTGGGGCGAGCATCGGCACGATATCGAGCACGAGATCGACGGCCAGGTCATCAAGGTCGACGATTTCGCCCTGCAACGCCGCCTCGGCGCGACCTCGCGGGCCCCGCGCTGGGCCATCGCGTACAAGTATCCGCCCGAGGAGGCCACCACCAAACTCCTGGACATCCAGGTGAATGTCGGTCGTACCGGCCGGGTTACGCCGTTCGCGGTCATGCAGCCGGTGACGGTCGCGGGTTCCACCGTGGCCATGGCGACCCTGCACAATGCCGCCGAGGTGGTGCGCAAGGGCGTGCTCATCGGGGATACCGTCACCATCCGCAAGGCCGGTGACGTCATTCCGGAGGTGCTGGGTCCGGTGGTGGACGCGCGCACCGGTGCCGAGCGCGAATTCATCATGCCCACGCACTGCCCCGAATGCGGTACCGAACTCGCCCCCGCCAAGGAGGGCGACGCCGATATCCGCTGCCCGAATCAGCAGTACTGCCCGGCGCAATTGCGGGAGCGGGTATTCCACGTCGCGGGGCGCGGCGCGTTCGATATCGAGGCGCTCGGTTATGAGGCCGCCATCGATCTGCTCAAGTCCGGCGCGATCGAGGATGAAGGCGACCTGTTCGCCCTCGATGAGGAAAAGCTGCTCGGCACAACACTTTTCACCAATAAGAGCGGCACGCTGTCGCAGAACGGCAAGCGGCTGCTGCAGAATCTGGAGTCGGCCAAGGATCGCCCGCTGTGGCGGGTGCTGGTGGCACTGTCCATCCGGCACGTCGGCCCCACGGCCGCAAGGGCTTTGGCGTCGGCGCTCGGCAGTATGGACGCCATACAGGAAGCCACGGATGAGGAGCTGGCCGCCGTCGACGGCGTCGGTCCCACCATCGCGACCGCGCTGAAGGAATGGTTCACCGTCCAGTGGCATATCGATATCGTCGACAAATGGCGCGCGGCGGGCGTCCGCATGGCCGATGAGCGCGACGAATCCATCGAGCGCAACCTCGAGGGCCTGTCCATCGTGGTGACCGGTTCGCTCGTGGACTTCACCCGCGACGGCGCGAAGGAGGCCATCCTCATCCGAGGCGGCAAAGCGGCCGCCTCGGTCTCGAAGAAAACCGCCTACGTGGTGATCGGCGAGGCCCCCGGCTCGAAGGCCGCCAAAGGCGAGGAGTTGGGCGTCCCCATCCTCGATGAAGCGGGCTTCAAACGCCTCCTCGAGGGCGGCCCCGAAGCCGTGGCGTAATTGTTCGAATGTGTTGGGGGCGTTGGGGTCGAGGATGGAGTGGTGATGGGTGACGCGGGTGTGACGATCCGGGATGTCGAGCCGAGCGAGTTCGCGGCCGTCGGCGCGCTGACGGTGGATGTGTACGTGGGTGAGGGGCATGTGAACCCCGAAAGCCCGTATGTCGCCGAGCTCGGCGATACCGCGACCCGCGCCGCGAGTGCCGAGATCCTGGTGGCGGTCGCGGACGGCGAGGTGGTCGGCTCGGTGACGGTGGCCCGCGCGGGCACCGAATTCGCCGATATCGCCCGCGCCGGCGAGCTGGAATTCCGAATGCTGGTGGTGGGCAAGCAAGGTCGCGGGTTGGGTGTGGGAACCGCGCTGGTGCACAAGGTGATCGAGATCGCCCGCGCGGAAGGCTGGCAGGCGGTGGTGCTGACCACCATGCCGACCATGCGCGATGCCCGCCGCCTCTACGACCGGCTGGGTTTCGAACATGTGCCGGAACGGGATTGGAAGGCCATGAGCGGCCTGCCGCTGACGGTCATGCGGCTACCGATCAATTGATCGAGTGACGCGTGTGCCCGAGTCCATCGGAGCGAATCACGATGGACCCGGGCGCGGATCCCGGTCATGGCAGGCAGCCCTGACAGGGGTGGTGCGTGGGGCTAGGTGAGCACGCCGTCGATGCACAGGCTGGCGGTGCGCCAGGTCGGTGCGGGTTTGGGCGAGTCGAACTTCCAGTCGGAGATCGGGGTGGCGGCCTTCCACATCAGTCCGCCGCCCGGTATGCGCACCACCTGGTAGACGTCATCGGTGCCCTCGATGAGCTGGTTGCCGGTGCAGTAGTCGTTGTAGGCGGTGCCGGGTTGCCGTGCGCCCGGGCTGAATTGGCCGATCGGGTTGGCGATCGCGCCGGGGGTGGCGGCGGTGCTCGCCTTGGCGGTCTTGCCCTCACCGAACCAGTAGGGCTCGTTCGCCTGGCTGCCGCAGCGGTAGGTGGCCCCGCCCGCGACGACGGTCTTGCCGGCGGCATAGGGCGTACCGGCCCACAGGCAGCTGGCGGCGGGGCGAGCGCCGCGGGTATCGGCTTCCGCGGTGCCCGCGACGAAAGGTAGTGCGGCAGTGGTCAATACGGCGACGGCCAGCGGTGCCAGGGTGCGGCGGCGGGGTGCGATGGTGATGGTCATATCAGCACCAGCTCGCCTGGGCGCGGCAGACGGTCCAGCTGCCATCGGGATTCGCATTGGTATTCCAGGTGGTCTGATCGCCGCCATTGGGGCGATTGCGGGTGGCTTCGGGCGGGGTGGCGCGCATTTCGCGCAGGTACTGCTGATGTTGATTGCGCAGTACGGGATTGGAGTCGGTGTGGTGGAAGCCCATCGGATCGATGGCGTGCATACCGGTGCCGCCCATGTTCAGCGGTGTGTTGCGGCTCGGGGCGGAGCGGGTGCTGTCCCGGGCGCCGTCGTCGCGGGACAGTGATTCCGCGGTGGCGGCGCCCGCGGTGATGGTGGCGGCGGCGGTGGCGCCGATGACCTGTGCCAGGGTCAGGGATACGCGGCGGAGGTTCGAGGTCGAGCGATTGTGCTGCATGGGCGTCATTGCCTCTCTGCTATCTACGTACCTACACCGTAGATGACCTACGTAGCTGAATAGTAGGTAAAAGCTGAGAAGATGGTCCCGAAACGATGACGGACGCGAAAACGCCTGCCGCGCAAACGAATCGCGCCGGTGCGAGTTGACTCACACCGGCGCGATTCGAGAAGTACTAGCCCAAAACGGTGGCGATTATCCCCGCGAGGTAGCCCAGCCGTGCCACTTCGGACGGCCGGAAATCGGGTCCGCCGGGGCGTCCGAGCAGCAGTACCTTGCCGGTATTGCCCAGCGGCGCGGCGGCCAGCTTGGTGTCCATATCCCGCCACAGCTCCGGCACCCACTCGCCCTCACCGTCGAGTACGGCGGGCTTCTCCAGTGGCATCCACGGGGCCTCGGCCGCCTGCGTCGACGGCGCGCTCTGGCTGCCGACCACCCGGTACGCACCGGACGGGCCCATATCGATGACCGTGCTCCAGCCCACCCGCAGGACGCGGGGTACGCCGTCGACCAGCACCTGCAACCGGTCGTCGCGCGCATTGGCGACCTGGTCGATGAGTTCGAGTTCGCGGTGCGTGTCCAGCATGCCCGAGTACGGGCGGAGCGAATCCACCTGTACGTCGTGCAGCGACTCCGCCGCCGTGATGAGCGTGTCCGGAAGAGCGCCCGACGGTACCTCGACCACTATGTCGTCGATCGCGAAACCGTCACCGCGTTCGACGACATCCAGCGAAAGGATGTCGGCGCCCACGGAACCCAGCGCGAGAGCGAGCGAACCGAGACTGCCTGGACGATCCGGAAGTTGCACGCGAAGCAGGTATGACACGTGCCTTCCTTTCATTCCTATGCGACCGAAACTTTCGGACGGGTACCCGAGTCCCGCAATATTTACACCCTCGGGTCATGGTTATCGAATCGAAGGGAACCGTGTGACCCGGACCACTTACCGATCGGTCACCTATCAATTCGGGGTGTGTCCAACAACGGTATCGCGGGCCGTGATTCAGCGCCGGGCGACACCTGTCACCGCCGGTCCGACACGCCCCGCTAGGCTGTCACGAGTCGAATCACCACGCTCGAACCAGTCGAAAGGGGTCCCGCGGTGCCCGCCATCTCCAGGGACGAGGTCGCTCATCTCGCCCGGTTGTCCCGGCTCGCTTTGACCGATGACGAACTCGATCTGTACGCCGGTCAGTTGGATTCCATCCTGACCCACGTCGCACAGATTTCCGAGGTCGCCGCGGCCGATGTCCCCGCCACCGCCTCCCCGAATCCGGCGACCAATGTGACCCGCCCGGATGTGGTGCAGCCGTGCCTCACTCCGGAGCAGGCGCTGTCCGGCGCGCCCGCGGTCGAGGAGCAGCGGTTCCTGGTTCCGCAGATTCTGGGAGAAGGCGAATGAGCGACCTGACCAAGCTGAGCGCGTCCGCGCTCGCGGAGAAGATCCATGCCCGCGAGGTGTCCTCGGTCGAGGTGACCGAGGCCCATATCGCGCGCATCGCCGAGGTCGACGGCGAGATCAATGCCTTCCTGCACGTCGCCGGTGAGGCCGCGCTGCTGACCGCCGCCGAGGTGGATCGCGAAATCGCCGGTGGCAAGACCGCTTCCGCGCTCGCGGGCGTACCGCTCGCGCTCAAGGACGTCTTCACCACCACCGATATGCCGACCACCTGCGGGTCGAAGATCCTCGAGGGCTGGACCGCGCCGTACGACGCGACCGTCACCGCGCGACTGCGCGCGGCGGGCATCCCGATTCTCGGCAAGACCAATATGGACGAGTTCGCCATGGGCTCCTCCACCGAGAACTCCGCGTACGGGCCGACCCGAAACCCGTGGGACACCACCAGGATTCCGGGTGGCTCCGGCGGCGGTTCGGCGGCGGCGCTGGCCTCGTACCAGGCTCCGCTGGCGATCGGCACCGATACCGGTGGCTCCATTCGCCAGCCCGCCGCGGTCACCGCGACCGTCGGCACCAAGCCCACCTACGGCACCGTGTCCCGGTACGGCCTGGTCGCGTGCGCGTCCTCGCTGGATCAGGGCGGCCCGTGCGGGCGCACCGTGCTCGATACCGCGCTGCTGCACGAGGTCATCGCCGGATACGACCCGCGCGACTCCACCTCGCGCAATGTGCCGGTGGCCCCGGTGGTCGCGGCCGCGCGCGAAGGCGCGAAGGGTGATCTGTCGGGTGTGAAGGTCGGTGTGGTCAAGGAACTGCACTCGGACTCCTACCAGCCCGGTGTCATCGCCTCCTTCGATGCCGCCGTCGCGCAGCTCAAGGATCTGGGCGCGGAGGTCATCGAGGTGTCCTGCCCGAACTTCGAGCACGCGCTCGCGGCGTACTACCTGGTCATGCCGTCCGAGGTGTCGTCCAACCTGGCGCGCTTCGATGCCATGCGGTACGGCCTGCGGGTCGGCGATGACGGTTCGCACAGCGCCGATCAGGTCATGCAGCTCAGCCGTGCGGCCGGTTTCGGTCCGGAGGTCAAGCGCCGCATCATGATCGGCACCTACGCGCTCTCGGCCGGTTACTACGACGCCTACTACGGTCAGGCGCTCAAGGTCCGCACGCTCATCGCGCGCGACTTCGACCGCGCCTACGAATCGGTCGATGTGCTGGTCTCCCCGACCAGCCCGTTCACCCCGTGGAAGCTGGGCGAGAAGGTCAACGACCCGCTCGCCATGTACCTCTCGGACCTGTGCACGCTGCCCACCAACCTGGCCGGGCACTGCGGCATGTCCGTCCCGTCCGGGCTCAGCGCGGACGACGGCCTGCCCGTCGGCCTCCAGATCATGGCCCCGGCACTCGCGGACGACCGCCTGTACCGGGTCGGCGCGGCCTACGAGGCGGCGCGCGGCGAGATCGCCTGACCCTCCGATCGCATAGCGCGATAAGCGAATTCGGCTCCCGGCTGACACTGTCAGCCGGGAGCCGTTCGCCTGTGACGGGCCGGGAGGTCAGGCGGGCCAGGTGAATTCCGGATCGCGCTGGTAGTCCTGGCGGCGCTGATCCAGGGCCATGGCGACCATGAGGTGCGCGCTCGGGCCGATAATCCTGCGCAGCGGGGGATTGGGATCGTTCACCAGTTCCAGCAGGGCCGCGGCGGCCACTTCCGGTGCGGCGTCGGCCCATTCGTCCGGCACGGGCTCGGCATCGGTGGGCGGTGTGGCGGCGGGGGTCGCCGCCGGATCCGGATAGTCCGGCATGCCGAGGATGGCCGTGCGTAGCTCGGCGTATGCCGGATCGGCCTGCGGGAACCTCATGCTCGACTTGGCCCAGTCGGTGTCGAAACCGCCCATCTGGGCGATGGTCACGGTGATGCCGAACGGCTTCAGCTCATCGGCGAGTGAGGCGCTCATCCCCTCCAGCGCCCACTTGGAGGCGTTGTACATGCTGAACAGCGGGAGCGCGCCCACCGCGCCGACCGTGGAGATCTGGATGATGTGCCCGGAACCCTGTGCGCGCAGCAGTGGAATCGCGGCCTGGGAAACCCATAGCGCGCCATAGAAATTGGTGTCCATCTGCTCGCGGATCTGTGCCTCGGTCACTTCCTCGACCGCGCCGACCAGGCCGAAACCGGCATTGTTGACGATGACGTCGAGTCTGCCGGTCACCGCGAAAGCCGCTGCCACGGTGTCGAACACCCGGTCGCGATCGCGAACGTCCATGGGCAGCACGGTGAGTCGCGGATCGGTGAGATCGCTCATGGTCTTCGGGTCGCGGGCGGTGGCCACCACGTCATCCCCGGCCGCCAGGGCCGCCTCGGTGAAAGCGCGGCCCAGGCCGCGGTTCGCGCCGGTGATGAACCAGGTTCGTGTCAACGATGTTCCTTTCGAAACGGACAAATGGGTCAGGAATCAACCATGCCAGAAGTTCGCTGACTATTCAGCCCGCTATTTCGCGGGCTCAACAGGAACCCATGGCGTTGCCCTGATCGGTGCCGTAGCGGTGGCCGTGCCCGGACGGAGCGTCCAGCGCGGCCAGCAGATCGGCGCTGGTCTGCAGAAAGCTCAGCACCGGGAGCCACTGCGGGACAGGGGCGTCCGGGCGGGTGCCGGTGAGATTCGGCGGACTCCACAGCAGCGACGGCGACCAGTGCACCACCGGGTCGGAGGCGTTCGCCAGGATGGTCGCCCCGCCGCGATGGACATCGTTGGCGGGCGGTCCGGCCCACAGCACCGCACAGGTGCGACGATCCTGTTCGGCGTCGGTGGCGAAGATGGAATTGCCGCCGAGCGCGCCCAGGCTCTGACCGTAGAGGTAGAGCTTCGGCGGATGGGGCAGGGTCGAAATCCGTTGCTCGACAGCTGTGAACAGCGCTCGTGCGGACTCCTCCGCGGCTGTCCGGCCGAATACGAAGGTGACCCAGCTGGGCGCGTCCGAGTACTGCAATCCGACCAGCGCCACATCGCCGCCGAACCGCTGATCCAATCCGGTGGCCGCTTCACCGTCGATCCACCCGGACCCGGTCGGCACGGTCACCACCAGGTTCGCCCGCTCCAACCCACCCGAGCGCTCCAGCTCCCGAATCGCCAGCGCCACACGCGCGTTCAAATCCGGCGCGGAATTCAACCCCACGTACACCCGCACACCCCGTGCGGGCGATCCGGAGACGAACTTGCGCCCCTGCGAACCGAGCGAGGACCAACCGGCCGCCGACACCGGACTCCCCGACCGATTCGGCGAAACCGGCTGCACCAGCGTCGGATCCACATAGGCATTAGCCGCCGCATACGACGCCTTCCGCCAATCCACCACGGTCGGCACCACCGCGAACTGTGCCGTCACCGCGAGGGCGACCAGCGCCAGCAGGCTCCGCAGCCGCCCCAATCTCCGCACCACCCAGCGAATTCCGAGGCAGCATCCAACCACCGCCGCGACGATGGCGGTCGACCACATCGCCCACTGCACCCAGTACAGCGGGCCAACCGGTGAGACATCCATCGCATCCCGCAACCGGTTCTGCCAATGCTGTGCCCACGCCACCGCGGCCGCCAGCACCGGAACCGCCGCCAGCACCGCGGGCATCCGCCAACGCTCCCGCACCGTGCCCCGCTCGAACCCCATCCGGCGCAAAGCGACTCGGCCGAGCCCGACCACGCTCAGACCGATCAGAACCAGCAGTGCCGTCAGAATCCCCTGCGCCGAAGGAGTTCGCGGCAACAGTCCCGGAGCCAGCGACGCCAGCACTCCGAAGACGACTCCGAGGGTCGTCCCGAACCGCGGCCACCCGAGCCGATCTCTCGCACCGCCGGTAACCATGGACTCGCGCTGATCTATGGCGAGAGCATCACCACTGCCCCCGGCGCGAGGTTCGGGCCGGTACGTCGGCTTCACTGACGTGGAACCGGGTGCGGGGCGGATCTCACCGCGATATGCGGCTTCGGCGCGGGTGGTCTGTCGGCTCATGTGTGATTCGGTCTCCACCACAGTGCTGTTCGAGGTATGTGCCGACGTGGCGGGCCGCGTTGAATTGCCAGGCGCGGCCTGTCCGGGGCGCGGGCTCACAGCGCCACCGCCGGTGACGTGGCAACCCGCGGCGCTCGCGCATCGGCGGCCCGAGCAGGACTCGGCCTGCGGGATCTGCGGGCGAAGAAGGTTGCGGTGGCGGCGAATACGGCCGCCAGCAGACCGAAGGCGCTGTAGCGGACGATGGGGGCGGGGGCGTTATCGGTGGAATCGAACATGGCTTCGTGGACGGGGACGCCGTAATCCTGGCGAGCGGAGTTCAGGTCCACGAAGGTGGCGGCGACTCCGGCCATGAGCTGGCACCGGGCGCGGGAGAGGCCGTCGGCGCGGGCCAGGCAGGATTCGTGCATGCGCTGATCCAGTGCGGCGTCGGCGGTTTGGCGCGCCCACGGGCCCAGCGGCTGGCCGTGGTTACCCGCGTAGCGCAGCATGTCGTAGCCGAGATCGTGTGCCTTGCACGCGGTGTCGAACTCGCGGGGGAGCGGGATCGGGGAGGAGCAATCGCCGCCGGGGTTGACCAGCATGCCGTCCTCGATGATCGGGCGGTAGCCGAACTCGGCGACGAACCCGTCCGCGATGGCGCTCGGATCAGGCTGTGCGGCAGTCGACTCCATGATCCCGACTCGCGCTGCCGCGTTCTCGGCGATCACCGGCGCGGTCGCGGCGGCTCCCGCCGACGGCGCGAAAGCCACTGCGACGGAGAACAATACGGTCGCCGCACCCGCGAGCATGCCGACCCGGTGCAGCGGGCTCGCGCCCGGAGCATCAGCACGCCGTGCGTAGGTGCCGGAGCCGGGCAGATCCGCTGCCGCATCATCACGACGCTGCGTGTGATCCGCGGTGGCCGCGATCGGCTCAACGGTGTGATCGGTCGCGAAGCGGCCTGCGCGATGGTCGTTGTCAGGGGTGGAAATGCCTGCGACGGTGGTGCGGCTCGCGCCGGCTGTGGGCTGTGTATCCAGGTCCGGAGTGCCCGGGTGGGACGGGAACGCTCTCATGGGGAAGACGCTAGGAATGGCGGTGACCGGGGGGCTTCACGCTGCGGGGGTGTTCGGGGATGGGTGAGGTGGGGGAGGGCGGGGTGGGAGTGATACCGGGGTAGGGGGTGCAAGATGAGCCGGGGGTATGAGGTGGATGGGCCGGGAGTTCTCTACCGTCGAGGGCATGGTCGGTAACTTGGGCAAACGGGTGAATTCGGGGCGAGCCCGGCAGTGGTTCGACATCGTCACGGTGTTCGTCGCGCTGGTGTTCATGGCGGTGGCGTGGCCGACGTTGCAGCTCACCCATCAGGTGCCCGCCGCGGCCATGCCGTTCATCGCGGGATTCGCGGCCTTCCCGGTGCTGCTGGTGCGGGTGAATCCGGCGCTGGGCTGGGCGGTCTCGGCCGGATCCGCGCTGCTCATCACGCTGGCGGTACCGCATCAGCCGGGCAATACGCTGCCGTTCCAGGTGGTGCACATCCTGTCGCTGTTCGTACTGGTCTTCGCGGTCGCGGTGCGCGCGCCCATGCAGATCGTGGGCGTGGCCTGGATCTCGACGTCGCTGCTGTTCGCCACCACCATGGCCCAGACCGGCGACAGCTTCGCCGAGGCCGGATTCGGCTGGCCCATCGCCATTACCGGCCTGGTGGTGTTCGGTCTGCTGGTGCGCTGGGTGGTGGTGTCCCGCCAGCAGTTGCTCAAGCAATCCGAGGAGACCGAGCTGGAGCGCGCCCGCCGCGCGATCCTGGAGGAGAAGGCGCGCATCGCCCGCGATCTGCACGATGTGGTGGCCCACCATATGTCCATGGTCGTGGTGCAGGCGCAGACCGCGCCCTACCGCATCGACGGATTGTCCCCGGCCGCCTGCGAGGAATTCGAATCCATCGGTTCGGGAGCGCGCGCCGCGCTCAACGAGATTCGCGGTCTGCTCGGCGTGCTGCGCAGTGACGGGCAATTGCCCGAGCACGCACCGCAACCCACCGCCACCGATGTGCTCGCCCTGCTCGAGGGTGCGCGCCGGGCCGGGGTACCGCTCACCTGGACCATCGACGGGAATCTGGACGCCGTACCGGACACCACCGGTCTCGCGCTGTATCGCATCGTGCAGGAATCGATGGCCAACGCGTCCCGGCACGCACCCGGGGCCCCGGTGTGGGTGCGCATCGCGACCACGGCCGCGCTGAACCTGTCCATTGTCAACGATCGGGCGCTGAGCGCTCCGCATACCGAGCATGTCGGGGGCAGCGGTATCGCGGGCATGCAGTCCCGGGCCGCCGCGGTCGGCGGCAATCTCACCGCCGCCCCGCGCCCCGACGGTGGTTTCGAGGTGCGCGCGGAGCTGCCGCTCACGCCCGGTGTCGCCACCGTGAGTGGACCGGCGGACCTGTACCCCGCGATCTGATTCCCGCGATTCGCGTCCCCCGCACCACCTGTGCGGGGGACGCGTTCGTGTGTGGGCGGGGCGCGCTCGGGCTCCGATTCACCGGACATCGCGGCGCGTCGGGGTGCGAAGTCGATATGGCTGCGGCTGTTCGGCGCGTGGCGTGGCAAACTCGGTTGGGTGCGTGAGGTGGGACTGTGGCGATAACGGTGTTGATCGCCGATGATCAGGCGATGGTGCGTGCGGGCTTCGGCGCGCTGCTGGCGGCGCAACCCGATATCAGCGTGATCGGGGACGCTCCCGACGGGAAAGCCGCTGTGGCGGAAGCGAAACGGCTACGCCCGGATGTGGTGCTGATGGATGTGCGCATGCCGGAGATGAATGGGCTCGATGCCGCGCGGGCGATTCTGTCCGCCAATTTCGATCCGCCGGTGCGGGTGCTCATGCTCACCACCTTCGATATCGACGATTACGTGTACGAGGCGCTGGGCATCGGCGCGAGCGGCTTCCTGCTCAAGGACGCGCCCGCCGAGGAACTGGTGCGCGCGGTGCGGGTGGTCGCCGCCGGTGACGCGCTCCTCGCCCCGACGGTCACCCGCCGTCTCATCGCCGATGTCACCAAGCGCCGCAATCGCCGTGCGCCCGCACCCGCGCTCGGGGTTTTGACTCCCCGCGAGCGGGAAGTGCTGGAGTTGGTCGCGCGCGGGTTGTCCAATGCCGAGATCGCCGAGAATCTCTTCGTGGCCGAGCAGACCGTGAAGACCCATGTGTCCAAGGTTTTCGCCAAACTGAATCTGCGTGATCGCGCACAGGCGGTGGTGCTGGCGTACGAGTCGGGGCTGGTGACACCGGGCTGAAATCCGTCCGGCCGGAAGGTATTTTGCGCGTAGGCTCACGGACTCGAACGGCACCGGAAGGGGGTCGTCACAGTGTTGAACAACGGTGACGTATTCGCCGGTTTCACCATCGAGCGGCTGCTCGGACAGGGTGGGATGGGGTCGGTGTTCCTGGCCCGCCACCCCCGGCTGGGACGGCTCACCGCGCTCAAACTGCTGAATCGGGAACTCTTCGCGGACAGGGAGATTCGCGCGCGCTTCGAGCGCGAGGCGGATCTGGTGGCGCAGCTCGATCACCCCAATATCGTCGAGGTGTACGACCGCGGCACCGAGGATGAGCAGCTGTGGATCTCCATGCAGTTCATCGACGGGGTCGACGCCGCCGGGGTGAATGTCACCCAGCTGCCGCCCGAGCGCGCGGTGCAGATCATCGAGGGCGTCGCGGACGCACTGGATTACGCGCACGCGCGCGGCGTGCTGCACCGGGATGTCAAGCCCGCCAATATCATTCTGGCGCGCGCCGTCGCGGGCCACGGTGAACGCGTCTTCCTCACCGATTTCGGCATCGCCCGCCTGCGCGAGGATTCCACCCACCTCACCCAGCGCGGCATGTTCACCGCCACCCTGGCCTACGCCTCCCCGGAACAGATGACCGGCGGCCACCTCGACCACACCACCGACCAGTACTCCTTGGCCTGCGCCCTCTACTGGCTCCTCATCGGCGCGGGCCCCTACGACTCCCCGCACCCCGGCGAACTCATCCGCGGTCACCTGCAACTGCTCCCGCCCCCGGTCTCGCTGCGCCGCCCCGGCCTCACGCAGGCCATGGACGCCGTCCTCACCAAGGCCATGGCCAAACGCCCCGCCGACCGTTTCCCCTCCTGCTCCGACTTCGCCAAGGCCGCCCGCCGCGCCCTCACCAACACCACCCCCATCCACCCGGGCACCCCGTACAACGTCGCACCCCCGGTCTACGGCGCTCCCCCCGCCGGTGCCTACCCCGCCCCGCCGGGCTACGCCCCCGCCCCGAACTACCCACCCCAACAGCCCCAGCCCTACCCGCCCGCACCGCAGCCCTATCCCGCGCCCCAGCAGCCGGGGGCTCAACCGGGACAGGCGTATTCACCCGTTCCGCAGCCGGGTGTGGCACCCGGCCAGGCATATGCGCCCGCCCAGCAGCCCGCCGGCGCGGCACCTGTTCCACCGCAGCCCCATCCGGCACCCCAGGTCCCCGGAGCCCAGCAACCGGCGCAACAGCCCGCCGCACCGAACTATCAGGTTCCGCAACTGCCTCCGGCCCAGCCCGGCGCGGACGCCTCGGTTCCGCCCGGTTCCGGGCCGGATCAGTCAGCGCCACTGGATGATTCGGCGTTCCGCCCCACCGATTCCTTCCCGACGCATCGCGCTCCCGCGGATTCGCCGCCATCGGACTCGGCGAGTCCCGCCGGACCCACCGCACAGGATCCGGTCGCGACGGATTCGGATCGATCCGAGACCCCGGAACCGCCGGATTCGCCCCGCCGGCTGACGGCCCAACCGCATCCGCCGACGAACCCGGACATTTCCACTGGTCCCACGGATTCATTCCCCACTCGAAGGGCAGATGCCGAATCCCCTTCCGCGAGTTCGGAATCCTCGTCGTCCGATAGTGAGCCATCGCATCGCTCCGATGCGCCGGGCACGGCGCCGCGAAGCGAGGCGGGAGAACCGGATTCGTCTCAGGCCGAGGAGTCCGTGCCGGTAGAGACCGCCGCCCCCGCGCAATCGGGTGGTTCGGACAGCGTTTCGCTCACATCGGGTGAATCCGCGATCGAACGCACGTCGGACTCGGATTCGGATGGCGCATCGCCGTCTGCGGGCGCGACCGGGAAGTCGTCCGGCTATCCCGATGCGGCGCAGCGGAATCCGGAGTCCGGGGCGTTCGTCCCCTCGGCCGGAAAGGGTGCGACCCCGCCGAGCCAGCCCGCTGTGGTACCCGACGCCGCGGATCCGGATCGGGTGTGGGCGCGCGGCCCCGGCGCGGGTGTGCCGCCGAGCGAGCCCGTCCAGGCCTCGGACCCCAGTTCGGTTTCACCGGCCGAACCAGCCCGAACTCCGGACCTCGGACCGGTGCCACCCGCGCCGCAGTTCATTCCGCCCGGCTTTCCGGTGAATTCCGCTCCGCCGCAGCAGGTCCCGGAATCGGTCGGCAGATCGCAACTCACCGCCCTGGTGGTGCTGGCCGTGGCCGCGCTGGTGCTGCTGTTGCTCCTGGCTGTCGTCGTCGTACAGGTGGCCGGGTAGGCGCTGTCACTGTGCCCGGTCGGTTCGGGTGCGGCCGGCTGGAATTGGCGCGCGGTGCGACTCGCGGGAGTTTGTGGTGCGCCCGGCTCGGGGACGAGTGGGTCCGAAATCAGGGCTCCGGCTCTCGCCGGGCGCTGTTCCAGTCCAGCATTGGTGGATGCGGGCGGGCAATGGAATTCGCGTGTCGGCGGAAAGTTTGTGAAACCTCCAGGTCGGCATTCATATTGCGTGGGAGCATCGTTCACAGTGACCGAAAACCGCCTTCGCGGGGGAGGACTCGATGTCCGATCATGGTTCTACGCTGCCGCGCCGCCAGTTGGGGCGATACCTGCGCGAAGGGCGGATGCAATGCAATATGACCATTGCCGAAGCCGCTTCGATGATGGAGTGGAGCGAGTCGAAACTACAGCGCCTGGAGACCGGAAACGCGGAAAAGATTCGCGTACTGGACATTCGGGAGTTATGTCGCATATATGACTTCGACGATGAGTTCAGTTCCGCCGTCATGGGACTCGCCCAGCAGGCCAGTGTCAAGTCCTGGTGGCACGAATACGACGACCTCATTCCCGAGGGCTTCAATGTCTATGTGGGCCTGGAGGCCTCGGCCCGCAGCCTGGTCTCCTATCAACCCGATCTCATCCCCGGACTGCTCCAGACCACCGACTACGCACGCGTCCTGATCAGTGATTACTGGCCGGATGCTGAAGACGGTGACATCGACCGCAGAGTGCAGTTGAAGATGCGCCGGCAGTCCCATTTGACCAGAAAACGCAGTGCCGCCAGCTTCGCCGTCATCGTCCATGAAACGGCATTACGCCGGGTCGTAGGCAGTCCGAGGGTGATGGCGGCACAGCTGCGACGCGTCGCGGACATGTCGACACTCCCGACGATCGCTGTGCGTGTACTACCCTTCTCCGCGGGCGTCCCGATCGGCCATACCGTGGGGCCGTTCGTGATTCTGGATTTCGGCCGGGACACAGTAAACCGACCGGTCGAACCCACCGTGGTGTACCTGGAGAACTTTCTCGGCGACCTCTATCTGGAAAAGCAGGCCGCGGTCGAAAAGTATCGCCAGGCATACCAGGCTCTCCAGCACTCGGCGCTGGACGAGGCCAGCAGTCGGGATCTGTTGCGCAAGGCAGCGAAGGAGTACGGAACGTGAGTGACGAACCGTCCGGCAACAGGTGGTTCAAGAGCGCCCGCAGCACCGGGGCGAAGGAGTGCGTGGAGATCGCATTCCTGGAAACAGGTGTGGGAGTTAGGGATAGCAAGAATCCGGCCGGGCCCGAATTGCTATTCGGACCCGCCGAATGGGACAGATTCACCGCCGCACTGCGGCAGGGGCGTTTCGAGGTGTGACCGAACTCAGCCGAAGAAAGCCGCGGCTTCCCGATAGCGTTCCTGCGGAACGAGTTTGAGCTGTTTGGTCGCCTCGGACAGTGGCACCAGTTCGATTTCGGTGCCGTGTGCCGCGACCATCTGCCCGAATTGACCGGCGTGCACGGCTTCCGCCGCATGCACGCCGAAGCGAGTGGCCAGCACCCGGTCGTACGGGGTGGGCGTGCCACCGCGCTGCACATGCCCCAGCACCGTCACGCGTACTTCCTTGCCGATGCGTCGTTCGATCTCCGGCGCGAGCTGCTGTGCCACACCGGTGAATCGCACATGCCCGAATTCGTCGATGCCGCCGTCGCGCAGCGCCATGGACTTCGGATCCGGATGCGCTCCTTCGGCGACCACGCAGATGAAATGCGAATCCCCGCGCTGGAAGCGCCGTTTCACCATGGCGCAGACCTCGTCCACATCGAACGGCACCTCGGGCACCAGCGTCAGATGCGCTCCGGAGGCGATACCGGAGTTGATGGCGATCCAGCCCGCGTGCCGCCCCATCACCTCGACCAGCATGACGCGCTGATGCGATTCCGCGGTGGTGTGCAGCCGGTCGATGGCCTCGGTGGCGATGGCGATGGCGGTGTCGTGCCCGAATGTGGTGTCGGTGCAGTCGATATCGTTGTCGATGGTCTTGGGGACGCCGACCACCGGCACGCCTTCGTCGGCGAGCCAGCTGGCGGCGGTCAGGGTGCCCTCGCCGCCGATCGGGATGAGGGCGTCGATTCCGTTGTCGTCCAGGGTCTGTTTGATGCGCGGCAGTCCGGCGCGCAGTACGTCCGGATTGGTACGGGCGGTGCCGAGGATGGTGCCGCCCTTGGTGAGCAGCCGGTCGGTGCGGTCATTGTTCAGAATCTGGATCTTGCGATCCTCGAGTAGCCCGCGCCACCCGTCCTGGAACCCGACGATCGCGTCGCCCCAGCGGCCGTTCGCGGTGCGAACGACAGCTCGGATCACCGCGTTAAGTCCAGGGCAGTCTCCGCCTCCGGTCAAGACTCCGATGCGCATGGCGTCTATCTTGCCCCGAGTCGGGGTCGCCGTGGGGCGCGCCCCCGTGAACCGCTGGTTACGAGGCCCTCAGCGTCCGCGCGGAGCTCAGCACTTACCGCCGCGCAGCTCGCTCAGATGTGCGTCGATCAGCCCGGCGATCTTGGTGAGCATGGCAGTGCCGTCATCGAAGGACCCCGAAGTCGGCTGGGCGGCAATCGCGATGGCCACCTGCCCGCCGGTGACCGGGATCAGCCCGAACTGCCGCACCAGGTAGTCCCCGCTGGTATCGGGCCCCCACCCGCCCTTGAACTGCGCCCCGGTGAGCGTGCCGAGCCCCCAGCGCTGTCCGGAACTGATCTTGCCCATCAGCGTGGTCACCGAATCCGATTGCGGCAGACAGGGCAGATGCGCCGCGAAGGTGAGTTGATCGGCGATGGCCCATTCGGCCTGCCCGAAAGCCGAGTAATCCGAGCGGGAACGATTCGCGGGCACCTTGGTGGTGTTGTCGCCGCCCTCGCGCAGCACATCCTGTACCGCCTGCGCGGCGACCTCCGGCGTGCCGAGCGACTGCCACAGCATGTCCGCGGCGGCATTGTCGGAGTTGGTGATCGCATTGCTGGCGGCCCCGGTATAGCCCGGATTCGCGCGCAGCGCGGCGAGGGTGAGCGGCACCTTGATCGAGGACCAGGCGGGCCCGACGGTCCAATCACCCAGTGTCATGGCACGATCGCTGTTCACCGCCAGGATCGCCAGCGCCACTTTGCCATTCAGGCCCTGGCGTAGCTCATTCTCGAAATCCCAGGCCAGCGTGCCCGGCATGGCCGCCACCAGCGTGGACGGGAGCGAACCCGGGGCCTTGGTCGCCGCGGTGGTGGCGGTGGGGACGACCGCCGGCTTGCTCGCGCATCCGGCCGTCACCAGCAGTGCTGCCGCACAACAGCTCACGATTCGAGCCATTCGTCCGCGCGGCGAATACGGTGCGTCCACCCGGGTTACCTCCATCATCTCCGGCGAGTCCCTGTTTCCTAGCGGACTCACCGGTATGCGTCAATCTCGAGAATGCTCTCTCAATCTCGAGGATTGCGGTGCCGCCCGGGGCTTTCCGTCAATGTGAGCAGAGCCCGCCGTGTAGGTCGGGCAGATGATCGCCGAGCAGCAGCGCCATCTTGTCCATCATGTCGGTGGCGTCGTCGAAGCTGCCGGAGGTGGGTTCGGCGGCCAGCGCCACGGCGATCGGACCGGCGAGGGTCGGGATCAGACCGAACTGGCGCACCGTGTAATTGCCGGTGTCGTCATCGGGTCCCCAGCCGCCCTTGAACTCCGCGCCGAGCAATCGGCCCAGACCCCAGCTCTGGCTCGGGGTGATCTCACTCATCAGTGAGACAACCGAATTCGCGCGCGGCAGGCACGGCAGTTTGGACGCGAACTTCACCTGATCGGTGAGCGACCAATCGGTCGCGCCGAAGGCGAGCAGATCATCCGAGCCGAGGGTGGCCAGGCGGGTGTGCCGCGCGGCCACATCGGTGGTGGCGTCGCCCGCCTCGCGCAGGATCGACTCGACCGCGGCCGCGGCCTGCGAGCCATTGCCCAGCGAGGTCCAAAGCGTTTGCGCCGCATCATTATCGGAGAAGGTGATGGCCGCCTCGGCCAGCTCCCGCAATCCGGTCGGATCCTGGCGCATGGCGGCAAGGGCCAGCGGCACCTTGATGGTGGACCAGGCGATGCCGGTGGTCCAGTTGCCCAGCACCGTCATATCGCCGCCGCCGACCGGCATCACCGCGAGCCCGACCCGGCCGTCCAGCGCGGACTGCAGATCCGCGAAATCCGCTGCGAACGTAATCGATTTCGGCAACCCGAACATATCCGGGAAGTTCGGCGCGATCATCGACAGCGCCGGCGTCTCGGTCGTCTCCAAAGCGGGCGGGACCTCCGCGGAGCCCGTGGCCGGCGCATCCGCCGAACTCACGTGCATCGCGCACGCCGATACCGCCAGCAGTGTCGCAAAAGAGAAACATCGAGCAATGGCCTTGCGACAGGCCGGTACCGGATCAGTAGACATACACCACCGCGTTCTCACCACCGATGCAGGTGACCAATTTCCCTGTCGCCGTGCAGTTCATCGTGTACGCCCGATTTGTTACCGGGCTGACAACCACCACACTACTTGTTGTACCCGGTCGTCCTGTAGTCGCGTCGGCATACGCCCGGCGTACTTCCTCCGCGAAAGGGCAACTGGTAACGGTGGATCCGGTCGCGGACCCGGTGTAGCCATTGAGTACCGGATACGACAGCTGGCACGGCGACGCGCCCGCGGGCAGCTGTACCGGCGCGGTCGAGGTGGTGCTCGGCGCGGTCGAGGTGCGAGGCTGCGACGTCGGCGCGGTATAGCTCGGATTGCCCTGTGCCACGGTCACACTCGGTGCTTCGTTGCCGGAGCGATCCAGGACTTGCCAGCCCACCGCACCGGCGATCGCGGCGATCGCGACCACCAGTACGCCGATCGAGATCGGCACCGCCATCGATTTGCGACCCGAGCGCCGATACGGTCGCGGCGGCGGTGGCGTATCCACGCGCGGATGGTCCGAGGTCGGGTACAGCGACGGATCGGGCGTTGGCGCATATGGGAAGTCCTGCTCCCGCTGCGCATGCCCCCACGCCTGCTGGCGGCTCTGTTCCTGCGCGTTCTGCGGCAGCGGGCTGTAGTGGAAATCGCTGACCCGCACCACGGTCGGATCGGTCGGCACGATCACCGGCAGGTCCGAGGTGCCCGGACCCTCGGCCGGATCGGGGGCCGGGAAGGATCCGGTGACGTAGGCGAACGCACCCGTATTCGGTTGCACCACAGTCGGATCCGAACTGCGAATGGGCAGCACGGTGGTGGGCGGGCTGGGCTGCTGGCCGCGCTGGGCCGGTGCGGGGAACGGCGGCACCCCGGCCGCCGACGCGCCGTGCGCCAGCCCGCCGGTGGCGGGCGCGCCGGGTACGCCGGGTGTCAGCGCGCCGGGCGGCATGGTTCCGGGCGGTCCGCTCGGCAGCGTGCCGGGCGCCGCGGGCGGCACCGTGCGGCCCGGTTGCAGGAACTCGGTCGGCGCGGCATCGACCACGCCGCCCGCCAGGGCTGTCCGTGCGGCCCTGGCGAATTCGCCCGCGGTCAGGAATCGGCTGTTGGGATCCTTGGCCAGTGCCCGCGCCACCACCGCGTCCAGGGCGACCGGGATTCCGGCGCGTTGCAGGCTCGGCCGGGGCGCGGGATCGGACAGGTGCGCCCGGATCAGCACGCTCATATTGTGTGCCGCGAACGGCTTATTGCCCGTGAGGCATTCGTGCAGCACACATCCCAGCGAATACAGATCCGCGCGCCCGGTGACCGGACCCGAATCGTCGAAGCGCTCGGGAGCCATATAGGCGTAGGAGCCGACGGCGGTGCCCGCGACGGTGATGGTGGTATCGCCCTCGGCGCGCGCGATGCCGAAATCCGCGAGATATGCGAAATCCGCATCAGTCACAAGGATATTGGCGGGCTTCACGTCCCGGTGTACGAGACCCGAGTAGTGCGCGGCGTCCAGCGCCGCGGCGATCTGCTCGACGATCCCGACCGCGCGCATCGGCGACATCGGCCCCTGTGACTCCAGCAGACTGCGCAGATCCTGCCCGCGCACCAGCCGCATATCGATGTACAGCTGCCCGTCGATCTCACCCCAGTCGTGGATCGGGATGATGTGCGGTTCGGCCAGGCGCGCCGCCGCCTGCGATTCGCGGCGGAAACGTTCCTGGTAGGCGGGGTCTTTCGCGAGTTCCTCGGGTAGCAGTTTGAGCGCTACCACCCGATCCTTGGAGGTGTCGTAGGCCTCGTAGACCTCACCCATGCCGCCCCTGCCCAGCAGCGAGCGCAACTCGTACGGCCCGAACCTGCCGCCGGCCCGCGATGGCGGTGCATCCACCCCGTCAAACCTCCAACCTCATCAGGCACGATGCGAGAATTCGCTCGCACCTCACCCCTCGAGGTTGGATTCTCCCGGTGCGACTACGCCATGGTCAAACGCGAACACGATAGCCGCGGCGCGATCACGTAACCCGAGCTTCCCGAAAATGTGTCCCACGTGGCTTTTCACCGTAACTTCGGAGATGCCGAGCGCGCTTGCGATCTCGGAGTTCAAGCGGCCTTTCGCGATGAGTTCGAGTACCTCGAGTTCGCGCACGGTGAGTTCGGACAGGCGGCTGCCCGCCGGCGCGGGCGTTGGACGTGCCGACCGGTATGCGGTGAGCACCCGCGGGGTTACCGACGGATCCAGCCACGACCCGCCCGCGGCGACCGTGCGCACCGCCCGGATCAAATCCTCGGCGGGGGAGTCCTTGAGCAGGAAGCCCGCCGCGCCCGCGCGCAATGCGCCCGATAGCAATTGATCATCATCGAAGGTGGTCAGCACCAGCACCGGCGGTGCGTCCGCGCGGGTGCGCAGCGTACGGGTGGCCTCGATGCCGCCGATCCGCTTCATCCGCAGATCCATCAGCACCACATCGGGGTTATTGGCGGCGACCGCGGCGGGCACCTCATCGCCGTCGGCGCATTCGCTCACCGCGAAACCGTCACGGCGGCGCAGGATTCGGCGCAGGCCGCCGCGCACCAGCTCCTGATCATCGACCACGAGCACCCCGACGAGTTGTTCATCCGGCTGCGATGTCACGCGCACTCTCCTGAATTTCCTTGGCGACCATGGGATTCGGCCGATCGTGCAGTTTGCGCGCCATCGACTGCAGGGCGCCGCGCAGCGAATCCTCGGCGCTGACCGCCATGCACGCCAGCTGGTTGGTCATCGGAATCTGGGCGTACACCCGCCAGCCGTCATCCACCCGCCCGGCGGTGAGGGTGCCGCCGAGTAACGAAATACGCTGGCGCATACCGGATATGCCCATACCGCGGCCGGGGCGCAGCGCCACGCCGGTGGGCAGGGTATTGATCACTTCCACCCTGATATCCCTGCTGGACAGTGTGATTCGCAAACGAGCGGCCGCACCGGGGGCGTGCTTGGCGATATTCGCCAGTGATTCCTGACTGATCCGATAGAGCGCCAAGCCGACTCCGGCCGAGATATTCGAGGGATCGCCGTCCAGGACGTATTCCACCGGCATCCCCGCCCGCACGAAATCGGCCACCAGATCGGGCACATCCTCCAGCCCCGGCTCCGGGGTCTGCGAGGCGGGCCGCTGATCCAGCAGTCCGACCGTGCGGCGGATATCGGCCATGGCCTGGCGGCCGAGGCGCTCGGCATCGGTGAGCGCCTCCACCGCGTCATCCACATCGCGATCGGTTTGCAGCGCATGCCGGGCGGCGGTGACGTGCAGCAGCGTGATGCTCAGCGAATGCGCGATCACATCGTGCACCTCGCGGGCGATGCGGCGGCGCTCCTCATCGGCGGCCTGAGTCGCCCGGATCTCCTGGTAATCGCGTTCCTGATAGAGGTAGCGGCGCTGATAGTTCAGCATCTGCCCGGTCATCCAGCCGCAGGTCACCGCGAAGAACCAGATCGGCATGCCGATATCGAGATGCCCGATGGAGGAGAAGAACATCAATTCCGCGACCATGGCCAGCGCCAGCGGGATGCTCGCGATCATCGGCGCCAGCGCCGCGATCTCCCCGGCGGCCGCGATCAGCACGAACGGCGCGGAATCGGTCGGCACCGGCTGGGACAGGAACACCGCCTCGGAGGACATGGTCAGGCCCGCGATCAACAGCGGTTTCGGCACCAGCCCGAAGAACGCGTACAGCGGACCGGTGCTGTAACTCAGCAGCAGGCCCAGAATCGGCAGCAGACTCGGCCAATACCCCTGGTGATAGCGCTGGAACACGGCCAGACCCGCCACCGCGAACAGCACCAGATCGATGAGCGCGACGATATTGGCCGGATAGCCGAACTGCTCCGCATTGCGCTGGAACTCGGTCACCGGATGCCGCGCGAACTCCCGGATCCGGTGTCCGCTGTCCCGTACCCAGGCCTGAAAATCCCGCAGCGCACGCCCGATCGCGCTGGGGGTGGCGTCGGTCACGTTCATTCTGCAAGGCTAATGGCCGAATCTGACGGCGTACATCGTTCGCGGGCAGGGGCCGTGCTCCTACCGGGGTAGGAGGCCAAGTCGCTGCCGCGGCACGAAGACAGCACAGGCTCGCCTCCGTAGCGTTCTCGGTCATACCGGTCCGCCGCCGCTCCGGCCGGGCCGTGACGGGAGCACCTTCCACGAAAGGTTGGGGGCCATGACCTGGGCAGATCAGCACGCTCGCACCGACATCCTGCACACCATCCTGGACCGCGCCGCGCGAAACCCCGCAGATGCCAGGCTATTCGACGATATTCCCGAACTCGACCGGTTGTTCGGCGGTCGCGAGGGAGTATTGCTCGCACTGCGGCATCGCTGGGAGAACCATCTCTCGGTGAAACTGGATCACGCACTGGCGGAAGGCAAGTCGGCGGTCGAGATATTCCTCGAGCTCTCCGCCGAACAACCCGCCCTGCGCGCGGTCCTGGACGCCTACGACACCGACCAGCTCTACCAGCGCCCGCGGACGCGGGCGCTGGCACGCTGAGCCTGCCACGGGCTCGACGCACTACCGCACGCTGATCTACGAGGGGACGCACCATGCTGGAATTGACCGACGTGACAAAGGAATACCGGGTGGGCGGGCAAACCGTGCGCGCGCTGGACGGCATCAGCCTGCGCATCGAACCGGGAGAGTTCACCGCCATCATCGGTCCTTCCGGATCGGGCAAATCCACGCTGCTGCACCTGCTCGGGGCGCTCGACTCACCCGATACCGGATCGATTCGGTTCCGGGACAAGGAGATCGGCGACCTGGACGACGATCGGCAATCCGAATTCCGCCGCCATCAGGTCGGATTCATCTTCCAGTTCTTCAATCTGCTGCCGACCCTGTCGGCCTGGGAGAACGTGGCCATCCCGAAACTGCTGGACGGCACCGGACTTCGCAAGGCCAAGCCGCGCGCGCTGGAACTGCTCGATATGGTCGGGCTCGGCGAACGCGCCGAACACCGGCCCGCCGAACTCTCCGGCGGTCAGATGCAGCGCGTCGCGGTGGCGCGCGCCCTGATCATGGACCCGCCGCTGATCCTGGCCGACGAGCCCACCGGCAACCTGGACTCCAAGACCGGCGCGGCGATTCTGCAATTGCTCGGTGACATCACCCGGGAAGGCAATTCGGTGGTGATGGTGACCCACGATATGGGCGCGGTGCGGTACTGCGACCGCGTTATCACGTTGCGGGACGGGCTGATCGGCTCCACCGAACGGGTGGAGCGCACCGACGACGGTGAAGTGCGCACCGTTCCGGTGACCACCGCACCGGCCGCCGACGCCGATGACGCCGGGGTGCGCGCATGATCCAGGCGGTCTGGGATCGGCTGCGGCTGTTCAATATCGGCGAACTCTTCGCCCACCGCGGCCGCACCACCATGTCCATGGTGGTGATGGGAGTCTCGGCCGGACTGCTGGTTTCGGTCTTCAGCATCTCCGGATCGATCACCGGATCGGTGGACAAACTCACGCACAGCCTCGGCGGCAATGCGGCGCTGGAGATCAGCGGCGTCACCGACGCCGGATTCGATCAGGCGCTGCTGCAACAGATTCGGGGTACCGCCGGGGTGGGGACGGCGGTGCCGATGCTGCGTCAATCGGTCGGCGCGGGCGATACCCGGGCGCTGCTGGTCGGCGCGGACGCCAGCGTGTCCGAGCTCGGCAGCGATCTCGGCGGGCCACTGAAGGATCAGGCGAGCAAGCTGCTGACCGTCTCCAACGGTGTGCTCATCGGTTCCGCGATGGGGCATAAGGAGGGCGATCGCATCCAGCTCGGGGCGCTCACCGCCACCGTGGCCGGGGTACTGGATGATTCGGCGTCCAAGAAACTCAATGACGGGCATATCGTCATCGCGCTGCTGCCGGTGGCGCAGAAGATCACCGACCGTGCCGGGCGACTGGATTCGGTGCAGATCATTCCCGCCGCGAATACCGATGTGGAACAACTGCGTTCGACGCTCACCCAGGTGGTCGCCGGTCGCGCCGTGGTCGCCGATCCCGATCTGCGCACCGCGCAGGCGGGCGGATCGGTGCAGCTGGTGCGGTATTCGACGCTGGCCTCCTCGGCCTCGGCACTCATCGTGTCCGCGTTCCTGATCTACAACGCCATGAGTATGGCTGTGGCGCAACGGCGTCCGACGCTGTCGCTGTTGCGCGCCATCGGCGGCAAACGCGGGCCCATGGTGCTCGGGCTACTGGTCGAGGCCGCCATCCTCGGACTGTTCGGCGGGATCAGCGGATCGATCATCGGCATCTTCATGGGGCGCGCGGCCATCGACAAACTACCCGCGGCCATCGTGCAATCGGTCGAGGCACGGACCGAATACGTGGTGCCGGGCTATGCCATTCCGGTCGCCATCGCGGCCTGCGTGCTGGCGAGTGTGGCCGCGGCCGCCATCGCGGCGCGGCAGGTCTACAAGGTCGCGCCCATCGAGGCGCTCGCACCGGTCGGCAGTTCCACCGCGGACGTGGTGAACCCGATCATGAAATACGGTGCGCTGGTACTGGGTGCGATCATGGTGGGTGGCGCGGTCGTCATCGCCAATGCCGATATCGGCCGATACTCGCTGGCCGCCATCTCGCTGGCGATCACCGGCGCGGTCGTGCTCTGTTTCGCCGCGACCGGGCCGATCGTGCGCGTGATCGCCTCGGTGGCAAGGCTTTTCGGTGCGCCCGGGGCATTGGGCGCGACCACCCTGGAACGGTCGCCGCGTCGCGTATGGGCCACCGCCATGACCGTGATGATCGGCGTGTGCGCGACCGTCGCCATGGGCAATGCCTCGCGCAATATGGTCGACGCGGCGGCCGCCACCTTCGAAAGTCTGGGCCGCACCGATATTTTCGTCAGCGCCACCGCGATGGAGCAATTCCCGACCGGGCCCATTCTGCCCGCGGATCTGAAAGAGAAGATCCGCGCCATTCCGGGCGTCGGCGAGAGTGGTTCGGCGCAAATGGCTTTCGCTACGCTCGGGCGCGGGCGTGTGATGCTCCAGGGGTACGAAGGCGGCGTGGCTCGCAGCTCCGCGCTGGACGGGACCTCCGAACGGGATCTGGCGCGCATGGCCGCCGGTGAAGGTGTGGTCATCTCCCGGGATGTGGCTCGGTCGCTGGATGTGCACGAGGGCTCCGGGCTCGATCTGCCCACACCGACCGGGATCCACCACGTCACGGTGTTGCGCATCGTGCCGTACTTCTCGGCGATCGCCGGAATTGTGGTGCTGGACTTGAACATTCTGCGCCAGTGGTATCAGCGGCCCGGTGAAACCATCATCGGCGTCGACTTCGCCCCGGGCGCGGATCACGCCGCGGTGCTGGATGCCATTCGGGCCGTTGTTCCCGCGGACTTCCACGTGGCCACCGGCAGATCCGCGGTCGACGCCATCGCCAGCAGTGTTCGGCAGGGCTCGTCCATCAGTGCCGCCATTCTCTGGATCGTCGTGCTGGTGGCGACGGTCGCGCTGCTCAACACCCTGATGCTCTCGGTGCTGGAACGCCGCCGCGAATTGGGGGTGCTGCGCGCCATGGGGACCAGTCGCCGATTCCTGTTGCGGACGGTGCTCACCGAAGCGGTCGGCATCGGCGTGACCGGGGCCGCACTGGGTCTGGCGGTCGGATCGGCCGTGCACTATCTGGCGACCGTGGCGCTGAGCCGTGCCATCTCCATCGACATCCACTACCAACCGAGCATCCTGCTCGTGATCTACGCGGTCATCGCCCTGATCCTGGCGCTGCTCGGGTCGATACCACCCGCGCTGCGTGCGGCCCGCCTGCCCATCGTCGAGGCGCTCGCCGTCGACTGAATAGGATGGACGCCATGAGCGCAGCCACGGTCGACTTGATGGACTACACCGACGTCATCAGCCGGTACGAGCCGGTGCTGGGTATGGAGGTGCATGTCGAGCTGGGGACCGCGACGAAGATGTTCTGCGGCTGCCCCACCGAATTCGGCGCGGAACCCAATACCCAGGTGTGCCCGGTGTGTTTGGGCCTGCCGGGCTCCCTGCCGGTGGTGAACGAGAAGGCCGTCGAGTCGGCCATTCGGATCGGGCTGGCGTTGAACTGCTCGATCACCCCGTGGGGGCGGTTCGCGCGCAAGAACTACTTCTACCCGGATCAGCCGAAGAACTACCAGATCAGCCAGTACGACGAGCCCATCGCCACCAATGGCTACCTCGATGTGATCCTCGATGACGGCGAAGTGTTCCGGGTCGAGATCGAGCGCGCGCATATGGAGGAGGACACCGGCAAGTCCACCCATATGGGTGGCGCGACCGGACGCATCCACGGCGCCTCGCATTCGCTGCTGGACTACAACCGCGCGGGCGTACCGCTCATCGAGATCGTCACCAAGACCATCGAGGGTGCGGGCGAACGCGCGCCCGAGGTGGCGCGCGCCTACGTCACCGCGCTGCGCGAGGTGCTCAAATCCCTCGACGTCTCCGATGTGAAGATGGAACAGGGTTCGCTGCGCTGCGATGCCAACGTTTCGCTGATGCCCAAGGGCGCCAAGGAATTCGGCACCCGCACCGAAACCAAGAACGTGAACTCGCTCAAGAGCGTCGAGGTCGCGGTCCGCTTCGAAATGCGCCGCCAGGCAGCGGTATTGGCCTCCGGTGGCTCGATCACCATGGAAACCAGGCACTTCCACGAAACCGACGGCACCACCTCCTCCGGCCGCCCGAAGGAATCCGCCGAGGACTACCGCTACTTCCCCGAACCGGACCTCGAGCCGGTCGCACCGGACGCCGCCTGGGTCGAGCAGCTGCGCGGCACCATCCCCGAATACCCGTGGCTGCGCCGCGCCCGCATCCAGTCCGACTGGGCCCTGTCCGACGAGGTCTTCCGCGACCTGGTCAACGCCGGCGCCCTGGACCTCATCATCGCCACCGTCGACGCCGGCGCCTCGGTGGACGCCGCCCGCTCCTGGTGGGTCGCCTACCTCACCGAAAAGGCCAAGGAGCGCGAGGTAGCCCTCGAAGACCTCCCCATCACCCCCAAGCAGGTAGCCGAGGTCGCCGCCCTGGTCGAAGCCAAAACCATCAACAACAAGGTAGCCAAGCAGGTAGTCGACTTCGTCCTCGCCGGCGAAGGCGAACCCGCCGCCATCGTCGAAGCCAAGGGCCTCGGCATGGTCAGCGACGACTCCGCCCTCCAAGCCGAAGTGGACAAGGCCCTCGAAGCCAACCCCGCCATCGCCGACAAGATCCGCTCCGGCAAAATCCAAGCCGCCGGCAAGGTAGTAGGCGACGTCATGAAAGCCACCCGAGGCCAAGCCGACGCCGCCCGAGTCCGCGAACTCGTCCTCGCCGCCTGCGGCGTCTCCGAATAACCACCGCAACACAAATGGCGCACGGCAATCCTGCCGTGCGCCATTGCTTTTCGCGGGTCGCGGTGCTGCTCACCCGAGCAGGAGAGTGTGCGCACCCGGAGATGCGCACACCGTCGAGGGTCTAGTCCGGTCCGGAGCCCTGGCCGTTGGACGGGGGTGGGATGCGGACGACGCGGTCGTCGTATTGGTTGGGTTGGCCGTCGGTTTTGTTGACGGTGGAGGACCAGATGTTGCCGTCGCCGCCTATGGCGGCGCCGTCGAGGCGGCCGTATTTGTCTTGGGCGAAGAGGGAGGGGGCGGCGGTTACGGCGTGGGTGTCCTTGTCGGCCTTGGCTATTGCCATGGCTTTTTGGTTGGTTAGGGCTATGGCTACGCCGTCGGTGGCGGCGGCGCAGTTGGCTACGCCGGGGTGGTCGGGCCAGCTCCAAGCCTTGATGGCGGTGCCGTCGGGGCCGATGCGCTGGAGGCGGTCTTCGGTGGCGGTGCGGTCGGTGACCCAGATGGAGTCCTGGTGGTCCGAGCAGACGCCGCCCGCTACGCCGATTCCGGCGAGCACCACGTCGGCGGTCGCGCCGGGGGCGGGGGAGTTGACGCTCAACAGCTTTCCGGCCATGGAGCCGTTGTCGTTGGCGGCGTTCGGGTTTCCGGTGTCGCCGGTCAGCACCAGCATGCGGTCCGAAGTGTGGAATTCGAGGGAACCGCGATTTCCGGTGGGGCCCTTCGGGATTCCGGTCAGGATGGGCTTGGGGGCGCCGCCGTCCGAGGAGATGCGGACCACGCGGTTGTCGCCGCCGGTGGTGATGTACGCGTAGATGAGTCCGTCTTCGGAATAGCTGGGGGACAGGGCGAGTGCGGTCAGACCGCCGTCACCGGAGGAGTCCACATCCAGGCGCGCCACCTCGATCGGCGCGGGCGGCATCCCCTCATCGGTGGCGACCACCTTGAGAATGCGGCCCGTGGTGCGCTCACCCACCAGCGCGCTCGCGCCATCCGGCAGCGTCACCAGACCGCCCGTGGTATCCAGGCAGGACACCACCACCAGCGGATCCGGATCCACACACGGCGCGGCCGGACGCTTGGCCGTACTGCTCGGCGGATTCGGCTTCGTGGTGCCCTGCTCGGCATCCTGCCAGTTCGGCTCGGTGGTGAACGGGGTGGAGGCGCGATCATCGAACCGGGCGCACCCGGAGAACACCAGGGTGCCCGCCAGTACGCCCACCACGATTCTCCGTGCGCCCACCCCGAACCGGCCCGCGGCAACCAAACTCATGGTTGAGACGTTACGGAAAACCCGGCGCGAATGCGCGAACGGGGTCGCCTCGGTTGTGGCCGTCATCGGAACTGGACAGTGGACACGCCCGCCGACAGCCGTGTGTCGAGCCCGGTTGCCGAATAGTCTGGCCGCGTGACCGACAAGCCGACCGAGCCCGCTGCCGCCGCGCCGGGCAGTACCGCGCCCGAAACGCCAAGGCCGGTGGGTGAACCGGTGCGCTCCCCATTCGATTCGCCGACCGAGCAATTCTCCACCGCCGCGGTGCACGCGGACCTCGGCTCGGACCCGACCGTGCGGCTGGACCAGAACGGCGCGCCGACGCCGAAAGCGGATCTGCGGAAGGAACCGCCGCGCACCGATGAGGAATTGGGCCTCGATCCCGAAGTCCCGCTGTACGCGGAGATGAAGGAGGCGATCACCGGCGCGAGCACCGCCGTACCCGCCGCCGAGTCCACGCCGGCCTACGCCTTCGCGAGCATCCCGCCCGCCCCCAACGGCGGCACCGAACCCACCACCCGCATTCGCCGTCGCGGTGACGAACGCCGCGGCACCCTGGATCTCGGCCTGCTGCTACTGCGCCTGGTGGTCGGCGGCACCTTCGTCTACCACGGCCTGCAGAAGGCGGCGGGCTGGTTCAACGGCCCCGGCTACGACGGCATCCGCACCGCCATGGAGAACGGCGGCTGGAAGCACGTCGATATCGCCGCTCCCATGCTCATCGCGGGCGAACTCGGCGGCGGCATCCTGGTGGCGCTGGGTCTGGCCACGCCGTTGGCCGCGGGCGCTGTCCTCGCGGTGATCATCGACGCCTGGCTGTGGAAGCAGGGCATGGCTCCGGGATTCCAGTACAAGGCCGAAAAGGTCTCGGTGGAAACCGAATCCATTCTCGCCGGAGCCGCGGCGGCCATCATCCTCACCGGTCCGGGCCGGTTGTCCTTCGATCGCGGCCGCGGCTGGGCCACCCGCCCGTTCCTCGGCTCGCTGGCCGCCCTGATCGCCGCCATCGCCGCCGCGATCCTGACCTACATCTATCTGCACGGTGGCAACCCGCTGGAGGGCGTCGGCCCCTTCTGATCCGCGCGGCGGCGACTCGAAACAGCAAGCGGCCCGGGCGATCCCATCGGATTGCCCGGGCCGTTCGCTATGCGCGGACCGCTACCACTGCGTGGCGTTGAAGCGTTCCCATTCTTCGAAAGTCTCCTGGTGCAGGCGCATCACCTGATTGGACTTGTCGTCGATCTGGTCGTTCAACAGCGCCCGGTGGGCCGCGATATTCGCGGCCTCGGCCGGGCTCGCCATGAACTCCTGGTTGGCGAGTTCACGGGACTGGGCGTTCAGCTCGTCGGCCTCGGCGAGTAGCGCCTTGGCCTGGGCGTTGCGGGCATCGCAACGCTCCAGCATCGAGGAGTACGCGGCCAGCATCGTGTCGGCTTTGCCGACGTATTCGATTGTCATTCCTGCTCTTTCTTACGGCACCCGCCGCACAGCGCCCTTGTCTGCCGAGGTCGCCAGCGCGGCGTATGCCCGCAACGCGGTGGTGACCGGGCGCTCGCGGTTCACGGGCTGCCAAGGCCGTTCGGACGCTTCCATTTTCACGCGTCGCTCGGCGAGAACTTCATCGGGTACCAGCAATTCGAGAGCACGCGTGTGCACATCGATGTGAATCCGGTCGCCGTTCTCGATCAGGCCGATGGCGCCGCCGCTGGCCGCCTCGGGTGAAACATGGCCGATGGACAGGCCCGATGTGCCACCGGAGAACCGGCCGTCGGTGATGAGCGCGCACACCTTGCCCAGGCCCAGGCCCTTGAGGAAGGAGGTGGGGTGCAGCATCTCCTGCATGCCCGGACCGCCCGAGGGGCCCTCGTAGCGCACGACGATCACATCGCCGGGCTGGATCTCCTTGTTCAGGATCTTGGAGACCGCGTCCTCCTGGGATTCGACCACCACGGCCGGACCCTCGAAGGTGAACAGATCCTCATCGATGCCCGCGGTCTTGAGGATCGCGCCGTCGGGCGCGATATTGCCGCGCAGCACGCACAGCCCGCCCTCGACGGTGTAGGCGTGCGCGAGATCGCGGATGCAGCCGCCCTCGGCATCGGTGTCCAGCGAGGACCAGCGGTTGTCGGTGGAGAACGGCACGACGGTGCGCACGCCGCCGGGCGCGGCGTGGAACAGCTCGACCGCTTCCTCGGATGCCTTGCCGGAGCGGATATCCCAGGTGTCCAGCCATTCGTCGAACGACTTGGTGTGCACCGTGGACACCTCGGTTTCGAGCAGGCCCGCACGGCGCAGCTCACCGAGGATGGCGGGAATGCCACCGGCGCGGTGCACATCCTCCATGTGGTAATCCGAGTTCGGCGACACCTTGGACAGGCAGGGCACCCGGCGCGAGATCTCGTCGATGGTCTGCAGATCGAAGTCGATCTCACCCTCCTGCGCCGCGGCGAGGGTGTGCAGCACGGTGTTGGTGGAACCGCCCATGGCCACGTCGAGGGCCATGGCGTTGTGGAATGCCTTGACATTGGCCACATTTCGCGGCAGCACCGAGGCGTCGTCATCGCGGTACCAGCGGTTGGCGATATCGACGATGACCCGTCCGGCCTTCTCGAACAGCGCGCGGCGAGCCGAATGTGTGGCCAGGGTGGAACCGTTGCCGGGCATCGAGAGTCCCAGCGCCTCGGTGAGGCAGTTCATCGAGTTGGCGGTGAACATGCCCGAGCAGGAGCCGCAGGTCGGGCAGGCCGACCGCTCGACCTCGGAGAGCCCGTCATCGGTGACATTGGGGGAGGCACTGGCGGAGATGGCGGTGATGAGATCGGTCGGCGCCTGCGCCACACCGCCCACGACCACGGCCTTACCGGCCTCCATCGGACCGCCGGATACGAACACGGCGGGGATGTTCAGCCGCATGGCGGCGTTCAACATGCCGGGAGTGATCTTGTCGCAGTTGGAGATACAGACCAGCGCGTCGGCGGTGTGCGCATTGGCCATGTACTCGACCGAGTCGGCGATGATCTCGCGCGAGGGCAGCGAGTACAGCATGCCGCCGTGACCCATGGCGATGCCGTCATCGACCGCGATGGTGTGGAATTCGCGCGGTACGCCGCCCGCCGCGCGAACCGCCTCGGCCACGATCTCGCCGACATCCTTGAGGTGCACGTGGCCGGGTACGAACTGCGTATACGAGTTCGCGATCGCGACAATCGGCTTACCGAAATCGGAGTCGGTGAGGCCGGTCGCGCGCCAGAGCGAGCGAGCGCCCGCGGCATTGCGTCCGACGGTGGTGGTGCGTGAGCGAAGCGGTGGCATTGGGTCCTCGGGTTCTCGTCGCAGGGGGCTGATCGGCGACTACGCCGAATAACTTTCGGCGTGTTCCAACGTTACTCCCGCACGAATCGATCCCCGTCAGCGCCCGAAACCTCGCACCCCAACACGCCGTCAGTTGCCCGGGTTGTCGCTTTCATCGGGCTGGGATTCGCCCGATCCGGACTTCGCGGCGCGCGCTTTCGCCTCGGCCGCAACCGCTTCGATCTCGTCCGCGTCCTCCGGTTCGATGAACGGATCCGGGATGCGCCCGTCCGATGCCTCGACCAAATCGCGCAACCGGTCATAACTGACAGCGGGCAAACTCACATCCGAGTCATCGGCCAGATGCACCTGCAGGAAGCCGCGCTTGGGAATCCGCAGCCCCTTCACCTCTTCCCAATCGATATGCCGGGTGGAGAACAGGGTCCGCAATTCCAGCCCATCGGCCGAGACCTTGGTGCGCGTGCGCTCGATCCACACCGCCATCGCGATCGGAATCGCGAACAGCACCCACAGCACCTTCGGCATCCCGGAGAACGGGAAAATCACACCCATCAGCACCATGAACACCGCGATATGCGCGAGCCGAGTCAGTCCGATCACCCGCACGCTCGGGACCGGAATGCGCCCGAGTCCGCCGAGCACGAGCGCCCGCAACCGCGCGAAATCGACGCCCGGCAGCGGGATGTCCGCGCCGTCGGTGGTGTGCAGATGCACCCGGCCGAACCCCGGAATCCCAACTCCGGCAACCTTCGACCACGGCACCTTGCGCGTGCGCGTCAGTCCCCGAGTTTCCACTCCCTCGCTGGTCAGGTCGGTCTGCAACCTGAGTAGCCAGAGCGGGAGCACGACGATCAGCGGTGCGATGAGGACTCCCGGCAACCACAGCCAGTCACTGCGGAAGCGGACCTGCGGGATCGGACCCGTGTCCGATCCGGGGTCGGGGGTGTGGGACGATTGTGCCGGTGGCACGGACTGATGCGGTGATGACACACCCCCATCCTCGCATTGTGTTGAACTAACCCGAACAACCGCTATGTCTCACATAATGAGACACACATGGTCAGATGTTTGACTCCGCGGCTCATGCGCGCATACCGTCGAGCGCGTGAATCGAATCGAGTTGCTCGTAATCGGCCGGCGCGTCCAGCGCTGAGCCGACGACTATAGAGTCAATTACGTCAGCTCGCAGCTGCGACGCGCCACCCTCGAACAGCCCCGGCTGTCGAGGGCTTTTTTGTGTTCAGGCAAGTCCATGAACTCCGAACGACAGAGCAGTAAGGAATCCAGACGGTGAGCGCACCTACCGCCCGACCCGGGCCCTCGGCCCGACGGCCCGCGCCTTCGGCCTCCGCGGCCGCGGCTCCGGCCACCACTCCGAACCGCCGCCAGGTCCCGCCCGAGCGGGTCACCGGCGCGCAGTCCGTTGTCCGCTCCCTCGAGGAGCTCGGCGTCGACACGGTATTCGGTATTCCGGGCGGCGCGATTCTCCCCGTTTACGACCCGCTGTTCGATTCGGTCAAGGTCCGCCACGTGCTGGTCCGCCATGAGCAGGGCGGCGGCCACGCGGCCACCGGCTACGCCCAGGCAACCGGCAAGGTCGGTGTGTGTATGGCCACATCCGGTCCCGGCGCGACCAACCTGGTGACCCCGATCGCGGACGCCCAGATGGATTCGGTGCCGCTGGTGGCCATCACCGGCCAGGTCGGGCGCAGCCTGATCGGCACCGATGCCTTCCAGGAAGCCGATATCTCCGGCATCACCATGGCGTGCACCAAGCACAACTTCCTGGTCACCGACCCGATCGATATCCCGCGCATGCTGGCCGAGGCGTTCTACCTCGCCGCCTCCGGCCGCCCGGGCGCGGTCCTGGTCGACATCCCCAAGGATGTGCTCCAGGCCCAGACCACCTTCAGCTGGCCGCCGGAGATGCGGCTGCCCGGCTACCGTCCGGTGACCAAGCCGCACGGTAAGCAGGTGCGTGAAGCCGCCCGCATGATCATGGAGGCCAAGGCCCCCGTGCTCTACGTCGGCGGCGGCGTCATCAAGGCCGACGCGTCTGCGGAGCTGCTGGAGCTGGCCGAGCTGACCGGCATCCCGGTCGTCACCACGCTGATGGCCCGCGGCGCGTTCCCCGACACGCACACCCTGAACATGGGTATGCCCGGTATGCACGGCACCGTGGGAGCCGTTGCTGCGCTGCAGAAGTCGGATCTGCTGATCACCCTCGGCGCGCGTTTCGACGACCGCGTCACCGGTCAGCTGGATTCCTTCGCACCCAATGCCAAGGTCATCCACGCCGATATCGACCCGGCCGAGATCGGTAAGAACCGGCACGCGGACGTCCCGATCGTCGGCGACTGCCGCGAGGTCATCGCCGAGCTGATCGAAACCCTCAAGGCCGATCCGGCCGCCACCGGCACCCCGCTGCTGGAGCTCGGCGACTGGTGGAAGTACCTGTCCGGCGTGCGCGATCAGTACCCGCTGGGCTGGAAGACCCCGAGCGACGGCTCGCTGTCCCCGGAATTCGTGATCGAGAAGCTGGGTCAGCTCGCCGGTCCGGACGCCATCTACTGCGCGGGCGTCGGCCAGCATCAGATGTGGGCCGCCCAGTTCATCAAGTACGAGAAGCCGCGCACCTGGCTGAACTCCGGTGGCCTGGGCACCATGGGCTACTCGGTGCCCGCCGCCATGGGCGCCAAGATGGGCATGCCGGACCGCGAGGTCTGGGCCATCGACGGTGACGGCTGCTTCCAGATGACCAATCAGGAACTCGCCACCTGCGCCGTCGAGGGCGTGCCGATCAAGGTCGCGCTGATCAACAACGGCAACCTCGGCATGGTCCGTCAGTGGCAGACACTGTTCTACGAGAAGCGCTACTCCAACACCGATCTGGGCACGCACACCCTGCGCATCCCGGACTTCGTGAAGCTCGCGGAAGCCCTGGGCTGCCACGGCATTCGCGTGGAGAAGGAAGAGGACGTCGAGGCCGCGATCCGCGAGGCGCAGTCCATCAACGACCGTCCCGTGGTGATCGATTTCATCGTCGGCAAGGACGCGCAGGTGTGGCCGATGGTCGCCGCCGGCACCTCCAATGACGAGATCATGGCCGCGCGCGGCATCCGCCCGCTGTTCGATGACGATGAGGCCGTGGACGAGCCCGCCGTCATCCACGAGGCCATGTCGCATGAGAAGGCCACGCTGACCGCCCACGACAAGGCCGCCCAGAAGGGTTCCGAGGAATGAGCACGACCCACACCCTCTCCGTGCTGGTGGAGGACAAGCCCGGCGTGCTCGCGCGTGTCGCCAGCCTGTTCTCCCGCCGCGGCTTCAATATCGAGTCGCTCGCGGTCGGCGGCACCGAGATCCCCGAGATCTCGCGCATGACAATCGTTGTGACGGTTGAGGATCTGCCGCTCGAGCAGGTCACCAAGCAGCTCAACAAGCTGGTGAACGTCATCAAGATCGTGGAGCAGGACGACGACAGTTCCGTTGCCCGCGAACTGATCCTGGTGAAGGTGCGCGCCGATGCCAGCGTGCGCACCCAGGTCATCGAGGCGGTGAACCTGTTCCGCGCCAAGGTGATCGACGTGTCTCCCGACGCCCTGACCATCGAGGCCACCGGCACGCGCTCCAAGCTCGACGCGCTGCTGCGCATGATGGAGCCCTACGGCATCCGTGAGATCGTGCAGTCCGGAGTTGTCGCGGTCGGACGTGGACCCAAGTCCATCACCGCGACTCGCTAGTACCACCAACACTCTTAGACACAGAACCAGAAGGAGAAACCCAAAGTGGCAGTCGAGATGTTCTACGACGACGACGCTGACCTGTCGATCATCCAGGGCAAGAAGGTCGCGGTCATCGGCTACGGCAGCCAGGGCCACGCCCACTCGCTGAGCCTGCGCGACTCCGGCGTCGACGTCCGCGTCGGCCTGACCGAGGGTTCCAAGTCCCGCCCGAAGGCCGAAGAGGCCGGTCTGACCGTCGGCACCCCCGCCGAGGTCTCCGAATGGGCCGACGTGATCATGGTGCTCGCGCCCGATACCGCGCAGGCGTCCATCTTCACCAATGACATCGAGCCCAACCTCAAGGACGGCGACGCGCTGTTCTTCGGCCACGGCCTGAACATCCACTTCGGTCTGATCAAGGCTCCGGCCAACGTCACCGTCGCCATGGTCGCCCCGAAGGGCCCGGGCCACCTGGTGCGTCGTCAGTACGTCGACGGCAAGGGCGTTCCGGCTCTGATCGCCGTCGATCAGGACCCGAAGGGTGACGGCCAGGCGCTGGCGCTGTCCTACGCCAAGGCCATCGGCGGCGCGCGCGCCGGTGTCATCAAGACCACCTTCAAGGAAGAGACCGAGACCGACCTGTTCGGTGAGCAGGCCGTGCTCTGCGGTGGTACCGAAGAGCTGGTCAAGACCGGCTTCGAGGTCATGGTCGAGGCCGGCTACGCGCCCGAGATGGCGTACTTCGAGGTGCTGCACGAGCTCAAGCTGATCGTCGACCTCATGTACGAGGGTGGCATCGCCCGCATGAACTACTCGGTCTCGGACACCGCCGAATTCGGTGGCTACCTGTCGGGCCCGCGCGTCATCGACGCCGGCACCAAGGAGCGCATGAAGGCGATCCTGTCCGACATCCAGGACGGCACCTTCGTCAAGCGCCTGGTCGCCAACGTCGAGAACGGCAACACCGAGCTCGAGGGCCTGCGCAAGGCCAACGCCGAGCACCCCATCGAGGTCACCGGCGCCAAGCTGCGCGGCCTGATGAGCTGGGTCGACCGCCCCATCACCGAGACCGCCTAAGTCTCAGGCGCTTTCGGCGCTGATACGGCCCGGCACCTTTCGGGGGTGCCGGGCCGTTGTCGTTCCTCTGACCGTGGTGATGCCCACGGCCAGCAACCAGATCATGGTGAAACCGCCGAGGGTGGCGGTGGTGCCCCAGCCGTTGGCGGCGTAGAAGTTCGCGGGCGTGTTCCCGAAGAACATGGACGGGACGAAGGCCAGGTTGATCAGGCTGAGGGCGAAGGCCGTGGTCGCGGTCCAGCGGGGGAGTAGTCCGGTGCGGCGCACGGCGAAACCGAAGGCGCAGAACATGAGTGCCTCGAGCAAGCGCGAGATGGTGCCGTACAGGATGTAGGTGCCGCTGACCGTGATGGTCGGGTCGATGGGGTCGGGGGCCTGGATGACCGCGCCGACCTCGAGGCCGGTGGAGACCAAAGCCACCGTGAGCCAGATGAGTCCGGCATTGACGGCGATCCCTGCGATCCAATCCGCTTCGGGGAGTGCGCGTTTCACCAGGTAGCCGAAGCCGGTGAAGAAGATGATCAGCGTGGTGATGCCCGCGAGCCCGAAGAGGCTGCGGGTCAGCACATTCCAGTCCGGCGGTGGGCCGTCGTAGATGAAGTACAGCGGTATTTCGATCAGGGTGAGCGCGGCCCCGATGATGGCGGCCGTTCCGGTCACTCTGCGCAGCAGGTCGGTATCCATGCCAGCGATAGTATAAGACTTATACTATAAGGGCTATGCTAATCTCGGCGGCAGACTCGAAGAGGAGGAAGCCCGAGGCATGCCCGAGCCGAAAATGCCCGACGACCTGGCGCGACTGTGGCGACTGCGGACCGGACCCAGGCTGGGGCGACCGGCCGAACTCGATATCGACCGAGTCGTCGACACCGCGGTGCGATTGGCCGACGAGGGTGGGCTGGCCGCCGCGACGCTGCCCAAGATCGCGGCAGCGTTAGCGGTGACGCCGATGTCGCTGTATCGGCACATCGGCTCGAAGGACGAGTTGATCGGGCTGATGGCCGATGCGGCGATGGGACCCGCGCCGGGTGGCTCGTCCACGTCGAAGGTGACCGCGGAGCCGAATACGCACTCCGTGACGGGCGGCACGGTGATGCGGGTGCCCGAATCTGCCTCTCCGGCATGGCGTCCCGCGCTCCGCGCGTGGGCCGTGGCGCAGTCGGAGGTCTTCCGCCGCCGCCCATGGCTGGCGCAGTTACCGGTGACGGGACCGCCGCGCGGGCCGAATGCCCTCGCCTGGATGGATGCCGGATTGCGAGCCCTGCGGGGGACCGGGCTGGACTGGGCCGCCAAGATCGGTGTGATCACGGTGGTCGGCGGGTATGTGCGGCAGGCGTTCACGCTCGATCGGCAGTTGGCCGAGAGTCGTGGAGCGGCGAATGTCGATGAGCGGCAGGCGCTTCGGCGGTACGTGCGCGAGCTGACCGCGGTCGTCGACGCCGACCGCTTTCCCGATGTCACCGCGCTGCTCGGCTCCGGACTCTTCGAATCTGTTCCGGACGCACCCGAATCCGCCGATCAGGACTTCGCGTTCGGCCTGGACCTGGTGCTCGACGGGGTGGCGGCAGCCGTCGAACGCTGAGCGTGCGAGCGGCGTCGCCGCGCGTGTGATGATGGGTGCAGGTGCGAGGAGAGGCTGTTCGATGTCGTTGCGGCACGGTTTGCTGGGATTGCTCGCCGAGGGTCCGGCGAGCGGATACGACCTGGCGCAGCGGTTCCAGGAGGCGCTGGGTCCGGTGTGGCCCGCGCGGCATCCGAAGATCTACGCGGAATTGGCGCGCCTGCTCGACGGCGGTCTGATCGAGTTGGAGAGCGAGGGCGCGCGCGGCCGCAAGTCGTATCGCATTACCGCGACCGGTCTGGCCGAGGTGCGGCGCTGGCTCACCGAGGAGGATGTCGACCACACCCTGCGCGTCGAACCGCTGCTGCGCTCATTCTTCTTCTGGCTCATGGATTCCGAGGATCTGGATCGGCATCTGGAGCAGGAGGAGAAGTTCTTCAGCGATACCGCGGCCATGTACCGCGAGCTGGCGGCGGCCAAGGATCGCGGGGATTTCGGGACCGAACCGCACAATCGCTCCAAGCGGATTTCCATCGAGGCCGGTATCCGGCTGTACGACGCGCTGGCCGAATGGGCGGAGTGGGCGCGCGAGGAGAACAAGCGGTAAGCGCTGGTAGTTCGCGGTAATCGATAGGGCGGCAGCCGTTTTCGGCTCATCGTGGTTGAGCTGTTCCCATTGACATGTCCCAAGGGACATGTACTCTGGGGCATGCACCTGGAGGGTGCCATTCAACGATTCGATCCCGAGGATCACCATGGCAACGAATAGTTCCGTTCGTACAGTCCTGATCACTGGAGCCACCGACGGTATCGGCAAAGCGGCCGCGATCACATTGGCCGACAAGGGTTTTCACGTCTATGCCGGGGTGCGTACCGCGACTCCGGAGCTGGACGTCACCGGTATCACCCAAATCCGCGTCGATGTCACCGACCCGGACAGCATTGCCGCAGCCGTCGACGAGGTGGCGAAACGTCAAGTCGGCGCAGGCTTGTACGCGCTGATCAACAATGCCGGAGTCCTGGTACAGGGCCCGGTCGAACTGGTCCCGGCCGCCGAACTGCGCCGTCAATTCCAAGTCAATGTCGGTGGCCCGGTGCAGATGATCCAGGCCTTCCTGCCGCTGCTGCGCGCCGGTGGTGGGCGGATCATCAATATCAGCGCCGCCAGCGCGCGTGTATCGCTGCCGTTCCTCGGGCCGATCGCCGCGAGTAAAGCTGCGCTGGAATCGTTTTCGGACGCGTTGCGAGTCGAGTTGACGCCCTGGGAGATTCCGGTGTCGGTCATCCAGCCCGGTGCGATGCGAACGGAGATCTTCGCCAAGTCCGGCGCTGCGGCGCGGGAAGCGCGAGCGGAGGCGGATCCGCGCACGGTGGCGCTCTATGAACAGCAGCTCATCGCCCTCGACAAGGTGATGGCCGCCCAGCGCTTCGCCCCGGTCGATATCGCGGTGGCCGCGATCGTCAAGGCGGTCGAGTCCCGTGCTCCGAAGCCGTACTACACGGCGGGATCGGATGCGCGCCAAGCTGTTTGGCTGAGCCGTCTCTCCCCGCGGCTGCGGGACCGCCTGATCGCCCGCGCCCTGGGCGTCTCCGGAATCCAAGCCGCCCACTGACCGATCGAAAGAGGAAGCCGAACAATGGATTTGGGACTCTCCGGGCGCACCGCGCTCATCACCGGAGCCTCGGCGGGCATAGGAGCGGCCATGGCCGAGGTCTTCGCAGCCGAAGGCTGCCACCTGCATCTCGCCGCGCGCGGCAAAGAGAAACTCGACGCTATCGCCGACCGTCTGCGCGCCGATCACGGCGTGCGCATCGACACCCATCGCGTCGATCTGCGCGTTCACGCCGATATCGAACGCCTCGCCGAGGTGACCGACGGCCCGCACATCCTGATCAACAACGCGGGTGATATTCCCGCCGGATCCCTTGCGGCCGTGGACGATACCGCCTGGCGGCACGGCTGGGAGCTCAAGGTCTTCGGCTATATCGGACTGACCCGGCTGATCTACGAGCGCATGAAAGAGCGGGGTCGAGGCGTCATCGTCAATGACATCGGCGCGGCGGGGGAGCGCCCCGACTTCGAGTACATAGCCGGCAGCACCGGCAATGCCGCGCTCATGGCCTTCACTCGCGCGCTGGGTGGTCGCAGCTGGCGCGACGGTATTCGAGTGGTCGGCATCAATCCGGGTCCGGTCGCGACCGAACGCATCACGAAACTGATCGACTCGAGTGCTCGATTCCGTGCCATGGCGGCCGATTTTCCCTTCGCCCGCCCGGCGGAGCCGCGCGAAATCGCGTACGCCGCGGCATTTCTCGCCTCGGATCGCTCCGCGTACACCTCGGGAACGATTCTCACCGTGGACGGCGGGCTCAGCGCGGCCTGAACGGCGGTGAGCATGCGCGCCGGTCCCCGGACACGCGGCGGCCCGGCATCCCAACCGATGCCGGGCCGCGCTTTCCCAAGGGGAGCATTAACTCCCGAACGATCCGGTCGGAAGCCACTGCCGCAGCAGCGATCGCAGTGGATCGTGTCCGCGATTCCACTGATCGCGGCTGTCCCACCCATTGCGGTGATCGCGCCAATCGTTGCGGTCCCAGGGATTATTGCGATCCCACGGGTTGGTGCGATCCCACGGGTTGTTCCGGTCCCAGGGATTGTTCCAATCATCGCGGTCGTTGTGGTGCGGCCGGTTGATTTCGGTGACGTCCGGTCCGGCGGTGGTGTCCGCCATGGCCGGAACCGCAACCGTGGCAAGGGGAATCGCGACGATCGCCCCGGCCACGGCCACCCGGGCGATCATCCGTCGTGCGGAATTGTTTCTCGGCGAGCTCATATCGTTCACTGTGCCGAACTCGGGTGCTGAAAAGATATGACTTCAAAGGAGTTCGGTGAGAATTCAGGGTGCGGCTACGCCTCGGGGATGACTTTTCCCCGAGCCGGTCAGTAGTGCGTGCCGCCGTCGATGCGGATTTCGGTGCCGGTGATGAACGCGCCGTCATCGGAGGCCAGCATGGCCACCACGCCCGCAACGGTATCCGGCGACGCGAAGCCCTGGCCGATGCCCGGTGCCAGCTTCATGAACAGGCTCAGATCTGCGTCGGCGGGCAGGCCCGGGCCGCGACCGTCGGTCATATCGCTCGAAATCGAGCCCGGCGCGACGGCGACCACGCGCAGGCCCTGCTTGCTGTATTCGGCGGCGAGCGCGTGCGTCATGGACATGATGCCGCCCTTGGACGCCGCGTACGCGGACATGTAAGGATGCGCGAAGAAGGCCGAGGTCGACGTGAAGTTGACGATGACGCCCTTATCCGAGGCGAGCAGCGCGGGCAGCGCCTCGCGAATCATCAGGAAGGTGCCGGTCAAATTCACGGTGATGATCTTGGTGAAATCGGCCAGCGGCATTTCGTGGGTATGCGCGGACCGCAGGATTCCGGCGGCATTGATCAGCGCGTCCAGCCCGCCCAGATTCTCCAGCGCGGTGGCGACACCCGCCCGCACCGAATCCTCATTGCCGATATCGACGGTGACGGTGCTGAGCCGGTCGGCATTGCCCTGCTCGGCGGCCTGCTTGACGGTCTCTGCGAGCCCGGCCTCGTTGACATCGGCCGCGACGACCCGCCCGCCCTCATTGAGCACGCGATGCACGGTGGCCCGGCCGATACCCGAGCCCGCGCCGGTGATGAGTACTCGGCGATCGGTGAAACGCTCCATTGCGAACTTCTCCTCTAACGTCTCGATCCCCCGTAGTTGACACGCTACGCCTATGTGGCATGTCGTGCCAGAACGGCATCCGGAGACTAGGATGTGAACCATCCGACCGAAGGACACCCCATGCCCGTAGCCGAGCAGCGCCCCACCCTGGCCGAGCGCCGCAAGGCCGAAACGCGCCTGGATATCGCCCGCATCGCCGCGCGCCTGTTCGCCGAACACGGCACCGCCGAGGTCACCGCCGATCGCATCGCCGCCGAGGCGGGCATCGGCCTGCGCACGTTCTACCGCTACGCGCGCACCAAGGAAGACGCGGTCGAGCCCATGCTCACCACCGGCGCGCAACGCTGGATCGAGGCGATCTCGACCGGCCCGCACCGTCTGCCGACCCTGGATGAACTCGAAGTCGCCGCGGTGCAGGCGGTGACCGTCGAAGTGGGGGAGGACTTCGAGCTCACCCGCGGCCTGCTGCGCGCCATGGAGACCGATCCGGCGCTGCGCGCGGTCTGGCATCGCATCAATATGGAGGGTGAGCGCGAATTACGCTGTGCCCTGGCTGAATTGGCCGGGCCGGACGCGGATCCGGTGCGACTGCGCCTGCTCGCCGCCGCCGCTGCCGGAGCGATTCGAATCGCGTTGGAGCAGTGGGCGATTGCCGATGGAACCGGGAGCGTCGGTGCGTCGGCAGCGGCCGGGGAATCGACCCCCGCTGCATTGGTGGTCCGCTGCATTCGCGCATTGGGCGCGGGCCTGTAGCGCTCGGGCACCGGTCTTCGTTCGCCGACCCGCTCGGCGTTTCGTCCCCATTCCTCGCATTCGCGCCCGCTAAGGTACGCCGAGCGACCTTCTGGCTACCTACCATGCGTGCCGACCCGCGGAGGAATCAGTTGCATCGAATCTGTAGTCGTATCAGTCTTTCCGTAGCAGCGGCGGTAGCCCTGCTCATCACCGCGGGCACCGCCTCCGCCGAACCCGAGCAACTTCCGGTCAACTATTCGGTGGCGCAGTGGTTCATCGACGCCAACACCGCCAAGGCACCCTTCACCCCGCCGGGCGGCAACGACTGGACCTGCGTCCCCACCGCCGCCCACCCCGAACCGGTGGTCCTGGTGCACGGCATCGCGGGCAACGGCGCGGGCTGGCCCGCCATGTCCCCCCTGCTGCACAACAACGGTTACTGCGTCTACTCCGTCACCTACGGCATCTACCCCGGCCAGGGCGGCCTCATCGCGGGCGCGGGCGGCCTCGAGCCGATTCCCCAGTCCAGCAAGGAATTACGCGACTTCGTCAACCAGGTCCTACAGCAGACCGGCGCTCAGAAGGTCAACCTCCTCACCTGGTCCGAAGGCACCCTGGTAGCCGCCAACTACCTCCTCTTCGACGGCGGCAACGAGGTGGTCGACCAATCCTTCAACCTGGTCCCCATCTGGGCGGGCACCCACGCCGCCGACCCCATCGTCAACGCCGCCTACGGTCTCAACGTGGCCCCCGAAGTCTTCGCCGCCCTGCGCCCCATCTGCCAGGGCTGCGTCGACATGCTCCCCGTCTCCGACTTCATCCACAACCTGCAAGCCGCGGGCGTCTACGCCCCGAACGTCCACTACACCAACCTGGTAACCCGAGCCGACACCGAAGTCGTCCCGTACACCAGCGGCGTCCGCGAGGCCCCCAACGCCACCAATATCGTCCTCCAGGACGTCTGCCCCGTGAATTTCGCAGGCCACAACAGCGTTTCGGTCGACCCCACGGTCGCCGCCCTCATGCTCAACACCTTCGGCACTCAAACCGAAGTCCCCTGCGCCCCGTCCCCGTCGCCCTACATCTGAATCATGTGAGCTCGGCTATTCGACGCCGAATTGGCATATCCGGGCGGTGATCTGGCACGTAACGCCGTGATGTTGCGGACAGATCATTCGCTATAGTCCTCCGGTTATCGTCGTTCGTGCAGGGGTGGGTCATGGCGGAAGAGTGGAAGTTCGATGTTCCCGTTGCGGGAACCAAGACCCTTCCGCCGGACCCGCGCTATATGGAAGCCCTCACCAGCCAGGGCTACGGCTTCGAGGCCGCCATCGCCGACCTCGTCGACAACTCCATCGACGCCGGCGCCAAAGACGTTGTGGTGCACTTCCTTCGAGACGACGACCGCCTGGTCAGCCTGCTCATCATCGATGACGGCCGCGGTATGACCGACGAGGAACTCGATGTCGCCATGACGGTCGGTGGCCGTCGCGACTACCGCGCGGGTTCCCTCGGCATGTTCGGCACCGGCCTGAAATCGGCATCGTTGAGTCATGCCGCCGCGGTCACCGTGGTGAGCCGCACCCGGACGAGTCGTCCCTCCGGCCGCCGCTGGGTCATGGAACGCGCCAAGACCGGATTCCAGTGCGACATAGTCGAACCCGGGTATGCGCAGACCCTCATCGACCGCTATCACGGCAATCCGATCACCTGGCAGGGCACGGTCATTCGCTGGGACGGGGTGAAGGATTTCCCCCGCAACGGCGGTCCCGAACAGACCGAACGCTATCTCTCGCGCACGATCAACGCGCTCGGCATGCACCTCGGCTTGCAGCTGCATCGCTACCTGGCCCGTGGCGATTTCAACATCACCATCGCGGTCGAGGATATCGCCACCGGCACCGTCGTCATGGATTTCGGTGTCCTGCCACTGGATCCGTTCGGCTACCCCGTCACCGGCGATCCGGAATACCCGCGCGTCTTCACCGCCGAACTGCCCGCGGTGGGCACGGTGCAACTGAATGCTCACATCTGGCCGCCGCGGTCCTCCCTGCCCGAATTCCGCGCCATCGGCTCACTCCAGAACACCCAGGGCTTCTATCTGTACCGCAATGACAGGCTGGTGCAGGCGGGCGGCTGGAACAACTTCCGGCAGCCGGAACAGCAACTGGTCCTGGCCCGCGTCGCGGTGGAATTGCCCGAGCAGACCGGAGACACCTTCCGCCTCACCGTGAAAAAGGACGGCGTAGAGGTATCTCCCGATTTCATCACGGCCCTGGATACGGCCGTCGACGAATCCGGCCTCGCCTTCCCCGAATACCTCGCCGCCGCCGACCGCCGCTACCGCGACGCCCGCCGCCGCGCCGGCGTCGAACGCAAACCGGTAATCCCACCCGGCACCGGCATAGCACCCGCTGTCCGAGAAGCGATTTCGGAAGAACTCCCCTACCTGATCGGCGAAGACCCCATCACCGTCCGCTGGCAAGTCCTCGACGGCGACACCTTCTTCGACATAGACCGCGAAGAACGCACCATCCTCCTGAACCTCCGCTACCGCTCCGCCATCCTCGCCGGCCGCCGCGGCAGCCTCGACGACATCCCGATAATCAAATCCCTGCTCTACCTGATGCTCAACGAGGTCTTCCAACGCGAACGCTCCGGCGTCCGCGAACGCGACAATCTCGCACTGTGGCAATCGATCCTGGTCGCGGCGGCGCGGGCGGAGCAGGCCGGTCAAGATGATGGGGAATAGCTTGATGGACATCGACCTTCGAATCGCCCTGCATGCCGCGGTGCTGGCCGATATGGCAGGAAGCAAGCCGAAACGCCTGGTGCGCGCCATGCAGTACCAGGCGGAAGATCTACCCGGATCTGCAGGCTTCGCAGCAGAAGAGGACTTCCGTCAGGAACTCCTCACCACCGCTTCGGGTGGTCAATTGATCGATATGTGGCGAAAGCAACTGCGCGCCTGGGATTTCGCGCTGACTCCGCAATGGTCGACCGCCGACCCGTGCACCGACGACCGTCGCATCGACATCTACCGCGAATTGGATCTGGATCCCTCCACCTGCAAACTACTCGAGGCCATGTCGCCGGTCATCAAAGCCTCGATGCCGGTCGTGATCAGCGACGACTTCGTCCCCTGGTACACCACCCATCTGGGCCGCGAATGGTACTGGCCGATGTACACCGAACTTCTCGCACGCAAGGGATGGCCGGACCAAGCGATCACGACTTTGGATATGGCCACCGAAAGTGTGGTGGAAAGACTTTCCGATCCCACCAGACCGGAGGCATATCAGTCGAAGGGGTTGGTGGTGGGCTACGTCCAATCCGGCAAGACTGCCAACTTCACCGGTGTCATAGCCCGCGCGATGGATGCCGGATATCGGCTCGTCATTGTGCTCGGAGGGACACTGAACCTGCTTCGCGACCAGACACAGCGTCGCCTCGACATGGAGTTGGTCGGCCGCGAGAATGTGCTGCGCGGTGCGAGCGAATTCGAATCCGACTATGCCGACGACCCGGAGTGGATCCAGCGCAAGTTCGTCGAGTTCGGCACTGCGCCTTCGATATTGGGCGGCTTCGACATTCACCGCCTCACCACACGCTATGACGATTACAAGAGCCTGTTGCAAGGCATCGTCGCTCTGGAGTTCGAGAAGCAGGAGCCGGCGCTCCCGCTGTACGACCCGGTGAACCTGCACCGGGCGGCCGCCCGCCTGATGGTGGTGAAGAAGAACAAGGCCGTCCTCACCAAGCTCGTCAAGGACCTGAACAAGATCCGCACGCCCCTCGCCGAAATCCCGGTCCTGATCATCGACGACGAGTCCGACGAAGCATCGGTCAATACCTCGCGTCCCAAGCCGGACACGGAACGAACGGCCATCAACGAGAAGATCTCTCAGCTGCTCACGATGTTGCCGCGAGCCCAGTACGTCGGTTATACGGCGACCCCATACGCCAACGTCTTCGTCGATCCGAGCGACAGCGCCGACATCTTCCCGAAGGACTTCATCATCTCGCTCGCCCGCCCCGAGGGCTACATGGGTGCGAGCGACTTCCACGATTTCGATCCCGAGGATCCGGACGTGGAACGATCTTTGAGCAACTCCAACGAGCTTGCCCATGTGCGTGACGTGGTCGTCGCGGATGAGGATGACACCGTGCCGCTGGAGCGGGCCGTTGACATGTTCGTCCTCACCGCCGCGGTCAAGCTCTATCGCCAGGACCGAGATGGGCTCGGCGAGGGTTACTTCCGGCACCACACCATGCTCATTCATGAATCCAACTGGGTGGAGTCACACCGCGAACTTCTCGGCCGAATCACGAAAATCTGGTGGGAGGCAGGCTATTCCAGCTCCCGCGGCCACCAGCGTCTTCGTGCTCTCTTCGAATCCGACATAGCCCCGGTGTCCGGTGTTCGTGCTGATGGGTACTCGGTCCCCACCACGTACGAAGATCTGATGCCCTACGTGGGTCCCGCCGTGATGAACATCGGTGCCGATCAAAAGCCGATCATTGTCGTGAATGGTGACAAGGATCTGGAGACGGGCGACGCCGATTTCGACCGCCGTTCGATCTGGAAGATCCTGATCGGCGGTCAAAAGCTGTCCCGCGGCTTCACAGTCGAGGGCCTGACGGTCACCTACTTCCGCCGACGTTCCACCAACGCCTCCTCGCTCATGCAGATGGGTCGCTGGTTCGGCTTCCGCAAAGGCTACCGAGATCTTGTTCGCCTCTACATCGGTCGCGAAGAGACGCACGGCAAGCAGGACATCGACCTGTACAAGGCATTCGAAGCGGTGTGCATGGACGAGGAGAGCTTCCGCCAAGAGCTGGAGCAATACGCGGTCATGATCGACGGCGTACCCCAACTGACCCCGGCCCAGGTGCCCCCCTTGGTCTCCCAGCACCTCCCGACCCTCATGCCGACCAGCCCGAACAAGATGTACAACGCCCGCCTGGTGGAAATCCAGTCCGCCGGACGATGGGAAGAGCCAACCGCCTACCCGACATCGAAGCCCGACCTGCGCCACAACACCCGACTGTGGCTTCCTGTACTCGAGTCACTATCCGTCGAAAGCACGAGACTGACTTACGATTTCGGCAATTCCGTAGGCGTCCATGCCTTCTCGGCCTTCACAGGCATTCTGGAGGCTGCCGAAGCGCTGGAAATGTTCGAAGCGCTACGTTGGTGTGCGCCAAGCCAATTCGAACCCCACCTGACCTACCTGCAACAGATCTCCGACCGTTCGATGGTCGACGACTGGGTCGTGCTGGCGCCCCAACACAACAAGTCCGGTAGGCGTGCCCGAATCGGCACCTCCGAACGCCAGTACTCGTACTTCGACCGAGACCGCCGTCGCGGCCCGCTATTCGGTGCCATCAGCGACCCGAAACACCGTGGTGTCGCATACCGGATCGCTGACGCTCTAGCAGACTCTGGCGACCCCAACGTCGAACGCTTGGCAGCAGGCCGTCGTGGCGTAATCGTGCTCTACCCCATAGTCGAACCCGCTCACCGTGACGAAGCAGCTTCCGGCACAGTCGATTCAGGGCACGTTGTCTCGGCCTTCGCCTTCATCGCTCCCGCCTCCGCCCGCCCCAACGGAGACCGCGTCCTACGGTTCACGACCAGGGATTCGTCGAAGGACACGGCGATCATCGACACTGGCGATCATTCGTGATCGTCGCTGCGGTCGGGGGGTGAAACGTTAACAGTCACGTTCCCTCGCGGCCTGTAACACATCCCTGATTGAGATACCGACCGCCTTGGCTACCGGCGGTGGGAATGCATTTCCCACCTGCCTGTATTGCGCCGTTTTCCCTCCTGCGAACTCCCAATCGCTGGGGAATCCCTGCAGGATGGCGGCTTGCCGCACCGTGAGCATCGGGCCATCCGGACGGAAGAGGTCTCGATCTTCAGTGCGCTTCGTGGCAGGGATTTCGGGGTCGTTCGCGATACCCATCGGGTCAACCCCGAACCGTCTCCACGCCGCCTTGGCCCGGCTGGGCCCAAGATCTGCGCCACCATGCTTCTTCGATCCACCTACCAGCGTGGGCGCAATTCCGCCGTCGGGCTCGGTACTGCGCTGGTGACACACCTTCAGCCATCGATCGAAAGCGGAGCGGGCCGTCGGTGCGTGAGCGCCTGCAAGGTACGGTGAAAATCGCTTGTACATCGACGATTCGAGGGCTTCCGCGACACTGATCGGCTGCGCGTGTGTGGCGGTGGGCAGTACATAGTCGAAGCCTTGGATCACGTCTTCGCGGAATGCTACGAGGATTGCGCGAGGACGTAACTGTGGCACTCCGAAGTCGCTGGCCTCCAGAACATTCCAAGCACAAACCTGGTATCCCAGGCCCTTGTCCTGCACGATCTGGCCGTCGTCGCCGAAGAGCATGCCGCCCTCCAGCTTTACCGTGATCCAGTCGCGATAGGTCGAGAACTTCGGATCCATGATCCCGCGGACGTTCTCGATCATCACTGCTCGTGGCCGGAGAATCTCGATCAGTTCGAGCATGCGGGGGAACAGATCTCGCTCATCGTCCTTGCCGAGTTGCTTGCCCGCCTGCGAGAACGGTGGGCAGGGCACGCCCCCGGCTAGCAGATCGAGTTCGCCGGGTGCGAGCCTTCGATCGGTTCGTACCAGGTCATGGAAGGGGTCGAACGTCTTGACGTCGATCTGGAGGATTTCACTCTTCGACCCTGTCCAAACATCGTGCTGTCGGATGTTCAGCTCGAGTGTCTCGACTGCGAATGGGTCGATCTCAACCAGGGCCAGATGATCGAAGCCGGCCTGGTGCAGGCCAATCGCCTGACCACCAGCGCCAGCACAGATCTCTATCGACGTGAAGCCCTGCCGACTGTGCGACTTGGTTTGCTCAGATTCCAACGTCACGATCAAGCCCCTCACGCGGATGCTCGCTAGGTGCGAGCGGTCCGCACGACAGTAGCGAGACATACCGACAAAGTCGGCGAACGGGATTCGTCGGGTGAGGCTGTGATCGCAGGCACTTTCGGACTTGGCGATCGGGCAACGTTCCGGCTGACTAGGATCTGATCACATGCCCTTCGACCCCGTGGACGACGACCTCTCCTTCGACGCCGTGGCTCCCTCGGAAGTCGAGATGATCGACCTCTTCGCGGGCCCTGGCGGGTTGGACGTCGCAGCGAGGTGGCTCGGTATCCCGGCTGTCGGCATCGAGTTCGACGCGGACGCGTGCATGACCCGCGTCGCGGCCGAGCTCGGCACGCGCAAGGCCGATGTTCGTCTCCCTGGACTCCTGGATGAATTTCCCAATGCGACCATTCTCGCCGGAGGCCCGCCCTGCCAGACATATTCGGTCGCGGGCGCGGGCGCCGGTCGGAAGGCATTGACACAGGTGCTCGGGTTCGTTGAGCGAATCGCAAACGGCGAGGATGTCACCGAGGAGCTCGAGAAATTGGACGACGTTCGGACGGGGCTGGTTCTGCAACCACTGCTTTGGACGCTCGCCGCTTTGAATCTGGGAAGGCCTTTCGAGACAATAGTTTTGGAGCAGGTGCCGACGGTGAAGCCGGTATGGGACGCCTATAAGAGAGTATTGCTCAAGCATGGCTACGACGCTGTAGTAGATCTGGTACACACCGAACAATTCGGCGTACCGCAGACTCGCCGTCGAGCAATACTAATTGCTTGCAGGAACCGGGACGCGCAATTTCCGCGGCAAACCCACCGCCCGTACTACAAGAGTCGGACCCGCTCCGAGGGTGACACAAAATGGCTGGAGTGGAACACCATGGGAGAGGCGCTCGCGCGACCGGAATGGGCAAAGGATCTCGATCTTCCCGATCGCCCGTTGACGTTCGAAGTCGTCTCCAATTATGGGACCGGCGGTAACCCCAAGCTGCGTGGCCGCCGCAAATCGACCGAGCCATCCGCGACTATTACAGGAAAGGTGCGCCGCAACAAGATCGTCGTCGGCAAGGATGAGCTCGAACGGTTGTATCCACAAGAAGCCGGGAGATTGCAGACGTTCCCGCTCGACTACCCCTGGTCGGGTAGTGATCAGTACCAGCAGGTTGGAAATGCTATTCCGCCACGGGTAGGTGCCCACATCTTGGCCGCTGCCGTGTTCAGTAAGAAGCCCAACGAAGCTGCTCTCAGCCAAGCCGTCGGGGACTCTTGGGAACGCACAAAAGGCGGTGAGGGTCGACTGCGATCGACGCTCGAAGTAATGCCGCAGCGGGCTGACGTCGTCGAGCTCGGGCACCAGAGTGAGCTGTTCACAGTCAATCTGGACGAGGTATTGGCATAACCGATATGACGGATCGTGCCAATAACGGGGAATTGTCATCGCGGTGCTCGCGATCTCCGTGATCGTCGGCCTGTTTGTCTAGGCTTTCCTCGGGTGTATCGAACAAACCGAGATCTAGGAGTGCCGTGGCGGACCCCGTCGAAGACCAGTACAACGTGTTCAAGATGCTGCTGGACAGGACGACACCCGAGGGCGCGGTCAAGCAGCTTGCTGTGCTTGGCGTGGACCAGCGCGTGGTCCAGGCGATTCGGGACAGGCATGAGCAGAAGATGATCGAGATCCGTGAAATGGAGGAACCGCGCTCGGTCGTCCTCGGCAATCGGTACACCTGGTACACCGGTCCACAGTCCGGCGACAAGAATTGGCCCAACCTCGAGAAGATCCTGACTGGCGACGGTTGGTCCGATACCGCGATTAAGAAGCTCGACGAGTCGTCGACTCGGATCGTCTCACTGCTCAACCATCCCCGTGAGAAGAAGTTCTCCACGCGGGGGCTGGTTGTCGGCTACGTCCAGTCGGGAAAGACAACGAGCTTCACAGCGGTGACGGCTAAGGCCGCGGACCGTGGATACAAGCTCTTCATCGTGCTCGCCGGGATCCACAACGGGCTGCGCCGTCAGACCCAAGCTCGCCTGATCAAGCAACTGGTCGAACCGAATCCAACCGGATGGTCACAGATCACCGGGTTGGATCGTGACTTCACACCGACGGCCAACCCGGCGAGCTACTTCGGCAAGAACAACAAGACCCATGTGCTCTGTGTGGTGAAGAAGAACGCTCCGGTGCTGCGCAAGCTGGTCGGATGGCTGCGTGACGCCTCGGATTACCTGGGGGACACGCCGGCGATCATCATTGATGACGAGGCAGATCAGGCGACCGTCGCGACAACGAGGATCAACCCCTTGATACGGGAGATCCTCGACTGCCTGCCGAAGTCGGCCTACGTGGGATATACCGCGTCTCCATTTGCGAATCTGCTCATAGATCCCTCATCGGAAGATCTCTACCCGAAGGACTTCATCGTCAATCTACCGCAGCCACAGGGGCATTTCGGGACAGAGGTGTTGTTCGGGCGGTATGCGCTGGATGGTGAAGATCCCGAGGACGTCGACGACGGCTTCGACATGATTCGCATCATTCCCGAGGAGGATGTCCCGCTCGTTCGGCCGAAGACGCGAGCCGAGGCCGAGGGATTTCTACCGGAATTGACTGATTCGTTGCGTCGGTCCGTGCTGTACTTCTGGCTCGGGACCGCGGCTCGGCGAGTACGTGGAACGGGAAATCCCCACTCCACCATGCTGATTCACACCAGTGTGCGAACCTCTGTACACAACAGCTTCCGTGCACCGTTGGAGGGGCTCCGCGAGAAGATCAAGCATCGACTCGATGATACGGAGATCCTATCGCAGCTGCGTACGATCTGGGACGAGGAAACCGCGCGAGTGGCCGCGGCGGACTTCGGTGAGACCAAGGTTGCTTTTGATGAGCTGTTGGCGAAACTACCTGGGGTTCTTCATGATTGCCGCGTGATCATGGATAACTCAGGCAGTACTGAGCGGCTCGATTATGAAAACGGTCCTGTGGTTGCTGTCGCGGTAGGTGGTAATACCCTCTCCAGGGGTCTGACCCTTGAAGGGCTGATGGTCAGCTACTTCGTCCGTGCGGTCACCGTGTACGACACGCTCCTGCAGATGGGTCGATGGTTCGGGTACCGCAACGGGTATGCCGATCTACCCCGTATCTGGATGACCGAGGAGTTGTCGGATTGGTTCCGGCATCTGGCTACGGTTGAAGCCGAGATGCGACGTGACATAGACGTGTATCTGACCGAGGACGAAGATCCGATGACCTTCGCGGTCCGGATTCGGACTCATCCCGCGTTGAAGGTAACCGCCGCGGCGAAGATGGAGGATGCGGTCACGGCGGCAGCAGGCTACGGCGGCAAGCGGATTCAGACACGTTACTTCCGTACCGACTCCGAATGGCTCCTGGAGAATCAGAGGGCTGCGGGTGCACTGGTCTCGGAAGCATTACAGGTCGGCGTGCCGGTCGAGAAGCAGCCGGAGAAGGGGCTTTACGTCTTTCGTGGTGTGCCGAGCGATCTCGTACTTGAGTTCCTGAGGACGTATCGGTTCCACGAGACTTCCCACGAGGCTGACGCCGATTTGATGTCTCGCTACATCGAAAAGCGCATTCGCAACGCCGGTGCGCTGCGGCGATGGAACTTGGCCATCATCGGCAATGCCGTCGGGACTCCTGACAAGAGCTACGAGTTCGCCGACGGCATCGCGGTCAAGCGGGTGATTCGTTCCCGGATGAAGACTACCGAGTCCGGATTCGCATATATCAAGACCTTGATGAGTCGTAAAGATGCGGCAATCGACCTGGCAGGCAACATTTCATCGCTCACGGAGAAGGAGATCACCAAGGAGCGGCGGCTACAGTTCCCCGATACAGGTCTGCTGGTTCTGTACCCGATCGATAAGGTGTCGGAGCCGAGTATCGATAGAACGACGCGTGTTTCGTTGAATGCTGACGAGCATGTGATAGGAGTGGGCCTTGTCTTTCCTGAGCCCACCGGTGACGACAGCACCGTGCCATGGGAAGCGCACTATGTTTCCGCGGACCTGTCCGGCGTGGAGCCGGAAGAGGTCGACTATAGCGTCCTCGACGCAGAGGACTGACTATGGGGCCCGGCCTACGCGGCATCATCGAGGAGCACTGGAAGCTGTTGGAGGCGGCTCCGGCCTCGACGGAGCAGACGCTGCGCGTTTCAGATCTCCCGGTCGACACCCCCAGCGGACCTGTAGCGGCAGCGGTTGATTCGTTGGGGAATCGGCATGTGCTGATACCGGTGGAATCGCATCAGAAGGTGCGCAGGAACATGGACGGTCCGGTTCTGCGGTTGATCAAGCGACCGTTGGAATCGAAGACCTCATACCAGCTCTACGCGGATCTGGCCTGTCTGCAGCGTGACTTCAACGGTGTCTTCACCACGCTCTGCGCCGATGTGCTCATCGCCGTAGAAGGATCGAGCGGAAGCCCTCTCAAGGGCATGAACTCTGTTCTCGATCACTGGAAGGCGCTTTTCAAGACCTCTGGCTCGCTCCTGGGTCCGCATCAAATGGCGGGCCTGTTCGCGGAGCTGCTCATCCTGCAACGCATGTTGGAGCTGAGTAGTAGTGCTCATCTGCTCTGGAAAGGACCCACCAGGTACCGCCACGATTTCTCCGGTGCGACAACGGCATTGGAAGTCAAGGCATCGCTGTCCACGGAGGGTCGGAGGATTCGGGTACACGGTCTGGATCAGCTGGACGCCCCACGCGATGGCTCGCTTGGACTGGTCTGGTTCCGGTTGGAGCCCACCGATGTAGGGGGCCTGGCGTTGCAGGATCTTGTCGACCGAATCATGGTGTTCTCCGATGACGAAAGCGGCCTTTCGAGCCTTCTCGTCGAAGCCGGATACCGTGCTGCGGATGTCGACCAGTATCGCGAAGTGCGCTTCAACATCTCTGAGGAACGTTGGTACCGAGTGGATTCCGCCTTCCCCAAGTTGACATTCGGCATGCTCAGCGCTGCTGGAGTTCCTATGAATGTGCAAGATGTCGAGTACATCGTCGATCTGTCGTCGGAGCCGCCGCTTCCACTGACTGACGATGAGGCGGTTCGGTACCTGCGCAGCATGATCGAGGAGTCCGTATGACCGCTCCGATGTGGTTCTCGCAGCCGTATCCGCCCGAAGGGGCGAGTGCGGCACAAGGAATCAGGAACCAGCTTGGCAAACCCGAGTTGGACCATATGACCATTCTGGTGCGTGAATCGGCGCAGAACAGCTGGGATGCCCGGATCGATGATAGGACGACTGTCGACTATCGCATCGATCTGCAGACGGTGAGTGCGGCCGATACGTCGGCGTGGCGTCAGCATTTGCTGCGTAACGCACCCGTCGACGCGTACCTTCCGCTCCGAAAATCGTTGCAGCAAGGCTTGATTCGTCTGCTTTCGATCTCCGATCTGGGAACCACCGGCCTCGGCGGACCCACTCGGGCGGATATCGTCACCGATGGTCAACGAGACTTTGTCTCGTTTATCCGCAATATCGGCGAGCCCCGAGACATGATTCTGGGCGGCGGAACCTATGGGTTCGGCAAGGGGATCCTGTACCTGGTCTCTCGCCCGGGAGTCGTTCTGGTGCACACCCGTTGCGAGTACGAAGGACGGTTGGAGACCCGTCTGATGGGCGCGGCGCTGTGGAAGAGCTACCAGGCTGTGGAGCGAAACGGCGATCGTCGTTACACCGGTCGGCACTGGTGGGGCGACAACTCGGGCGAGGTCATCGAGCCGCTCGTGGGTGCTGAGGCCGAGGCCATAGCCCGACAGTTGGGATTGCGGCCCTTCAGCGACGATGAAACCGGCACCACGGTCACGCTGGTCGATCCCGATCTGGAGGGTAATGAGGCTGCCGAGGTAGCCGACTATCTGGCGGAGACGATCGCCTGGCAGCTGTGGCCGAAGATGCTCGCACGACTGAACGGCGTGGTCCCCATGCGATTCACCGTGACATGTGACGGCATCACGCACACTGTGCCCGACCCGACTCAGACCTACCCGCTCCGCTTGTTCGTCGGCGCTTATCAGGCTATGGCTGGAGCTGAGGGGCGTGAGTTGCGGTCGCAGAGACCCAAACGTCTGCTGGGCCGACTCGGCCTTACGCGGCAGGTCGCCCCGCCCTTCGAATCGGATCGAGCGTCGGAGATGGCCGGATTTGAACGCAACGTTCATCATGTGTGCCTGATGAGACCTGCCGAACTCGTGGTCACCTACTGGCCGGGTCCAAAGCCGGCGAGTGAACTCATCTCGTACGCGGGGGTTTTCCGGGCAGACACAGCGCTGGACGAGGTGTATGCATCGGCTGAACCGCCGACTCACGACAGCTGGAATTTTCAGTCGCTGGAACTTCCAGATCGCACGTTCGTCAGTGTTACTTTCAAACGCATTCGCGAGGAGGTCGAAGGGCTTCTCGACCTGCAGGGTAGCGGATCGCTGGATGTGGCGCAGGTATCGCTCGGCGCCGCGAGCGACAAATTCTCGCCACTGGTTGGGGGTGCGTGGGGGATCGGAGCGGCAACAGATTACGGCCGCCCCGGCGATACCAGAGCGCCGGTGCTGCGGCGTAGGCCGGAAATACTCGATGAACCGGAGCTTCCCGCCCAACCGCTTATGGATGGTGACGATTATCCGTCGATCCCCGATGGCGGTCATGATCCTTCAGAAGGCTGTACTGCTTTGTACGGTGACAGTGCCGCTGCGGCTGGCTCGAACGGAGTTAAGCCGCAACGTCGTCGGGTATCGCGCCCGAAAGTCGTTTATGTGGGTGAGCCATATCTCGACGAGTACTTGGGCACTGCCGTACTTATCCAGGAGTTCCGCCTGCCAGTGGAAATGCTGCAGCGAGTTGGTGCGGAACTGGCCATTGCTCTGACCACCGATGGCGGCCGTGAAATCGATCCGCCGGCTGGTGCGGAACAACCTGGGCTTGTGGGATGGGAGAATGAACAAGGACATTTGAGCGCTAGCCCGACTTTCGTCATCGAGGGTGGTGACGGCCGAACGTGGAAGGCGGTCGTCAAACCGGCAGTGGACACCATGACCGAGATCGGCCTCACCGTAGAGGCGGTGAATGCCTGATGCCGGTGCGCGCGTTGCCATACCGCATTCCGGATTCAGCGCTCATCCGTGCCGAGGAGTGGCGGATCGATCTGGACGGTGACGAACTTCCATTGCCTGCTGCGTACCCACATTGGGACTACCAAACGGTGCTCACACTGCGCCGCCGAGTGACCGTCGACCTGGACGGCGCGCTCGCCGCCGCGAGACTTGCACCTGGAACGCCGATTTCGGTGGCGGTGGTCTGGACGTCGACGGGTTCGAAGCTAAGGGGTACGGCTGCGCGAGTTGCGCTCACCTCCGACGGTCCGATTGGCTTGGAGGTGGTGCTGCCCGGCACTGATCTGGGCGGAACCCTTTTACTGGATACCGTTGTTGTGCTTGCGCGGCGTCGCGACGGGGTCGACCGACCGATCGCTGCGCGCCGTGCGGGCTCTGTGCTGTGGAGCGACCGCCACAGCATCCGCCTCCAAGGTGATGCCCCTCAATTCCCCATGGCTGTAATCGATTTCGAGAAGACCAACTACCCGACCGATGCTTCCTGGTACCTGGAGATTGGATCGAACTTAGAGGCCGCCACGATGGGTTCGTTGCTACTGCTGGTGAACGAGCGGAAACGGGCGATCTCAGGCGCTCTGGAGAATGCGTCGAAACCGCGCGCTCAGGATCAGCTAGCCATGTCGATGGTTTACGTGGATGTGGCTCGGACGATGATCGAACATGCTCTCGCGCACTCGGAGTTCGAGGATTCGGCGAACTTCCCTGACGAGTCGCTGGGCGCGACCCTACAAGCCCTGTTCGGCAAGCTGTTCCCGCAGCAGTCCATCGGCGAGGTTCGGGCGCTCGCGGACCGTTCACCGAGCAGGCTTGCCACGGAAATTCAGGCGGCCATCAACAATCTGGACGGTCTCGGATGACACTACTTTATCCCCGATTGTTGAAGGTACGTGCGAAGGAATTGGAGCGTGAGCACAAGGAACTCGGCGTCGCTGAGCTGATCGGACGATGGTCTGCCACAGACGAGTCCGCAGTCTACGTGGCGACCGGTGGCGCCCGCGCGACTGCAGATGTATTGACCGAACTTCGCGACCAGATCCTTTCCTTAGCGGCGGCCTCAGGCTATCCCGACGCGCCGACATCGGATCAGTCGACAATATTCGACCTAAGGGTCGCCGAATGTTTGCATCGCACTATGCATTTGGCGCCCGCGGAAGCCGCGGCGAGTGACGTGTGGGCCTTCCTGTCGCTCGTTCTGATGCCGGATATCGCGCAGTGGCGCTTTCCGGGACCTACTGCCTCTAACCGGGCGTATCGTGAACGAATCCTGGGTTCGCGTCTGGACCGACATGTTTTCGGCCGACTCTGGTGGCGAGCGCAGTTGGTTTATGCCCCTGATGATCTCGATCCCTATGCCGCGCTGCGTGTCTTGGGAGAAGCCGCGTTCGACCAGATCTATGCGCGCCGCTCCGCGCTGGGCGGTAGTCCGCATCTGGTGAAGTCGATCCTTCGGGTATGGAACAGTCTCGACCTGAAGGGTATTCCGGAGCGAGAGACGCTGCGGGACTTCCTGAAACGGCTGTTGCGATTGGCCCCGTTCGTCGTTTTCGACGCGGTGGACGAAGAAGCTCTCGATGCCGAACTCCGAGCAATAGCACGCGAAACAGTCTTGGCTGCATTGGTTCTCGCGGGATGGTCCGGCTACGCCGCGTCGCAACGGGCCGACGTCGCGGCACCCTTGAGCGCGCAGATTGGTTCGACCTGAGTCTCGACCGACCGATCGATTCCGTTGGTGAAGGACACGTTGGCAACCAGCGCTGGAACCGTAGATAGGCGGATTCAACGCGGGTACGAATCGCCGTGTGAGGATCGCAGAACCGGTGTTGGGGATGAGTTGCACAGGCCTCAGCGACGGGTCAATCTGGATCACGCGCCTCGACAGTCACGGGATGGGTCGGTTGATGATTCGCCCGGACGAGGTGGTCGATGAGAAATTCTTGTGGGACATGCTGTTCGAGGCTTCCTGCTCGCATGCGAAAAGCCAGGTGTCGTCGGATGGGCTCTGGGCGATGCATGCATTGGCGCGGTACGTCGAAGGGTGGGGTTCGCCTGCGGATTTCGGGGTGCTGGGTGGGGAAGGAGGTATGTTGCAGGGAGCGGCTTAGTGGCGGGTGTTCACAGTTGAGAGCGCTGTGTGCGAGCTCGAAATCGTAACGGTCGCCGGGTTGGGAAGTGGTGGAACCCAGTTCTACACAAGTGAATTCGGCTGCGTCGTCCACCTGGTTGCAGGCGGTGGCGCAGTGTTCGGCGGTGCCGTGCACTCCGCGCCGCTAGCTTGCGCGATCGGGCCGGTCTCGGCGGCGTGGTCGAAGTGGCCGGGGTCGATGAAGATCGCGACGGGGACTTCGGTCGGTAGGTCACTGCGGGTTCTGATCACAGCCATTGAGCATCCTCCACCGGCGGTTGACCAGCGGTTGCGCGAGCTGCGGAATTGGTCAGCCTGCGGATAACTTCTCGTTGTGAATAGTTGCTGTTTGTTGCATCCCATCCCAGGCGTCGGGGATGTAGCGAAGGCGTTCGGGGGCGAGGGTCCAGGCTGTGCGGACTGTGTGCCGGAAGAGGGTGAAGGCTAGTTGGTCTGTGCGGGTCCAGTTCCAGCCCAATATCTTTCGGGCTTCGGGGGGCATGGTGGCGTTGGAGAGCCAGACGCCTATCGACATGATGGGGTAGCGGATCAGGGGCCAGAGGGGGGCTGGGATGAAGGGTGGGGTGGGGACTTTGGCTTTGTGGATGGTGGCGGCGAAGGTGGTGGTTTTGTTGGATTGGAGGACCTCCTGCCACATGTGGAGCCAGTAGGCGCGGTAGTTGTCGTAGTCGCCGAAGGCTGGGCGGTCGGAGAGGCCGTATAGGCGCCACCAGGTGAGGCCCTCGGCGACCAACTGGGCTTTTTCGGCTTCGGTGAAGGGGGTGCCGAAGAATTCTTGGGTGGCGATGATGGATTCGTAGAAGGTTACGTGGGTCCACCAGAAGACTTCGGGGTCCAGGGCGTGGTAGCGGTTGCCTTCGGGGGCAATGCCTTTGATCGGTTTGTGGAAGTCTCGGACCTTGCGGGCGCGGGATTCGGCGTCGGGTTGGTAGATCATCGCTTGGATGGGGGCCACCGAGCGGTCGAAGCGGTCCATGGGGTCGGTGAAGAAGTTCGAATGTTCCTGTAGGGCGGCGTTCAGGACGGGGTGCATGTTCTGCAGGGTGCCGGCGCGGCCGAGGATGAGCATCGAGCGGATATCGCCGAAGTGCTTCCAGGTCAAGGAGTTCGGACCCAGGGGTGCGGAGGTGTTCCAGCCGGGGAGTTTGTCGAACACGGGCATGCCTAACTCTGGGAGAAGCCGGGGGAGAGTAGGGCGAGCGTGGTGTCGACCAGCTCGTCCACGGGGACCTCGGGATGGGTCAGCCACCAATTCGCCACCGCCACAACCGATGACACGAGGATCGTTGCCGCGATCTCCGGGGTGTGCGGGGAGGCGTCGGGGTTCGGCGGCGGGAGTAGGGCCAGGATGCCCCGGTGGGACAGGGCGCTCAGGTGCGCCACCACCTCGGCGATATCGGGATCCTTTGTGGGAGAAAGGATCAGGCGCGTCGCGAGGGGGCGTTCCAGCATGAAGGTGAAGTAGGCGCGCAGGGCGCGAGGGAGGCGGGACTCCGGTGCGGCGGCCACTTCCGCGGTGATGCGGGCCAGTAGCGCTTCGGTTTCGGTGGTCAGCAGGTCCAGGACCAGATCCTTCTTCGAGGGGAAATGGTCGTAGAGGACGGGGCGGGTTATGCCCGCGGCGGTGGCGATATCGCGCATCGAGACCGCGTCATAGCCGTTGGCGGCGAAAAGGTTTCGGGCGGCCTCCAGCACGAGTACGCGACGTTCTGCGCCCTTCAGGCGGCGGACCGGGTTAACCGACACGTGTGTAGGTTAACCCGGTCTCGCGGATCGCGAGGTGGAATCAGTTGGTGTGCCAGGTGATCACGTTCGCGAGATCCGCACGGGTGGTTCGGAATCCGTTGACGGCGTGGTCGGCGTCGGGATAGCCGAAGGACACCCCCGCGATGATCTGGCGCTCCTCGGGAATGCCGAAGTACTCGTGAAGGAACGGGGAATAGGAGGCCAGCGCGGCTTGGGGCGCGGTCGCGATGCCGAGGCTTTGGGCGGCGAGGAGGAAGGAGGTGAGGTATAGGCCGCAGTCGACTGCGCCGTAGATGCCGAGGTCGGCCTCGGTGGTGAGGATGGCTACGTGGGGGGCGTCGAAAAGTTCGAAGTTGCGGAGCATTTGGCGGAGGGAGCCTTCGTGGTCGCCTCGGGCTACGCCGACGGCGGTGTAGAGCGCGCCGCCGCACTCTCGGCGGCGGTCGCGGTAGACGCCGTTGTAGGCAGGGGGGAAGGGGAGGTCGGATTCGGTGGGGGTGCCGTTGATGTGGTCCAGCAATGCCTTGCGGAAGCGGTTGGTGGCGTCGCCGTCGGTGATGGTCAGCTGCCAGGGCTGGGTGTTGCACCAGGACGGGGTGCGCTGAGCCGCTGTCAGGATCTGTTCGATGGTCTCGCGGGGGACCGGGTCGGGGCGGAAGGCTCGGCAGGTGTAGCGGTCGTCGAGCAGGGTGCGCAGGGTGGTGTAGGGGTCGGTCATGGGTCGCCTCTCCTTTGGTCTCGAAATGAGACCGGTTGAACTTGGTCTCATATTAGGACCAAATGGGTAGGATTGGGAGATGCGGTATGAGGAGCTTGCCGAGGAGCCCTGTTCGATTACCCGGTCGCTGGTGGTGCTGGGGGATCGGTGGACGCTGCTGGTGCTGAAGGCGGCGTTCTCGGGGGTGCGGCGGTTCAATGGGTTTCAGAACTATTTGGGGATCTCGCGGGGGCGGTTGCAGGATCGGCTGGACCGGCTGGTCGAGCATGGGATTCTCGTTAAGCAGAAGCCGGAAGTCGGTGTGCACGAGGAGTATCGGCTCACCGCCAAGGGGCATGAGGTGTATCCCATCCTGATGGCGTTCAAGGATTGGGGCGATGCGCATATGGCCCCGGACGGGCCGCCCGTGTACTACCGGCATCGGGACTGCGAGGGTGAGGCGCACGTCCACCTGGCGTGTGATCGCTGCGAACACGAACTCACCGCGCGTGATGTCGTGCCCGAGGCGGGACCGGGGATGCTGGCGCAGATGTGACCGCTCGTCCACCCGTGAGCCGCCGGCTCAGTGGTGAGCTGGCAGCTCGGCGGAGAGCGCCGGTCCTACAGGGGGAGTCGCCAGCGCTGGCATGGGCGATCCGGCACCACTGTGGCCGGCCGGTCCTATAGTCGGCGGCATGGGTGAGTTGACGGTGCGTCCTGCCGAGGCCGCGGACGAGAAATTCCTGTGGGCGATGCTGTTCGAAGCGTCGTATTCCCATGAGCAGGGCCGGGTTTCGCCCGAGGAACTGCGGGATGTGCCGTCACTGGCGCACTACGTCGAGGGCTGGGGCGCACCGGGGGATCTCGGCGTCATCGCGGAGCGGGACGGGGCACTGCGTGGAGCGGCATGGCTGCGGCTGTTCGCCGGTGACAATGCCGCCTACGGGTATGTGGATGACGAAACTCCGGAGCTGGCAATCGGAGTCGCGCCCGGACAGCGCGGCGGCCGGATCGGCACCGCGCTGATGACCGGGCTGCTCGAGCTCGCCCGTCCGCACTATGAACGCGTGAGTTTGAGTGTGCGACAGGAGAATCCGGCGCTGCGACTGTATGAACGCCTGGGTTTCGTGGTGATCCCGAGTTCCGCGCACACCAATCCGGCCGGGAGCACCAGCCTGACAATGCTGTTGCGGTTCAGCTGATTACGCGTCGAAGGCGAGCACTCCGGGCGTGATGTAGTCGTCCGGATCGAGCAGCATGCGCAGCCTCGGGCCGTCGGGGATGCCCGCCAGCGCGGTCTCCAACGGAGCCCGGAAGGCCGAGCCGCGCGCGGTGATCAACGGCAGCCAATTGTCATGATGGTTGGGCACGAACACCTTCGCCCGCAGCGCCTCGATATAGCTGCGCGGGTCACGCAGACCGTTGGTGAACTGGTTGTACCCCTGTACCGCGCCCACGTGCACATCCGACGGTGGCAGCTCGCGCAGCGCGTCCAGCACCTCCGGAGCCTTGTCCAACAGTGGACCGGACGAGTCGTGCCAGGTGAGCGTGAAGTTCCCGGTGCGGAACTGGTAAAGCAGCACACCGCCTTCCGGATCGGTCAATCGCCGCGTGAGATGGGCGGTGTCGGCGAGCGTCGTCGGATACCTGCGCATATCGCCGATCTGCGGAATCGGTTTCACCGGCTCGCAGGCGTCCGCACCCTCGTATCGTTCGGTGCGCGCGGAATGGATGTGCCGGATCGCGGTCACCGACACCCCCGGCGCGAGCTCGAAATCGTAGCGGGCACCCGGTAGCGAGGTGCTCGAACCCAATGTCACACAGGCGAATTCGGGTGCTTTGACCTGTTTGCGCGCGGTGGCGCAATGCTCGGCGGTGCCATGGATCACCGCGCCGCTGGCTTGCGCGATCGGCCCGGCATCGGCGGCATGATCGAAATGCCCGTGCCCGATGAAGATCGCGGCCGGTCGCAGCGCGGCCACCTCGGCGGGCGTGGTCGGCACATATCCGGAGGTCGCGCCGCGCGGCACCCAGGCGTCCAGTAGGAACACCGAACCACCCAGCGCCACAGCGAAACTCGCGCACCCGAACCAGCTCAGCAGCACCTGATCCGAGCGCACGGCACCGGTTTCGGCGTCCACCATATCGGCGCCGAAGAAGCGCCGCCGCGCCGCGATGGTCTCCGCGAGCGTCGGCTCGGGGAGGGGCTGCGCGCTGACGCGCTCGGCCAGCGTGCCCAGGCCGCGCCGCAGCGGTTCCACCAGGCCACGCTGAATCGATTCGCCCAGATTGCCCAGCTCAGGCTTGCGCGCCACGGTAGTCCTCTCGCCCGCGGAACCACCGGCCCCGCCCCGTCGCCCGCATTCTGCCCGGATTCGCGCGGCTTGTCAGCGTCCGGCAGCACCGGGATCGGGCGGAAATCAGATGCCGCCGCCCAGCGGAAACTCGCATGCGCCGGCGGAGACTGGGCGCGGCCAGGCCCTCTCGCTGCGATTCTCAGTGCTCCGCGCGACGGGTGAAGGTCAGGTGGGTGACCTTCGGCGCGGAATCCACGCGGGTGCATTCGTATCCCGGCAGGGTGCCCAGCCCGTCGTAGAGGCGTTCCCCCGCGCCCAGCAGCAGTGGCACCTGGGCCAGGTGCAGTTCGTCCACCAGCCCCGCGCGCAGGAACTGGCGCACCGTGGCGGAGCCGCCGCCGAGCCGCACATCCTGGCCGCCCGCCGCGTCGAAGGCGCGCTTCAATACCGCTTCGGGGGAGTCGTTCACGAAGTGGAAGACGGTGCCGCCCTCCATCTCCACCGATGGCCGCGGGTGGTGGGTGAGGACGAACGTGTCGTGGTGGTAGGGCGGGTTCGGCCCCCACCAGCCGGTCCAGGAGTGATCCGGCCATTCGCCGCGGATCGGCCCGAACATATTGCGCCCCATGATGGTCGCGCCGATGTTGACATCGCCCTCGACGGCGTAGCGCTGGTCGACGCTGTCCTCGCCGGTCGCCGCCGCGCCGGACATGCCGCGACCGTAGTCGGTATCGAAGATCCAGGTGTGCAGATCCTCTCCGCCCACGCCCAGGGGATTGTCCGGGCTCTGGTCCGGCCCGGCGACGTAGCCATCCAGGGAGATCGACAGGTTGTGCACTCGAAGTTTCGGCATGACGCACCTCATAACTGGTTGTGTTTTGCAATCGGTTAGTAGCATAGATCCAACCGGTTGCGATCCGCAATCGGTTCGGCGAAAAAGCTTTGATCAGAGCACGATTCGGTCACCTAACCGTTAACCGAGACCTTGCCGTTGCACTGGGCTACCCCTCGGTGAATGTCGGAACATGACCGTGACGAACTGGTAGGTGAATGTTCAGCCCTTTGTTAATCACGTGGCGTTGCATCGATATCAGGGATAGCTGAACGAAGGCTATCGATAGGGCAATTGGGGACCACCATGTACAACGACGTGCATGCGGCCGCGCAGGACGACCACAAGTACACGATGCGGATCAGTCGGCTGGCCATAGACAAACTCGGAATCCGGCTCTACGACCGGGTTTCGGCCGTACTGGCCGAACTCATCGCCAACTCCTACGATGCCGACGCCACCGAGGTGGAGGTCTCACTACCGTGGGGCGTCACCCTCGCCGGAACGGTACGCGCCGCGGACGAGCCCGCGTACCAGATCGTGGTGTCCGACAACGGACATGGCATGACCACCGACGAGATCAATCAGCACTATCTGATGGTCGGCTCGGACCGGCGCGTCCGCTACGGCACCGACCTGTCCCGCGACCGCGGGCGACCGGTGATGGGACGCAAGGGAATCGGCAAGCTCGCCGCCTTCGGCATCTGCCGGACCATCGAAGTGATCACCGCCGGCAGCCATTCCGGCGATGAGGGCGCACTGGGCTGGCCCGTCTCCCATTTGGTGATGGATCTGGACGATATGCTCTCGGACACCGAACGGGACTACTACCCGCAGCCGGGTCCGCTGGACGGCACCTTCACCGCCAAGCGCGGCACGACCGTCATTCTGCGAAACTTCTTCCGCAAGAGGGTGAATACCGGCACCGAATTGAGCCGCCAGCTCGCCTCGCGCTTCGGTATCGAACGCTCGGACTGGCGGGTGCAGGTGCGCAATTGCATCGGACAGGAGAGCTTCACGCTCAGTGATCTGGCCATCGATGTCATGGAGGACACCCGCATCGACGTGAGCCGGGTGCCGGTGCGCTTCGGGCATAAATTCCTGCCGATCACCGGCTGGATCGCCTACTCGAAACAGCCGTACCGCGATGACGCCATGGCCGGGGTGCGCATCTACGCGCGCGGCAAAATCGTCGCGCAGACAAGGGATTTCGGCATCCCCGCCGGATTCACCGGCGAGTTCAAACTGCGCTCCTACCTGGTCGGCGCGGTACACGTGGACTGGCTCGACGATGAGGAGGATCTGGTCCGCTCCGACCGCCAGGACATCATGTGGAATTCCCCGCGCGGGGAGGCGCTCGCCCAGTGGGGTCAGGCGCTGATCAAGGAGATCGGCCGGGTCGGTGAGAAATCCATTCGACGCCGGGTCTGGGAGGAGTTCGTGGAGCGCTCCCGGCTGCGCCAGACCCTGGAGTCGATCGCGCCGGGAGACCGGCTGTTCCGCGATTCGGTGATCGACGCCGCGCGAATCCTGGTGGCGCACAAGGATCGCGCCTCACTCGACGATCCCGCCCATATCGAGAACATGGTGCGGCTGGCGCTTTCGCTCGGTCCGCAGCGCAGCCTGCTCGAAACCCTCAAGGAGATAGCGGATGACGCCGACCAGGAGCTCGATGTGGTGGTGGCGCTGTTCGAACGGGCCCGGATCGCGGAGATCTACTCGCTCGGCCAGATCGCCAGTGAACGTGTCGCGGTGGTCGATCGGCTGCGCGCGCTCATCGATGAGCGCCGTTCGCTCGAGCGGCCCTTCCAGGAGCTCATCGAGAGCGCGCCCTGGCTGCTCGCACCCGAATGGACGCCGCTGGGCATGAACGAATCGCTCAAACGCGTGCGGGCCAGCTTCGAACGCTGGTACGCACACAAATTCGGCACCGCATTGCTCACCAGCGCCATCGGCAGCCCGAAACGCGAACCCGACTTCGTCCTGCTGCACGATTCGGGTGAGCTGTGGATCGTGGAGATCAAGCGGATGGACTATCACCTCACCGACGAGGAGTACAACCGCGCGGTCAACTACCTCTACGAACTCGATCGCTTCCTCGATGAGAATCCCCGCATCGGCGCCCAATTCCCGCGCCGCAGGCTGACTTTCATCGTCGACCACATCGACCGCCTGGGCCCGGCCTCGCTGTCCTCGCTGATGAGCGATCAGCGGGTGGACCGCCGCACCTGGCGGGAACTGCTGGACGCCACCCTGCGCGCGCATCGCGACTTCCTGGACCGCGTCTACGCCATGCGCGGCGGCCAGGAGGACGAAGGCACGGCCCGGGCGGGCTAGCGAATCGGCCCGCGCGGCGGGCAACCCCCCAGCGCGACGCGGCACCTCCAACGGCGTGGGTGTCGCGTCGCTTTTCGCGGGTTCGGACTTTCGGGACTTGTCACATCGGGATCGCCCCCGTCCCGGCGAAACGGACGAGTCGGACGCCCCGTCCGGGCGCGTGCGTGCGGCCGCCGTCCGCGTGACACCATGGACCCGCGCGCGGGGGCGCGACTCAGGTATCCGCACGGTCGAGAAGGTTTGGTAATGCTGTACGGCACGGTCAAGTGGTTCGACAGCGCGAAGGGCTTCGGATTCATCAGCCCCGACGGCGGCGGTCCGGATGTGTTCGTGGAGTACACCGCCGTCGAGGGTGACGGTTTTCGTTCGCTGGCCGAGGGGCAGCGCGTGGAGTTCGAGGTGCGCCGCACCAAGCCGGGACCGGAGGCGGTCATCGTGCGGGTCATCGCGGCGAGTTTCTGAGTAATTCCGCGATAGTGGATGGTGCGTGGTCCGCCATGGGCCGGTGCGCAACCGGTGAATTCCATTGCGCCTCGTGCGACTTCGATGCGGCTGTACCAGGCATTTGACGGGCACATTGCGATCGCAATTGTCGTGTACCTGCGCGCTGTTTGCCTCGGCGCGATCGTGAATTCGGCGAAATGCGCGAGCGGCCCGCATATTTCGAGCAATATCGAATAATCCGTGGTCGGCGCGATCCCGTGCCGAACGGAACACTCTCTCCGATGGTCGATTCGAATCGGGTGGCAACTGTCGCCGTGCTCTCCGGTGGAGTTGTGTGGGGCGGGGGAGTGGTGGTGTCACGGAACCGTCTTCCGGCGCCGGAATACCGGCTGGTCCAGGCATTTTCACGATGCGCATGCCCATGGAAATAGGGGCGTGATTGGCGCGTTATAGACGCGAATTTGATCTGAAGATGACTCGGGTCACACAATCTGAATCCTGTGACGCCGATCACATCACGCTAATGCCCCGTAACGAGCTCGAAAAGTCCGCCGATATGCTGGCTGTCGGAAGTACAACCGAGATTCATTGAGAGGCATTTACATGATCCCCGTTATCATCGACACCGGTTCCGCTGCTCTGGGTGGCCTGTTCGACACCTTCGGTGCCGCACTGCATGGCATCCTGAACACGCTGTGGACCGGCTCTTTCGGCCGCTAAATAGCGCCACACAAGCTGAAAAGGTCGACCTCGGGTTTCGCAGCCCTGAGGTCGGCCTTTTGTCATTTCCGGCGAATTCGTGACCGATCACATGCCCATCACGGCCCGTATGTGGCCTGCATCGCAACCGCTTGTGATAGCCGATAATTAGCCGGTCAAACGAAGTTTTCTCTCGTTTCGACAGCCCTCTCCCGATGCCCTAGGTTGGCCGGGGTCAGACGGCCGTCCAAGAGAAAGCGGGGCCGATGAACGTCGATGCCCTCAAAGCCAGCTGGCGCCTCGTAGAACGCGCCGGCGACGAAGCCATCCAGTACTTCTACGCTCACCTGTTCCTGGCGCACCCCGAGGTCCGGGACATGTTCCCGATCCGGATGACCACCCAGCGCGGCCGCTTCTTCGCCGCTCTCGGCCGCATCGTCAGCAATGTCGAAACCCTGGCCGCCGATCCCGAATTCGTCGCCCAACTGGGCCGCGACCACCGCCGCTTCGGCGCGGTCGCCGCGCACTATCCGGCCGCGGGCGGATCCCTGCTCGCCACCCTCGCGCACTTCCACGGTCCGCGCTGGACCGAGGAATTGGCGCAGACCTGGACCGCCGCGTACCAGGCCGTCGCGGGCATCATGATCGCCGCGGCCGAACAGGCCGAACAGATCGACGGCCAGCCCGCCTGGTGGGAGGCGGAAATCGTCGCCACCGAGAAGCGCAGCATCGATGTCACCGTGCACACGGTGCGACCGTTGCAGCCCTACCGGTACGCCGCGGGCCAGTCCCTGGCCATCGAGATCCCGCAGCGCCCGCGACTGTGGCGCTACTACTCGCCCGCCAACGCGCCGCGCGCCGACGGCACCTTCGATATCCACGTCCAAGTGGTGGACGGCGGTGAGGTCAGCGCGACCTTCGCCAGATCGGTCCGGCCGGGTGATCGCCTGCGGCTGGGCGCACCGGTGGGCACGGCCTTCGTGATTCCGCCGAACGCGGTCGACAATCTGCTGCTCATCGCGGGCGGCTCCGGCTTGGCCCCGCTGCGCGCGGTGCTGGACAGCATCGAGGACGAGGCGCACGGCACCGGGATCGCACCGCGCGTGCACCTGTTCCACGGGGTGCGCACCGCCTGGAATCTCTACGACCACGAGGCGCTGACCCTGCGCACCGAGAATCCGTGGTTCACCTACACCCCGGTCGTTTCCGAGGATCCGGGATTCCACGGTGTGCAGGGCACGGTCGGCGCGGTCGCGGCGCGCGGGCGCGATCTGACCGGCGGCGCGACCGCACTGGTGTGCGGTTCGCCGAATATGGTCGCCGCCACCGTTTCCGCGCTCACCGGCGCCGGAATGCCCCGGCACGCAATCAGATTCGAGACGTTCGGCCAATCGGCGGCGGCCGATCAGGCTGCCCAGCAGCGCGGATTCGACAAGGTTGGCCAATGGATGTGACACCCGAAGACATTCAATCCGCCCGGTTCAAGGGTGCGCGACTGGGGCGCCGCGGGTACGACGCGGACGATGTCGATCTGTTCCTCACCCAGGTGCGCGGTGCCATGACCAAGGTGGCGCGCGAGAATCGGCAGCTGACGCTGACCAGCAATTCCGAGGAACTGGCCCGGTTGCAACGGGAGAATCGGCAGCTGGCCGCGAAATGCGATGCGCTGCAGAATCAAATGCAGACCATGGCCTCCGCCGGTGAACTCGCCGAAATGCAGCGCCAGCTCGCCAACGCCAACTGGGAGATCTCCCGGCTGCAGGGTGAGATGGCCAAGGACGCGCTCGGCATCAGCGCCCAGGCGGTCGATGTGCTCAATCGCGCGCAATTGTCCGCGGATTCCATCGTGGAACAGGCCGAGGAGCACGCCCGCGACCTGATGCGGGTCGCCCGGGAGCAGCAGCGCGAAATGCTCTATCAGGCAAGGGAATCCGGGGTGCGCGGCAATGGCGGCAGCCACGAGTCGACCGAACAGCTGCGCGCCTACTCCGGACTGCTGCGCAATCAATTGCAGGCGATGATCATGACGCTGTCGGTGGAAGTGGACAAACTGGCCCTGCTCCCCATGCCCGGCGCGAACGATCCCGGCACGGAAATCACCAGCGGCTCTTCACGTTCGCGTGATCTGCCGGTCACCGGCTCATGGCAGCCTTCGGACAACTGACTACCGAATCATCAACGCAGGAAAGAGAAGTGGGGGAACCACAGTGAATATCGAAGCATTGCAGTCGAGTTGGGTTCAGGTCGGCGCTGCCGGTCCGGAAGCGGTCGAGTACTTCTACGATCATCTGTTCAAATCGCATCCCGAGGTGCGCGGCATGTTCCCCGACGATATGGGCGAACAGCGCACGCGCTTCCTGAACGGTTTGGGCCGGATCGTCACCAATGTCGAAACCCTGGGTGCGGACCCGTCTTTCGTGCAGGGGCTGGGTCGCCGGCACGGCAAGCTCGGCGTGATCGCGGACCACTACCCGGTCGCGGGGGCCTCGCTGCTCGCGACCCTCGAGTACTTCCTCGGTGAGCAGTGGACGCCGGAGCTCGCCGCCACCTGGACCGCCGCCTACGGTGCGGTGGCCGAGATCATGATCTCCGCCGCGGCGGAACCGGCCGCCGCTACCGCCTGACGCCCACCTCGTCATCCCGGCGCGCTTCTTGGCCGGGATCCACACTGCGGCTGTGGATCCCGGCCAAAAGCATGCCGGGATGACGAAGGCTCAGGCCGGAATGGCGGAGGTCATTTACCGGCCGAGCCGCTGGCGGAACCGCTCCCGGAGCCGGTGCCCAGGATGCACAGCGGGTTGTTCACCATCGCCGCCTCGGCCGAGCCGGAGGACGAACCCGTCGCACCGGAATCGATGGCGGGCGTATTCGGCACCGGCGCGGCGGGATTGCCCGAACCGCCGTCCCGCATCGACCGGCCGTCCAGGTTCGACGGCGCGGGCACGCCGAGCAGATCCAGCACCGTCGGGGTGATATCGGCCAGGGTGTATCCGTTGTTCTGTGCGCCGCCCGCGAAGTCCGGCCCGCGTGCGATCACGAAACTAGCTGTCTCATAGGCGCTTTGGCCGCCGTGCCCGCCCTCGGGCTTATGTCCGTGATCGGTGGTGACCAGGATCGTCCAGCGCTCGTTGGTATGCGCGGCCGCCCGCGCGTCGACCGCGCGGGTGATCTTCCCGACCAGCGCGTCCGCCCGCTGAATCGCGTCCCGATATGCCTGCGGCCAGATCCCGCGCAGCGTATGTCCGGTGATATCGACCTGATCCAGATGCGTGAACACCAGATCCGGGCCGTCATCGGTGACCGCCGAAACCACCTGCGCCGCCGCGTTCGAATCCGCGGTCGTCTCGCAGACGCCCGCGCCGGTCGGGTCGATCTGCGTCACGGACACCTTGTCCGCGTGCGGATTTCCGGTGCGGGCGATCATGCCGATCTTGTCCCAGGTGCCCAGCGATTCGGTGATCAGGTTCGGCCGAGCCTGTTCGAGCTGGGTGAAGACCGTCGGATATTGCGCGAAAGGCGCGGGGGTACAGGTGGAGTCGTTGTCCTTGATGCCGTGCTTGTTATCCCAGACCCCGGTCAGCGCGGTGGCCCAGGAGACGCACGACATGGTGGTGTGCGGCGCGATCGAGGTGCGCGCCAGCGTGCCCTGCGCGGCCAGCAGTCCGAGGTTGGGTGCGTTGGCGGCCAGCACCTCGCTGTACAGGGTGCCGTCGATGCCGATGACCACGACCTTGTTCACCGTGGGTGCTGCGATCGCGGGCGCCGCGGCGGCGAGCGGCAGGGTGGTCAGCGCCGCCGCCGCGAGTACGCGAGCGGTGCGGGGCGATAGGGGAGCGCGAGTCGACCTTGGAGACATGCCGCGCAACCTAGATCATCGGACCCCGCTCGCGCGGCAAAACTGGACAATTGACCACGAGAGTCTCGATGGCCGGGAAAAGGCCCACGTCACCGATGTGATGGCACGTGTCTACCGGGCGGTAATCCGAGATCAAATCCGGACCACTAAGCTAGCGCCCGTAAATCCCGGATCCCTTTCCCGCAGGAGTACCCCACAGTGAGCCAAGCAGGCCGTCCTGTAGTTCTGATCGCCGACAAGCTCGCCCAGTCGACCGTCGACGCACTCGGTGACGCCGTCGAGGTTCGCTGGGTCGACGGCCCCAACCGGCCCGAGCTGCTCGCCGCCGTCCCGGAGGCCGACGCGCTGCTGGTCCGCTCCGCGACCACCGTCGACGCCGAGGTCCTCGAGGCCGGCAAGAACCTGAAGATCGTCGCCCGCGCGGGCGTCGGCCTCGACAATGTCGACGTGCCGGCCGCCACCGAACGCGGTGTCATGGTCGTCAACGCGCCCACCTCGAATATCCACACCGCCGCCGAACACGCTGTGACGCTGCTGCTTTCGGCCGCGCGCCAAATCCCGGCCGCCGATGCCACGCTGCGCGAGCACACCTGGCAGCGCAGCAAGTTCAACGGTGTCGAGATCCTCGGCAAGACCGTCGGCGTCATCGGCCTGGGCCGCATCGGCCAGCTGTTCGCGCAGCGTCTGGCGGCCTTCGAGACCAAGATCGTCGCGTACGACCCCTACACCTCGCCGGCCCGCGCCGCCCAGCTCGGCATCGAACTGCTGACCCTGGACGAGGTGCTCGAGCGCGCCGACTTCATCTCCATTCACCTGCCCAAGACCCCCGAGACCAAGGGCATGCTGAACAGCGAGACCCTGGCCAAGACCAAGAAGGGCGTCATCATCGTCAACGCCGCCCGCGGCGGTCTGATCGATGAGCAGGCCCTGGCCGACGCCATCACCTCGGGCCACGTGCGCGCCGCCGGTCTGGACGTGTTCGAGACCGAACCCTGCACCGACAGCCCGCTTTTCGCGCTGCCGCAGGTCGTGGTCACCCCGCACCTGGGCGCTTCCACGTCCGAGGCGCAGGATCGCGCGGGCACCGATGTGGCCAAGTCGGTCAAGCTCGCCCTCGCCGGTGAGTTCGTCCCCGGCGCGGTCAATGTCACCGGCGGTTCGGTCTCCGAAGAGGTCGCCCCGTGGCTGGAGATCGTCCGCAAGCAGGGCGCCCTGCTCGGCGCGCTGTCCTCGGAGCTCCCGGTCAGCCTGGAGGTCCAGGTCCGCGGTGAGCTGAGCGCGAGTGATGTTGCGGTGCTGGAGCTTTCGGCGCTGCGCGGCGTCTTCTCCGCCCTCATCGAAGACTCGGTCACCTTCGTCAACGCCCCGGCGCTGGCCAAGGAACGCGGCCTCGAGGCCACCGTCACCACCGTGTCGGAGAGCCCCACCCACCGCAGCCTGGTGGACCTGCGCGCCGTCTTCGGCGACGGCAGCACCCTGAACGTGGCCGGCACCCTGACCGAGCCGCACCAGGTCCAGAAGATCGTCAACATCAACGGCCGCAACTACGATATGCGCGCCGAGGGCCTGAACCTGGCCGTGCTGGCGTACGAGGACAAGCCGGGTCAGCTCGGCCGCCTCGCCACCAAGCTCGGCGAAGCCGGTATCGACATCCTGGCCGCCCAGCTCACCCAGGACCTGGACCAGGACGGCGCCACCGTCATCCTGCGCGTCAACTCCGAGGTTCCGGCCGAGGTGCAGTCCGCGATCGCCGAGGCCGTCGGTGCGGCCAAGGTCGCCCAGGTCAACCTGGACTAGCAGAACCCGGGCGCTGCCCGAAAACGCGTGAAACGACGCCCCTCCCACCATTCGGGAGGGGCGTCGCGCATCTGCGAGAGACACCCCATATCCCAGTGGTTGGGAGCGGTCGCCCCTGGTGAAAGGGCTATTCCCGGCACTCGCTAGGGTGGCTGAGGACTCTCCCGCACGGCGTGGGGAGGACTCACCCCGCGCTTATCGAACGGAGCATGGATCTCATGAAACTCGCTGTCATCCCGGGCGACGGTATCGGTCCCGAGGTCATCGCCGAGGCACTCAAGGTGCTCGACGTGGTGGTGCCCGGTGTCGAGAAGACCGAATACGACTTGGGCGCCAAGCGGTTCCATGCGACCGGGGAGATCCTGCCCGACAACGTGATTCCGGAGCTGAAGCAGCACGACGCGATCCTGCTGGGCGCGATCGGCGACCCGTCGGTACAGAGCGGACTGCTCGAGCGCGGGCTGCTGCTGCGCACCCGGTTCGAGCTCGATCACCACGTGAACCTGCGTCCGTCCAAGCTGTACCCGGGCGTGACCAGCCCGTTGAGCGGTAACCCGGAGATCGATTTCGTCGTGGTCCGCGAGGGCACCGAGGGTCCGTACACCGGTACCGGTGGCGCGATCCGGGTGAACACCCCGCACGAGGTCGCGACCGAGGTCTCCACCAATACCCGTTTCGGTGTCGAGCGCGTGGTGCGCTACGCCTTCGAGGCCGCGCGGGCGCGCCGCAAGCATCTGACCCTGGTGCACAAGAACAATGTGCTCGCCTACGCCGGTTCGCTGTGGACCCGCACCGTGGCCGAGGTCGGCGCGGAGTACCCGGATATCGAAACCGCCTACCAGCACATCGATGCCGCGACCATTCATATGGTGACCGATCCGGGCCGCTTCGACGTGATCGTCACCGATAATCTGTTCGGCGACATCATCACCGACCTGGCGGCCGCGGTCTCCGGTGGTATCGGCCTGGCCGCGTCGGGCAATATCGACGCCTCCGGCACCAACCCGTCGATGTTCGAGCCCGTGCACGGTTCGGCCCCCGATATCGCCGGTCAGTCCAAGGCCGATCCGACCGCCGCGATTCTCTCGGTGTCGTTGCTGCTCAACCATCTCGGCAAGACCGAGGAGGCCGCGCGCATCGAGGCCGCCGTGGCCAAGGATCTGTCGGTCCGCACCGGCCCGGCCTCCACCGTCGAGGTCGGCGACCGCATCGCCGCCGCCGTCTGATCGGACCGCACCACCCGATCCGGCGCTGAGAACGCCGAACGGCCCCGTTCCCGGATTCCCGGGGCGGGGCCGTTCGCGTTCCGAATCCCTGAGTCGCACAGGTGTTTACCGGCGAGTAAGCTCCGTTTCGCGGCATTTCGGGTGTCTGGAATTGAAACCTGGTGGGGCAGTGAGACATATCGCATTCATGCATTCGGATGCGAAAACGTAACGGGGGCAGCCCTTCCGGATTTGCGGGAGATCAGCGGTCAGCGTGCCCGAGGTTGAAAGATCAACGGGAAGCCCTGGGCACCAACGGGACTGCGACCGCCGCGATCACCGCCGCCAGCGCGTAGACGATCGGGAATCCGGCCGCCGTGATCAACGCGCCGAAACCCGGCGCCACCGCCGCCACGGCCAGATTCTGACCGGTGTTCTGAATGCCCAGACCGCGCCCGGACCAGTACGGACCCGCGATCTCGGCCACGGCGGTGAAGGCCAGCCCGTTATCGGTGACGGTGATGACCGAGGCCGCGACCAGAATCGGAATCGCCGCCCACCACCACTGCGCCCATGCCGCGAAGGCCAACGCGGCCATGGAGATTGCCGCCGCGATGGCGACCGTGCGCAGTGGACCCAACCGGCTCGCGACCCGGTCGGACCAGACGCCCGCGCCGATTCGCCCTCCCGCGCCCAGGATTTGGGTGATCGTGACCAGCGCCCCCGCCGCCGCCAGTGACCAGCCGACATCGCGGTGCAGCCACAGCAGTGCGAAGGTCCACAGCGTGCCCTGCGGAACACACAGCAGCACCGACACCGCGTGAATGCGCCACAGCGTGGAATCGCCGCGGTAGGGATTCGCGGGACGTCCTGTGTCACCGGTTGATTGGGGGCGCGGCGGATCGATGATGCCGACCAGGCAGGCGATCGCGGCCGCGCCGGCCATCAGCGCGGGCACCAGGATGGCGGTCGAGAAGCCATGTGCCGCAGCGATGGCCGGAATGCTCAGCGCCCCGATGCCCACGCCCAGCGGTTGTGCAGTTTGCCGAATTCCCATGGCCAGTCCGCGTTTATCCGGCGGGAACCAGCCCACGATGACGCGCCCGCTGGCGCCGTTGGTGCTCGCCGCGCCGACGCCGCCGATGAACAGCAGCGCGCCCAGCGCGATGTAGTTGGTGACGGTGGCCGCGGCGACGCCCGCGACGAACATCAGCGCGGGACCGGCCACCAAGACCTTGTGCTCGCCGATCCGGTCCACCACATAACCCCACGCGATCAGCGTGCAGACCAGTCCCACGACCGGCATGGCGACCAGTAAACCGGCCGTGGCCAGCGACAATCCGCGATCGGTCAGGGCGGGCAGCAGGAACGGGGTGCCGTTCACGAAGACCGCGCTGGCGCTCTGCGCGAAGACGCCGAGGGCCAGCATGCTCCACCGTTGGGCCGATCCGATCTGTGTCACGGTGGTCATGTCCGCACCTCTATCTCACTATGTGGAACTGATGTCTTACTCTGTGAACATCGGACCTTACGATACACCTGGGGCATTTGGCTATTTCAGGGGCATGCTGTCTATTTGCTCACACCTCTCGGGGCGGTTCGGGGAACCCCGCCGGGGCATCGAGTTGTCTTGCGTACAAGGGCTTTCCACATTTCCGATGACCCGATGCGGGCGGGCATGCCGCAGCCTCTCAGTGGGTCGTGCGCCCGCGGCCCCGGGGCCCGCCCCGATCGCCCCCGCTCCCGCCGGTCGGGTGCATTAGGGCAGGTGGAAGCCGGTCGATAGGATGCGAAACATGCGCCTAGGTCGAGTTGCCAGCCCAGATGGGGTCGCTTTCGTAAGCATCGAAGGGGACGGCCCGAGCGCCGTGGCCCGCGAGATCGCCGAACATCCGTTCGGCAACCCGACGTTCACCGGCCGCAGCTGGCCGCTCGCCGATGTCCGCCTGCTGGCGCCGATTCTGGCCAGCAAGGTGATCTGCATCGGTAAGAATTACGCCGACCACGCGGCCGAAATGGGCGGTCCCGCACCGGCTGACCCGGTCATCTTCATGAAGCCGAACACCTCCATCATCGGCCCGAACGTGCCGATTGTGTTGCCGCCCAGCTCCTCTCAGGTGGATTACGAGGGCGAACTGGCCATCGTCATCGGCCGCCCGTGCAAGGATGTGCCCGCCGCCCAGGCGTATCAGGTGATTCTGGGTTACACCATCGCCAATGACGTCACCGCGCGCGATCAGCAGAAGCATGACGGCCAGTGGACCCGCGCCAAGGGTTACGACACCTTCTGCCCGCTCGGCCCGTGGATCGAGACCTCGCTGGACCCTTCGGATCTGGAGATCAGCACCGAGCTCGACGGCCAGGTGAAGCAACGCAGTCGCACTTCACTTCTGCTGCACGATATTCCGAAGATGATCGAGTGGATCACCACCGTGATGACGCTGCTGCCCGGCGATGTCATCCTGACCGGCACTCCCGCCGGTGTCGGCCCACTGCAGGCCGGTCAGAGCGTGTCGGTGACCGTCGAAGGCATCGGCACCCTCACCAATCCCGTTGCCGCCAAACGCTGATCGAGAGAGAGACATGACTGACGTTCGGGTCCGATTCTGCCCGTCCCCCACCGGCACACCGCATGTCGGCCTGGTCCGCACCGCGCTGTTCAACTGGGCCTACGCCCGCCACACCGGCGGAAAATTCGTCTTCCGCATCGAAGACACCGACGCCGCACGGGATTCCGAGGACTCCTACCGGGCCATTCTGGACGCGCTGCGCTGGCTCGGCCTCACCTGGGACGAGGGCCCGGAGGTCGGCGGCCCGTACGAGCCGTACCGGCAGTCCCAGCGCCGTGACCTTCATCTCGACGTGGTGCGACGGCTATTGGAGGCGGGGGAGGCCTACGAATCCTTCTCCACCCCTGAGGAAGTCGAGGCTCGGCACAAGGCCGCCGGACGCGACCCCAAACTGGGTTACGACAACTTCGACCGCGACCTCACCGCCGAGCAGATCGCGGCCTACCGGGCCGAGGGCCGTCCCGCGGTGATCCGGCTGCGGATGCCCGACCACGACCTCACCTGGAACGACCTGGTGCGCGGTGAGACCACCTTCCGCGCCGGGGTGGTGCCGGACTTCGCGCTCACCCGCGGTAATGGCGATCCGCTCTATACGCTGGTCAATCCCGTCGACGACGCGCTTATGAAGATCACCCATGTTTTGCGCGGCGAGGACCTTTTGTCCTCTACGCCCCGGCAGTTGGCGCTCTATGAGTCGATGATTCGGATCGGCGTCGCCGAGCGCACCCCGGAGTTCGGGCATCTGCCGTTCGTGATGGGCCAGGGCAACAAGAAGCTGTCCAAGCGGGATCCGGAGTCGAATCTCTTCCATCACCGCGATCGCGGGTTCATTCCCGAGGGTTTGCTGAATTATCTGGCGCTGCTCGGCTGGAGCATCGCCGATGATCATGACGTCTTCTCCATGGCCGACATGGTCGCCGCGTTCGATATATCGAAAGTAAATTCGAATCCGGCCCGTTTCGATCAGAAGAAGGCCGACGCTCTGAACGCCGAACATATTCGGTTGCTGGAGCCGGGTGATTTCGCTCACCGGCTCCGTGAGTATCTGACCGAACACGGTCATATCGGCGCGGAGATCGACGAGAAGCTCTTCCTTGCGGCCGCAGATTTGGTGCAGACCCGCATCGTGGTTCTGGGTGACGCGTGGGGTCTGTTGGAGTTCTTGTTCGTGCCCGCCGAAGATTTCACGATCGATCCGGCCGCACGGGAAAAGAATCTCGGCGCCGATGCCGTTCCGGTATTACAGGCGGCTATCGCGGCAGTGGACGGTGTTTCGGAATGGAATGCGGCCGCACTCGGGGAAGCGCTCAAGACCGCGCTCGTCGACGAGTTGGGTCTCAAACCGCGTAAGGCGTTCACCCCGGTGCGCGTCGCGCTGACCGGATCGCACATCAGCCCGCCGCTGTACGAGTCGATGGAACTGCTCGGCCGCGCGGAGTCGCTGCGCCGGTTGCGCGCCGCGAACGCGGGCTAGTCGGGAGCAAGAGGTTGGCAGAGCGCCGGTGAACAACGCTCGAACAGTTCGAAAACCGGCCTCTGACCAGCCGATTTGTATATAACCCGGCAGGTGCTGCTAATCTTCTTCTCGGCCGGAAGCGGTCAGGGAGTTCCCACTGGGAGCAACCTGAAAGCCCAGGTCAATGGGGTATGGTGTAATTGGCAACACAGCTGATTCTGGTTCAGCCATTCTAGGTTCGAGTCCTGGTACCCCAGCTCCGAGAGCTTTTCGAAGCTTTCGAAATGCTGGAGATTCGGTGGTCCGGCCACCGAGAAATCGACAGCACTCCTGGTCCCGTCGTCTAGCGGCCTAGGACGCCGCCCTCTCAAGGCGGTAGCGCGGGTTCAAATCCCGTCGGGACTACAAAGTAAAGGCCCCCAGCCAATCGGCTGGGGGCCTTCGCTTTTCACATACGCCCTGCTCAATCCTGATCGGTGATCGTGCTGCCGCCCAACGGCATTGCGGGAAGTCCCAGTTTCCGGTGATCCCAGCTGCGTACTCGCTCGGGCACGATGCGAATCGCGATGCGCTTGTTCAGCATCTGCTCCACGAACGGCTTCATCTCTTCGCTGTACGGCCCGGTGTACCGCTCCCACACACTGATTCCCACCTGGAACAGCGCCGCGGGATCGTCATCGATGATCTCGGCGCGGCCCTCGATGGACACCCCGCGCAACTGGTCGTAGGTGTCCCCGGCCTCGAGCAGCACGGTCACCCGCGGATCGCGGCGCAGATTCACCGCCTTCTGCGATTTCGCCTTGGTCTCGAACCAGATTTCGCCGTTGATCAGGCCGTACCACATGGCGGTCAGGTGCGGGGTGCCCGCGGGACCGAGCGTGGCGAGGTTGGCGATTCGGCTGCGCCGCAGGAATTCCGCGATCTCCGGGTCGGACATCGTGATCTGAGCGCGTTGATTAACTCCCATCGGCCGACTGTAATTTACGGCGTATGAGGCGGGTCACACCGGACCGTCCGGTATCGGATGCGCTGATCGTCCCGCTGCGGCCCGAAAACGCCGACGCCCCCACCGGATTCCCGGCGGGGGCGTGAAAACGGCTGTGCGGGCCCGTCAGAGCCGTTTGTGCAAGGCGTCCGCCGCCGCCACGAGATCGGCGGCCCAGCGCGCGCCCGGCCGGCGGCCCATCCGATCGATCGGCCCGGAGACCGAGACGGCCGCGATCACCACGCCGGTCGCATCGCGCACCGGAGCGGACACGCTGGCCACCCCGGCCGCCCGCTCGGCCGCGCTCTGCGCCCAGCCGCGCCGCCGCACCTCGGCCAGCGCGCGCTCGCCGAATACCGCCTCGGGCAGCACCGTGCGCTGCAGATCCGGATCAGCCCAGGCCAGCAGGACTTTCGCCGCGGAACCGGCGGTCATCGGCATGCGCGCGCCCACCGGAACGGTGTCGCGCAGCCCGGACGCGGGCTCCATCGAGGCCACGCAGACGCGCGCGTTGCCGTCCCGCCGGTACAGCTGCACGCTCTCGCCGGTGATCTCGCGCAGGCGCGGCAGGATGGTGGCGGCGGCGTCCAGCAGCGGATCGCTCGCGGTGGTAGCCAGCTCCGAGAGGGCGGGCCCCGGGCGCCACAGGCCCTGGCTGTCGCGGGCCAGCATGCGATGTGTCTCCAGGCCCACGGCCAGGCGATGCGCGGTGGCGCGGGGCAGGCCGGTGCGGGTGCACAACTCATTGAGGCCGCAGGGTTGCTCGGCTACGGCGTGCAGGACCGCCATGGCTTTGTCCAGAACACCGATACCGCTATGCTGTCTCATAGAACGATATTAGCGTCTCGCATACTGGGAAACGCAAACCGCGTCGCCCAGGCCCCGGAGCCATTCGGCCCGGGTGGTCGGGCGCTCCCCGCGTCAACAGCCCCGGCACGGGAATGTCTATCGAGAGGTGATGGAGATATGGCCGAGCGGCCACGCACTCTGGCGGAGAAGGTCTGGGACCAGCACGTCGTCGTCCAAGGCGAAGGTGAAGGCGCGCATCGCGAACCCGACCTCATCTACATCGATCTGCACCTGGTGCACGAGGTCACCAGCCCGCAGGCGTTCGACGGCCTGCGCGCGGCCGGTCGCCCGGTGCGCCGCCCGGATCTCACCATCGCCACCGAGGACCACAACGTCCCGACGATCGATATCGACCAGCCGATCGCCGATCCGGTCTCCCGGCTGCAGGTCGACACCCTGCGCAAGAACTGCGAGGAATTCGGTGTTCGCCTGCACCCCATGGGCGATCTCGATCAGGGCATCGTGCACGTTGTCGGTCCGCAGCTGGGTCTGACCCAGCCGGGCACCACCGTCGTCTGCGGTGATTCGCACACCTCCACGCACGGTGCTTTCGGCGCGCTCGCAATGGGTATCGGCACCAGCGAGGTGGAACATGTTCTGGCAACGCAGACTTTGTCGCTGCGCCCGTTCCAGACCATGGCCATCAATATCGACGGCACGCTGCCCGACGGGGTGACTTCCAAGGATGTGATTCTGGCGGTCATCGCGCAGATCGGCACCGGCGGCGGTCAGGGCTATGTGCTCGAGTACCGCGGCGAGGCCGTGCGCTCGATGTCCATGGAAGCCCGGATGACCATGTGCAACATGTCCATCGAGGCCGGTGCGCGCGCGGGCATGGTGGCCCCGGACGAGATCACCTACGAGTTCCTCAAGGGCCGTCCGCATGCCCCCGAGGGCGCGGATTGGGATGCCGCCGTCGCCGCCTGGGACGCGCTGAAGACCGATGAGGGCGCGGTTTTCGATGCCGAGGTGCATATCGACGCGAGTGCGCTGACCCCGTTCGTCACCTGGGGTACCAACCCGGGACAGGGTCTGCCGCTGGGGGAATCGGTGCCGGACCCGGAGCAGATCGTCGACGAGAACGAGCGTCAGGCCGCCGAAAAGGCGTTGCAGTACATGGACCTGACGCCGGGCACCCCGCTGCGCGAGTTGACCGTGGATACCGTTTTCGTGGGCTCCTGCACGAATGGCCGCATCGAGGATTTGCGTGCGGTGGCCGATGTTTTGAAGGGCCGCAAGATCGCCGAGAGCGTGCGCATGTTGATCGTTCCCGGTTCCATGCGGGTGCGCGCGCAGGCCGAATCCGAAGGGCTGGGCGAGATTTTCACCGCGGCGGGCGCGGAATGGCGGCAGGCGGGCTGCTCGATGTGCCTGGGAATGAACCCCGATCAGCTTTCGCCCGGTCAGCGCTGTGCCTCCACCTCGAACCGGAACTTCGAAGGGCGACAGGGCAAGGGCGGTCGCACCCACCTGGTGTCGCCGCTGGTCGCGGCCGCCACCGCGGTGCGCGGAACCCTGTCCTCACCGGCGGATCTCAACTGATTTCGGCTTTACCGGCCCGTAATCCGCTGCCCTCACAGACATCAGGAGAAACACGATGGAAGCCTTCAAGGTCCACAAGGGGATCGGTGTTCCGTTCCGCCGATCCAACGTCGACACCGACCAGATCATCCCGGCCGTCTACCTGAAGCGCGTTACCCGAACGGGTTTCGAGGACGGACTCTTCGCGGCATGGCGAACGGATCCGAACTTCATTCTGAACGCCGAGCCCTACAACCGCGGCAGTGTGCTGGTCGCCGGTCCGGATTTCGGCACCGGTTCCTCACGCGAGCACGCGGTTTGGGCGCTGAAAGACTACGGGTTCCGCGTGGTGATCTCGTCCCGCTTCGCGGACATCTTCCGCGGAAACGCCGGTAAGGACGGGCTTCTGACCGCTCGGATGGCGCAGAGCGATGTGGAATTGCTCTGGAAACTGCTCGAGGAACAGCCCGGTTTGGAATTGGCGACGGACCTCGAGGCGCGCACCGTGACGGCCGGAACGGTCGTGTTGCCGTTCGATATTGACGACTACACGCGGTGGCGACTGCTGGAAGGTTTGGACGACATCGGCCTCACTCTGCGGCACAGCGACCAGATCGGTCAGTTCGAAAACGCAAGGCCGACATGGAAACCCACCACCATTCCGGCGCGTATTTCGCAGACGTAATCATTGGGGGGCGTTAGCTGAACGCCCCCAAACGAGGTAGCTGGTCGTGTGCCATCTCTCATCAAAATGGGTGTGGCAGATAGACTCTTGCTCAAAGAAGGTTTACCGTGGTACCTAGTCGGTCCGACGACGGGCCATTAGTCTGCGGAGGATTCAATGAACAAGGCGGAACTGATCGATGTTCTGACCGAGAAGTTGGGTACTGACAGGCGCACCGCTACTGCTGCAGTTGAGCAGATGGTAGATACGATCGTGCGTGCTGTGAACAAAGGTCAGAGCGTCACCATCACGGGATTCGGTGTGTTCGAACAGCGTAAGCGCGCAGCGCGCGTTGCTCGTAACCCGCGCACCGGCGAAACCGTCAAGGTGAAGCCGACTTCGGTGCCTGCCTTCCGTCCCGGCGCTCAGTTCAAGGCGATCATCGCCGGCAAGCAGAAGATCACCGCGAGCGGCCCGGCCGTGAAACGTGGTGTGGCTGCTCCGGTGTCGGGCAAGCCGGCCGGTGCGAAGAAGGCCGCTGCCAAGAAGACCGCCAAGAAGGCCGCCACCAAGGCACCGGCCAAGACCACGGCGAAGAAGGCGGCCACCAAGGCTCCGGCCAAGAAGGCCACCGCCAAGAAGACGGCCACCAAGGCTGCTGCCAAGAAGACGGTCACCAAGGCCACCGCCAAGAAGGCGCCGGCCAAGAAGACCGCCGTCAAGGCCACCGCCGCCAAGAAGGCCACCGCCGCCAAGAAGGCTCCGGCCAAGAAGGCGCCGGCCAAGAAGACCGCGGCGAAGCGCACCGCCCGCCGCTGATAGCTCGAACAGCCCGTCGCTGACGGGTTTTCGGCAAGGCACAACATGTGAGACGGCCCGGCATCGCCGGGCCGTTTCGCACGTTCGGGGGTAGTTGTTCGCGGGCATTCGGCCCGTCAGAGGCCGGAAATGGTTCGGCCGCCGGGTAATTGCCGCAAATCTCTAGTGCGAAATATCCCGGCGGCTCGAAATGCCCTAGCGCTGAATGTCGGTCGGTTTCAATGCGCGATCGAGATGATCGGCGGCGACCAGGCGGCCCTGCTGCACCGAGAGCACCCAGACGCTGCCCTTGCGATTACGGGCGGGCGGCAGGGTCACGCCGTCCTTGTCCGCCCACCACTCCAGCAGATCCGGAATCACCTTGCCCTGACTGCAGATCACCGGAATCTCCCGCTCGGCCGCCAGATCCCGAATGCGCTTGCGCGCGGTGTCGGGGGCGGCGGCATAACCGGTTTCGGACAGCTGCGGCTCCAGTTCGATGTCCAGGCCCAGGTTTTCGGCGAGCGGGGTCACGGTTTGGACACAGCGCACCGGTGGGGCGGAATGGATTTCGGTGGGGCCGAACGCCAGCAGATTCGGCACCAGCTCGCGAGCCTGTGCGCGCCCGGCCTTTTCGAGCGGGCGTTCGTCGTCATCGCCGGAGAACCGGTCCCGGCGGCCCGCCTTGGCATGGCGCACCAGCAGCATGGTGGCCGTATCCGGCGGCAGCCGAAGGAAATTGCGCACGATGTGGCGATCCATGGGATAGGACAGCGCGTCCATCAGCCCGTCGATCCGATGCCACTGGAGCACATCGACTTCCGCGTTCGATTCGAAATCGCCGTCGAGAATCTGTGCGGCCCAGTAGTCCACGCGCTTGAGCTTGCGATGCCCGGTCACCGGATAGGTGACGTGCCCGAGGTAGCGGCCGAGCCGGGAGCGGATCCCGGTCTCCTCGGCCACTTCTCGCACCGTCGTCATCACCAGGCTCTCGCCCGGATCCACCTTGCCCTTGGGCAGCGACCAGTCGTCGTACTTGGGCCGGTGGACGAGGGCGATCTCGATGCCCCCGTCGGGCGCGTAACGCCACAGCACGGCCCCCGCGGCCGGAATGTTGGCTTTCACCCGGGGATCCGGGAAATCGGCGGCGGGGGAGTAGTCCGGTGGAGTCACGGGCGATCCGGACGCCGCAGTCGCATGAGGTAGTCCTGATGGTCGCGAATCTCTTCGCCGTCGACATCGGGATCGGGCTGGGCCACCCAGCTGCCGTCGGGCCGCAGCACCCAGCAGCGGGTGGTGGGGTAGAGCGCGGAGTCGAAGACCTCGCCCAACTGCTGTGCCAGCTTCGGATCCTTCACCTGCGCCAGCACTTCCACGCGCCGGTCCAGATTGCGATGCATCATGTCGGCGCTGCCGATCCAGTACTGATCCTGGGCGGCGAAGTGCAGGATGCGCGAATGCTCCAGGTAGCGGCCGAGAATCGAGCGCACCTCGATGTTCTCGCTCATCCCGGGCACGCCCGGGCGCAGCCCGCAGATGCCGCGCACCACGACCTGTACCGGAACGCCCGCCTGCGACGCCCGATACAGCGCGTCGATGATCTGCTCGTCGACCAGGGCGTTGGCCTTCAAGCGGATTCGCGCCGGTTCACCCTGCGCGGCCAGTTCCACCTCGCGCTCGATGCGCTCGATAATCCCTTGCCGCACACCGATGGGCGCGACGAGCAGGTTGCGGTAACTCGACTTTCGGGAGTATCCGGTCAGCGAGTTGAACAGATCCGTCAGATCCGCGCCGATTTCCGGTGCGGCAGTGAGCAAGCCGACGTCCTCGTACAACCGCGCGGTCTTCGGATTGTAATTACCGGTGCCGATATGGCAGTAGCGCCGGATGGTCGCGCCCTCGCGACGCACCACCAGGCAGGTCTTGCAGTGCGTCTTGAGACCGACCAGGCCGTAGACCACGTGCACGCCCGCCTGTTCCAGTGCGCGAGCCCATTTGATGTTGGCCTGCTCGTCGAAGCGGGCCTTGATCTCGACCAGCGCCACCACCTGCTTGCCGGCCTCGGCGGCGTCGATGAGCGCGTTCACGATCGGGGAGTCACCCGAGGTGCGGTACAGCGTCTGCTTGATCGCCAGCACCTGCGGATCGGCCGCGGCCTGTTCGATGAAGCGCTGCACGCTGGTGGAGAAGGAGTCGTACGGGTGGTGCACCAGCACATCGCCCTCGCGCAGCGCCGCGAAAACGTTTCGGGGCGTTTCCCGTTCGCCGAAGGCGGGCGGGGTGGCTGGCACGTACGGGGCGTCCTTGAGATTGGGGCGGTCCACGCCGTACACCTGCCACAGGCAGGACAGGTCGAGCAGGCCGGGCACCTGGATGACATCGCCGGGATCGACATCCAGTTCGCGCAGCAGCAGATCCAGCATGTGCTCGGTCATATCGTCCGAGACCTCGAGCCGCACCGGCGATCCGAAGCGGCGGCGCGCGAGTTCGCGCTCGAGGGCCTGTAGCAGGTCCTCGTCGCGATCCTCCTCGACCTCTAGGTCGGCGTTGCGGGTGATGCGGAACGAATGGTGTTCCACCACTTCCATTCCCGGGAAAAGCTGATCCAGGTGCGCGGCGATCAGTTCTTCCATCGGCAGGAACGGGGCCAGTCCGGTGCCTTGCGCCGCACCGGATTCGCGCGGCGAACGGCGCACGCGGACGAAGCGGTCCACATTGTCCGGCACCTTGACGCGCGCGAAGTGCTCGCCGCCGGTGACCGAATCCTTCACCGTGACAGCCAGATTCAGGCTCAGGCCGCTGATGTACGGGAACGGGTGCGCCGGATCGACGGCCAGCGGGGTCAGCACCGGGAAGACCTGATCCTGGAAATACCCGGACAGCCGCTGCCGTTCACCGTCGTCGAGATCGGCCCAGCGGGTGATGGCGATGTTCTCCGCGGTCAGGGCGGGCAGCACCTGATCGAGGAATACCCGGGCATGGCGGGCCGCCAGATCCTGGGTGCGGGCCGCGATCATCTCCAGCTGTTCGGTGGGGGACAGCCCATCGGCGGACCGCACCGACAGACCCGTCTCCGCGCGGCGTTTGAGTCCGGCGACGCGCACCATATAGAACTCGTCGAGATTGGACGCGAAGATCGCGAGGAATTTCGCGCGCTCCAGCAGGGGCTGCGAGGTGTCCTCGGCGAGCGCGAGCACGCGCGCGTTGAAGTCGAGCCAGCTGAGTTCTCGGTTCAGGTACCGATCCTGTGGCAAACGTGCCGCTGCCGTGGCAGTGGGCGGTGGGGTGGCCGCGGGCGGGGCCGCGGGTAGTAGCGGCGGTTGCTTGACGGTATCCGTATCGCTCACTCTCACGATCATTCCTTATGTCGTGTGCGGGGTGCCGTTCTGACACCGTCCATTGCAGCGCAGATCACGCCCGGTCAGCACAGTGAGGAACCGGTTCGCTGTACTTGTTCGACTCCCCGACACGCCTGCGACACGCCGATTTCACTGAGGAGCGTGTCCGTGGCCGCGCCGACGCCGAGCGCGGCGGCGCGATCCAGATCCGCCGCGGTGTCCACGTCCTGCCGTAATCCGGGCCAGTCACCGAGCAATTCGACCGCGCCCGCGGCGATATGCCTGCGGGCCGAATCCGGGCCGAAGAGCGGATCCAGGGCCGTGCCCGGATCCCGTACCAGCAGTGCCACGGTGCCGCTGCCGTCATGGTCAGCAACCACCGAGCGTCGATGTTTCGCCGCGCTCAACATGTCGGCCAGTTCGCGCGGCCGCAACGCGGGCAGATCAGCCTGTAGCGCAAGCAGATCGACCGGGCCGTGCGCATTGCGGATCGCCGCCGCCCCGGCCGCCAGCGCGGCATTGAGCCCACCCGGAATCGCCGGTTCGGGCTGTACGCGCGCACCGAGCCCGCGCACCAATTCACTCACCACCGGATCCGGCGTCACCACCGTCACCGATCCGACGCCCGCCGTATTCACCGCCGCGGTCACGGTGTCGGTCAGCATCGCCAGCACCAATCTGGGCCGATCACGCGGCAGCAGCCGATCCGCGAGCCGACTCTTGGCCAGCTCGAGATTCTTCACCGCGATCACGGCGTGCACGGTCGACCGCATGCCCGAATCCTCCCACTCCAAAGTGACGACCATGTGAGCGCCCGCCCACGCTCCTCGATAACCCGTAGTACCCGCTCTCGCTTCCCTGCGCCCGGAGTACCCGGTTTGCGATGCTCGGCGCGGTGGATTTCGGGCGCGCTTATATTGGGCAGATGGCTAGGGCAGCGGTGTTGGGGGCGGGGTCGTGGGGGACCGCGTTCGCGAAGGTGTTGGCGGAGGCGGGAACCGACGTCACGATGTGGGCGCGACGGCCCGAGGTGGCCAAGGTGCTCGGTAGCGAGCATCGCAATCCCTGGTATCTGCCCGAGGTGACACTGCCGCCGATCGCCGCCACCGATGATCATCGGATCGCGTTGGCGGGAGCCGACATCGTGGTGCTGGCCGTGCCATCGCAATCGCTGCGCGCCAATCTCGCCGAATGGCAGCCGGATATTCCGGCGGACGCCACGCTGCTGAGTCTGGCCAAGGGCATCGAGACCGGCACGCTGCTGCGCATGAGTCAGGTCATCGCCGAAGTCAGCGGTGCGGATCCGAGCCGGGTCGCGGTGCTGTCCGGGCCGAACCTGGCGCGCGAGATCGCCGATCGGCAGCCCGCCGCGACCGTGGTCGCCTGCACCGATACCGCGCGGGCCGAGGCGGTGCAGCACGCCAGCGCCACCGGATACTTCCGGCCGTACACCAATCACGATGTGATCGGCTGCGAGATCGGCGGCGCGTGCAAGAACGTGATCGCGCTGGCCTGCGGTATCGCCTCCGGAATGGGGTTGGGCGACAACTCGATTGCCAGCCTCATCACGCGTGGGCTCGCCGAGATCATCCGGCTGGGTGTGGCGGTCGGCGCGGAACCGGTGACGCTCGCCGGACTCGCCGGGGTCGGCGATCTGGTCGCCACCTGCACCTCACCGCTCTCGCGCAACCGCTCCTTCGGACATGTGCTCGGCGCGGGCGGCACCATGGAGGCCGCGCAGCAGGCCACTCATGGCCAGGTCGCCGAGGGTGTGAAGTCCTGCACATCGGTGCGGGCGCTGGCCGCGGCGCACGGGGTGGAGATGCCGCTGACCAATGCCATGCATCAGGTCTGCCACGAGGGGCTGCCCACCGCCGATGCCGTCGGACAACTGCTGGGGCGTCGCCTCAAATCCGAGTGATCGCGATGCGGCATGGCGTGATTGCGACGCGACCTGGGGCTACCGCGTAACCGCGCTGCCATCACCGCCGGATATGGTTCCGGGCATGACCAACAGGATCCGGGTGGCGGTGGTGTTCGGCGGGCGCAGCAACGAGCATGGCGTCTCGTGTGTGTCGGCCCGTACGGTCTTGGGCAGCCTCGATCCCGAACGGTACGAGGCGGTTCCGATCGGCATCACCCGGGACGGCACCTGGGTGCTCAATGCCGCGGACTCGCACGCGCTCACCGCGGACGCGAGCCGGGAACTGCCGTCGGTGGATTCGATCGGCACCGAGCTGACCCTGGCCGCCGATCCCAGTCGCGCGGGCGGACTGGTTCCGCTCGACAGCGCGGACGCGGCGATCGGCAGCGTGGATGTGGTATTCCCGGTGCTGCACGGGCCATTCGGTGAGGACGGCACGCTCCAGGGCCTGCTCGAACTCGCCGGGGTGCCGTATGTGGGGCCGGGCGTACTGGCCAGCGCCGCCGGTATGGACAAGGAATTCACCAAGAAACTCCTTGCGGCGGAAGGTCTTCCGATCGGCGTTCAGGTGGTGCTGCGGGCGGGCACCGCGACGCTGTCCGAGACCGATCGCGATCGGCTCGGCCTGCCGGTGTTCGTCAAGCCCGCGCGCGGCGGCTCCTCCATCGGCATCACCAAGGTCGACGCCTGGAATGAGCTCGACGCCGCCATCGCCGTTGCGCGCCGGCATGATCCGAAGGTGATCATCGAGGCCGGGATCATCGGCCGCGAAGTCGAGTGCGGCGTACTGGAATTCCCGGACGGCCGGGTGGAAGCCAGTGTGGTGGCGGAGATTCGGATGCCGGAGGAAACCCCCGAAGGCCCCGAGTTCTACGACTTCGACACCAAATACCTCGACGACGTGTGCGAATTCGATGTCCCCGCCAAGCTGGACGACGATGTGTCGCAACAGATTCGGGAACTCGCCGTACAGGCGTTCCGGGCGCTGGACTGCCAGGGACTGGCTCGCGTCGACTTCTTCGTCACCGCGAACGGCCCGGTCATCAACGAGATCAACACCATGCCCGGGTTCACCGCCATCTCCATGTACCCGCGCATGTGGGAGGCCACCGGCATCGACCGCGGCGAACTGGTGACCACGCTGGTGGAAACCGCGCTGGCCCGGGGCACCGGCCTGCGCTGACCCCCCAACCGGTGGAGCTGCCGTCAGACCTGAGGTCGATGGCAGCCGCCGGGGCGCCGCGTAACCTGGATGGCGTGCTCATGGCTATGACCATCCCCGGCCTGGCGATCCTGATAATCGTGGTCGCCTTCGCGGAGGTCGGCTACCGCAAGGTGACCGGCCGCACCGGGCTCCCGTGGATGCGCGGCGGCGAAGACGAGAATCGCAGTGCCGCCGCCATCGGCTTCGAACAATTCGGCTCGGTCTTCGAATCCGGCAAGAAGCATGAATTCGAACAGCGCCAATCGGTCCTGATGCACCGGGAGAATCCGGGCGACGGCACCGACGGCCTGAAAATCGACCTCACCACCGGCAAAGCCCGACTGCCCAAGCTCTGACCTAGTTCGGCAGCGGTCCCGGATCCAGCGCCTGCTGCGGCATCGCCTTGCTGACGGCATCCGAAATCTCTTGCAGCGGAGTCGGTCCCGCATTGTCGGGCATGGTCAGCGCGATGTACGTGCCGCGATCCACCGCCCAGTACGTGCCCGAGGCGGCACCGCTGGTCTGATCGCGCACATCGAACCAGTTGACGCCGTTCACCACCTGCAACGGTGAGGCGCGATTGAACTCCAGCGGCCGATCCAGGCCGCAGCGCAGCACGATGGCGTCCCCGCCGTCGGACAGCTGCCACGCCTTCGCGCCCACCGGTGCGGGCTGCACCAGTTCGGAATTGGTGTAGTCGCCGAGCTTCTCGGGCAGCGCGGGCAGCAGCGCCGAGCACAGCGGCCCGGCCGCGGCGGGAGCCTGCACCGCACCCAGCACCAGCGGCTCGCGCGCGGGATGCCGATTGGCCAGCACACCCATCACCAGCACGCCCGCCACGAGCGCGATGGGCAGCGCCACGGCGGTCGCGATCAGCGCGGGTGAGCGGCGTTCGGCCGGTTCGTCATCGGATTCGCCGGTGCCCGTGGACTTCTCCGCGCCCGCGGCGGCCGCCTGTGCGCCGCTGCCCGCCGAGTTCGCGGGCTCGGTGGTCGTGCCGGACTTCGACTCCTCGGCGGCCGCCCGCGTATCGGCGGCAGCGCTGTCACTCGCGTCTGCGGCGGGCTTGGCGATATCTACCGTGCCGGGTTCGGTGGCGTCGCTGCCGTGGGTGTCGGTGCTCATCCGGTTGTCGGTCCCCGATCGTGCCGGGCCGGGCACAGCGCGTCCCGGCTGGTGGTCGTCGATTGCGTGTCCGAGGGTACCGTTTCCAGGTCGAGCGTCCGCAGCCCACTCATTGCCGAGGAGACCGTCATCACCGCCAGCAGCAGTCAGCGTCGTGGCTCCCGTGTGAAATTTCCGGGGTACGCGGCCGATGCGCGGACGGTGCGCGAGGTGGGGGAGTTCGGGGTGATCGCCCGGATCAACGCGGGGCGCAAACAGGGCCCGGGGGTGCTGCTCGGACCCGGCGATGACGCCGCGGTGGTGGCCGCGCCCGATGGCAGGTTCGTGGTGACAACGGACATGCTGGTGCAAGACCGACATTTCCGGCTCGACTGGTCCAGTGGGCATGACATCGGGCGCAAGGCGATCGCGCAGAACGCGGCCGACGTCGTGGCGATGGGAGCCACGCCGAGCGCGTTCGTGGTGTCCTTCGGCTGTCCGCCCGAGACCCCCATCGATTTCGTCACCGATCTCGCCGACGGCATGTGGGCCGAGGCCGAACGGGCCGGGGCCTCCATCGCGGGCGGCGATGTGGTGAGCGCCCCGCTGCTGGTGATCTCGGTGACCGCGTTCGGCGATCCGGACGGACGCGAGCCGATCCTGAAATCCGGTGCGCGGCCGGGCGATATCGTCGCGGTGGCCGGGCTGCTGGGTTGGTCGGGCGCGGGTTTCGCGCTGCTGCACGGTGGCGTCGAGCCCGAGCACTTCCGCTGCGTCGACACCTCACGTTTCGCCGATGTCATTGCCGTGCACAAGGTTCCGCAGCCACCGTACGACGAGGTGCTGACGCTGCCGGATATGGTGCGGATCACCGCCCTCACCGATGTCTCGGACGGCCTGCTCGCGGATGTGGGTCATATCGCCGAATCCTCCGGTGTGGCTGTCGATCTCGATTCCGTGGCGTTGCGCGATCCGGTGCTGGAGGTGATCGCCGACGCGATCGACGCGAACGCCCTCGACTGGGTGCTGACCGGCGGCGAGGATCACGCCTTCGCCGCGACTTTCGCTGATGCCGTTGATCTTCCCGCAGGTTGGGTGCGTATCGGCCGCGTCATCGAGGGCTCCGGTGTGACGGTCGACGGCATCGCCCGAAACGGACCCGCCGGTTGGGAATCCTTCGCATAGGTGGGCGGTCTTCCCTCCCGAAACTCGTCACGATAAGTTCTCCCGACATGGGCAATAAACCGCTGTCGGAGGTCGTCGATTCAGGGTGGGCCGAGGCCCTGGAACCGGTGGCCGACCGCATTGCCGAGATGGGCGAATTCCTCCGTACCGAAAACACCGCGGGCCGTGGCTATCTCCCCAAGGGGGAGAATGTGCTGCGCGCTTTCCAGCGGCCGTTCGACAAGGTCCGGGTTCTCATCGTCGGCCAGGATCCGTACCCCACTCCCGGCCATGCCATGGGGCTGAGTTTCTCGGTGGAACCGGATGTGAAACCGGTGCCGCGCAGCCTCGCCAATATCTTCTCCGAGCTCACCAAGGATCTCGAACTGCCGATGCCGTCGAACGGTGATCTGTCGCCGTGGTCGGATCAGGGTGTGCTCATGTTGAACCGAGTTCTCACCGTGCAGCCGGGCCAGGCGGCCTCGCATCGCGGTAAAGGCTGGGAAGCGGTGACGGAGCAGGCAATTCGCGCGCTCGTGGCCCGTGATCAGCCGCTCGTCGCCATTCTGTGGGGTAAGGACGCCTCCACGTTGAAGCCGATGCTGGGGTCCACGCCGTACATCGAATCCGCCCATCCCTCACCGTTGTCCGCCTCGCGCGGATTCTTCGGATCGCGCCCGTTCTCCCGAACCAATGAATTGCTGGGTACATTGGGTGCCGCGCCGGTGGACTGGCGTCTGCCCTAGAGCGCGAATCCGTTGATCCGATTCAGGAGCATGTGAATGCAGAACAAGACTGCCCGTGGTGTTTTCGTGGTGCTCGCGGCGGGAGCGGCCCTCGCCGCCGCTCCGGCTGCCGCCAATGCCGCACCGTTGACGCTCGAGCCCTTCACCAACGCGCCGGTGGCGACGAACAATGAGGGTGGCACCCAGGTGGCGAGCTTGTTCGACACCAATAGCGCCACCACGATGAGCTCGCAGGTGACCTCGCGGATCGCCTGCCTGCCGATGACGATCAGCCAGAACCTGGATTGCTTCACCGGCGATCGCTGATCGACCAGCACGCCCTCAGCGCCCCGCGCGGCGCACCATTCGAATTTCGATGGAGGGCGTGAAGGCTTCGACTCGGCGTTCACCGTCGGGTTCGAAGCCGAATTTGCGGTAGAAGGCCCGGGCACGCGGATTCTCCTCGAACACCCAGAGGGAGGTATCGGCGTCCTGGGCCAGCACCGTTTCCATGAGGGTGTGCGCAACTCCGGTGCCATACCAGGCTTTCCGGACATACATGGCGCTGATTTCGCGTTCCGCGACCGGTGATTCATCGCGCGATGGTCCGGCGCTGGCGAATCCGATCACCGTGTCATCGCGCACGGCGACGATATTGCGACCGGGATAGTTCACCCGGATCTTCTCCCATGCCGCCGCGCGCTTATCGACATCGAACGCGTCGAGCACATGCGCGGGCACCAATCCCTGATACGCCTCACGCCAGCACGCGATATGGCATTCGGCCATGCTGTAGACGTGTTCGGCTCCGAGCGGAACCACCTGCCACTCACGCATTTTCGCCCCCTGCCCGATGAATGTGCCCCGGGCACAGCAAAAGCCCCGGATCACCCATTGTGGGTGCCGGGGCTCTTACAGAAAAGCGGTAATCAGCCGCGGGCGACCTTGCCGGCCTTCAGGCAGGAGGTGCACACGTTCATGCGGCGGGTGTTGCCGGGGGCAACCTGGGCGCGCACGGTCTGAATGTTCGGATTCCAACGACGGTTGGTGCGCCGGTGCGAATGCGAAACCGACTTACCGAAGCCGGGGCCCTTGGCGCAGACGTCGCAGACGGCAGCCATAGTCGCGAGCTCCTTCATGTCATGTTGGGACGCGCTGCTCGAATAAACAGCGAGTCCGGAAACGTAATGTCTGGGGACGTGCCTGCCAGCGAATCGCTAGCGAACGCGTTTCTGATGCCTGAGAAGGATCAGTGCCCGCGTCGGGCAACCGTGCAAGAGTAACCGTCCCCGGCAGGCCATGTCCAATTGCCGTTCACGAAGCCGCCGGACGGCCTCCGCGACCTGCCGGATTACTCCGGCAGGGTTGGCCCGCCCGTGCGTGGGAGGGTCTTCCCGTGGCAGTACCCGCTGCCCGCGCGAGGCGGGGCTTACCCGGGTTTCCAGCGGGCATGTTTTCCGTCCCGGCGCAACTCGCCGTGGACGTCGCCAGCTCCGCGAGATTGCGGGCGGCGTTGAGATCTCGATCCAGTGTGAACCCGCAGTGATCACAGGCAAAGATCCGGTCCTGGAGGCGCAGTTTGGCTTTCACTTCGCCGCAGGCCGAACAGGTTTTGGAACTCGGGTACCAGCGATCGGCTACCTGGAGTGATCCGCCATTCCGGTGGGTCTTGTACTCCAGTTGTCGTCGTAACTCGGCCCAGCTCGCATCCGCGATCGCACGTGCCAGGGTTCGGTTCTTCAGCATCCCGGACACGTTGAGCTGTTCGATCACGATCGTGCCGTGGTGGGAGGCCATACCGCTGGTCAGTTTGTGAAGACCGTCACGGCGCGCATTGGCGACTCGTGCGTGCACCCGGGCGATCTGGGTCCGGGTCTTGTGCCACCGCCTCGATGGTGCGGCTTCTCTTCGCGGGTCCGGTCCTCGCCGTCGCTCGGCTCGGCGCTGCAAGCGACGCAGCTTCCCTAGGTCGGCGTCGAGGTGCTTCGGATTCGGGATCGATTCGCCGGTCGACAGGAACGCGAGCGATCGGATTCCCACATCGACACCGATGACCGAATTTGGCTGAGTTGGCGTCCGGGGGGCACGTTCGACCTCAACCGAGAAGGAAACGAACCATCGGCCCGCGCGGAAGGTGACGGTGGCCGAGCGGATGCGGGCGGTTCCGCGTGCGATATGGCGAGCCAGTTTGCGAGTCGATTCGTGGGTGCGGACGCCTCCGATCCGGGGCAATCGCACATGTCGGCGGTCGTCAGCGACGAGGCCGAAGCTGCCCGTGGTGAACCGGCAGGACAGCCGTGTGGATTTGGTCTTGAACGTGGGAAACGCAACGTATCGACCAGCGCGTTGTCCCGTGCGTGACCGTTGCCAATTCGTCAGGGCGGCAGACAGATTCGCCAGACCTGACGCGTAAGCTTCCTTTGAATTCTCGGGCCACCAGGGCGCGACGTCGTCCTTGGCTCGATTCCATTCCTTGCGCAGGCTGTAGGCGGACCATGACACCGGTGGGGTCAGTTCCTGGCCCGACAGCCCATAGGTTCTTTCCGCGTCCCGTTGGTTCAGATTGGCTTTGATATGTGCCAGACCCCAGTTGTAGGCAAAACGCTGTGCTCCGCAGTGTGAGGCCAGCTCGTGTTCCTGATCGGGCCTCGGATCGAGCGCGAAGCGGTATGCCTGAAGAACTGTGACCTTCTCGGTCTCCAGGTCGTAATGAACAATGGATTCGCTCACTTGTTCGATGTTAAGTGGCTCGGATGCGACACGGCACCATGTATCGGCCGACACGCAAACAGTTCTGCACCGGAACTCGTCGGAACCGGTTGTAAAGCGTCGGAACGTCAGGTGACGGCGCGGTGCGGGGACTCCCGACTAGGCTGGCAGCCGGGGGGAACAGCGACTTTGATGTGCGGTGAAAGGACGGTGCCGGTGCCCGGGGTAGGGGACGTGCTCGACGGTGAGGCGCTGCTGCGCTGGGGACAGGCCTGCCTGTCCGGGCTGGAACGGCACCGCGATGAGATCAACGCCCTCAATGTGTTCCCGGTCGCGGATTCCGATACCGGTACCAACCTCCTGGCCACCATGCGCGCCGCCATTCTTGCCGCCGAGGAGGCGGCCAATCGCGGCACGACCCGCCGGATCGTCGAACCCGCTGGGCTCGCGGCGGTATCGGACGGTGTGGGCGCTGAGGCGGAGGCCACGGCCGTACCGGGTCCGCGGGTGGCGACTGTTCGGGCGGCGGTCGGATCGCCGGAGGCTGGGGGCGGATCGATCGAGGCTGGGAGCGGATCGACCGAGGGTGCAGGTGGGGGACTGCCCGCGCGGGTGGTTGCCTCGGCCATGGCGCGGGCGGCGACGATCGGGGCGCGGGGGAATTCGGGGATCATCCTTTCGCAGGTGCTGCGGGGGATGGCCGATGCGGTGCGTGATGAAGACCTCACTGAGGCGACGCTGCGGCTGGCTCTGCGGCGAGCCGCACGGCTGGTGCGTGGGGCACTGAGTTCGCCGGTGGAGGGGACCATGCTTACCGTGCTGGATCGGGCGGCCGATCACGCGGCGGAATGTACGGAACAGGTATTGAGCGCGGTGGCGCTGGCCGCCGCCGATGGGGCGGCCAAGGCGCTGGGGGAGACGACGTCGCAATTGGGAGTGCTGCGCCGGGCGGGGGTGGTTGATGCCGGGGCGCGCGGGTTGCTCGTGCTGCTCGATGAATTGGTGGTCGTCACCGGTGGGCAGGCTCCGGGCCGTCCCGAGTATCTGCGGCAGGCCGAGCGCGCGGTGTCCACCGGGTCGGGTGCCGGTGGTCAGCGCGGGGAAGTGGCGACGGGGCCTATTGATCGGGTGGCCGGATCGGGGGAGGGGGCGCTCGATGACCGTGGCGCGCATGCGAATAACGGTGCCGAGCATGCGGATGACGGTGGTGCGCACGTACTTGTCGGTGGGGCACCGCACTATGAGGTCATGTTCCTACTGACCGGGGCCGATGAGGCGGGTGTGGCCGAGTTGCGCGAAAAGCTCGGTGGGCTGGGGGATTCGGTTGTCGTGGTGGGGGATGGGGCGGGTACCTGGTCGGCGCATGTGCACTGTGCGGATGCGGGGGCCGCGGTCGAGGCGGGGATCGCGGCCGGGGAGCTGAGCGGGATTCGGATCGAGACGCTGGCGGCCGCGGGGCCGGTGCCGCTGGGTACGGGCGAGCGCGGCATTCTGGCGGTGGCCACCGGGGACGGGGTGGTAAGGCTGTTCGAGGACGCCGGGGCGCAGGTGCTTCAGGGGCGGGTGACGGCGGAGTCGCTGCTGGCCGGGATCAGACGGTTGCCGCATCGCGAGGTGCTGGTGCTGCCGAACGGCGCGCTGCCCGCGCACGAGTTGATGGCGGTGAGTGTGGCGGCGCGCGACGGGAATCGCGATGTGCTGATGCTGCCGAGCGGATCGATGGTGCAGGGACTCGCGGCGCTGTCCATGCACGACGCCGGGCGCGCCGCCGCCGACGATGTCTTCGCCATGTCCGAGGCCGCCGCCGGAACCCGTTGGGGCGCTTTGCGAATCGCGCCCGAACGCGCGCTGACGATCGTCGGCATGTGCGATGCGGGTGATGGACTCGGCCTGGTCGGGCACGATGTGGTGGTGATCGACCCCGATCCGCGGGCGGCCGGGCGTACGCTGCTGGATCGAATGCTGGGCCTGGGCGGCGAATTGGTCACCATGCTCATCGGCGCGGATGCGCCGCAAGGACTTTCGCAGGAGTTGGCCGAGCACATCGGCGCCGCGTTCCCGGGTGTCGAGGTGGTGGTGTATCCCGGCGGGCAGGCCGGTGATCTGGTGCAGATCGGGGTGGAATAGGTGGCGACACTGGGTGATCGGCTCGACCATGTGCTCGGGGTGAAAGCCGCCGAACCGCTGGCCGAGGCCTTCGACATGCATACCGTCGAGGACCTGCTACGTCACTATCCGCTGCGCTACGCCACCCAGGGCCAGCCTCTCACCGAGGAGGCGCCGGAGGAGGGCCAGCACATCACCGTCATGGGCCGGGTCACCAAAACCGATCTGCGCCCGATGAAGAACCGCCGCGGCAGCCTGCTCAAGGTGAGCCTGGATACCGGCGGCTCGAAACCCATCGAGGTCACCTTCTTCAATGGCGACAAGGTGCGCCATCTGGTGAAGGAGGGCGTGCGCGCCATGATGTCCGGCACCGTGCACTGGTGGCGGCCGGACCGCTGGAATCTCTCGCATCCGGATTATCTGATCCTGCCGGACAAGGAGGGCGGTTCCATCGAGAACCTCACCTCGGTGCGCGGCGGCGGTGCGCTGCGCGGTCTGGCGGCGACCGCGAAAGGTGCGGGCGGCGTGGATGTCTCGTTCTTCGAACGCGAATTCATCCCGGTCTATCCCGCCACCGCCAAGGTGCAGAGCTGGGATCTGCTGCGCTGTGTGCGTCAGGTGCTCGATCAGCTCGACCCCATCGAGGATCCGCTCCCGGTGGATCTGCTCGAGGAGCATTCGCTGCTCCCGGTCTCGGACGCGCTGCGCCTGATTCACCTACCCGACAGCAAGACCGATATCGATCAGGCCAGGGGCCGACTGCGTTTCGACGAAGCCCTGGCCTTGCAGTTGGTGCTCGCCGAGCGCCGGCATCAGGCCGAGGGTCGCACCGCCAAGCCGAGCCCGCCCCGAACCGACGGCATCGCAGCCGCTTTCGACAAGCGCCTGCCCTTCGAACTGACCGAGGGCCAGCGCACGGTGATCGACGAGATCTCCGCCGATCTGTCCCGCACCCATCCGATGCACCGCCTGCTCCAGGGTGAGGTCGGCTCCGGCAAGACCATCGTCGCATTGCACGCCATGCTCCAGGTCGTCGACAACGGCCAGCAGTGCGCGCTGCTCGCACCGACGGAAGTTCTTGCCTCCCAGCACTATCGATCGCTCAAGGCAATGCTGGGCGACCTCGCCACGGCCGGTGAACTCGGTGCGGCCGATATCGCCACCAAGGTGGTGCTGGTGACCGGCTCCATGTCGGTCGGCCAGAAACGCGCCGCACTGCTGGACGCCGTCACCGGCGAGGCGGGCATCCTCATCGGCACGCACGCCCTCATCCAGGATTCGGTCGAATTCTTCGATCTCGGCATGGTGATCGTCGACGAACAGCACCGTTTCGGTGTGGAACAGCGAGATGCCTTGCGCGCCAAGGCCAAGAACGGCATAAGCCCGCACCTGCTGGTCATGACCGCGACCCCTATCCCGCGCACCATCGCCATGACGACCCTGGGCGATCTGGAAACCTCCACCCTGACCCAGCTCCCGCGCGGCCGCTCGCCGATCACCTCGAAGGTGGTGCCCGCCAAGCTGAAACCGTCCTGGGTGGACCGCGCCTGGGAACGCATTCACGAGGAGGTCGGCGCGGGCCGTCAGGCCTATGTGGTGTGCTCCCGCATCGGCGATGAAGAGGAGAACGGGAAAACCAAGGGCCGCAAGAAGTCCGAGGAAGAGAAGGAAGGCCCCACCACCCATTCGGCGGTCGACATCTTCGAGATGCTGAGCACCGGACCGCTGAAAGACCTGCGCATCGGCCTGCTGCACGGCCGCCTGCACTCGGACGAGAAGGACCGCGTCATGCGCGCCTTCAACGACGCCGAGATCGATGTACTGGTCTGCACCACGGTGGTCGAGGTCGGCGTCGACGTTCCGAACGCCACCGTCATGGCGATCATGGACGCCGACCGTTTCGGCGTCAGCCAGCTGCATCAGCTCCGCGGCCGCGTGGGCCGAGGCAAACACCCCGGATTGTGCCTGCTCATCACCGAATCCGGCCCGGTCGGCACCGCCATGGCCCGCCTGGAGGCGGTCGCCGGAACCACCGACGGTTTCGAACTGGCGGTGCTCGACCTGCGCCAGCGCCGCGAAGGCGATGTGCTGGGCTCCGCCCAATCCGGCACCGCCCGGAGCCTGCGCCTGCTCTCCCTGCTCGACGACCTCGAGGTGATCACCGCGGCGCAGCAATTGGCCAGGGAGGTAACAGAATCCGATCCGGGGTTGAAGAAGCATCCGGGCCTGGCCGGCATGATGCACGCCGCTGTGGACGGGGAACGCCTCGAATACCTCGCCAAGTCATAACCTCGCTCGGACAATCGTTCACCAGGAACTCATGCACTGAATTCGCCCAATCCGGCGACCATCAGTTCCTGGTGAACGTCCGTCTAGCGCGGGAGGCGGGGGTAGGGCAGGTCGCTGCTGGTGTTTTCGGTGATGGCCAGGGGGCGGCCTATCTGAGGGAAGGCGCGCTGGGCGCAGTTGGGGCGCTCGCAGACCTTGCAGCCCGCGCCGATGGGGATGGCGGCGGTGGGGTCCTCGAGTTGCAGGCCGCGCGAGTAGGACAGGCGGTCGGCGTATTCGATATCGCAGCCCAGGCCGATGGCGAATTCTTTTCCGGCGGTGCCGAATCCGGTGGGGGTCGGTGTGGTGGTGCGGGCTATCCAGAGGTAGCGGCGGCCGTCCGGCATGGCCGCGACCTGGGTGAGCATGCGGCCGGGATGGGCGAAGGCCTCGTGCACGACCCACAGCGGGCAGCTGCCGCCGACTCTGGAGAAGTGGAAGGCGGTGGCGGACTGGCGTTTCGAGATATTGCCCGCGCGATCGGTGCGAATGAGGAAGAACGGGACCCCGCGCTGGCCCTGGCGTTGCAGGGTGGACAGGCGATGGCAGACGGTTTCGAAGCCGACTTCGAAACGCAGACTGAGCAGGTCGATGTCGTAGCGCAGTTCCTCGGCCGAGCGCAGGAACTTGCTGTAGGGCAATACGAGTGCGCCCGCGAAGTAATTGGCCAGGCCGATGCGGGCCAGGGTTCTGGATTCCCCACTGAGCGAAGGGGTTTCGTCCAGCACCTCGTCGAGTAGGTTGCCGTGCAACAGGAATGCCAGCGTCGAGGCGATCTGGAAGGCGCGCTGCCCGGGCCGCAATCGCCGCGCCAGGGTGAGCGTGCGGGTTTCCGGTTCATAGTGGCGCTTGGGCACATTCGGGTCCGCGCCGTCGCCGCGCACCAGTACGGTGACGCCCGCGCGTTCCTCGGCGACGCGCGCGAGTTGGCGATCGAGGGAGCCCACCGTCAGCCCGCAGTCCTCGAACAGCCGCTCGGCGGCCAGATCCAGTTGCGCGATGTGATTGTGGTGGTCGTAGAAGAAGTCCCGCACGTCCTCGTAGGGCATGGGTACGCCCGGGGCCCCGGTCGGGGTGGCAACTTTCGAGGACAGCAGATCGAGTTGATCGGTGGCCGCGCGTAGTCGACGGTGCATGGCCACAACGATTTTCGCGACTTCGGGCATCCGGGTGGCCAGGTCTTCGACCTCGGCGACCGGGGCCGCGTTTCCGCCCGCGGCCTCGACCAGGATCTCGTGTAGGTCCGAGACCAGCCGGGCATCGGAATCGGCGGCGAAGAACTGCACATCAAGATCGAACGTGGAGTTCAATTTGAGCAGTACCGGAATGGTGAGTGGCCGCTGATCCCGCTCTAGCTGGTTGAGGTAGCTGGGCGAGAGATCCAGGGATTTGGCCAGGGCCGCCTGGGTCATTCGCCGTTCCTCGCGCAACCGCCGTAGTCGAGCACCCGCATACATCTTGCGCACAGTGCAGGATGCTACCGATCGCGCTTCGCAAACATCGCAATTTGAAAGGACTCGCCGCAATTTCGTATTACTGCGTGGCGTTTCGCCTTCGCGATGCGGCTGCGTAGCGTGCGAATTCGGGGAGATGAATTCTCATACGCAAGGCACTCATCGTACGCGGGAGCCACCCCGGCCGTTGTCGAACCGGGGTAGCAATCGGACAGCGGATCGGTCCGGTCAGGTCAGTATGAGGTGAACCTGAAGTTCGCCGACGAGGAATCCGAGGACCGCTCCGATGGCGACCAGCTTCCACTCGTCCTGTTTGAACGCCGGCCGCAGCAGGCCCTCGTACTCGTCGTCGGTGAGCTGTTTGGTCTTCTCGATCACGAGACTGCGCACGTCCAGGGCCTCGATGGCATGCCGGTCGAGTCCGGAATGGGCCGCCGCGCGCACATACTCGAGCACGAAGCCGACGGCATCGCGCTCGATGGCGGTGTAACTGTCCCGCGCGACCATGAGCATGAGCGGTTTCGCCGGACCGGTCTGTACGTTGAGGAATTCGCTCACATGATGATTCAGCAGTGATGCCAACCGGTCGGCACGCTCGCCGTTCAGCACGGCTTCCAGAATCCGTGCGGGGGTGAGGATTTCGGTGGCGATCAGATCGCCGTAATCGGCGCACACCTGTTCGCGGCGCTTATGGAACAGGCCCTGCCAGCGCAGCGGTCCGATGCCGACCGGTCTGATCGGCCGGAAGATCATTTGCAGCGCAAGCCAATCCGTCACCAGGCCGGTGAAACCGCCGAAAGCGGGCATGAGCCAGGGGGAATGGGTGAACGACCAGGTGATCATCTGCACGAAACCCAGAACGGTGCCGAATATCAGCCCGGATCGCACGATGAAGCGCAGCTCGGGCGCGCCCACCCGGCGCACCATCTCCACCAGCAGCCGCTTATCGTCCACCAGCGCGTTGATCGCCATACCGCGCAGATCCATCACCTGATCGATATTGGTGCGCAGATCGAACACGATGTCCTCGATCAGCCGCGGCAGATCCCGTTGCGCGCGTTCGATGATCGCGCGCCGCGCGACATCTGGCATGTTCACCCACAGGCGCGGTTGATGCTCGAGCATCATCTCGCGGACCATGTAGTCCACGCCCGCGTCGAGCGGTTCGCGCAAACGCGTTGTCAGCTCGGCGATATCGATGCGGGCGATGATGTCTCGCGGATCGATGAGTTTGCCGAACATCAGGTCGACGGCGATGGTTGCCATGCGTGGTGCGGACCGGGGAATCACGCCCTGCCAGCCGAACCACGGTGGGATACCGCGGAATTCGAGCGGATACATCAGCATCCGCACGGCTACGATCTTGGTGACCCAGCCGATGAGCGCCGCCACCACCGGGATCGAGCAGTACAGCAGCCAGTGCTCGGTGAAATCAGCGATCACGACGCGAGCTGCCGCGCTGTACGTATTGCCATGACCGCTCCCTGGTGCGATTATTCGAATCCTGTGATTCGGTTATTCGTATCGAGAGGCTAGGAGACACGCGTGCCCGCTGGCAAGACGAGGACCGCCGACAGCTCCCCGCCCACCCAGCGCGTCATCTCCATCGTGGAATTGCTGGCCGCCCAGCGCACCCCGCTCACCTCCGCCGAGATCGCCGACAACCTCGATCTGAATCGCTCCACCGCCGGGGCCATTCTGGCCGCGCTCACCGAACGCGGCTGGGTGCGCCGCCTGCCCGATCTGACCTACCGCGTCGGCCCCGCACTGGCCGCGCTCGGCGTCCGCGCCGCCGATTCGCGCGGTGACCGCGCCTGGCTCAATACCGAACTGGAGCGGCTGGCCGAACAGGTCGACTGCGGTGCGGCCCTGACCACCATCGACGGCGAATACCTCGAATTCCTGGCGGTGACCCGCGACCGGCTCACCGTCGGCATGAAATCCGGTGTCCGCATCCCGCTGCGCGCCCCGGCGGGCGCGGGCATGATCGCGCACTGCGGTCCGGGCCGCCAACAGGATTGGCTCGACACCCGCGGCCCCGAACGCCGCGACGAATACCGCGAAGTCCTGAATACACTGCGCGCCAACGGCTTCTGCGCCTGGCGGCTGGAACCCGACAGTCTGCCCACCGCCCGGGTGCTGTCGGAGGTCGCCGATCACCTGTCCGAGCATCCCGCGAACAAGGATCTGCGCGGGCGCGTACTGGCGCAACTGGCCACCATCGTCGGCCCGGCCTACGACCGGGCCACCCTCGACGAGGATGTTCCACTGCCGCTGAGCTATATCAGCGCCCCCGTCTTCGACGGCAGCGGCCACGCGGTGATGGAACTCCAGATCGGCCCGCTCCGCACCGATGTCACCCGCGACGAACGCCGCCGCTATCTCACCGAATTGGCCGCCGCCGCCCGCCGCATCGGCGACGGCGTCGAAAGGAAGAACAATGTCCGACCCTGATGCCCTGGTCCGCGAAATGTGCGCCGCCTGGGCGAAACCCGATCCGGACCATATCGCCTCCTTCTTCACCGAAGACGCCGTCTACCACAACATTCCGATGGAACCGGTGGTCGGTCGCCAGGCCATTCGCGACTTCATCGCCGGTTTCGCCGCCGCCCTGGACGGCATCGACTTCACCATTCACCGCCAGTTGGTCACGGGCAATCTGGTCATGAACGAACGCACCGACACCCTGCGCACCGCGACCACTGCCACCGACCTCCCGGTCATGGGCACCTTCGAAATCGCCGACGGCAAAATCTCCGCCTGGCGCGACTATTTCGACATGGCACCCATCACCCGCGCCTTCGGGGGCTGAGGCTCAGTCCTCGGAATCGAGGATGACCGCCTGTGCCGCAATCACATTCGCGCCGTTGAAGGTCACCGACGGGGAGCCGTGCAAACGGTAGCCCTCGTCGAGCAGCGCGCTGACCCGCTCGCAGAAGGTCGCGTCGTCCGGTCCGGTGATCAGGCGGTAGCGCAGGCGCGGGAGGCTGGTCATGGGTCGAGCCTAGAGGCGTGGATTTCGCGCGGTGTGAGCATTGGGCCGCGCCCGTAACCGGGCCTCGGCTGTCGCGTCCAATGGAGGGGCGGTCTGTGCGTCCCGCCCAGCAGGACTCGTGGCGTGCTGACGCCGCCGCCCTATCGCGCGTCCCGTGGAGAACCGTTGCGGGGCAGGGAGAGGCGTTGGTCACGCCGCAGGACGGTGCCGGATTCGCACCGGTTGCTCGCTCGGTAGGGACGCCGAGGTGAGCGCGGGGACGTTTTCGGCGGCTGGCCTTAGCAAGTCGGCGAATCCCCGTGCGCAGTTCCGGCTAACCTCACCGGAGGCTATGTGTCCAGGTGATGAACACAAATTCGCAACCGACCGGTATGTGACTGTGAAGATTGCTGCGAAGCCGACTTCGATGCCCGTTCGATACCCGGGGCCAGGTACCTTGGTCGAATGTTCTCCAAAGTCCTGGTCGCCAACCGCGGCGAGATCGCCATTCGCGCGTTCCGCGCGGCCTACGAACTCGGCACCGGCACCGTCGCGGTGTTCCCGTACGAGGATCGCAACTCGGTCCATCGGTTGAAGGCCGACGAGGCGTACCAGATCGGCGAACCCGGCCATCCGGTGCGGGCGTATCTGTCCATCGCCGAGATCATCAAGGCCGCAAAGACTTCCGGCGCGGATGCCATCTACCCCGGTTACGGTTTTCTTTCCGAGAACCCGGATCTGGCCGCCGCGTGCGCCGCCGAGGGGATCACCTTCGTCGGGCCGTCCGCGCATGTGCTGGAGCTGACGGGTAACAAGGCGCGGGCCATTGCCGCCGCCAAGGCCGCGGGGCTGCCGGTGCTGGCGTCGAGTGAGCCGTCCTCGGATGTGGACACGCTGCTGGCGGCCGCGGAGAGCATGGAGTTCCCGGTCTTCGTCAAGGCGGTGGCCGGTGGTGGTGGGCGCGGTATGCGCCGGGTGGCCGATAAGGCTCAGTTGCGTGAGGCCATCGAGGCCGCCGCGCGGGAGGCCGAGTCCGCGTTCGGTGACGCGACGGTGTTCTTGGAGCAGGCGGTGATCAATCCTCGTCATATCGAGGTGCAGATTCTGGCTGATCAGCAGGGCAATGTGATTCATCTGTACGAGCGGGATTGTTCGTTGCAGCGGCGGCATCAGAAGGTCATCGAGATGGCTCCGGCGCCGAATTTGGATCCGGAACTGCGGGATCGTATTTGCGCGGACGCGGTGGCGTTCGCCAAGGAGATCGGTTACTCGTGCGCGGGTACCGTGGAATTCCTGCTGGATGAGCGTGGCAATCATGTGTTCATCGAGATGAATCCGCGTATCCAGGTCGAGCACACGGTGACCGAGGAGATCACCGATGTGGATTTGGTGCAGTCGCAGATGCGGATCGCTTCGGGTGAGTCGTTGGAAGATCTTGGGTTGAGCCAGGATTCGATTGTTATTCGTGGTGCGGCGTTGCAGTGCCGGATCACGACCGAGGATCCGGCCAATGGGTTCCGGCCCGATACCGGTCGTATCACCGGTTACCGGTCCCCGGGTGGCGCGGGCGTCCGCCTCGACGGCGGCACCAATGTCGGCGCGGAGGTCGGTGCCTACTTCGACTCCATGCTCGTCAAGCTCACCTGCCGCGGCCGGGACTTCCAGACCGCCATGGCGCGCGCTCGCCGCGCCGTCGCCGAATTCCGTATTCGTGGCGTGACGACCAATATCCCGTTCCTGATGGCGGTGCTGGACGATCCGGACTTCCGCGCCGGCCGCGTCACCACCTCGTTCATCGATGAACGGCCGCAACTGCTCACGCTCAAGAGCTCGGCGGACCGCGGCACCAAGATCCTGAACTACCTGGCCGACGTCACCGTGAACAAGCCGCACGGCACCCGGCCCACCAAGCTGTACCCGCACGACAAACTGCCCGCGCTCGATATGACCGTGCCCCCGCCGCCCGGATCGCGGCAGCGACTGCTGCAACTGGGCCCCGAGGGGTTCGCCAAGGCACTGCGGCAGCAGCAGGGTGTGGCGGTCACCGACACCACCTTCCGCGACGCGCACCAGTCGCTGCTCGCCACCCGCGTGCGCACCAACGGCCTGCTCGACGTCGCCGGACATGTGGCGCGGCTGACGCCGGAACTGCTGTCGATCGAATGTTGGGGCGGCGCAACGTATGACGTGGCACTGCGGTTCCTGTACGAGGATCCGTGGGAGCGTCTGGCCACGCTGCGTGAAGCGGTGCCGAACATCAACCTGCAGATGCTGTTGCGCGGACGCAATACCGTCGGTTACACGCCGTACCCCGAAAAGGTCACGCGCGCATTCGTTTCCGAGGCCACCGCGACCGGTATCGACATCTTCCGCATCTTCGACGCGCTCAACAATGTCGACCAGATGCGCCCGGCCATCGACGCGGTGTGCGAAACCGGCACCGCCGTAGCCGAAGTCGCGCTCAGCTACACCGGGGACCTGTCCAACCCGAACGAAGACCTCTACACCCTGGACTACTACCTCAAGCTCGCCGAGCAGATCGTCGAGGCCGGGGCGCACATCATCGGCATCAAGGATATGGCCGGACTGCTGCGCGCACCCGCCGCCGCGACCCTGGTGACCGCGCTGCGCCGTGAATTCGACCTGCCGGTGCATGTGCACACCCATGACACCCCCGGCGGGCAGCTGGCCACCTACCTGGCCGCCTGGCAGGCCGGTGCGGACGCCGTCGACGGTGCGAGCGCACCCATGGCGGGCACCACATCTCAGCCCGCGCTCTCGGCAATCGTTGCCGCGGCGGCGAATTCGCCGCACGACACCGGACTCAATCTCCAGAACGTGTGCGACCTCGAGCCGTACTGGGAGGCGCTGCGAAAGGTGTACGGGCCGTTCGAATCCGGGCTGCCCGGCCCGACCGGGCGCGTGTACCACCATGAGATTCCGGGTGGTCAGCTCTCGAATCTGCGCCAGCAGGCCATCGCGCTCGGCCTGGGCGATCAGTTCGAAGAGGTCGAAGCGAAATACGCTGCGGCGGACCGGCTCCTGGGCCGCCTGGTCAAGGTGACCCCGTCCTCCAAGGTCGTCGGCGATCTCGCTCTCGCCCTGGTCGGCACCGGCGTCGACGTCGAGGATTTCGCCACCGATCCGGGGCGCTACGACATCCCCGATTCGGTAATCGGTTTCCTGCGCGGCGAACTCGGCACCCCCGCCGGTGGCTGGCCCGAACCGTTCCGCAGCCGCGCGCTCGCCGGTCGCGGTCCGGCCAAGCCCGAAACCCAGCTCACCGCCGATGACGAGGCCGCCCTGAACGGCACCTCCGACGAACGCCGCGCCACCCTCAACAACCTGCTCTTCCCCGGGCCCACCTCCGAATTCCTCGCGCACCGCGAGAAGTTCGGCGACACCACCAACCTGTCCGCGAACCAGTTCTTCTACGGCCTGCGCCACGACGAGGAACACCGCGTCCAGCTCGACAAGGGCGTCACCCTGCTCATCGGCCTGGAGGCCATCTCCGAACCCGACGAGCGCGGTATGCGCACGGTGATGTGCATCCTCAACGGCCAGCTGCGCCCCATCACGGTGCGCGACCGCTCCATCGCCAGCGAGGTCCCCACCGCCGAGAAGGCCGACAAGACCAACGCGGGCCACCTCGCCGCACCGTTCGCGGGCGTCGTGACCCTCGCTGTCTCCGAAGGCGATTCGGTCTCCGCGGGCGACACCATCGGCACCATCGAGGCCATGAAGATGGAAGCCGCCATCACCGCCCCTCGCGGCGGCGTCATCAAGCGCGTCGCCATCAGCAAGGTCCAGCAGGTGGAGGGCGGCGACCTGCTCGTCGAACTCCGCCTCACCGAGGCCGCGGCCGAATGACGGTCGCCACCCGGCTCGCCATCGACTCCGCGCGGCACGAGACATCGTGCGCGCGGGGGGAATCGGCGGCCCGCCGATGACCCGCATCATCTCCGGTACCGCGGGCGGACGCCGACTACGCGTCCCGCCCGCGGGCACCCGCCCCACCTCGGACCGGGTCCGCGAGGCCCTGTTCAACCTCCTCGAAGCCCGCATGGATTTCGACGACATGCGAGTGGTGGATCTGTACGCGGGCTCTGGCGCGCTGGGCCTGGAAGCGTTGTCCCGCGGGGCATCCCACGCACTGCTGGTCGAATCCGACCGCAAGGCAGCCACGATCATCCGAGGCAATATCTCGGACCTGGGCCTCCCCGGCGCGGAACTCCGAATGACCACTGTCGCCGGCACCCTCGGCGGCGCCCCCACCGCCCCGTACGACCTCGTCTTCTCCGATCCGCCCTACGCGGTCGAGATCGACGAGGTGCTGGACAACCTACGCGCACTGATCGCCCACGGCTGGCTCCACGACGGTGCGCTGATCGTGGTCGAACGCTCAACCCGCTCACCCGAACTGATCTGGCCCGACGGGTATGCGCCCCTGAAGTCCCGCGTATACGGCGAAACCCGCCTGGACCTAGCCGAATACGAGGGCTGAGGCCCGCGCGACACTGTCGCGAGAGGGGCACTCACGGCCGGGTTTCGCCCGTTTCCCGCCGTGGTTACCCCCACGATGAAACGCACTGGCGGTCGGTGGGCGCGTGGGCTGATTCCCGGCGGCTGCGGTAGCGTTCGGCCATGGCTGGAGCATTGTGCCCGGGGTCGTTCGATCCCGTGACCAAGGGACATGTCGATGTGTTCGCCCGCGCGGCTGAGCAGTTCGACGAGGTGATCGTCACGGTGGTGGTGAACCCCAATAAGCAGGGGATGTTCACCGTCGAGGAGCGGATGGAGCTCATTCGCGAGGTGACGGCGGATCTGCCGAATGTTCGCGTCGAGTCCTGGCGGGGTCTGCTCGTGGATTTCGCACGCGAGCAAGGGGTTACCGCGATCGTCAAGGGTCTGCGGGACGCCACCGACTACGCGTACGAGCTCCAGATGGCGCAGATGAATCGCAAGCTCACCGGGGTGGACACCTACTTCATCGCCGCCAACCCGGAGTACACCTTCGTCTCCAGCTCACTGGTCAAGGAAGTCGCCAAACTCGGCGGAGACATCTCCGACCTGCTCCCCCCGGTCGTGCACAAGGCGCTCATGGCCCGCATCGCGGAGAACCAGGGCTGATCCGCTCCGCAGTGGCAGGTGGCCTCGGTCGCGGGCGCTTGGGCGGCAGGCCGACTGCCGCAAGGGAACTCGCAAAGGCCGGTGTGGTGCGATCGGACCGATCGCACCACACCGGCCTCTGCGTTAGCGCCACCCCGCCTATAGGCGCAGTGTCGGGATCTGGCGTGGGGCCGGGGCGGGAGCCGGTTCCATGCGTCCGTCGGCGCGGCGAGGGCGGGACAGGGCGGCGCGTAGGCGGCGGGCCGGGTCGTCGGTGTGGAGTTCGTTCCAGGTCCAGCGGATGACGTGGAAACCCAAGGCGCGCAAGTAGGTTTCGCGGACCTGTTCGCGGCGGAGGGCTTCGGGGACATTGCCCGCGGCGTGCAGCAGGCGGCCGTAGCGGAGGGGGCCGTCGAATTCGCAGAGGGTGGCGAATTCCTCGTAGTAGAAGTCGACTCGGCCCACGAAACGGCCGTCGGGGGTCAGCACATTGCCCTGGGTGGCGGGTGCGGGTAGACCCTGGCGGCGCAGCATCAGGCGGCTCAGCGATTCGCCCGCGCTCTGACTGCGGCCGTCCAGCGCCGCGACCACCCGTTTGGCCTGGGCGATACCGTGACGGCATCTCGCGCGTGAGAGTTCTTCGGCCAGTTCGGCTTCGGTGAGGCCGAACATCCCGGTGAGGCCGTCACCCGCCACCACGGCCGCCTCGAACGGCAGGGCGAGCGCCAGGTCGATCACTGTCCGCGCGGGCGGGGTGACCAGCATCCCGTCGATCTCGACCGCCGAATCCAGCGGTGACCCATGCACTTTCGTGTACGGCCTGGTCCGCCCACCGCCGCGCCGATTGCGCGTCACGCACACCCGATCCAGCGTGGTCCGCCACAGCGGAGCGCCGTACAGCACCGCGGCCGATTGATGGCTCACCACACTGCCTTCCGCCATCTCCGGCAGCACGGCCTCGATCAACAGCCGATGCCGATCCCGCCAATTCTGGGCGGACACACCCGCGGCCATAGCGATACCCCATGGCGTCGAATCACTCGCAAATGATCTCCCGCGCCCCTCCCGGCCGGGTGCGGTGTCATCCGGCGGGCTGCATCCTTCGAGCAGGCGCCGGGCCAATCCCTTTGGCGCGCAATGCCGTCGGCGTTCGGTGTCGGCATTCGGGGTGGACTCGCGCGGGCGCTTCATTCGCCCTCCCCGCGCGGGCGTCCGCGCCGCCAGCCATGTCTGACGCAGGATGCGTGGGCTCGTCCGGCGGGGCGCGGGGGAGTGGGGCGGCGGGTATCGCGCCGTCCGCCGAGGCATCCGTGCGATCTCTGCATGGGAGGAACCCCTTTCAATCGGTCGATGCTTGCTTTGACGCAGGCATCGCCGAGTGGGTTCCCTACTCCCGGAAATAGCGAATCCTCGCACCCATGGCCGTTTTTCGGCGAGTGCGAGGATTCGGGGAAGCGGGTGTCAGAAGACCCAGAGCCGCAGGGTCAGGAAGCGAATGGTGCCGACGGCGGCCGTGATCGCCAGTACCGCAGCGGCTTCGGCGATATTGCCGAGTCCCGGCGCGGTCGATTCCAGCAGCGCCAGTCCCGCCGAGGTGATCGCCAGACCCGCCAGCGCCAGCCCGCCGCCCTCGAGTTGCGCGGTGTACCAGCGCACCCGCCCGGCCGCGTGGAAGCTGAACCGCCGGTGCAGTTCATTGGCCAGCGCCGTGCTCACGATCGATCCGGCCAGATTGGCCAGCTGCGGCCCGCCGCCGTAGAACGCCAGGAACAGCAGCAGGTATCCGATATTGCTGAGACCGCCGACGAGGGCGAAACGCAGCAGTTGGGCGATGGCGTGTTCGCTGCGCAACCACGCGCCGACCTGTTCGGTCCAGCGCGCACCGGCGGTGCGGACGGCCTCGGTGCCCGAGACCATGGCCTCGGCGCCATATGCGTAGGCGTCGACCAGCGCGGTGCCGGGCGCTGCGGCCCGCTGCGGCATGTCCAGAACAGCCATCGTCATATCCCTCGAACACGTCGGGACGTGCCCTGCGGAGTCATCCCTGTAGAGGCTCCGCCGTCCCGACACAACAATTTCTTGTTGCTTGAATGTAAACCAACTGGAGGGGTTTCCTCCACTTCTTTTCGTGTGGTGTGAAACAGGTCTCCGACACGCCGGGTTCGAACCTTGGTGACAGCGCTCGGAAGGGCAGACTTGTTCCCGCGGAGGTCTCGCCGTGTAGTCCAGGCAGGAGAGTGGGGTAGCAACATGTACCGCGTATTCGAAGCGCTCGACGAACTCGTGGCCATCATCGAGGAGGCGCGGGGCATTCCGCCGACGCGCAACTGCATCGTGCCGCGCGGTGAGGTGCTCGAACTGCTCGACGATGTGCGCGAGGCGCTGCCGGGTGAACTCGACGACGCCCAGGACGTGCTCGACCACCGCGACAAGATCGTGGTCGATGCCCGCAATTCCGCCGAGAGCACGGTGAGCGGCGCGAATCAGCAGGCGCACGACACCGTCACCGGGGCGCGTGACGAGGCGGACCGCATCCTGTCCGATGCCAAGGCGCACGCCGACCGCATGGTCGCCGAGGCCCGCGCGCACGCCGAACACCTGGTCAGCTCGGCCGAAGCCGAGGCCGAACGCGTCGTCACCGACGGCAACAAGGAATACGACATGGTCACCGGCCGCGCCCGTGCCGAGGCCGATCGCATGACCGCCTCGGGCCAGGCCAGCTACGACCGTTCGGTCGCCGACGGCAAGGCCGAACAGGAACGCCTGGTCTCGGCCACCGAGGTGGTCCGGGCCGCGCACGTGGAATCCGCCCGGCTCATCGATACCGCCCAGGCCGATTCCGATCGCCTGCGCACCGAATGCGATGACTACGTCGACGGCAAGCTGGCCGACTTCGAGGAAACCCTGCACGGCACCCTGCGCATCATCGGCCGCGGCCGCAACCAGGTGCGTTCCGGTACGAGCGTGCAGGACTACGCCGCCGAGTTCCGCCGCTAGCCGGTTTGGGTGCGGCAGCGCGTTTCGGTATTGTTGGGTGGTTGCCCATTCCATACCGAACGTGAGTGAGTCCTTGATGTCCGAATCCGGTTCCAAGCCGCGTCACCGTCGCACCACGGTCGACGACGCGGGCTTCAATCTGGATACGCGACGCCTGGGCCGCAAGCCGGGCTCGATCCTCCCGGTCCAGCGCACCTTCAGCACCGACGACCGGATCGGCCTGGAAATGGTCGGCATCCCCGCGGGCGGTGAGGTCGAACTCGATCTGACCCTGCAGTCGGTCTCCGAGGGCGTGCTGGTGCTGGGTACCGTGCACGCGCCCATCGAGGGTGAGTGCTCGCGCTGTCTCGAATCGTTCACCGACGATATCGAGCTGCATCTCACCGAGCTGTTCGCCTACCCGGACAGCAATACCGAGAAGACCACCGAGGAAGACGAAGTGCATCGCCTGGTCGATGACATGATCGAACTCGAAGCGGCCGTCATCGACGCCGTCGGTCTGGAGCTGCCGCTACAGCCGCTCTGCGAGCCGGACTGTGCCGGATTGTGCCCCGAATGCGGCGTACGGATGGCGATTGCGGGTTCCGGCCATGGTCATGAGATACTTGACCCTCGCTGGGCCGGGCTCGCGAAATTGGATGTCGCGGACGACAACGTCGTCGGTGACGCAGCCCCCGGAAGCGGCGCTTAGGCGCTGTACCGGACCCATCAACAGATTTATCCTTGCGGGCCACAATGGCGCCGTGAGTCAGAGGACAGAGGAGAAGTAGTCGTGGCCGTTCCGAAGCGCCGGATGTCCCGTTCCAACACCCACTCGCGCCGGAGCCAGTGGAAGGCCAGTGCGCCTACCCTGATCACCTGCCCGAACCGTGCCTGCGGCCAGCAGACCCTGCCGCACATCGCGTGCCCCTCGTGCGGCACGTACAAGGGCCGCCAGGTCACCGCTGCGGTCTGATTCTCTGATCCAGCCGATCGTGACCGCCAGCAAGGACGCGGCGGAGGTGCCCGCCGTGGGTGACTCCGCCGACCATTCCAGCCTGCTCGAAGCGCTCGGCGTCGGCCTGCGACCGGACCTGTTGCGCCTCGCGCTCACTCACCGGTCGTATGCCTACGAGAACGGTGGGCTCCCGACCAATGAGCGCCTGGAGTTTCTGGGCGACTCAGTTCTCGGCCTGAGCATCACCGAACGTCTTTATCTGGAGCATCCGGATAAGTCCGAGGGCGAGCTCGCCAAACTGCGTGCCAGCGTGGTGAATATGCATGCCCTGGCCGAGGTGGCTCGCACCCTCGGCGCGGGCGGACTCGGTACTCATCTGCTGCTCGGTAAGGGCGAAGAGCTCACCGGTGGCCGGAACAAGCCGAGCATTCTCGCCGACGGCATGGAATCGCTGCTCGGTGCGGTGCATCTCGAGCACGGCATCGACACCGCCCGTGGCGTGGTGCTGCGCTTGTTCGCCGACCTGCTCGAGCGTGGACCCCGCATGGGTGCCGGGCTCGACTGGAAGACGAGTCTGCAGGAGCTGACCGCCGAGCGCGGTATCGGCGTGCCCAGCTACGAGATCACCTCCACCGGACCCGACCACGATAAAGAGTTCACCGCCACCGCGGTGATCGGTGGGAAGGCGTACGGCCAAGGGGTGGGCCGCTCCAAGAAGGAAGCCGAGCAGAAGGCCGCGGGCGCCGCCTATCAGGCGTTGAACGCCGAAAGTGCCGCTGCCGCCGGGGAATCGGCGCAGTAGCCGCCGATGCCCGAGCTTCCCGAAGTCGAAGTCGTACGGCGCGGGCTCGCCGAACATGTGGTGGGCCGCGTCGTCGATTCGGTGACCGTCAAGCATCCGCGTTCGGTGCGACGGCATCTCGAGGGCGGCGATGATCTCATCGCCCGGCTCTCCGGCCTGCGGGTCGAATCCGCGCAGCGGCGCGGCAAATTCCTCTGGCTCACCTTCGATGAGCCCGATCTCTCCCTCGTCGTGCATCTGGGCATGAGCGGGCAGATGCTGGTGCAGCCTGCCGACGCCGCCCTGGAGAAGCACGCGCACATCATCGCCAATCTCGATACCGGCGATCAGCTGCGGTTCGTGGATCAGCGCACCTTCGGCGGCTGGCAGCTCGCGGAGCTGGTCGAGGTGGACGGGACGCTGGTGCCCGAACCGGTCGCGCATATCGCGCGCGATCCGCTGGATCCGCTCGTGGATGACGACAAGATCGTCGCGGCCATTCGCGCCAAGAATTCGGAGATCAAGCGGGTACTGCTCGATCAGACCGTGGTGTCCGGGGTCGGCAATATCTATGCGGACGAGGCGCTGTGGCGGGCGAAGCTGCACGGGGAACGGGTGGCGGCCAAGCTGACCCGTCCCGTCGCGCGCGGCCTGCTGGACGAGGTGCGCACCGTGATGAGCGAGGCACTCCAGGCCGGGGGCACCTCCTTCGACGCGCTCTACGTCAACGTGAACGGGCAATCCGGGTACTTCGAGCGCTCGCTCAACGCCTACGGGCGCGAGAGCGAAGCCTGCCGCCGCTGCGGGGCCCCGATGATCCGGGAGAAGTTCATGAACCGGTCGTCGTTCTCCTGCCCGCGCTGCCAGCCCCGGCCCCGCGGCTGATCGCCACGTCACTGACAGTTCATGCCCGCTGTTCGGACTAGTCTCCCTATCGAAGGCATTGAAGCGCTACCTTTTTGACAGCGGCATGTGTGGTGCCGGCTGGAGGGACCAATGCGCAAACTGACCTACTACGTGGCAGCCACCATCGACGGATTCATCGCTTCCGAGGATGGTTCGGTGGATTTCTTCCCGGTCGGGGGTGACCACGGTCCCGCGATCATCGCGCAGTATCCCGAGACGCTACCGACCAAGGTCCGCGAGGCGCTCGGTGTGGACCGCAAGCCCTTCAGCACCTTCGACACCGTCATCATGGGACGTAAGACGCACGATTTCGGGGTACGCACGGGGACGTCCAGCCCGTATTCGCATCTGCGGCAGTTCGTGGTCTCGCAGACGCTGCCCGAGGCGCCCGATCCGGATGGGGAATTGATCACCGGGGATCCGCTGGCGCGGGTGCGGGAGCTCAAGCGGGAGAAGGGGCTCGGCATCTGGTTGTGCGGCGGCGGTGAGCTGGCGCAGACCCTGCTGCCCGAGATCGATCAGATCTTCCTGAAGCTGTATCCGATCGTGCTCGGGCACGGCCGCCCGCTGTTCGGCACGGCCGGATCCCGGCTGCCCGAGGCCACCCGCTACCGGGTGCTCACCAGCCGGGTCTTCGAGGACGGCGTGGCCTTCCTCAAGTACAGCCGGGTGCGCTAGAGGATCGCGACCGCGACGACCAGGCCGAGCGCGAAATGCGCGGCGGCGACGACCAGAGCCTCGGTGGAGAACGTGGGGCTCTTCAGCACGTCGCCGATATTGATGCCGAGCACCGCTTCGATCACGCGCACCGAAATCACCTGGGCGACAATGCCGACCAGGCCGTAGATCAGCGCCGCGATCAGACCCTCGGACAGCTTGCCCGCCTGCGCGTAGATGGCCAGCACCACGATGAACGCCATGCTGAGCATGCCCGCGGCGCTGACGATCACCGCGTTGGGCAGGCCCTGGGCGACCATATGACGCAGGTTGCCCGGGGTGGTCAGATCCACGGCGTAGAAGCCGATGAGCATGAGCGCCAGGCCGATCAGCGCGTACAGGAGGATCGCGCCTACGCCACGACCGAGTGAGCTCCAATATCCCGATTCGAGCGCGAGCGTGGTGATCATCTGGTGGGTCCTCCAGTAGGGGTGGAAGGTTGGGGGTCAGGGCTGCGGAATGCGGTGGGGCACAAAGGTGGAGGTGTCATCGGTGATCAGGCCGACGGTTTCGCGGATGCCCAGGCCCGCGGAGGTGTCGCCGACGATCCAGGCGCCCAGCACCGGGCGCATACCGTCGAATTCCGGTAGCGGGTCCAGCAATTGGTAGACGAAGCCCTCTTCGCCGTAGACGCCGCCGGTGGCGGTTTCCATGCCCGCGCCCACGATGGTCATATTCGCGCCCTCGCGGCCGAGCTTGGGTTTGCGAATGTATTCGGTGAGCTCGTGCGGGTCATCGAGGTAGGCGGGCAACAGGTTCGGGTGCCCGGGGTACATCTCCCACAGCACCGCCAGTAGCGCCTTGTTGGAAAGCATTGTCTTCCACAGTGGTTCGATCCACATGGTGCCCGGCAGGGATTGCGTGACGCGCTTGCCGAAGTCGTCGTCCAGCACCCATTCCCAGGGGTAGAGCTTGAAGATGGAATCGACCGGGGCCTCGGCCAGATCCACGAAACGTTCCAGCTCGGTGTCGAATCCGATTTCCTCGATGGGCAGCGCGATGGTGTCGAAGCCCGCCTCGGCGGCGGTTTCCTGCATATAGGCGGTGGTGACATTGTCCTCACCGGAGGAGTCCGCGCCGGACCAGGTGAAGTGCAGTTCGGCGCTGGGCAGCAGGTCGCGGACCTCGCCCCAGCGCTCGACCAGCTTCTCGTGCAACGAGTTCCACTGATCGTCGTCCGGGTGGGTGTCGGTCAGCCAGTGCCACTGCACGATTGCCGCCTCCAGCAGGGAGGTGGGGGTATCGGCGTTGTACTCCAGCAGTTTCGCGGGGCCGCGACCGTCGTAGCGCAGGTCGAAACGGCCGTAGATATGCGGGTCCGAACGCTTCCAGGAATTGGCGATCGGTTCCCAACTCCATTGCGGCAGACCGAAATCGGCGAAACGCTCGGTCAGGATGATCTGCTCGACGGCGTGCAGGCACATGGTGTGCAGCACCTCGACCTGCGCCTCCAGCGAGAGGATCTCGGCCATATCGAATTCGTAGTGCACCGATTCGTCCCAGTACGGGCGCGGCTGGCCATTGGTATCGCGTCCGGGCGAGCCGTAGACCAGCCCCTGACTCTCGATGATCTGCTGCCAACCCGGGCGCGGAGTGCTCCGCACTCGCCGCATCAAGAACCTCCACCGCTGATTTTGGAGCCGAGCCCGCCGCGTTGAATCGTGCTGCCGCTCTTGGTTTTCACGTCCGCGCCCTTGGGCAGCACGGTGCTGCCGCCGGTCGGTGCGTGGCCGATGGTGTTGCCGCTGCCACCGTAGTAGTAGCGGTACTGACTGCCATTGAGAATGAAGATTCCGCCCAGTCCGGTGCTGCCCGTGCGCTTGGCATCATCGCAGTAGTTGTCCGGAATGACGATTTCCTGATTGTCACTGGTGGCGGTGACGGTCTGGCCGTTGCCGACCGCGACCACCTGACCCTTCTTGGCCACCACCGTGCAGTAGGCGGTCACCTCGGGGGTGGTCAGCGCGTCATAGGCCAGATATCCGCCGCCCACCAGCGCCGCCACGCCGACCACGGCCGCGCCGCCGATGAGCACCTTCTTCTTTTTCTTGCGCTTGGTCTCCGCGGCCTCGGTGGCGGCCTGCTCGGCCTCCTCGGCGCGCTTGCGCGCCTTCTCCCGCGCTCGCGCCTCCGCGACCGTCGGCGGGCGGGGCGCGGTGACCCCGGCCTCCTGCCGATTCACGCTGCCGCGTCGCGGCTGGGGGGCGGGCTGCGGCGGCGACGGCGGATACACCGGCGGCACCGGAAGTTCGAAGGTGGGCGGCGGCGCGAATCCGGTCGGCTGGGTTACCGGAGCGGTCGGCGCGGTCGGCGCATCGAAAGGCGCGGCGCGCTCGGGGGACACAGCTGGCTCGGGGGACGCGGCGGGCTCGGAGGAACCGGCGGGTTCGGAGGACACCGTGGGCGCGGTGGAACCGTCAGGCTCGGGTGCCGCGGCGGGCTCGGGGGTGGTCTCCTGCGAGTCGCCGCGTGTGGGGAGGGTGCGTCCCCCGCTGCCCCACGGGCGTCCGGTGGCCGGGTTGATCGCGGGATCGGGAGTTTTCGCGGAGCTATCCGGGTCTGGCTGCCGGTTCGGGTCGTCCGGGGTGCCGCCGAAACGTTCAATGGCCAACGATCGACTCCTGGGGCTTCTCGACCTGCGCGCACATCAGCGCTCCTCGAATCCGATTATGCCGCCCTGGGCGTCCAACCAGTCCGTAACGACCAGGTCGACCCGACCGGGTGTGTCGCCGGAACGTAGCAGGCTCAGCAGGGTTTCGCACGCCGTACGCGGACCTTCGGCCACCACGTGCACGCGGCCGTCGCGGTGATTGCGGGCGTACCCGGTCAGGCCCAACTCCAGGGCGCGGGACCGGGTCCACCAGCGAAAGCCCACGCCCTGCACCTGCCCGTGCGCCCAGGCGCTGAGCCGGACGGGGGTTTCGGTCATTCGTCGACGCGGAAGGTCAGGTTGACGGTGGTTCCGGCCTTGAGGGTGCGGCCGACGGTGCAGACCTTGTCGATGGAGCGCTGCGCGGCGACCAGCAGGCGTTCGCGGGTGGCCTGGTCGAGTTCGCTCAGATCCAGTTCGAAGGATTCATTGAGCTCCGGGTAGGTCTCGTTCTCGCGGTCGGCGTCGCCGGAGACGCGCACGGTGGCGTCGAAGCTCTCGCCGAGCTTGCGGGAGAGAGTGAAATCGGCGCTGAGCCCGGTGCATCCGGCCAGCGCGATCTTGAGCAACTCGCCCGGGGTGAACGCGCCGGGCACACCCGCGGACGCGATGAGCACCTCGCCGCCGCGATTATTGCGGCCGGTGTAGGCCCGGGTCCCGGTGCGCTCGGCCCACAGTTCGACCGGTTCGGCGGACGGGGCGGCTGCGGCGTTCTGGGGCGCGGCGGTCTGTTCGGACATACCAAGATCCTCGCATTCGTGCTCGGGGCGCGCCGCGAGGCCCATCCGGGCGAACCGGCCGATGACGGCGGCCGTCGGTATGGGTCGCGGGACGATGCGCCCGTGTTCTCTACCGTTCGGTTCGAAACAGCGCTGTAGGCAGCGGAATTCCGCTCAGCGCACCGGTGTGAGGTCCACGACCAGCTCGGGGGTGAGGGACTTCAGGTTCTCGGCGACGTGGGAGGCGAGCGCGAGCGCGTCCGGTTTGAGTGGGTAGCGCGGGTGTGGGACCGCGATGACCGTCATGCCGGCGGCGTGGGCGGCGCGCAGGCCATTGCTGGAATCCTCGATGGCCACGCAGTTCGAGGGGTCGATGTCGAGTCCGGCCGCGGCGGCGAGGTAGCCGTCCGGTGCGGGCTTGCCGCGTTCGACCTCTTCGGTGGAGACGGTGGTGTGGAACAGGTCGGTGACACCCATATGGTCCAGCACCACATCGATGAGCCTGCGCGGTGAGGAACTGGCCAGGCCGAGGGTGAAACTATCGGCGAAGCGGCGCACGGTCTCCACCGCGTCCGGCATGAGCGGCAGATGCTCGGCATAGCGCGCGGCCATGCGGGAGATGACATCCTCGGCCACCTCATCGGGTGTGCGGCGGCCGTCGAGCAGATCTTCGCTGGTGTACGTGGCCCATTCGGCGGTGCTCATCCCCATGAACCGGTCCTGGGTATCGGGCAGCCAGCGCCCGTGCAGTTCGGCGATATACGCGCGGCGCACCTCCTCCCAGATGGGTTCGGTGTCGATCAGTACACCGTCCATATCGAAGACGATCGCGGCAACAGACATGTGCTCCATCGTCCCGGTCACCCCCGGACCCCGCGCGCCGGGGGTGACCGGACGGGCCGGTCAGTCGAACTCCGCCGGTGCGGCCGAGGTGTTTTCGAGCCGGGCGGCCAGGGTGGCCACGCCCGGGCCGTGGACCTGTGCGAGTCCGGCGGCACGGCCGGTGACCAGCAGCAGCAGCGCGAGCGCGGGTCCGCGGATCTCACTGCCGAGGCCGTAGGTCCAGACGGTGTCGGTGGCGATCAGGCGCAGGCCGTCCAAACGGTGGCGATTCCATACCGGCCAGCCGACCTCGACGGCGCGATCGGCTCCGGCGGCAGCGGCCACCGGGGTGACCCGCAGTGTGCGGCCCAGCGGAATCGCGATGTCCTGACCGTGCACGATGGTGTCGAAGTGGATATTGCGATAGTTGGTGAGCGCGGGCAGCTTTCGCGATGCGGCGTGCGCGCGCAGTTCGGCGACCAGGTCGTGGCCCGGTTCGGCGGCGTAGTCGAGGGTGAGCATATCGATCAGCCGGTTGTAGTTGCCGCGCGCTCGAATCGCGGTGCGCAGCATGGTTTTCGGTGATGGCGGCCGTGGCGCGCAGGCGATGTGCGCGGCTACGTCGCGGACCCGCCACCCCGGGCACAGCGACGGCTGCTCCCATTCCGCATCGGAGAGGTCGGCCAGTAGATCCGCGATGGCCAGTCGCTGCTGTTCGATGATCCGCCAACTGGATTCACGATCCATGATGGTTCCCGCTTCCGATAGGATTAGTCAGCCTCTCTGTCTAATATAGTAAGAGGATCTGACTAAACGTCAAGGAGTTGCGATGGCAGACGATGAGATGAACGTGGGTCTGCTCATGTTCATCGCCCATCGGTCGATGGAACAGCGCACCTTCGATGCCCTGGTCGAGGCCGGGTACGGAGACATCACCATCGCGCAGGGCCGCCTCGCTGCGCAGATCGGTCCGGATGGCACCCGGCTCACCGAATTGGCGGAGCGGGCGCAGGTGACCAAGCAGACCGCGGGATTTCTGGTCGACCAGCTCGAGCGTGCGGGATATGTGGAGCGGGTGCCCGATCCGACCGACGGGCGTGCGCGGCTGGTGCGGTTGTCCGAACGCGGGCGGCGGATGGCCGAGTTGGGCAATGGGGTGTCGGCGGGTATCGAGCGTGAGTGGGCCGCTCATCTGGGCGAACGTCGTACGGCTCAACTGCGCGAGGCGTTGTCGCGGTTGCGTGAAATCACCGATCCCTACGCCTGATACGTGGGCGGACCGCTGTTCCGCGGATTTCGCTGACACGGTGTCCACTGAATGAGATGGTGTGTAGGAAACGCGATCGCGGGGAGTGCCGCGCGGTTAGCGTCCGACGTGAAAGACATACACCCGCAAGTGAATACCGAGGTGGGCCGTGGGCACGGTCATGGATATCTACGATCCGGAACTCTATGTGGACGGGCCGATCCACGAGATGTTCGCCGAACTGCGCGGCACGCGGCCGGTGTACTGGCAGGACATGCCCGGTGAGCCGGGGTACTGGGCGATTCTCAAACATGCGGATGTCGCGCATGTGGCGCGCAATCCGCTGCTGTTCTCCGCCGAACAGGAGGGCGTGATGCTGGAGAATCAGCCGCCCGAACGGCTGGAGCAGACCCGGAACATGCTGCTCATGATGGATCCGCCCCGGCATACCGATTACCGCAGGCCACTGGCCGAGCATTTCAAGGCGCGGGTGATCGGCGAGATGGAGGACCGGGTTCGGGAGCTGACCCGGCGGCTGCTCGAAAACACCGGCGGTGACGTGGAATTCGTGCACGAGGTGGCCGGGGTGCTGCCGAGTCAGGTGGTCGGCGGACTGTTCGGGATTCCGGAAGCGGATTGGCCCGATATCCGGCACTGGGCGGAACAGTCCACCAGCCAACAGGATCCGGAGTTGGTCGGCGATTTCGACACCACCGCCGAGATGACCAAGATGGCGATCTACGCCATCCAGTTCTCCATGGCGCGGCGCGAGCAGGAGCCGCGGGCTGATCTCACCTCGCTCATCCTGGCCGGTGAATTCGGAGGAAAAGCCATGTCGGACATCGAGTTCGGCAGTTTCTTCACCCAGTTGGTGATCGCCGGGAACGACACCACCAAAACCATGCTGTCCTCGGGACTGCAACTGCTGCTGGAGCATCCGGAACAATTGGCCGCCCTGCGCGCCAACCCGGCGCTGATTCCCGGTGCGGTGGAAGAGATTCTGCGCTTCGCCAATCCGCTGCACTACTTCCGGCGCACCGCCACCGCCGATACCGAGATTCGCGGCGTCCCCATCAAGGCCGGTGACAAGGTGGCCATGTGGTACACCTCCGCCAATCGCGACGAGGACGTCTTCACCGATTCGCAGCGCTTCGACATCACCCGAAACCCCAACCCGCACCTGTCCTTCGGCCTGGCCCAGCATTTCTGCCTCGGCGTCCACCTGGCCCGCATGGAGGGCCGCGTCTTCTTCGAGGAATTGCTCGCCCGCTTCCCGGCGATCGAGCAGACCGGCGAGGCCCGCCGCATCCGCTCCAATCTCAACAACGGACTGAAGTCGCTGCCGCTGCGCCTGAGTCGCGACTAGCGCTCAGACCTGGAAGCGGTAGCCCATTCCCGCCTCGGTGAGCAGATGTTTGGGGCGGGATGGGTCGTCTTCGAGTTTGCGCCGTAGCTGGGCGAGATACACACGCAGGTAATGGGTTTCGGTGGCGTAGGACGGACCCCAGACCTCGCGCAGGATTTCGCGGCGGCCCACCAGCTTGCCCTTGTTGCGCACCAGCATCTCGAGCATCCCCCATTCGGTGGGGGTCAGGTGTACATCGCGCCCGTGCCGGGTGACCTTCTTCGCGGCGAGATCGACTGTGAAGGACGAGGTTTCGATGACCGGTTCGGAGGTGTCGGCGGTGCCCGCCGAGCGGCGGACGGCCGCGCGCAGCCGGGCCAGCAACTCATCCATGCCGAAGGGTTTGGTGACGTAATCGTCCGCGCCCGCGTCCAGCGCCTCGACCTTGTCCGAGGAGTCGGTGCGGGCGGACAGCACGATGACCGGGGTGGTGGACCAGCCGCGCAGTCCGGCGAGCACCTCGATGCCGTCCATATCCGGCAGCCCGAGATCGAGCACCACCACGTCCGGATGTTTCTCGGCGGCCGCGCGCAACGCCGCGGCTCCCGTGGCGGCCGTGGTCACCTCGTAACCGCGCACCGACAGGTTGATGCGCAGTGCCCGCAGGATCTGCGGTTCGTCATCGACGACCAGGACTTTCGTCGGCGCCGGCGCCGCGTTCGTCACGGATTCTCCTGTTCATCGCATGCTTGTAGGTCGATCACCATGGTCAAGCCGCCGCCTGGGGTTGGCTCGGCGTGCACCGTGCCGCCCATGGCGTCGACGAATCCGCGCACCACCGACAGGCCGAGGCCGACGCCGGTGGAGTTGTCACGATCACCGAGCCGCTGGAAGGGTTCGAACAGCTGATCTTCCATACCGGTCGGTACCCCGGGTCCGGTATCGACCACGGTAATCGCCACCCGCTTCCCGGTGTGCTCCGCCGTCACCCGCACCGGCGAGTCGCCGGGGGAGTAGCGCACCGCGTTATCGATGAGGTTGGCCAGCACCCGCTCCAGCAGTCCGGAATCCGCGCGCACGCAGACCGCGCCCACCTCCACCTCGACCCGGTTCATGGCACTGCGCCCCATACCCCGGGTGCCCATGCCCATGAGCGCGTGATGCACCACCTCGTCGAGGTAGGTGCGCCGCATCTGCGGTTTGATCACCCCCACCGCGAGCCGCGAGGAATCGAGCAGATTGCCGACCAGCGCGGTCAGCTGATCCACCGATTCCTCCACCGTGGCAAGCAATTCGGCGGTGTCCTCGGGCGAGAACTCGACATCGTCGCTGCGCAGACTCGAGACCGCAGCCTTGGCCCCGGCCAGTGGCGTGCGCAGATCGTGGCTGACCGCGGACAGCAGCGCGCGGCGCAGCTTATCGGCCTCCATGACCGCCTGGGCCGCACCCGCCTCCTGCTGCAAACGCTTCTGATTCACCAGTCCCGCGGCCTGATTCGCGACCGCGCCGAGCACCAGCCGATCACCCGAGGACAGCGCCCGGCCGCGCAGCAGCAGCCAGTGCAGATCATCGCCCGCCTCCACCGCGGTGAAGGCGTCGATCACCTCTGTGGGCGGATCCTCGCCGACCGAGGCCACCATCTCGTCATCGGTGATGAGGCTGACCGCCTCCTGATTGAAGGTCTCGCGCGCGCGTTCCAGCAGATCCGGCAGATCCGCGCCGTGCAGTACCGCGCCCGCGAACAGCGTCAGCAGTTCGGCCTGCCGGGATGCCTTGCGCGCCTCGCGAGTTCGCTTGGCCGCCACATCCACCAGCGCCGATACCGCCACCGCGACCATCAGCAGCACCACGATGGTGAGGAAGTTGTCCGGATCGGCGATGGTGAGGCTGTAGCGCGGCGCGGTGAAGAACCAGTTCAGCAGTACCCCCGAGAGCAGCGCCGACAGCGTCGCGGGCGCGACGCCGCCGAACAGCGCCACCACGATCACGCCGATGAAGAACACCGCGCTCTCACCGCCGATATTCAGCCAGCTGTCCAGCCACAGCGCGGTGATCAGGCAGATGATCGAGGGCACCAGCAGTGCGGCGGACCAGGATCCGAGTTTGCGTTCGCGCGGTGCGAGCGAGGACCAGCGGAAGCCGCGATTGGATTCCTCGTGCGTGACCATGTGCACATCGATCTTGCCGGACTCCTGCACCACCGTCGCGCCGATGCCCTCGTCGAGCATGCGCGCCCAGCGCGAGCGCCGCGAGGTGCCCAGCACCAGCTGGGTCGCGTTCACCTGACGCGCGAAATCCAGTAGCGCCGTGGGAACATCGTCACCGGTGACGGTGTGCAGGCTCGCACCCAGTCCGGTGGCCAGATCGCGGAGCCGGGTGAGCCGCTGGGCGGACACCCCGGCCAGCCCGTCACCGCGAACCACGTGCACCACAATGAGTTCGGCGCTGGATTTGGCCGCGATGCGGCTGGCGCGCCGCACGATGGTCTCGGATTCGCCGCCTCCGGTCACCGCCACCACCAGGCGTTCGCGCGCCTCCCAGGTATCGGTGATCTGGTGATCCGCACGGTATTTCGCCAAGGCAGCGTCCACCTGATCGGCCAGCCACAGCAGCGCGAGTTCGCGCAGCGCGGTCAGATTGCCGGGCCGGAAGTAATTGCGCAGTGCGGCATCGACTTTGCTCGCCGCGTACACATTGCCGTGAGACATCCTGCGCCGCAACGCTTCCGGAGTGATGTCGACAAGTTCGACCTGATCCGCGGAGCGAACCACCCAGTCCGGCACCGTCTCTCGCTGCACCACCCCGGTGATCTGCTCGACCACATCGTTGAGGCTCTCCAGGTGCTGCACATTCACCGTGGACACCACATCGATTCCGGCGTCCAGCAGTTCCTGTACGTCCTGCCAGCGCTTTTCGTGTTTGCTGCCCGGCACATTGGTATGCGCGAGCTCGTCCACCAGCACCACCGCGGGCGCGCGCCGCAGCACCGCCTCCACATCCAGTTCCGGCAGCGTGGTGCCGCGATACTCGATCATCCTGGGGGCGATCCGCTCGATGCCCGCCAGCATCTCGGCCGTCTTGGATCGCCCGTGCGTCTCGACCACGGCCGCGACCACATCGCGACCGCGTTCGATCCGCCGATGCGCCTCCGACAGCATCGAGAAGGTCTTGCCCACTCCGGGGGCAGCGCCGAGGTAGATCCGTAGCTGGCCGCGTTTCACTCGTCCATCATCACGCGCGGGGCCGGAAAGTCCGGGCGGGCCGCGCGCACCCGCACGCGATTCGGTTCGGCGGTCGCCAGGACGCGCAGCAACAGCGCGGCAGCCAGGAATCCGAATATCACCATCAATGGAACGACGATGTCCGGCACGATCTCTCCTCAATCAACGGAAAAGCCCGGCCGCGATGGCCGGACTCCCAAGGATTACCGTCGATTTCGCCGAAGCGACCGGCACTGACGCTTTCTTAACGCCCGCGCGTCGTGATCCCGGTGACAGTGGCCGCCCCGGTGGATTTCCGGGCGGAGTTTTCGGTGGAGGGCCCGCCCCGCGGGTACTGGCCACCGGGAGCGCGAGGGCGGGACCTCCACCCCTCGAAGTGGTCTGGTTACCCACACGATTCCCAGAACCGTCGCCAACTGTAAAGGGCGAGTTATGACCTAACGCGGCTTGCGATGTGACCGATCGTGCCAAAGCTATTTCGTGGCGAACGCCCGGTCCCAGCTGGTCGGCGCGGGGCCGAAAGTGCGCCGGCCATTGCCGATCACGGTTTTGGCGAGGGCGCGATTGCCCACGGCCCCGATGACCGCGCCGATGCCCGCGGGCAATGTCTTGCCGAACATGAGCACACCGCGTTTGACGACGAATTGCACGATGAAGCGTTTGGCCATGGCGTTGTCGATGTTCTTGATCACCGGCAGGTGATCGCCGACGGTGCTGGCCCAGTCGCGCGCGGATTGGCTCGCGCCCTTGCCGAGCAGCTGTTCGCCGGTCTCGCCCAGCACCACCCCGGCAACCAGCGTGCGGCGCTGTTTGGCGGGCAGGTCGCCCATCCCGTGCACCGCGCCCAGCGAGGCCGCGTACAGCGCCGAGGTCTCCAGGAAGAACACCGATTCGACGCCGCTGACGGCCAATCCGATCAGGGTGCCGACACCGGGGACCGCGGCCGAGAGCCCGGCCAGGGTGCCGCTGATGGTGACTACGGTCAAATAGCGCAATTCCAGGCCCTGTTCGATGCCTGCCGGGGACCGATCCGGATGTTTGCGGTGCAGTCGCGCCACGTATTTCGCGGCGAGCGGGGCCTGAATTCCGGTGCTGCCCCGCAGGACCAGCTCCACTGACTTCTGTAGTGCGCGTTCGAACATGGGGCCTCCCTTGTCGGCTGCCTGATCGAGGGTACGGAAGTCCCCCGCCACGCCGGGATTCCGACACACCGAGCCGAGTGCGTAAGCGGAACGTCAATGCGGGGGTGCGGGACGCTAAGAAGGCGTAAAGGACCTCGAATAGCGACCAATCGACCGCTTGACTCGCTCTGCCGCACCTGAGGTGCGGCACCGGTTAGAGAGAGGTTTCGATACATGTCCGTCGTGGTGTTCACGGTGCTGACGGTGGCGATTTTCGCCCTGCTCGGCCTGATCCAGCGCGGGGTGGAACGGCTGTGACGCAGAACATTATCGGTTTGGTTCTGGCCGTCGGCATCGCCGTTTTTCTGATCGCGGCGTTGCTGTACCCGGAAAGGTTCTAAGTGAGCACGACTACCGCGGGGCTCATCTTCACGATGGCCCTGGTGATCGCGCTGGCCCTGGTGCACGTACCGCTCGGCGATTACATGTACCGGGTTTACAGCAGCGATAAGCATTCCAAGGCCGAACGCGGCCTGTACCGCGCCATCGGCGTCCAGCCCGGGGTCGAACAGACCTGGGGCGTCTACGCCCGCAGCGTGCTGGCCTTCTCGGCCGTCAGCATTCTGTTCCTGTTCTTCCTCCAGCTGATTCAGGGCAAACTGCCGTTGCACCTGAACGATCCGGGCACCGAGATGACCCCGGCGCTGGCCTGGAACACCGCCGTCAGCTTCGTCACCAATACGAACTGGCAGAACTACTCCGGTGAATCGACCCAGGGTCACCTGGTGCAGATGGCCGGGCTCGCGGTGCAGAACTTCGTCTCGGCCGCGGTCGGTATGGCCGTGGCGGTGGCGCTGGTGCGCGGTTTCGCGCGCAGGCACACCGGCGATCTGGGCAATTTCTGGGTGGATCTGGTGAGGGGAACCATCCGTATTCTGCTGCCCCTGGCATTCGTCTCCGCCATCGTGCTCGTCGCGAGCGGGGTGATCCAGAACTTCCACCTGCACGATCAGGTCGCGCAGACCATTACCGGTGGGACGCAGACGATTACGGGCGGACCGGTGGCGAGCCAGGAGGTCATCAAGGAACTCGGCACCAATGGCGGCGGCTTCTACAACGCCAACTCCGCGCATCCGTTCGAGAACCCGAACGCCTGGACCAACTGGCTGGAGATCTTCCTGCTGCTGGTGATCAGCTTCTCGCTGCCGCGCACCTTCGGGCGCATGGTCGGCTCCAAGAAGCAGGGTTACGCCATTGTCGCGGTCATGTCGGTGATCGCGCTGGCCAGCACCATGCTGACCAATCTGTTCCAGTTGCAGCACCACGGCACGGTCCCGACCGCGCTCGGCGCGTCCCTGGAAGGCGTGGAAACCCGCTTCGGCGTATCGAATTCGGCGACCTTCGCCTCGGCGACCACGCTCACCTCGACCGGTGCGGTGGACTCGTTCCACGATTCGTACACCAGCCTCGGCGGCATGATGACCATGTTCAATATGCAGCTCGGCGAGGTCGCGCCCGGCGGTACCGGATCCGGTCTCTACGGCATGCTGATCCTGGCGGTCATCACGGTGTTCGTCGCGGGCCTCATGGTCGGGCGCACCCCGGAATACCTGGGCAAGAAGATCACCCCGCGCGAAATCAAGCTCGCCGCTTCGTATTTCCTGATCAGTCCGCTCATCGTGCTGATCGGCACGGCGGCGGCGATGGCCATGCCCGGACAGCGCGCCAGTATGGCGAACGGGGGACCGCACGGACTCTCGGAAGTGTTGTACGCCTTCACTTCCGCCGCCAACAACAATGGTTCGGCCTTCGCGGGCCTGTCCGGCAATACCGAGTGGTACAACACCGCGCTCGGCCTGGCCATGGTCTTCGGCCGCTTCCTGCCGATCATTTTCGTTCTCGCACTGGCCGGTTCGCTGGCACAGCAGGGCTCCACGCCGGAATCGATCGGCACGCTCCCGACCCATCGGCCGCAGTTCATCGGCATGGTCGTCGGCGTGACCATCATCCTGGTCGCCCTGACCTTCCTGCCCGCGCTGGCGCTCGGGCCGCTCGCCGAAGGAATCCACTGACATGTCTGCTCCCACCATCGAACCCGCGGTGACGCCGGAAGCGTCGCCGCCCAAGGGCCGGGTCACCAGCGGACTGTTCGACCCGCAGTTGCTGTTGAAGTCGTTGCCGGACGCCTTCATGAAGCTGGACCCGCGCACCCTGTGGCGCAACCCCGTGATGCTGATCGTGGAGATCGGCGCGGTGTGGTCCACCATCCTCGCGATCACCGATCCCTCCTTCTTCGGCTGGGCCATCGTCGTATGGCTGTGGGCGACGGTGCTTTTCGCCAATCTGGCGGAGGCGGTCGCCGAGGGCCGGGGTAAGGCGCAGGCCGATACGCTGCGGAAAGCCAAGACCGACACCGTCGCTCGCCGCCTGGCCAATTGGTCACCCGGTGCGCGGGTGATCGAGGAGAAGGTCGCCGCGGCCGAACTCCAGCGCGGCGACTTCGTGGTCGTCGAGGCGGGTCAGGTCATTCCCGGTGACGGCGATGTCGTGGAAGGCATTGCCTCGGTGGACGAATCGGCCATCACCGGTGAATCCGCGCCGGTGATCCGGGAGTCCGGCGGCGACCGCTCGGCGGTTACCGGCGGCACCACGGTGCTGTCCGACCGGGTGGTCGTCAAGATCACCCAGGAGCCGGGCGGCAGCTTCATCGACAAGATGATCGCCCTCGTCGAGGGCGCGTCGCGGCAGAAGACGCCGAACGAGATCGCGCTGAACATCCTGCTCGCCGCGCTCACCATCATCTTCGTGTTCGCGGTGGCGACCCTGCAGCCGCTGGCCATCTATTCCAAGGTCAACCTGCCGGGCGTGCCGGACAGCTTGGCGCTCAACGGAAATGGCATCACCGGCATCGTCATGGTGTCACTGCTGGTCTGCCTGATCCCGACCACCATCGGGGCGCTGCTCTCGGCCATCGGCATCGCCGGTATGGACCGGCTGGTGCAGCGAAACGTCTTGGCCATGTCCGGCCGTGCGGTCGAGGCCGCCGGTGATGTGAACACGCTGCTGCTGGACAAGACCGGCACCATCACCCTCGGCAATCGCCAGGCCTCGGACTTCGTGCCGATGCCGGGTGTCACCGCCGACGAAATGGCCGATGCCGCACAGCTTTCCAGCCTCGCCGACGAAACCCCCGAGGGCCGCTCCATCGTGGTGTACGCCAAGACCGCGTACAACAAGCGCGAGCGCACCCCCGGTGAGCTCACCGGCGCGACCTGGGTGGAATTCACCGCCCAGACCCGCATGTCGGGTGTGGACCTGTCCGGCGGGCATCAGCTGCGCAAGGGCGCGGCCAGTGCGGTCACCGAATGGGTGCGCGCACAGGGCGGTTCGATTCCGGAGCAGGTCGGTCAGACCGTGGACGGCATCTCCGCTTCCGGCGGCACCCCGCTGGTGGTCGCGGAGGTCAAGGACGGTACGGCTCGGCTGGTCGGCGTCATCCATCTCAAGGATGTGGTCAAGCAGGGCATGCGCGAGCGCTTCGACGAGATGCGCAAGATGGGCATCCGCACCGTCATGATCACCGGCGACAATCCGTTGACCGCCAAGGCGATCGCCGATGAGGCGGGTGTGGACGACTTCCTCGCCGAGGCGACTCCCGAGGACAAGCTCGCGCTGATCAAGAAGGAGCAGGCCGGTGGCCGCCTGGTCGCCATGACCGGTGACGGCACCAATGACGCGCCCGCGCTCGCCCAGGCGGACGTCGGCGTGGCCATGAACACCGGCACCTCGGCCGCCAAAGAGGCCGGGAACATGGTGGATCTGGACTCCGATCCGACCAAGCTCATCGAGATCGTGGAGATCGGCAAGCAATTGCTGATCACCCGCGGCGCGCTCACCACGTTCTCCATCGCCAATGACATCGCCAAGTACTTCGCCATCATTCCGGCGTTGTTCGTGGCGCTGTACCCCGGCTTGGACATGCTGAATGTGATGCGGCTGGCGAGCCCGCAGTCCGCCATCCTGTCCGCGGTCATCTTCAACGCGATCATCATCGTGCTGCTGATCCCGCTGGCGCTGCGCGGCGTGGCCTACAAGCCCGCGGCAGCCTCGAAGCTGTTGAGCCGCAACCTGGCCGTCTACGGCGTGGGTGGGATCATCGCCCCGTTCATCGGGATCAAGCTGATCGACCTCGTCGTCCAATTCCTCCCCGGGATGTCCTGAAATGCGCATGTCAACCTGGATCCGGCAGCATGTGGCGGCCCTGCGCGCGCTACTGGTACTGACCGCGATCACCGGAATCATCTATCCGCTGGCGGTTTTCGCGGTCGCGCAGCTGCCCGGCCTGAAGGACAACGCCAACGGCTCGCTCATCGAATCGGGCGGAAAGACGGTGGGCTCCAGCCTCATCGGGCAATCCTTCACCGATGACAAGGGCAACGCGCTGGTGCAGTACTTCCAGAGCCGTCCGTCGGCCGCCGGTTCCAGCGGCTACGATCCGACCGCAACGGCCGCGAGCAATCTCGGTCCGGAGAACATCGTGGACAGCGCGCCGGACAAGACCGGTCTGCTCACCACCGTGTGTGCTCGCAGCAAGACCATCGGCGAACTGGAAGGTGTGGACGGCAGCCGCCCGTTCTGCACCCCCGGCGGCGTGGGCGCGGTGCTCTCGGTGATCGGCCCGCGCGAGACCAACGGCACCGTCGATCATCCGGAAAAAGTGGTGAGCGTCAACGAGTTCTGCTCGGTGACCAAGACGCCGTTCCTGGCCGAGTACAAGGGCGTGAAGGTCGAATGCGCCGTCGACGGCGAGGACTACTCGGCCGGGCTCATCGTCCCCATCCGCGGTGACGCCCCCGCCCAGCCTGTGGTGCCCGCCGATGCCGTCACCGCCAGCGGCAGCGGTCTGGACCCGCACATCTCCCCGGCGTACGCGGATATCCAGATCGCTCGAATCGCCAAGGCCCGCACCATCTCCGAGGACCAGGTGCGGGAACTGGTGGACGCCCACAGCAGCGGCCGCGTACTCGGCTTCATGGGCCAGCCGCGCGTGAACGTGGTCGAACTCAACCTCGACCTGGACAACAGGTACCCGTTCCGGGCCTGATACCCGCCAGGCGTGCGCCGGTGGAAGACGCGGGGCCACAGTCACTTTCCCTCGGGTGACCGTGGCCCTCGCGCGTCAGGGATTCGGGGTGCAGGTGGTCGGATTCGGCAATTCCGTGCAGGGGGTGTTGCCGTACGACCGCAGCACATCCTTGCCCTGGAGATCGGTCAGATAGCGCAGGAAGGCCGCCGCCAGTGAGTCGGCGGGCAGTTCGCCGTTGCTGTAGGCGTATTCGACATTCCAGAACGGATAGGTGTGCGCCGCGACCTGTTCGCGAGTGGGGGACTGGCCCGCGATGGTCACCGGTTTGACATCGGAAGCCTTTGCGGCGTCGGCGTTCTCGGCGTAGCCGATCGCGCCGCGCAGCTCCGCCACGGTCTTGAGCATGTCCTTGGTGACCTGGACCTCGCAGAACGACGCGCCGCCCGGATTACCGGCGCTGATGGCGCGGCAGCTGGTGGCGGGCGGCGCAGGGGGCTGCTCGTCGCCGAGCAGACGGGTGCGGAAGGTCTCCCGGGTGCCCGAGCCGAGCGCCCGATTCACCACGCGCACAGGCAGATCCGGGCCGCCGAGCTGTTGCCAGTTACTCACCCGGCCCGCATAGATATCGCGGATCTGGGCCACACTGAGATCGGCGACGCCCACCCCGGGATTCACCACCATGGTGAACAGCGACAGCGCCAGGGTGCGCGGGCGCAGATCCGGATAGCCCGGACCCTTCGGGCCGTCACTGATCGCCAGCAGATCCGGATTGTCCTTGCCCTCATCGTCGACGCGGCTCAGGCCGCGGTCGCTGCCGTCGAACGCGAAGCCGAAATCGGCTCCGTCGCACAGCCGGTGGTACGCGGCGGCGGCATCGCGCATGACCGGTTCGAACGCCGTGGATCCGGCCAGGGTGAGCTTGCCGCTGGTGCACTGCGCGTTCACCGGGCCGTCCTGTGTGCGCAGGCCGACGAAGTACTGGACCGCGACGACCGCCACCAGGAAGCCGATCAGCGCCAGCAGGCGCGGGGAACGCCCGGAGTTGCTTCGGGTTTCGGCGACACTGCCGCCCTTGATCTTGGCGCGCACCGTGGGGCTGGGGTATTCGCCGCGGCCCGCGCTGCGTTCCAGGATCGCCAGGATCTTGTAGTGATCGCGGCGATTCATCGGCACCTTGGGCAGATCGATGATGCCGACGTGGTGTACCGCGTCCTCGCGCGCGCCGATTCCGGTACCGGGCCGCAGGCAGTCGCCGAGGGTGTCATCGCTGAGTTCGGTGACGGCCATGCCGATGACGCGGCGGTTCGGGAAATGAATGTGCACGCCGACGCGTTCGGCCTCGGGCACCGCGTAATCGCCGTCGTCGATATCGGTCGCGCCGTCATTCTCGATGCGCACCAGGACGACGGACAGATCCTTCAGATCCGGCGGGGTACCGGATCCGTCCGGCCGCAATTGCGGTAGTACGCCGGGGAATACGGATTCGATCTCACCGGTGACCGGGGTATCCATCTGCACCCGGTAGCCCAGCCGTTTGCGGCCCACCAGCACGAATTCCCAGATGAACGCACCGACCGGCACCACGATGCCGATGAGCGCCAACACGATCTCGATCGGAAAACCCCCGCCGTTCACCTGACCCCCGAATTCCGTTGTCCGCCCGCACTATCGAGCTGGTGGCCGCACCCTACCGGTAATGGGTTACGGGAACGCGAACGAAACCCGTCACCACCAACCGAGAATCGGGCGTAGCTGGCGTTCGAGTTCCGGTGCGAGAGAACGGGAATAGCTCGCGGTGAGGTGATGCTCATCGTGGTAGATGAGGATATTGCCCTCCACCACGGCGCAGACCGTCGGCTCGCAGACCGCGTTGTTCAGGTCCAGCACATGCACATTGGGGAAATCGTCCGAGGCCGCCAGCGCCGGATTCACCGCCGAGAGCGCGTCGGGGCGCTTCATCCCGCATTCCACCCGATTGCCGCCCGAGGCCAGGCAGTCGATGGCGCGATAGCGAATTCCATTGCGGCGCAACCACGGGGTATCGCGGATGGCGAGCACCTGCAAACCGCGATCGGCGAGTTCGCGCCAGACGTCGAGGTAGTCCTGCGGAATCTCGTCGCCGCCATTGTCGGCGGGCCGGGTGCCGGTGGTGAAGACGTAGTCGGGGCGTTCCGCGCCGAGCCGCTCGATCACATCGTGCGACCAGTCCTTGCAGTCCGGATTCTGCTGACCCTTGTACATCGGATCCTCCGCCACCGTGAGCGGGCACCCCATCTTCAAGTACACGCTGATCTTGAAGCGGTACTTCTCGGCCACGATCTGCAAAGCCGGAATCCAGTGCTCGGCATGGGAATTGCCGACCACGGCGATGGTGCGATGCGCGTTCGCGTCACCGTAGGTGCAGGTGACCACCGAGCGGGTGTCGAAATCGGCGATGCAGCTGTCCCGGGTGGGGTAGGCGATATCGGCCGGGGCCTCCTCGATGGTCGGCCGCATGGGTGCGCGCGGCACCAGCGCGCCATCGGTGAGCGCTACCGCGCCAGGGTATTTCGCCGGATCGAGCTCACCCACCGCATGCGCCTTCGCGCCCATGCTCCACTGCCAGGCCACCGTCGATCCGAGCAGCAATACGCCCACCGTCGACACCGCGACGCCGATCAGCACCCGGGCGCGGGCGGGGGTGGCGGGCACCGTGGGCGTGGACCGCAAGCGCAGCGGTTCCTCCACGAAACGGTGTGTGACATAGGCGAGTACGAACGAGACCAGGATGATGATCAGCCCGCCGACCGCACCGGCCTCGCGCGAATGCCGTTCGCCCAGATAGAAGATCAGGATCGGCCAGTGCCACAGGTACAGTGCGTAGGCGAAACCGCCCAGGCCGACCATGGGCGCGCTCGCCATCGCGCGATTCACCAGCGGCTGTCCGGCGGTGGCGAGTCCGGCACCGGCCAGAATCAGCGCCACCGTGGCGAGCACCGGGATCAGCGCGTACGGGCCGGGGAATACCGAGGACCCGTTCACCAGCCAGCCGCACGCGACGATCGCCGCGATACCGGCCCAGCCGAGGATCTCGCGCACCAGCCTGGGCAGCTTGACCATCGGTGCGGCCAATGCCAGCAGCGCGCCCGTGAGCGGTTCCCAGGCGCGCGCGAAAGTGTCGTAGTAGTTCCAGCCCTGCTGGGTCGAAACCCCTTCGGCGGCATAGCAGAACGAGGTCACCGCGATGGCGGCGAAGATCACGCCCAACCCGATGCGCAGCACGTTCTGCCGCGGAGTGCGCACGATCCGGCGGCCGGGCGCGGACCGCAGCAGCGCCCGCATCGGCTCCGCGGCGAGCGCCCCGCGCACGGGCCGGAACCGGCGCAGCGCCGGACCCCGGCGGCACAGCCACGCCACCGTCGCGATGATCAGCAGCATCCCGAGATAGCACTGCCCCTGCACCGACATGGACCACAGATGCTGTAGCGGACTCACCGACGGGTCCGCGGCCAGATAATCCGACCAGGACAGCGCCAGATACCAATTCTGGTAGTAGAACAGCGAGGCCATCGTCTGCGCCGCGATATCGGACCACCGGGTGTGCGGCAGCAGCAGTACCGCCGCGATCACCACCGCGGCCAGCACCACCACCATGGCGGGCAACAGCCGTCGCAGCGTCCGCCGAATCGTCGCGGGCACCCCGACGACACCCGAATCCGAGCGCCGCACCAGCATCCCGGTGAAGAAGAACCCGGACAGCACCAGGAACACATCCACACCGCCGGACACCCGCCCGAACCAGATGTGGAAAGCCACCACCAATGCGATGGCGATACCCCGCAACCCATCCAGATCGTGCCGGTAGGCCCCCGGAACATGCGCCCCGGAATCCGGAGTCGGCACCGGCGCGGCCTGGGGCTCGCTGTCCGGCGCTGACGGCGCGGGCTGATCGGTGCTGGCAAAGGACATGGCGGCGACCATTCTGGTATCCGTAGCCGCAAATTTGCCAATCGCCGCACGAATCTTCACCGGAATGTGGCCATCGTCCCGGTCGGGAGGAGGGAACGACTCCTGGGCGAATGACCGTGTCCGGCCTAGCCTGGTATGGGTGAACAGAACCGAATGGGGCGCGAAACTATTGCGTACGAGATGGTTCGTCCGCGCCCCGATCGGAGTGTTCCGCGCCCGGCTCGGCTTCCTGTTCGGCGGGCGGCTGCTACTGCTCGAACACACCGGCCGCAGCTCGGGCCGGCCCCGCTATGTGGTCCTGGAGACCGTCGCCCGCCAGGCTCCGAGCCGGGTGATCATCGCGTCCGGCTTCGGCTCCCGCGCACAGTGGTACCGCAATCTCGCGGCTGATCCGAGCTGCCGGGTGAGCATCGGCGCGCGCCACCGCGCGCCCGCGGTGGCCCGCACCCTCACCTCCGGCGAGTCGGAAACCGTTCTCGCCGAATACAAGCGCGCCCACCCGGCGGCCTACCGCGAACTCAGCGGCGTTATCGAACAGGCCATCGGAGCCACCATCGACGAGGTACCACTGGTCGAACTCACGCTGACCTGATCTCGATCAGTCCGCTTCGTAGAGGCGCATCGGGACGCCGAGGCGGTTCCAGAGGTTGATCTGGGCGGTGATGGCCACCAGGCCGCCGCGAGCGCCCTCGTCGAAATTCTTCTCGACATCGGCCCAGATCTCATCGGAGACGCCGTGTTCGCCGAGTTCGGTGGCGGCTTCGGCGTATTCGAGGGCGGCGCGTTCGGCGGGGGTGAACTGGTCCGATTCGCGCCAGGCGGTCAGGTGGTAGATGCGCTTCTCGGTTTCGCCCTCTTTGCGGGCCTCGGTGGTGTGCATCTCGATGCAGAACAGGCAGCGGTTGATCTGGGAGACGCGGATCTTCACCAGTTCGCGGACCGTCGCGTCCAGCGGACCGCGCCGAATCGCGACCTCGGCCGCCATCCACGCCTTGTAGACCTCGGGCGCGACCGCTGCCAGATTCATTCGTGACATGTGCTCGTCCTTTCCTGACGTGCCGATCGGTTCGGTACATACCTTGGACGAGCAAGGGCGCGCGGACGTGACGCGACGCGACTGTGTGGCCGATCACAGTGATCCGCCGGATCCGCGCACTGGTTCGGATGCGCGGATCCGGCGGTCACCGTGGCCCCACCCCCTGGGGCCGCTGGCCGTAACCGTGGTTCGGGCGGTTACGGCCGGGTCAGTGCCGCATAGCGGGCGGTGTGGTGCGCGGTGGTGCCGTACTCGTACTGCACGGCGGTGAGGCGTTTGAAGAAGTGGCCGATGGCCAGTTCCTCGGTCATGCCCATCGCGCCGTGCAACTGCACCGCCTCCTGACCGATGAGGCGGGCCGCGCGGCCGATGGTGGCCTTGGCGGCGGAGGCCGCCCTAGCGCGCTCGGCGGGCGCGGCGGTCAGCTTCAGGGTCACCAGATAGCTTGCGGCGACGGCCTGTTCGAGCTCCAGGTGCATATTGACCATGCGGTGCTGTAGCGCCTGGAAGCTGGCGATGGGCACCCCGAACTGCTGCCGCTGCTTGGTGTACTCGACGGTGTCGGCGACCACCTTGCGCATGGCCCCGACGGCCTCGGCGGAGATGGCGGCGATGGCCTCGTCGATGGTGGCGGCCACCGCGCCGCCCGCATCGGCCAGCAGCAGCGCATCCGCCGGGAGGCGCAGATTCCGGAAGGTGAGATCCGCGGCCGGTCGCTCGTCGATGGTGCGGTACGACTCGACGGTGAGGCCGGCGGGCGGGTTCGCGACATCGAAATCGACTGCGAAGAGCGCGATTTCGCCGTCGATCGCCGCGGTAACCAGCAGTTGGGTGGCGATCGGGGCCGAGGTGACGACGGTCTTCACACCGGTCAGCAGCCAATCGTCGCCCTCGCGCACGGCGGTGGCGGCGACACTGCCGTAGTCGTAACCCGATTGCGGTTCCAGACCCGCGAAGCCGATGACGATCGAGCCCTCGGCGATACCGGACAGCAGATCCTCGGCGCGCTTACCGGCGGCCCGCCGCAGCAGCCCGCCTCCCACCACCACGGTGTCCACATACGATTCGACCACCAGCGCCCCGCCCAGCGCCTCGGCGATGATCATGGTCTCGACGGGCCCGCCGCCGATGCCGCCGACCGATTCGGGCAGTGCCGCGCCCAGGATGCCGACCTCTTCGGCCAGCCCGCGCCACACCTGCGGCTGCCAGCCCGCGCCGATTCGCGCGGCGGCCCGGCTGCTTTCGATGTCGTAGCGCGCCGCGAGATATTCGGTGACGGTATCGCGGAGCAGTTCTTGTTCAGCGGTGAAGGAGAAGTCCATGGCTACAGTCCCAGGGTCGCTTTGGCGATGATGTTGCGCTGAATCTCATTGCTGCCGGCATAGATCGAACCGGCCCGATCGTTGAAATAGCGCAGCGGTGCGACCGCCTGCCATTCCTCGCCGGCGACGAAACCGTCAGCGGGCGGGGTGAAGTCGGCGATCGGCCCGCCCGGCATGGTGGCGTGCGGCTGGTATACCCGCCCGCGCGGCCCGGCGGCCTCCAGGGCCAGCTCGGTCAGCGCCTGACTCAGTTCGGTGCCCAGAATCTTGATGGTGGAGGCGGCCGGACCTGGATCCTTACCGCTGGAAACCAGTGCGAGCGTGCGGTATTCGAGAATCTCCAGTACGTCCGCGCGCATCCGGGCATCGGCCAGCTTGGCCGCGAACGCCGGATCATCCAGCAGCACACCGCCATCGGGGCCGGGCTGGGTGCGTGCGGCCTGCGCCAGCTCCTCTGCCATCACCTGGAGCGCCGGGGCCGCCGCGCCGCCGCCGCGCTCGAAGTTGAGCAGGAATTTGGCGACGGTCCAGCCATCGTCGATGCGCCCCAATACATTCGCCTTGGGCACCCGGACCTGATCGAAGAAGACCTGGTTCTGCACCTGCTCACCGGAGGTCATCACCAGCGGGCGGATCTGGATGCCGGGCGCGTCCATCTCCATCAGCACGAAGGTGATGCCCTGCTGCTTCTTGGCCTGCTTGGAGGTGCGCACCAGCGCGAAGATCCAATTGGCCTCGGTGGCGTGCGTGGTCCAGATCTTGGACCCGGTGACCACCAGGTCCTCGCCGTCCTGCACCGCGGCCATGGACAGCGATGCCAGATCCGATCCGGCCTCGGGCTCGGAGTAGCCCTGGCAGAAGAACACCTCGCCGGTGAGGATGCGCGGCAGGAAGAACTCCTTCTGCTCGGCGGTGCCGAACGCCATGATGGCGTGCGAGACCATCCGAATCCCCATGGGGGACAGGTTGGGCGCACCGGCGAGGGTGCATTCGCGGCCGAAGATGTAGTGCTGGGTCAGGCTCCAGTCGCAGCCGCCGTATTTCACCGGCCAGGCGGGTGCGGCCCAGCCCTTGGCGTGCAGGATGTGCTGCCATTCCATGCTGGCCTCGTGGTCCGGATAGACGCTGGTGGCCAACCGTCCCGCGCGCCGCAGTCCGGGGGTCAGATTCTCATCGAGGAAGCGGCGCACTTCATCGCGAAACGCCAGCTCAGCGGGCGACCAGTCGAGGTCCACGAAAACTCCTTGTGCGAAGAACCGACCCCAACCATCTCACTGCCTCACCCCCGCTGGCAAATGTGCTGGCACCTGCCCTCACTTACCGGGATTGACATTCCATTGTGGAGGAATATCCTGGAAGTTAGGACGTTCCACAAAGGAATATCGAGGAAGGATCGATCATGGACATCAGCCCCGGCACCCGTGCCTCCGATGCCGAGCGCGCCCACGTGGCCGAAGCGCTGGGCCGCCATATGGCCGATGGCCGCCTGAACGTCGCCGAATACAACGAACGCCTGAACCGGGTCTACGGCACCGCCACCCGCGAGGACCTCGCCCTGGTGCTGGGGGATCTGCCGAAACTCTCGAAAGCGCCTGTGGCGCAATCGCGCTCACAGGGGCGGTTCCCCATCTGGCAGCGCATCGAGGGCAGTGCCTGGCTCGCCGTCGGACTGCTCTGCCTCGCCATCTGGGCCATGGTCTCGGTGGCGTCCGGTGAATTCACCTACCCCTGGCCCATTTGGGTCATCGGCCCGTGGGGCGCGGTGCTGGCCTTCCGCGCCGTCATGGGCTGGGAGGCGACCGCCTCCGGCGCGTGCAGTGCGTCGATGCGCACGCGATAACGCGCATCGGCCATCAAAAAACCGGAGGCCCGGTGTACCTAGGTACACCGGGCCTCCGGTCGAACTCCTGCTGATTAGGCAGGGGTGATGTTCTCCGCCTGGGGGCCCTTCTGGCCCTGCGCGATGTCGAACGAGACCTTCTGGCCCTCGGTCAGCTCGCGGAAGCCCTGAGCGGCAATGTTCGAGTAGTGGGCGAACACGTCAGGGCCGCCACCGTCCTGCTCGATGAAGCCGAAGCCCTTTTCGGTGTTGAACCACTTCACGGTACCGGTAGCCACGATTGACTCTCCTCTTTGTTTTGGTGCGACCCGCACTTTGCGGATCTGATGTCGCTGTAATGACCCCGTCAGGAATCACTGGAAACACAAATGCGCGCCTGCGTGATGGTCAGCAGGCGCGTACTGAAGTCTGTGAGAACCAAAAGTTGCAACACGCAAGACAGTACCTGATCTCCGGGACATCCGACGAATTCCCACGGTGTGGACGTGTCGCAAGTCATTAGCGCGACGAATGACGACCCGGACCACTCCGATCGGCCCGCCCGCCGGTCGGCGATCGACAGGACGCGTAGTCGGCATACTCGGGGCAATCGCCGATTACCGGGTAGCCTGGGCGGCTGTGCACCTCAAGAGTCTGACGCTGAAGGGCTTCAAGTCCTTCGCGTCCGCGACGACGCTGCGGTTGGAACCCGGCATCACCTGCGTGGTGGGCCCCAATGGGTCGGGGAAGTCGAACGTCGTCGACGCCTTGACCTGGGTGATGGGGGAGCAGGGCGCGAAAGCGCTGCGTGGCGGAAAGATGGAGGACGTCATCTTCGCCGGCACCGCCGGCCGCGCGCCGCTGGGCCGCGCCGAGGTGACCCTGACCATCGACAACTCCGACGGCATGCTGCCCATCGAGTACTCCGAGGTCTCCATCACCCGCCGCATGTTCCGCGACGGCGCCGGTGAATACGAGATCAACGGCAACTCCTGCCGCCTGATGGACGTGCAGGAATTGCTCAGCGACTCCGGCATCGGCCGCGAAATGCACGTCATCGTGGGTCAGGGACGGCTCTCGGCCATCCTGGAATCCCGGCCGGAGGATCGCCGCGCCTTCATCGAAGAGGCCGCGGGCGTGCTCAAACACCGCCGCCGCAAGGAGAAGGCGGTCCGCAAGCTGGATGCCATGCAGGCGAATCTGGCCCGCCTGACCGACCTCACCACCGAACTGCGCCGCCAGCTCAAACCGCTCGGCCGCCAGGCCGAGGTGGCCCGGCGCGCGGCCACCGTACAGTCCGAATTGCGCGACGCGCGGCTGCGCTTGGCCGCGGATGACCTGGTCAGCAGGCGGCACGAGCTGGAGAGCCAGCAGAGCAAGGAATCGTACGCGCGCGAGCAGCAGGTCACCGTGCACGCGGAATTGGATGCCGCCAATGCCGCGCTCGCACAGCAGGAATTCGAACTGTCCCGGCTCACCCCGAGCGCGGAGGCGGCGGCCCAGACCTGGTTCCAGCTGTCCGCGTTGACCGAACGCGTCAATGCCACTATTCGAATCGCCCGGGACCGCGCGCGCAATCTGACCATCGACCAACCCGTCGGCGAGGGCCGCGATCCCGATCAGCTCGAACGCGATGCCGACCGGGTCGAGGCCGAGGAGGCCGAACTCGTCGAGGCCGTCGAGATCGCCACCGAAACCCTGGAAGCCGCCCGCGATCTGCTGCACGAGCGCGAACAGGCCGCCAAGGCCGCCGAACAGGCGCATCTGGCCGCCGTGCGCGCCATCGCCGATCGGCGCGAGGGCCTGGCCCGGCTGTCCGGACAGGTCGACACGCTGCGCTCGCGCGCGCAATCGGTGGACGGGGAGATCAACCGCATCTCCGCCTCCATTGCCGAGGCGCGCCAGCGCGGTTCGGCCGCGGACGCCGAATTCGAGTCCGTGCAGGAGGAATTGAGCGAACTCGATTCCGGCGAGGCCGGACTGGACGCCTCCTACGAACACGCCGCCGAGGCATTGCAACTCGCCGACCAGCGCGTCAACGAACTGCGCGAACAAGACCGCGAGGCCGGTAAGCGCGTCGCCTCGCTGACCGCGCGCATCGAAGCGCTCACCATGGGCCTGGCCCGCCGCGACGGCGCGGCCTGGCTGCTCGAACATCGCGCCGACGGACTGCTCGGACCGCTGTCCGGGCTGATCCGGGTGCAGGGCGGATTCGAGGCCGCCGTCGCCGCCGCGCTCGGACCGCTCGCCGACGCGGTCGCCGCCGATACCGGACCGTCCGCGCACGCCGCCGTGCGCGCGCTCAAGGATGCCGACGGCGGGCGCGTGGCGCTGGTGTACGCCGGTGCGGCACAACCGGATTCACGGGCCGGAGGTGCGCTGCCGGACGGTGCGCGCTGGCTCGCCGACGTGGTGGAGTGCCCCGATCACATGCGCGGCGCGATCGCCGCGCTCACCACCGGAATCACCGTGGCGGCCGATCTGGCGACCGCCACCCGGATCGTCGCCGCGCGCCCGGAACTGCGCGTGGTCACCCGTGAGGGCGATCTCACCGGTGCGGGCTGGGTATTGGGCGGTTCCGACCGCGCACCCAGTCAGCTCGAGGTGCAGGCTGAAATCGATTCCGCCAAGGCCGAACTCGACTCCTGGGTGCGCCATGCCGAGGAATTCGAGGCCGCGCTCTCCGGTGCGCTCGCCGAACAGACCGACCGCAAGGAAGCCGTCGATCACGCGCTGCTCGCACTGCACGAATCCGATCAGGCGCTGGTCTCCATCTACGACCGGCTCGGACGGCTCGGCCAGGGCGCGCGCAATGCCCAGCGCGAATGCGAACGCCTGCTCGCCCAGCGCGCCGAAACCGAGGCCGGGCGCGAGGAGACCCTCACCAAGCTCGCCGAGCTGGAGGACCGGCTGCGGCATGTGGAAGGTGAAGGCTCCGAACTGGATTCGGATTCCGCGGGCACCGAGACCGCCGGATACGCCCGCGAGGAAGCCGCTGCCGCGCTCGCCGAGGCCCGCACCATGGAGGTGGAAGCGCGCCTGACCGTGCGCACTGCCGAAGAACGCGCGGAATCGGTACGCGGCAAAGCGGATTCGCTGCGCCGCGCCGCCCGCGCCGAACGCGAGAACCGGGCCCGCGCCGAACGTCAGCACGCCGCGCGCCGCCAGGCCGCCGCCGTCGCGGCCGTGGTCGCCGAATCCGCGGAGAAGGTCGCCGCCGAATTGGAGAAGGTTGTCGCGCAGGCCGCGCTGCGGCGCGATGAATTGGTGCGCCGCCGTACCGAATTCGCGGCGCAGGTGGATCAGACCAAGGAACGCGCTCGCGCCCTCACCACCCAGCTGTCCCAGCTCACCGATGTCGTGCACCGCGACGAGGTGGCGCGCGCCCAGGCCGCGCTGCGCATCGAACAGCTCGAAACCAATATCTCCGAACAGTTCGGGCTGGCCCTGGACGACCTCATCAACGAATACGGCCCGGACACCCCGATGCCGCCGACCGCCCTCGAACTGATGGAGTACGAGGCGGCCAAGGAACGCGGTGAACAGGTCACCGAACCCCAGCCCATGCCGTTCGATCGCGCCACCCAGGAACGCCGCGCCAAACGCGCCGAGAAGGATCTCACCACGCTCGGCAAGGTGAATCCGCTTGCGCTGGAAGAGTTCGCGGCCCTCGAAGAGCGGTACAACTTCCTCGCCACCCAGTTGGAGGACGTCAAGAAGGCGCGACAGGATCTGCTCGACGTGGTCGCGGAGGTCGATGCCCGCATCCTGCAGGTCTTCACCGAAGCCTGGGAGGATGTGGAGCGCGAATTCGTCGGCGTCTTCGGCAAGCTGTTCCCCGGCGGTGAGGGTCGGCTGCTGCTCACCGACCCCAATGACATGCTCACCACCGGCGTCGAGGTCGAAGCGCGTCCGCCGGGCAAGAAGGTCAAGCGGCTCTCGCTGCTGTCCGGTGGCGAGAAGTCGCTGACCGCGGTCGCGCTGCTGGTCGCCATCTTCCGCGCCCGGCCGTCCCCGTTCTATGTCATGGACGAGGTCGAGGCCGCACTGGACGACACCAACCTGCGCCGCCTCATCGGCCTCTTCGAGCAATTGCGCGAGAAGAGCCAGCTGATCGTCATCACGCACCAGAAGCCGACCATGGAGATCGCCGATGCGCTCTACGGTGTCAGCATGCGCGGTGACGGAATCACCCAGGTGATTTCGCAGCGATTGCGCGGCGAGAATTTGGTGGGCGCGTCGGCATAGTCGGTGCGATGCGGGAATCCCATTGAGTGGGAGTGAAATTCCCGACAAGCCGACTATTTGAAACATGATCACGTCGGAGTGGTGCGGCGAATAGCCTCCGGGGGCTATGAGAGCTTCTTTCGCAGGTATTGCCCTCGGTGTCGCCGCAACCCTCGCCGTCCCGGCCGTCGCATTCGCCGACAGCGGATCCTCCTCGCTGTCCGGCGGAACCGGATCATCGTCACTGTCGGGCGGGGGCTCCGGCTCCTCGTCGCTGTCCGGCGGCGGCAGCAAGCCCAGCTACAGCCAGTGGATCGCCGATGTCACCGCCGTCACCACGCAGGCGCAGAGCTACCTGACCGCCGCACTGCCCGGCGCGACCAAGCCCGCCATCGTGCTCGATATCGACAATACGAGCCTGGAGACCAGCTACAACCCCAGCCCGATCGTTCCGGCCATCCCGCCGGTGCTGGCGCTCACCAAATGGGCCAAATCCCAAGGCGCGGCCATCATCTTCGTGACCGGACGGCCCTCGGTCATGGGCATCTACACCCAGGCCAACCTGGCCGCGGTGGGGTACTCGGTGGACGGGCTGTACGGCGGCGGGCTCACCACCGGATCCGCCGGTGCGGGCGCGCTGGAGTCGTACAAGACCGGCGCCCGCATCGATATCGAGAGCAAGGGCTACACCATCGTCGCGAATATCGGCAACAGCGCCTCCGATCTCGCGGGCGGGCACGCCCAGCAGACGTTCAAGCTGCCCGATTACGACGGCGCGCTGAACTGATCGCTACCGCTCGAGGATCGGTTTCAGCTGTGCCGCACCGGTTTCGGTGAGCCACTGTTCGAAAGTGCGCAGCGTGGGCAGGATTTCGCGCAGCGCCGGGATATCGGCGTGCCAGCCCTTGCCCGAGTGAGTCATCCGGTAGACGTTGAGAACCTCACCGCCCAGCTCGGCGGCGAAGTCCTCGGGCAATTCCTCGTAAGTGACGGCGTGCCCGGTGATCGCACTGATCATCGCGGCCGCCGCCACCATGGTGTGCGCATCACCCGCCAGTTCCAGAATCAGGCCGTGGAAGGGCGCGGGATCGGTGAGGGCGAGTTCGGCGAACGCCGCCACATCATCGACCGCGATCATCTGGATCGGCATATCGGCCGGGAACAGGTGCCGATGTACGCCCGCCGTGATGTCGTCCACCGGAAGTCCCTGCGCCAGATAGTTTTCCATGAACCGCACCGGGCGCAGAATGGTCCACTCCAGCCCGCTGCCCCGCACCGCGTCCTCGATCCGACGCTTACCGTGCGCACCCCACTGCGCTTCCGCGTCGAATGACGCGATACCGGAGAACACGAGCTGTCGCACCCCGGCCGCTGTCGCCGCCGCCACGAGATCCTCCCCGCGCCGCGCCTCCAACTCCACATCCCAGCCATCCGGCCCGAACGCCGCGGGCGGAATGATGAACACCGCACCCGCCCCGGACAATGCGGCCGCGATCGTCTCGGGTGCGTCGAAATCGCCCCGCGCCAATTCCGCTCCGGCCGCCGCGAGTGCCTGCGCCGCAACGGCTTCCGGATCCCGCACCAGCGCCCGCACCGGCCGTCCCGCCGCCAGCAGCCGCCGCGCCGTCGCACCGCCCTGCTTCCCGGTCGCGCCGGTCACCAGGACGAGGTCATTTTCCACAGACATGTGTTCTCGGTTCCTTCGGTAGTATTCGGGTCGATCAACCCGAATACCGACGCTACGACCGGGCATCATGAGGTCGCCAGCGCCGAAGAGGAAAGCCGTAACGAAATGAACGCCCCGGCCCGGCCCCGTCCCGCTCCTGACATCCGCCGCGCCGCCGCGCCCGGCGGCCGATCCGCGGCGGACGGTGATCCGGGGCCCGCGGCGGCGACTCGCGCCGACGCCCGCCGCAATCGCGCGCTGGTGCTCGCGGCCGCGCAGCGCGCCTTCGCCGAGGACGGGACCTCCGTATCGCTGATCGAGATCGCGCGCCGGGCGGGGGTCGGCGCGGGCACCGTACACCGGCATTTCCCCACCAAAATCGAACTGCTGGAAGCGGTGCTGCAACAGCGCGTCGACCGCCTCACCGCACTGGCCGTCGGATACCGCGACGCGCCCGACGCGGGCCTGGCCTTCTTCGCCTTCTGCACCGAGGTCATCACCTCGACCAGCGGCAACATCGCGCTGTGCGAGGTATTGGACAACGACGGCTGGCCGCGCGACCTGCTCCGGGACGCGGGACAGCGCTTCCACCGCGCGCTGACTCCATTGCTGACGGCGGCCCAGCGTCAAGGCTCGGTGCGCGCCGACATCGCCCTCTCGGACGTGCTGTCCCTCTACACCGGATGTGTTGCCATCCAACGCGTCTCGCCGGGTCCCGGACTTGCCCGCCCGGCTGCGCTGATCCTCGACGCCATGCGTGCGATGCCCGCGCGTCCTGACGTGACGAAACCCGTGAAGTCCGATGCGGCGCGTGACGAAACCCGGCCGCGTAACGAAACCACCGCCACTGCCTGCCCCGTCTGCGCGACCCCCGTCCAGCCCACCGGCACCGGCCGCCCCGCCCGCTACTGCTCGCCCGCCTGCCGCCAGAAGGCCCACCGCCGCCGCCACACACCCGTGCCCTGACCGGATCGGCGCGGTCTCGCAAAGATGTACGCGCACAACAACGGTGGGCCGAAGTAGGCTCGCGGGGTGGTGTGGGTGTCTGCGGTGGCGTTCGGGGTCGCCTGGTGGCTGGGGTGGTATCTGGTGGCGCGGGATGCGCGTAAGGCGGTGTTGCGCAGGGCGGCGGCGGGGCTGATCGCGTATGCGATCGCGGTGGTCGCGGACCAATTGGCCACGGGCGACGCGTGGTTCGACGGGATGCGGATCGTGCTGGTGTGCATTCCGGCGGTGGCGTGGAGCGGGGTGTTCGCGCTGCTGCTCACCGAGCGGTGGGCGGTGCACGCGGATCGACTGTGGCGGTTGGGGCTGGTGCCGGTCAGCGTGGTGCTCGCGATGCCCGCGGCGGCCGGATTCCTGCCCGCCGGTTACGTTCTCGGCGCGCTTGCTTTGCTCGCGCTGCTGGGGTGCATGCTCGCCGTACTCGGGCAGCAGGGGGATTGGGCCGAGGACGCGCGGCGGCCGGTGACCGGGTTGCTGACCATCGGCGCGCTCATGTTCGGGCTCAGTTCATCGCTGATTCTGCTGGGGCTCAATGTCTTACCGCGCACCTCCATGCTCTCGGCGATCGCGGTGGATCTGGTACTGCTCGGTGTCGGTATCGCGGTACTGGACGCGTTCGAGGAAGGACAGGCGCTGCGCGCGGATATGCTGCGCTCCCTGTTCATCTCGGCCACCGCCGCCACCGTATTCGGCGGACAGGCCGCGGTCGCCATCGTGCTGGCGGGGGAGCGGCCCGCACTGGTGGCGCTGCTGTTCGGCGCGATCGCCGCCGCCATCGCCATGCAGGTGCTCAACGGCCCGATCCAGGCGGGCATCGACCGCTTCGCGTTCGCGCCACCGCTGCGCGCGGCGCGCGACGAACTGCGCACCGCCGCCGAGGAATTGCCGCGCAAACGCATCGAGACCGGACTGTCCGCGCTCGGCGAGGAGGAATTCGCCCGCATCACCCGGCGCGCGCTCAGCCACTACGCCGACCTCGGCAAGCTCGTCGCCAGCCCGCTGATCGACCTGCCCGCCATCGATGCCCGGCTGCACGGCCGCGACACCCCGGCCGGACCGCTCGACCGCGCCACCGAACTGAAGGCGCTGCTGACCGAGAGCATCGACCACCTCAAACCCCGCACCGGCGAGGACTTCGGCACCAGTGAGGAATGGCGGCACTACAACTCGGTGCACTTCTACTACGTCGCGGGTATCCGGCCCTACAGCGTGCGCACCAAACGCACCGACCTCGACCCGGTCTCGCGGCGCGCACTCACCTGGTTCACGGATCAGGTACCCGAACGGACACTGCACAATTGGCAGAACGCGGCAGCGAGAATCATTGCCGCACAACTGCGCGCGGGGCTGGACAGCACGGTTTCCTGAACCGATAAAACGCTCTCACCTGCGGTTGGCAGTACTTTGCAGCTCTTGTCCTGGTGTCGGCAGTGCGGTCACGGCGAATGTTGAGACATCGCAAGCACCGCTTCGGAAGGAACCGATTCCCATGACCGCCAGCACCGCCACCGCCCCCCGCCTGATCGCCGGAATGTCCCCGCTGCGACTGGCTTACGAAGCCGACGGCATCGTCACCATGGCCTCCGGCATTCTCATCGCGGCCCTGTCCGGCGTGCTCGACACCGCCCTCGGACTCTCCACCGAACTGCTCCTGGGCGTCGGCGCGTTCTTCATCCTCTACGCTGCGGCCGTCCTCGTGGTCGCCACCCGCCGCGAGATCCCGCGCCGCCCGGCCGCTTTCATCGCCGGACTGAATGCCGTATGGGCCGTCGACAGCGTCATCACCGTCGAAGCCGGCTGGATCCACCCCACCACCCTCGGTACCGCGGGCATCCTGTTCATCGCCGCCTTCACCGCCGTGATGGCCGCGGTGCAGACCTACACCCTGCGCGCTTCCCGCTAGCCCGCACGCACACCACCGCCCGGCCCAGCGGCCGGGCGGTTATCGCGTTCGCCGGATTGGGGGCCTGTTGTGTTCAGCTCGCCGAATCAGGTTGCGGGCGTAATCCATCCAGCATGATTCGCATGACGCGTTCGACCGCGTCGGGGTAGGACTCGCCTTCGCGGGTGTATACCTGCACGGTCATGAGCAGGGAGATGTCGTCGGGGCCGATATCGGGGCGCAGATCGCCATCGGCCTGCGCCCGGACGGTCATGCGGGTCACCAGATCCACGACCGCCGCGCGCACATCGATCAGGCGGGGGTCGGCGTGCATGGCCCGGTGTACGGCGGGGCCGATGGCGGAAGACTGTGCGCCGAGCTGCATTTCGACGCATTCGCGCAGGAAGCGGCGCATGCCGCGCCAGGCGGTGCGTTCCTCGCGCCAGGCCGTGGCGGCCAGCTCCGACAGGCGTTCCAGATGCGCCTGCGCGGTGCCGATCAGGAGCGCGTCGCGATCGGGGAAGCGGCGATAGAGGGTGCCGACGCCGACCCCGGCGCGATCGGCGATCTCCTTCATCGGGACCTCGGTGCCCCGCTCCCGGAAGACCGCCAGCGCTGCATTGACGATCTGATCCCGATTGCTGCGCGCATCGGCCCGTAGGCGGTCGGCCGTCGGACTCACCTCCAGAAGTTTAAGTGGACGAAATGCTTCCGTTTAGCCTAGCATCGAACTAAGCGGACGAAATTCGTCCGTTTGATTCGATAGAGGTGATTGTCATGAGCACGAAGGTGCTGATTTCGGGCGCGGGCGTCGGCGGCTCGACCCTGGCCTACTGGCTGAGCGACCGCGGCGTCGATGTCACGGTGGTGGAGCGCGCCGCCGGGCAACGCTCCAGCGGAAACCCGGTCGACGTGCGCGGATACGCCGCCGCCGTGGTGGAGAAAATGGGCGTGATGCCCGAGTTGCGCAAAGCGGCAATCGATGTCGACCGGCTCAGCTTCCTCGATGCGGCCGGACGGCGGCGCGCTTCGGTGGCCACCAAGGCGCCCGATGGTGCGGGCGAGCTCGAGCTACCGCGCGCCGAACTCGCGAAGATCCTGCTGGGAGCCGCGCGCGATCGAGCCGAAATCCGCTGGGGCGACACCATTACCGGCCTCGAACAGGATGATTCGGGCGTGTCGGTGACCTTCGAACAGGCCGCGCCGCAGACCTTCGACTACGTGGTCGGCGCGGACGGCCTGCACTCCACCGTCCGCCGCCTGGCCTTCGGTCCGGAGCGGGACTTCGTGCGGCATATGGGAATCTACGTCGCCACCCTGCCCGTGGACCGGAGTTACGGCGACGCGCGTGAGGTTGTCATGTACAACACGCCCGGGCGTTCCATCTCCGTCCATCCCGCCGGTGGAAAGCCTCTGGCCGCCTTGATGTTCCGCGGCCCGGCGATCGAGGGATACGACTATCGCGATGTGGCACAGCACAAACGCCTGCTGTTGGACGCGTTCGACGGACCGGTCGGTATCTTCGGTGACGTGCTCGACCACATCCGCACCGCCGACGACCTCTACTTCGACTCGGTCAGCAAGGTTCGGCTCGACACCTGGTCGAAGGGGCGCATCACCCTGCTGGGCGACGCCGGTTCCAGCGTCTCCCTCTTCGGTGACGGTTCCAGTCTGGCCATCGCCGCCGCGCACACCCTCGCCGAGGAATTGGCCCGCACTCCAGGCGAACCGGACATCGCGCTGCGCGATTACGAACGGCGACAGCGCGTCCTGTCCGATCCGAAGCAGAACGGCGCACGCGTCGCCGGGGCGTTCATCGTCCCCGGCAGCCGCCTCGGAATCCTGGTGCGCGACACCGCCGCCCGTCTCATGCGCCGAGTGTGACCCGAAAGCGATGCCATCCCACCATGGTCATCGCGCGGGTCCGCCCGGGTCTAGAGCAGATCGCTGACGTCGTCGGGCACATCCACGGCGTATTTGCGCAGCGTATCCATCGGCACCACCTCGAGCGCGTTCTCATGGGTGGCGGCCAGCACCACCGGTGCGGCTACCCCGTCCTCGTGCGCGTGCAACCAGCGCACCGCAACCACACACCAGCGATCGCCCGGCTGCAGGCCCGGAAAGTTGTTCTCCGGACGTGCGGTGAGCAGGTCGTTGCCGATCGACTTCTGATGATCCAGGAACTCCGCGGTCACCACGGTGCAGACGGTATGGCTGCCAAGATCTTCGGGACCGGTGCTGCAGCACCCGTCCCGGTAGAAGCCGGTGAGAGGATCGGTGCCACACTCCTCCAGCGGTCCCCCAAGCACATTTCGATCGGTCACGTCGCCGATCCTATTGTCTCGGTGTCGCATTCGCCGCTCCTTCCGCACTGTGGTGCGTTGTCGAGCAGACCGGTCGGTTGTTCGCGCATTTCAGGACCGTCGAATCGGCGTGTCCATAGCCGCCGCGCACCGATGTGTGCTAGATGACACTGCCCCGCAACTCGTGGGTAGGTATGTGAAACCGGCAATAGTGACCCCTCTGAGAGGATGGCCTGGTGACTGCACAAGCCTGGATCCTCATCGCCGCCATCGCCGCGGTCCTGCTGGTGGTGTTCGTGTCGGGATTCGTCCTGTACAAGCGCCGCCGTATCTCCCTCACCCCGGCCGCCGAGGAGGCGAAGCCGGAACTGACCGACCGGTCGGGGGGATACACGGCATCGAGCGGATTCAGCTTCAGTCAAGGCGGCGGAACGGCAACCCTGCCCAAACCCGCCCCCGAACCCGAACCGGTTCCGGTCGAGCGCACCGATACCGAGGGCCAGCCGCATATCGGCGATGACGCCGCCGTACCGCGCGATGCCGCCAAACGCGGCATTCACGATGTCCGGCTGCCCGATCCGGTCCAGGGTCCCGAACTCGCCCCCGAGGCCGCCGAGGCCGACACCGAGGTCGCACCGGCCGAGGCCGATACCGCGCCCCCGATCAGCACGGTTCCCGCCGAAGCCGCGGGCGTCGCCGAAGCCGCGACCGAGACGCCCGCCGACACGTCCGCGCGTGATCAGGCCGCCGCTGCCGCGGTAGCCCCCGCCGAGGCCGCACCGTCGGTCACCCCCGAAACGATCGCGCCCGAAACCCTCGCTCCCGAAACCCTCGCGCCCGCCGAGGTTTCCGCCCCGGCCGAGCCCGAGATCGATTTCACGGCCGATATCGAACCCACCGCCGGTCGCCTGAACCGCCTGCGCGGCCGCCTGTCCCGCTCTCAGAACGCGGTCGGCAAATCCCTGCTGGGTCTGCTCGGCGGCGGCGACCTCGATGAGGACTCCTGGGAGGAGATCGAGGACACCCTGGTGATGGCCGATCTCGGCACCGCCGTGACCGCCGCCATCGTGGCCCGCCTGCGCGAGGAGATGGCCGCCCGCACCGTGCGCACCGCCGCCGACGCGCGCGCCGTACTGCGCGAGGTGCTCATCGAGGCGCTGCGCCCGGAACTGAATCGCTCGATTCGTGCGCTACCGCACCAGGATCACCCCGCGGTCCTGCTGGTCGTCGGTGTGAACGGCACCGGAAAGACCACCACCACCGGCAAACTCGCGCGCGTTCTGGTGGCCGACGGCCGACGCGTGCTGCTCGGCGCGGCCGACACCTTCCGTGCCGCCGCCGCCGATCAACTCCAGACCTGGGGTGAGCGCGTGGGCGCGGAGACCGTGCGCGGTAAGGAGGCCGCCGATCCGGCCGCCGTCGCCTTCGACGCGGTCAGCGCCGGAATCGATCGTGGCGTGGATGTGGTGCTCATCGATACCGCGGGCCGCCTGCACACCAAGACCGGCCTGATGGACGAGCTGGGCAAGGTCAAGCGCGTGGTGGAGAAGAAGGCCGAAGTCGACGAGGTGCTGCTGGTGCTCGACGCCACGGTCGGGCAGAACGGCCTGACGCAGGCCCGCGTGTTCGCCGAGGTCGTCGATATCACCGGTGTTGCCCTGACGAAGCTGGACGGAACTGCCAAGGGCGGCATCGTCTTCCAGGTCCAGCACGAGCTCGGCGTACCCGTGAAACTGGTTGGTTTGGGCGAGGGTCAGGACGACCTCGCACCCTTCGAACCGGGCGCTTTCGTGGACGCTCTACTGGGCTGAGCCCCGCGTACCACGGGAAACACCAATAACCTCACGCACCGCTGGTAACAGCGGTGCGAACGAGGAAACCTGACCGAAACACTGCAATCTCATCCGTTCACCTATGCGAAACGCCGCAGGATCACGGAGGAAACACCGCTGCCCGAACCTTCATGTCAGGCTCATTCGCCGTTATCGGCTGGGCCCGAGATGAGGAGGAAATTAAGGTGGCGTTCCCCGTTTTAGGCGCACCTGACGCCGGTGATACCGCATGGATGCTGGCAAGTGCCGCGCTCGTGCTGTTGATGACCCCCGGCCTCGCATTCTTCTACGGCGGCATGGTCCGTTCGAAGAATGTCCTGAACATGATCATGATGAGCATCAGTGCCATGGGCGTTATCACCGTCCTGTGGGTGCTGTACGGCTTCTCCATGGCGTTCGGCGAGGACAAGGGCAATCTGTTCGGTGATCCGGCGCAGTACTTCGGCCTGAAGACTTTGTTCGGCGGTCAGTATCTGACCAGCGCGACCGATGCTTCCGTCAAGGTGGCTATCCCACTTGCCGGAACCATCCCCGCGACCGTTTTCGTGGCCTTCCAGCTCATGTTCGCGATCATCACCGTCGCCCTCATCTCGGGTGCCGTCGCCGACCGCCTGAAGTTCGGCTCCTGGCTGCTCTTCGCGACCGTGTGGGCCACGGTCGTCTACTTCCCGATCGCGCACTGGGTCTTCGCCTTCGACGGCGTGACCGGTGAGCACGGTGGCTGGATTGCCAACAAGCTCAAGGCGATCGACTTCGCGGGTGGTACCGCGGTCCATATCAACGCCGGTGTCGCGGGCCTGGTCCTGGCCATCGTCCTCGGTAAGCGCAAGGGCTGGCCGGGCACCCCGATGCGTCCGCACAACCTGCCGTTCGTCATGCTCGGCGCGGGTCTGCTGTGGTTCGGCTGGTACGGCTTCAACGCGGGTTCCGCGGTCGGCTCCAACGGCATCGCCGGCGCCACCTTCGTGACCACCACCGTCGCCACCGGTGCGGCCATGCTCGCCTGGCTGCTGGTGGAGAAGGTGCGTGACGGTCACGCCACCTCGCTCGGCGCGGCATCGGGCATCGTGGCCGGTCTGGTCGCCATCACCCCGTCCTGCTCCTCGGTCAACGTGATCGGCGCGCTCGCCATCGGTGTGGTCGCCGGTGTGCTCTGCGCCCTGGCCGTGGGCCTGAAGTTCCGCTTCGGCTTCGACGACTCGCTCGACGTGGTCGGCGTGCACCTGGTCGGCGGTATCGCCGGCACCCTGATGGTCGGCCTGGTCGCGGCCCCCGAGGCCCCGGCCGCGGTCAAGGGCCTGTTCTACGGCGGCGGTTTCGATCAGCTGGTCAAGCAGGCGGTCGGCGCCGGTGCGGTGCTCGCCTACTCGGCCATCGCGACGCTCATCATCGCGCTCGCGATCAAGTACACCATCGGTCTCCGCGCGGATGAGGAAGCCGAGTTCCAGGGCTTGGACGAGTCGGAGCACGCTGAATCGGCATACGATTTCGCTGCTGTGGGTGGCACGGCACGTACCACCGCCGTCAAGGAGGCATGACGCATGAAACTGATCACCGCAATCGTCAAACCGTTCACGCTCGAGGACGTCAAGACCGGGCTGGAGCAGGCCGGCGTACTCGGCATGACCGTCAGCGAAGTGCAGGGCTACGGCCGTCAGAAGGGCCACACCGAGGTCTACCGCGGTGCGGAGTACTCGGTCGACTTCGTCCCGAAGGTCCGGGTCGAGGTGGTCGTGGACGACGCCTCCGTCGACAAGGTCGTGGAGGTCATCGTCGAGGCCGCGCGCACCGGCAAGATCGGTGACGGCAAGGTGTGGGTGACCCCGGTCGACGCCATCATCCGGGTCCGCACCGGCGAACGTGGCTCGGACGCTCTGTAATTCACGAAGTGAGCGGCGGCCCCGTTCCCACCGGATGAGGACCGGTAGGGACGGGGCCGCCCTCGTGCTCGGGCAGGGTGGAAAGTCCCGGTGGCAGCCGGGGATCACGAACTGAATGAGATGGGTGGTCGGTGTGGGTTTCCAGCAGGGACGCGATGACAAGGACGCCAAGGATTCCAAAGACGCCTCGGAGAAGGTCTCGAACGGAGCGTCGGATCTGGTCCGGGCCCGCAACCAACTACTCGCCGAACACAGCGCACACGGGCGCGCCACCCGGCTGGAACCGGAGACGCTGCGCCTGGCGCTGGTCGATCTCTACGAATTATGGCTGACCACAAAGGGTCACGAGGTCGGCATCGTCGACGGCAGCGGTCTGGCCATCGTCGCGGTGGGCGGCCTGGGCCGTCGCGAAATGCTGCCCTACTCGGATCTGGATCTGGTGCTGCTCTACGACGACGTCGACCCCGCCAAGGTCGCCGAGGTCGCCGATCAGCTCTGGTACCCGCTGTGGGACGCGCACATCAAGCTCGATCACAGCGTGCGCACGGTGCCGCAGGCGCTGCGCGTGGCCGCCGACGATCTCACCGCCGCGCTGGGCATGCTGGAGGCCCGTCACATCGTCGGCGACGAAGGGCTCAGCAATCTGCTCATCAGCGGGGTGCGACGGGATTGGCGCGCCGGGGTCCGGTCCCGGTTCGACGGTCTCATCGCACAGGCCGAAACCCGTTGGCGGCGTAGCGGAGAGATCGCGCACCGCGCCGAACCCGATCTCAAGAACGGGCGCGGCGGACTGCGCGATATCCAACTGCTCGACGCCCTCGCCATCGCACAACTGACCGACGCCATGCCGGGGCTCGGTCCGGATGTGCCCGGCGGCGGGTTGAAGCAGGCACAGCGCAAATTGCTGGATGTTCGCACCGAACTGCATCGGGTTGCCGGTCGCGCCCGCGACCAATTGCGCGCCCAGGATGCCGATGAGATCGGCGCGGCCCTGCGCATCGGGGATCGCTTCGATCTCGCCCGCACCCTCAGCGATGCGGCGCGAACCGTCAGCTATTCCACCGATGTCGGGCTGCGCACCGCCGCCAACGCGCTGCCGCGCCGCGGTCTCGCCCGCCTGCGCCGCATGCCGGTACGCCGACCACTCGATGAGGGGGTGGTCGAGCATTCCGGTGAAGTGGTGCTCGCCAGAGACGCGCGGCCGCAGCGCGATCCGGGATTGATACTGCGCGTGGCCGCGGCCTCGGCGCAGACCGGATTGCCGATGTCGGCGACGACTTTGAACAGACTCTCCGAGGACGCGCCCGAACTACGCGAGCCGTGGCCCAAGGAAGCCCTCAACGACCTGCTGGTATTGCTGGGCGCGGGCCGCGGCACCATCGACGCCATCGAGGCTTTGGATCGAACGGGCCTGTGGGGCAGGCTCTTTCCGGAGTGGGGTGTGGTGCGGGATCTGCCGCCGCGCGATGCCATGCACACCTGGACCGTGGACCGCCACCTGATGGAGGCGGTCGCGCAGGCCGGTGCGCTCTCCACCCGGGTGGCGCGGCCGGACCTGCTGCTGATCGGGGCGCTGCTGCACGATATCGGCAAGGGCCGCACCGAGGATCACAGCGTGGTCGGGGCGGAATTGGCCACCTCCATCGGGCGCAGGCTCGGGCTGTGGCCCTCGGATGTGCGTACGCTCTCGGCCATGGTGCGCCAGCATCTGCTGCTGCCCGATACCGCCACGCGCCGCGATCTCGCCGATCCGGACACCGTGAAAATGGTGGTCGAGGCGCTCGACGGTGATCCGCAATTGCTCGAACTGCTGGCCGCGCTGGCCGAAGCCGATTCGCTGGCCACCGGGCCGGGGGTGTGGAACGACTGGAAGGCCTCGCTGATCGGTGATCTGGTGCGCCGCTGCCGGTTGTCGATGGCGGGGGAGGAGCTGCCCAAACCCGAGACGATTCCGGACGATCTGCGCGAACGTGCCGAAAAGGGCGGCGTGCACGTGGAATTGAAGCAGGGGGACGGCCGGTACACCCATATCGTCACCGTCGTCGCACCGGACACCCCGGGCCTGCTCTCGGACGCCGCGGGCGTGCTGGCCATGCATTCGCTGCGGGTGCTCTCGGCCGAACTCGCGAGCGTCGGCGATTCGGCCATCGATACCTTCGTGGTCGCGCCGCGTTTCGGAAATCCGCCGGATCCGGGTCTGCTGCGGCAGGAATTGATCAGGGCCATAAACGGGGATTTGGACCTGGTTTCGGTGCTCGCGCGTAAGGAACGCGAAGCGGGCGGCACCCAGCCCAGCCCTTACGCGCAAGCCGCGCCGCGCGTGCTCTGGAATGAAACCGCGGAAACCGGACGGGTACTGCTGGAATTGCGCGCCGAGGATCGAATCGGATTGCTGAGCCGTTTGGCCGCCGCGCTCGCGGAATCCGGTGCGAATGTGTCCTGGGCGAAGGTGCACACGCTCGGCGCGGCCGTCGTCGATACGTTCTGCCTGGATCTGGGCGCCTCCGACACGCCGGAACGCCGCGCGGAAATCGAAGCGGCGGTACTCGCGGTGGTGCCTCCGCAACAACCGAAGAAATTGCCCGAATCGGACACTGAAAACGGATCAACCTCGGTTTTCTGACCGGTCGCCAGGATGCTGTATTAACTGGCAAACCGTACGTTTGCCAGTTAATCCGATCGTTGCACGTAATTTGCTGAAATACTGATCACGCGGTACTCACCGCCCCCTAATATCGCCTCAACCAATGCTGTCGCGCGCGTATGAGGGGAGCTGGTCGGTGGCCATCGAAGTTGTTTCAGCGTCGATGATGACAAGCGATATGACCACGCACATCGCGCGCTGCGTAGGCGGCGATCGCTGGGTGGTTTCCTGGTTACCCGGTCGCACCCTCTCCGGTCAGCAGGCGGTGAACGCCATGACCATCGCCTCCACCATCGCGAACCACGCGCCGACCGAATCCGAATGGGCCCTGCTCGACGGACTCGCCCTCGGTCTCGGGCTCACCGCCCGCGAGGCAATCGGCATGGTGGCCAGCGAACAGCACGACCTGCGCCGCCCCGCCACCACCCGGCCGCGATCACTGGAATAGCCCGCGCGCACCGGAAAAAGCGCAGCGTGCGGTCCCTGGAATAACGGCCCGCCGCGGATCCCACTACCCTGGTATCTCGAGTGACGTCCCTCGAGATCAGGAGCATCGGTGTTCGAATCCCTTTCCGACCGGTTGGCCGGTGCCCTCAAGGATCTGCGCGGAAAGGGGCGCCTGTCACCTGCCGACATCGATGCCACCGCCCGGGAGATCCGGCTCGCGCTGCTCGAGGCCGACGTCGCACTGCCCGTGGTCCGCACCTTCATCGCCAAGATCAAGGAGCGCGCCAAGGGCGCCGAGGTCTCCGCGGCGCTGAATCCGGCACAGCAGGTCGTCAAGATCGTCAACGAGGAACTCATCGCCATTCTCGGCGGCGAGACCCGGCGACTGCAGTACGCCAAGAACCCGCCCACGGTCATCATGCTGGCCGGTTTGCAAGGTGCGGGTAAGACCACCCTCGCGGGCAAGCTCGCGAAATGGCTGAAGGGGCAGGGGCATCAGCCGCTGCTCGTGGCCTGTGACCTCCAGCGCCCCGGCGCGGTCACCCAGCTCCAGGTCGTCGGCGAGCGCGCCGGGGTGCCGGTGTTCGCGCCCAACCCGGGCACCTCCATCGGCGGCGGCGAGAACCCGCTCGGTGTCTCCGCGGCCGATCCGGTCGATGTGGCACGGCGCGGTATCGACGAGGCCAAGGCCAAGCAGTACGACATCGTCATCGTCGACACCGCCGGTCGCCTCGGCATCGACGCCGAACTGATGGCGCAGGCCGCGGGCATCCGCGACGCCGTCAACCCGGACGAGACGCTGTTCGTGCTCGACTCCATGATCGGCCAGGACGCGGTCACCACCGCCGAGGCGTTCCGCGACGGCGTCGGCTTCACCGGTGTCGTGCTCACCAAGCTCGACGGTGACGCGCGCGGTGGTGCGGCGCTGTCCGTGCGTGAAATCACCGGCCAGCCCATCCTTTTCGCCTCCACCGGCGAGAAGCTGGAGGACTTCGACGTCTTCCACCCCGACCGCATGGCCAGCCGGATCCTCGGCATGGGCGATCTGCTCACCCTGATCGAGCAGGCCGAACAGGTCTACGACGCGCAGCAGGCCGAGGAGGCCGCGCGCAAGATCGGCTCCGGCGAACTCACCCTCGAGGACTTCCTCGAGCAGATGCTCGCCATCCGCAAGATGGGTCCCATCGGCAACCTGCTCGGCATGCTGCCGGGCGCGGGGCAGATGAAAGACGTTCTCGCACAGGTCGATGACAAGCAGCTCGACCGCGTACAGGCCATCATTCGCGGTATGACCCCCGCCGAGCGGGATAACCCGAAGATCATCAACGCCTCGCGCCGCCTGCGCATCGCCAACGGCTCCGGCGTCTCGGTCTCCGAGGTCAACCAGCTCGTCGACCGCTTCTTCGAAGCCAAGAAGATGATGGGCATGATGAGCCGCCAGTTCGGCCTGCCCGGCTCGCGCGGCGGCAACAACAAGAAGGGCAAAGGCAAGAAGGGCAAGAAGGGCGGCCGCGGCCCCACCCCGCCCAAGATGCGCGGCGGCTTCCCCGGCATGCCCGCCCTCCCCGGCGGTATGCCGGGCGGCATGCCCGACCTGTCCAACATGCCCGCCGGTCTGAACGAACTTCCCCCGGGCCTCGAGGGCTTCGACCTGTCGAAACTCAACTTCCCCAAGAAGTAGCGCACACTCCCGACTCGGCTTCGTCGCATCGCGGCGGGGCCGAGAGGCGTCGCGGGCGGGACGGGACCGCGCAGATGTTGAAGCTGCGCCGGGCATCCTCGCCGGAGACTGACTGTGCGGCAGGTATTTTGAACGCACGCCAAGGGGACGATCCACGAACGCGTTACGTTCACCGTGTGAGGGGGCCGGGCTGTTACCTGGAATGGGTCGGGTTCTAAGCTCAGATCCCTTGCACCTGAACAAGAAAGAGTACAAGTGAAGATTGCTATAGGGGGTGCGGTCTGCGTTGCGCTGGCCGCAGGTGTGCTTGCTGGCTGCTCTACCTCGGACGACAAAGCATCGCCGTCGACTACCACCACCAGCGCAGCCACCGCAATCGGTTTCCGCAGCCAGGTTCAAGCCCTCGCCGACACCGTATCGTCACCCCAATCGGGTTTCTGGACGCCTGAAGAATTCATCACGAAGTTCTGCAAGCAGTACGCCTCGAAGCCGGGTTCGACACAACGGATGGTTGCGAAGGATCTCGCGTTGGGTGCCGCCGTCGCGAGCAACGCCAATGACGCCAAAGGGGAGGCGGCGAAACAAGAGCCTAACGCGCTTGCGTTAGTCTCCAGCAACGCTGCCTGTGCGGCTCTCCCTCGTGGTTGATTGCTGATTGCAGTGCGTTTTCCAAAACCGGACTGTCCCAACACATCACATCAAGGGCGAAGTCCGAAGACTACCCGGACCTCCGCACGATAAGAGTGAGTGCAGTGCAGGGTAGTTCGAGAGCAGTCGGGTTGGGGTGTGGAAGCCAGTCTCCTGAAACGCGTAGAACTCCCTCTCCTGTTGCAGGAGAGGGAGTTTCGCTATTCCGAGGATCGCAATTAACATCGCGAATGTCCGCCAACTGGGCTTTCCTTTGCGTGTTCGACCAGCTACCCACGAGATGGCGATTCCTGCGAGGCACCCGGAACGATCCTTCCTGGGAGCCGGCGGCGAAGGTGGCCGACCGCATTGCCGAACTGGAATCGCCTACGGACGGCCAGCTGCTGGCCGTGCTCGGATCGGCACACCAGTTCGCGACGTACCTCCGAGGCGTGCGGCGATGCGCAGATTTTCGGTCTATTCACCTAGATGGCAACAAATCGGGCGTTGAAATCGGATGGAGAAATATGATTTGACACACGAACCATTCGGTTGGATTGTATCTTTCATATTTTTTGAACAATTGACATTTCTGCAGGTCGCGAAGTTGTTTGTCGGATTTACGTGTCACTTTGACATGCAATGTGCCGGTCACATTGACCGGTGGACGGCGTGGCGGTGACCCTTCTAATGCGTTAGCCTGTTCCGGGATCCAATTCGGGGCCTTCTCTGTTCATGCCTGAGGAAATATGCTTTCCGGCGTGCAGTCAATCTTGGGAACATTCGTCGCTCTTCCCGCTTTCAGTGTGTGGCTGTACTGCGACGGGCCAGTCCGATTTGCGGCCGGTATGACGGCCGTTCTGTCCCGCGATCCTTATAAGCGCGCGGACGCAAGGATGTTGCTTGCGGCCCTGCGTGTGCCGCCGCGCGTTGAGCTTCGTCGACCGCAGCCGCCGGACGTATAGCGGGTGCGAGGGCTGAGTGGCGTTGCGGGCGGGCTCGGCAGGCGCGCCTGCTGTGGTCACGGGCGACGGGGCGGGATCAGCGCAGGGTGACGGGGGTGCCGAAGGTGTTGGGCGAGAGCCACATTCGGATCGTGCCGCAGTGGCATCGGGTGTAGGTGATTACACCCTCGGAGGTGCGGTGGCGGGACAGGATGCGGGTGGGGTCGATCGGATGGTCGCAGAGGGTGGTTGCGGGCATGGTTTTCATGGTTCGCCGCGAGGTAGTGTCGGGTCCATCGAATAGTTCCGCATCGAAACGTTCGGAATCACCACATGATCGATCCACGTCTGCACACACTGCGGGTGCTGCGGGATCGCGGCACCGTGACCGCGACCGCGATGGCATTGCATCTGACGCCGTCGACGGTGTCGCAGCAATTGCGCGGGCTCGCCAAGGAACTCGATGTCGAACTGCTGGAGCAGGTGGGTCGGCGGGTGCGGTTGACTGCCGCCGCGCGGGCTCTGCTGCGGCACGCGGATCTGCTTGCGGCGCAAGCGGAACTGGCCCGGGCGGAGCTGGCCGGACATCGGGCGGGGGTCGCCGGGGTGCTGCGCATCAGTGCCATGCCGACCGCGCTCGCGGCGGTGGTGGTCGGGGCGGCCGCGGGGCTGCGGGACGCGCATCCGGACCTGACCGTCGAACTGTTCGAGGACGAGAGCAAGCACTGTTTCGAACTGCTGCTGGCCGGGGACAGCGATATCGCGGTGGTGCTGCCCGCGCCCGGCAGTCCCGCGCTCGATGATCCACGTTTCGAGCAGCGGCCCCTGCTCGATGAACCGATGGATCTGCTGGTGCCGGTGGGGCATTCGCTCGCGCACCGCGACAGTGTCGCGCTTTTCGAAGTCGCCGCGGAGCCGTGGATCAGTGGGCTGGAACGGATCACGCACCATCTGGTGGTGACCGCCGCGTGCGCGGCGGCCGGATTCACACCCCGGATCGCCGGTCGCGCAGTCGATTTCACCGGTGTTGCCGCGATGGTCGCATACGGCTTCGGTGTCAGCCTGGTGGCCCGGATGACATTGCTGCCCGCCGAATTGCAGGTCGTCCGAATTCCCCTGCACGGCAGTACCGCACCGAGTCGGCGGCATCTCACGGTGATACGTCGGGGCAGCGCGGAGCACCCTGTCGTCGCGGCCGGGCTCACCGCCATCCGGCAGGCGTGCGCGCGGCGCACCGATATCACCGCGCTCCAGCCTGATTTACTACATAATGTAGTAAATAGCGGCGGAAGCGGGGCTATCGCATGAAGGTATTCCTGACCGGCGGAACCGGAGCGATCGGCAGCCACGCGCTCCCGGCGCTGGTGCGGGCGGGGCACGAGGTGACGGCTCTGGCGCGCACACCGGAGAAGGCCGACTGGATTCGCGCCCGCGGTGCCACTCCGGTCATTCGATCGCTGTTCGACATCGACGCTCTCACAACGGCTTTCGACGGTCACGACGCCGTGGTGAATCTCGCCACCGCCCTGCCCGCCACCTGGCAGTGGCTATCGCAACGAGCGTGGCGGCGCTGCACTCGAATTCGCGTGGAGGGCTCGGCCGCGGTCGCGGCCGCCGCCACGAAGGCCGGGGTCGCGCACCTGGTGCAGGAATCGGTCTCGATGATCTACCCCGACCACGGCGCGCAATGGATCACCGAGGAGTCGCCGGTCGATCACTACCCTCGGGCGGCGGGAAACATTGCCGCGGAAGCGAATACCGCTCGGTACACCGCGGCGGGCGGCTCCGGGGTCGTACTGCGCTTCGGCGTCTTCTGCGGCCCCGGCGCGGCGCACAGCGCGGAGATGTTCGCCCTCGCCCGCCGGCACGTGGTGATCATGACCGGACCGCCGAACGCCTACATCTCCTCGATCCATCTCACGGACGGTGCGGCGGCGGTACTCGCCGCTCTCACCGCGCCCGCCGGAACCTACAACGTCGTGGACGACGAGCCGCTCACCCACCGGGACTATGCCGCCGCGCTCGCCGGGGCGGCGGGCGCGCGACCGTGGCTGCGCGGACCGGGCCGGGCCACCCTGCTCGCGGGACATCGCATGACCTCGACAACCCGCTCCCTGCGGGTCAGCAGCGTCCTTTTCCGGTCGACCACCGACTGGTCTCCCGGATTTCCCAGCGCCCGCGAGGCTTGGCGCACCTTCGCGCACTGATCTTGCGCACCGCGCGGCGGTAGTTTGTAGTGGAGCCGAAGGTGTCCGGACACGATGTGGCGAGGAGGCCGGTGATGCGTCTGCATTTCCGCGGTATGGTGCTGCCCGAGGGGGAGTTGCGCGATATCTGGGTGCGGGACGGGGTTATCTCGTTCGAGCCGGTCGCCGACGCCGATACCGTGCACGCTTCGGGGTGGATCGTGCCTGGGCTGGTGGACGCGCACTGCCATGTCGGCATCAAATACGGTGGCGGGGACGAGGATTCGGCCGGGGCCGTCGCGCAGGCGGAGGTCGAGCGGGATGCGGGGGCCCTGCTGCTGCGCGATGCCGGATCGCCGATCGATACCCGGTTCATCGATGAGCGGGAGGATCTGCCCGAGATCATTCGTGCGGGGCGGCATATCGCCCGGCCGCGCAGGTACATTCGCGAACTCGGGATCGAACTCGATGACGAGCGGGATCTGCCGGAGATCGTGGCCGAGCAGGCGCGGCGCGGGGACGGCTGGGTCAAGATCGTGGGTGACTGGATCGACCGGTCGGTGGGTGATCTGGCGCCGCTGTGGTCGGACGCCATTCTGAAAGAGGCGATCGACGCCGCCCATCGCGAGGGCGCGCGCGTGACCTCGCACGTATTCGGCGAGGACGCCCTCTACGGCCTGCTGGAAGCGGGAATCGACTGCATCGAGCACGGCACCGGGCTCACCGACGACACCATCGAGATGATGGCGCGCAATGGCACCGCCCTGGTCCCGACCCTGATCAATATCGACACCTTCCCCGAAATCGCCGACAGCGCAGGCAAATTCCCCGTCTACGCGGCGCATATGCGCGATCTGCATCGCCGCTCCCGCGACACCGTCGCCAAGGCACACGAAGCGGGCGTCCCCATCTACACCGGCACCGACGCGGGCGGCTCCATCCCGCACGGCCGCATAGCCGACGAGATCTCAGCCCTGTCCGGCGCCGGTTTCTCCAACCACGACGCCCTCGGCGCCTCCTCCTGGAACGCCCGCTCCTGGCTCCACCGCTCCGGCATAGAACCCGGCGCCCGCGCCGATTTCATTGTCTACCAGCAGGATCCGCGCCTCGACCTCACCATCCTGAGCACCCCCGCCTGGGTAGTCCTGCGCGGCCACGTCTACGACCGCCGCGACCCGGTCACCGCATACCGGTAATTCCATGGGCTATTCGCCCGCCGCCCAGCCTCCTAGAATCCAATCACCCAGGCATTCGGAGGGGAATTGCCATGAGCACCGTTCCCGCATACCGGCGGCGCGGTTCATACGGCGTGGACGCGCCCGCCCAGATCTGGATTCTGGGCGGTTTCGTCGCCGTGTTCCTCATCGCCGCGCTTGTGTCCGCGACCGCCTCGTGAATGCCTCTGTATCAGCGGATTTGTGTCGGTGGGGCGTGTCAGACTGGCAGGGATCGAGAGTGATCCCGACAATTCATGTGGCGACATGATCGGACGGAAATGACCATGACAGCGGAGGTTTCGACTATTCACCCACTGGGGCCGACGACCGTGGAGGACTGGCTAGCCGAGGAGCAGCCGTCCGATGGATCCCGTCTCGAACTCATTCTGGGGTACCGCTATATGACACCTGCGCCCGGTGGCTGGCATCAGCATGCCTCGTTCCAGCTTGCGAAACTGCTCGACGCCGCTGTCTCCGAGGCGGGTCGTTCGGATCTACGTGTTCTCCCCGCGGTCGCCGTGAAGATCAGTACCGCGTTCCGGACCGGCGTCATTCCCGATGTTGCCGTGGTTACCGCCGGTATCGATCGGACCAGCTATGAGCCGGATGAACTCGTGCTGGCCGTTGAGGTGTGGTCGCCCGGCAACACCCGCGAAGAGCGCGATACGAAGATGGCGGGCTACGCGTCCGCTCGCGTTCGGTATCTGTGGACTGTCGAGCTGCATTCGGGTAGACCTGCCAAGTTCTGCTGTTACCGGATGGGCGAGACCGGGTATCGGCAGGAGGTCTATGCGGCTGCGGGCGAGACCGTCGTCGCACCCGGACCGGTCTTGGTGACGGTGGATACCTCGCTCCTGAGCTGACCGCGCGAAATCGACTCACAGGTTGGTGGATTCGGCTACACGGGACAAGTGAATCAGTCATGCTTCACATGTTTTGTCGTTCCACCTTGTTAGGAGAAGACCTTGGGTTCCGTTGAAAGCTTTGCCACGGCCGTGCTGGCCGGACTGGTCGTCAAGCTGCTGACCGGCAGTATCGGCCACTGAGACCACACGATCAGCCCATCGGAGTCGCGCGGGCTCCGGTGGGCTGATTCGTGTCACCGATGAGTTCCCGGCCGCCGGGGCGTCCCTACTGGATAGGCATTTGCACCGATAGGGAGGTTGATCATGCGGGATCTGGTTGTCACGCAGAACATCACGCTCGACGGAGTCATCGACGCGACCGAAGGCTGGTTCACGGTCGGCGCGGGGGAGCAGGGGGAACTCGGCGATGTGCTCGCCGAAATCATGAAGCACACCGCCGCGTGCGATGCCGTGCTGTACGGGCGGGTCACCTTCGAGGGCATGCGCGAGTACTGGCCGAAACAGCACGACGACGACACCGGCATCACCGCCGAGTTGAACGAGATGCGCAAGTACGCGGTCTCCCGGACCATGGGCGATCCGGGCTGGAACAATTCGATCGTGCTGCGCTCGCTGGACGAGGTCCGCGCGATCAAAGAGCAGGCCGGGAAGGATATCGTCAGCACCGGCAGCATCACCCTGGTGCACGATCTGACCGCCGCCGGACTGGTCGACGAGTACCGGCTGTTCGTCTATCCGGTGGTCCTGGGCCAGGGCGCGCGACTGTTCCCCGAGGGCGCGAAGGTGCCCGCCCTGCGGCTGGTCGAGAGCAAACAGTTCCGCTCCGGCATCGTGCTGCTGCGCTATCGCACCGACTAGCCCGATTTCGGGGGCGCGCACCCCGTCTGGCAGAATGGTCGCTCGTCCTCGTCGAGGACAGTGCAGCCCGTCTCCGGATACGTTCCGCGCGGCGGTCACACACTCAACGCAAAACCGGGCCCACCCCGTGTGGGCTGCTGAATTGCGCCGTGACCACTCAGGCTTTCCCGCGTGGAAGGCCGCCATCGAAAGGCACAGTCTCATGGCTGTTCGTATCAAGCTGACCCGTCTGGGCAAGATCCGCAACCCGCAGTACCGCATCGTCGTCGCCGATGCCCGTACCCGTCGTGACGGCCGCGCGATCGAGTCCATCGGCATCTACCAGCCGAAGGAAGAGCCCTCGCTCATCCAGATCGATTCCGAGCGCGCGCAGTACTGGCTGGGTGTCGGTGCGCAGCCGACCGAGCCCGTGCAGCGTCTGCTGGAGATCACCGGCGACTGGCAGAAGTTCAAGGGCCTGCCGGGCGCCGAGGGCACCCTGAAGACCAAGGCCGCCAAGCCGTCCAAGCTGGACCTGTTCAACGCCGCGCTGGCCGCTGCCGACAGCGAGCCCACCACCGAGGCCGTCACCCCGAAGAAGAAGGCCGCCAAGAAGGAGGAGGCCGCCGAGGCTTCCACCGAGGCTGCCGAGACCCCGGCTGCCGAGTAATGACGGCCGTCGTCGCCGATGCCGTCGAACATCTGGTTCGCGGCATCGTCGCCAATCCGGACGATGTCCACGTCGAGCTGATCACCAGCCGTCGTGGCCGGACCGTCGAGGTGCATGTGCATCCCGATGATCTGGGCAAGGTGATCGGGCGCGGTGGACGTACCGCGACCGCACTGCGCACCCTCGTCGCCGGTATCGGCGGTAAGGGCATTCGCGTCGACGTGGTCGACACGGATCAATAGATGGAACTCGTCGTCGGGCGGGTCGCCAAATCGCACGGTGTGCGTGGCGAACTCGTCGTAGAGGTCCGCACCGACGAGCCGGATCTGCGTTTCGCGCCCGGTAGCTCCCTTTCCGGGCGGCTGCCGCGCGCGAAGCAGACCCAGAAGTACGTAGTGGAGTCGGCCCGGGAGCACTCGGGCCGGCTTCTCGTGCGTCTGGACGGGCTCGTCACGCGTGAAGCCGCGGATGCGTTGCGCGGCATGCTCTTCGTGATCGATACCGCCGATCTGCCGCCCTCGGAGGATTCGGACGAGTACTACGATCACGAACTCGAAGGTCTCACCGTGCAATTGGGCGATGGCACCGTCGTGGGCAAGGTCCGCGAAGTGCTGCATTCCGCTGCGGGAGAACTGCTTTCGATCACCGCGGCCGAGGGCTTCCCCGGTCCCGCGGGGCGAGAGATCCTGGTGCCCTTCGTGAATGCGATGGTCCCCACCGTATCGATCGCCGACGCCCTGATCGTCATCGATCCGCCCGAAGGTCTGCTGGATCCGGAGTGAGCGCGATGCGAATCGACGTCGTCACGATCTTCCCCGAATATCTGGAGCCGTTGCGAACGGCCTTGCTGGGCAAGGCAATCGACAAAGGGCTGCTCGAAGTCGGCGTGCACGATCTGCGTGACTGGACGCATGACGTGCACAAGGCCGTCGACGACACCCCGTACGGCGGCGGCCCCGGCATGGTCATGAAACCGACCGTGTGGGGTCCGGCGCTGGATGACGTCTGCCCCGATGACGCGCTGCTGGTGGTGCCCACTCCCGCCGGTGTGCCGTTCACCCAGCGCACGGCCGAAAGATGGTCGACCGAAAAGCATTTGGTGTTCGCGTGCGGTCGGTACGAAGGCATCGATCAACGCGTTTTCGATGACGCGGCCCGGCGCGTGCGCGTCGAAGAGGTCAGCATCGGCGATTACGTGCTGATCGGCGGCGAGGCCGCGGTGCTCGTCATGACCGAGGCCGTGGTGCGCCTGATGCCCGGCGTGCTCGGCAATAAGCAGTCGCACGAACAGGATTCGTTCTCGGACGGACTTCTCGAGGGCCCCAGTTACACCCGCCCGGTGTCCTGGCGCGAACTCGATGTCCCCGACATCCTGCTGTCCGGCAATCACGCCAAGATCGATGCTTGGCGTCACGAACAGTCCCTGGAACGCACCCGCGCCCGCCGCCCCGATCTGCTGCCGCCCGAAGGCGAATAATCTTCGCGCAGTTCGCTTTGTTGCCCTTTCGGTGCGGCACTGTGCGGGCTTGTCGCCTTGCGACGGTAGTGTCTGCGGGCGTGACGATAGCCTCCGAACCTGTCAACGCAGACACCGTCAGCTCCACCGGAACCGGAACCGTCCGCCTAGCCAGCGTCGGCCGCCGTATCGCCGACGAGCTGGGGGTGCGGGAAGAGCAGGTGCGTGCCGCCGTCGAACTCCTCGACGCGGGCTCCACCGTTCCGTTCGTGGCCCGGTACCGCAAGGAGGTCACCGGCGGCCTGGACGACGCGCAGCTGCGCCAACTCGATGAGCGCCTGAACTACCTGCGCGAACTCGACGACCGCCGCGGCTCGATCATCGAATCCATCCGCGGCCAGGGCAAACTCGACGATGCGCTGCACGCGCAGCTCATGCTCGCCGATACCAAGGCCCGGCTCGAGGACATCTACCTGCCGTACAAGCCCAAGCGGCGCACCAAGGCGCAGATCGCGCGCGAGGCCGGGCACGAGCCCGTCGCCGACGCCCTGATCGGCGATCCGACCACCGATCCCGCGCAGTACAACGCCGAACAGCTCGACGGCGCGCGGTCGATCCTGGTGGAACGCTTCGCCGAGGACGCCGACCTGGTCGGTGAACTGCGCGAACTCATGTGGAATCGCGGACAGGTCAGCTCGACGGTGCGCGCGGGCAAGGAAGAGGCGGGCGCGAAGTTCGCCGACTACTTCGAATTCAGCGAACCGTTCTCGAAGCTGCCCTCGCACCGCATTCTGGCGCTGCTGCGCGGTGAGAAGGAAGAGGTGCTCACCCTGCACCTCGAAGCCGATACCGAAGAGCCGGAGCCGGGCGAGCGCACCGTCTACGAGGGCCGCATCGCGCACAAGTTCGGCATCGCCGCACAGGGCCGCCCGGCCGACACCTGGCTGCTGGACACCGTGCGCTGGGCATGGCGGACCAAGCTCCAGGTGAGCATGGGCATCGATATCCGGATGCGCCTGCGCCAGAGCGCCGAACGCGACGCCGTCGACGTCTTCGCCATGAACCTGCGCGATCTGCTGCTCGCCGCGCCCGCCGGCACCCGCACCACCATGGGCCTGGACCCGGGCTTCCGCACGGGCGTGAAGGTCGCGGTGGTCGACTCCACCGGTAAGGCCGTCGCCACCGAGGTCATCTACCCGCACACCGGGCAGACCGAGAAGTCGCTCGCCGTACTGGGCGCACTGGTGGCGCGGTTCAAGGTGGAGCTCATCGCCATCGGCAACGGCACCGCCTCGCGCGAGACCGATGCCCTTGCCGCCGAACTCATTTCGCGTATTCCGGAGAACAAGCCCACCAAGATCGTGGTGTCGGAGGCGGGCGCGTCGGTGTATTCCGCGTCGGCGTACGCCTCGGTGGAACTCCCGGATATGGATGTCTCGCTGCGCGGTGCGGTCTCCATCGCCCGTCGCCTGCAGGACCCGTTGGCCGAGCTGGTGAAGATCGATCCCAAGTCCATCGGCGTCGGCCAGTACCAGCACGACATCTCCGAAACCCTGCTGGCCCGCTCGCTCGGCGCGGTCGTCGAGGACGCGGTGAACGCGGTCGGCGTCGACGTCAACACCGCCTCGGTGCCGCTGCTGTCCCGCGTCTCCGGTATCACCGGCTCGGTCGCGGAAAGCATTGTGGCGCATCGTGACGCCAACGGCCCGTTCCGCAGCCGCACCGCGCTGCTGAGCGTGCCGCGGCTGGGCCCCAAGGCTTTCGAACAGTGCGCGGGCTTCCTGCGCATTCGCGGCGGCGACGACCCGCTGGACACCTCCTCGGTGCACCCGGAGGCCTACCCGGTGGTCCGGCGCATGCTCGAGGCCAGCGGTCGCGGTATGCACGAACTCATCGGCAACACCACGGCCCTGCGCGCGCTGCGCCCGGCCGATTTCACCGATGAGCGTTTCGGTGTCCCCACGGTCACCGACATCATCGCCGAGCTCGAGAAGCCCGGTCGCGACCCGCGCCCGGAATTCAAGACCGCCGAATTCGCCGCGGGCATCGAGAAGGTCGCCGACCTGAAGCCGGGCATGGTCCTGGAAGGCGTCGTCACCAATGTCGCCGCCTTCGGCGCGTTCATCGATATCGGCGTGCACCAGGACGGCCTCGTGCACGTCTCGGCCATGTCGCACAACTTCGTGAAGGATCCGCGCGAGGTCGTGAAGTCCGGTGATGTGGTGAAGGTCAAGGTCATGGAGGTGGATGTGCAGCGCCAGCGCATCGGCCTCTCGCTGCGCCTGGACGATGAGCCCGGCGCACCGAAACCCGAACGCGGCGAAGGCCGTCCGCGCGGTGGTCAGGGCGGCGGCGCACGTCAGGGCGGTCAGGGTGGCGGTAACCCGCGCGGCCAAGGTGGCGGCGGTGCGCGCGGCGGCCAGGGTGGCCAAGGCGGTAACCCCCGCGGTGGTCAGGGTGGCGGCGCGCGTGGTGGTCAGGGCGGCAATCGCCCGCAGGCCGCCCCGAGCGGCTCGATGGCCGATGCCCTGCGCCGGGCGGGCTTCGGCAAGTAGTTCTCACGTCCGGGTAATGGCGCAGGTAACCCCGAGCGGGGCCTGCGCCATTACCTCGGTGTCGGTCTGCCGCACCGGTTTCCGCTCCCGCTGCCGGGAGCCTCCCCCGGCCGGGTTCGGCCTCGAATGGGGGTTCTCGTCCTGGTGTCTGCTGTCTTGTTCGTTGTTGGTTCGGGTTCACGGAGCGGCTGACGGCGGGGTGCAGAATGGCGGTGACGTGGGCACTTCCGAGTCGTCGCTACGCTCGATCGTGACCTTGTCGGAGCGACGGAACGGGGAGACGAGACCGGGATGAAGGGTTTGCACCGCTGGTGGGAGCACGACGTCGTGGAGAACGGGCGGCTGCCGCTGGCATGTCTGCTGCTCGGCTTCATTGTCGGTTTCATCCTGATTCGGATCAGCGTGCGGCTCATTCGCAAACAGGTGCGCTGGTGGCCCGGCAATGTCCGCGCGGGCGATGTGCACATCCATCACATGGTGTTCGGCGTCATCCTGGTGCTGGGTTCGGGCGTCACGCTGGTGACGCTGTACGACAGCAGCAGCGGAGTGGTCGGCGCGGTGGCGGCGGTTTTCGGGGTCGGCGCGGCCCTGGTGCTGGACGAGTTCGCGCTCATCTACTACCTGCGTGACGTGTATTGGGAAGAGCAGGGCCGTACTTCGGTCGACGCCGTGTTCGTCGCGGTCGCGGTCACCGGTCTGCTGCTGCTCGGTTTCCATCCGCTGTGGTTGCTCGATATCAATGATTTCCGGCGTGATCCCGGTACCGCAGAGCGCACTCTCATCGCCGCGTTCGCGGTGGTGAATCTGTTGCTGGCCGCGATTGTGATTGCCAAGGGCAAGATTTGGACCGGTCTGTTCGGCATGTTCTTCCCGCCATTGCTGGTGGTCGGCGCGCTGCGATTGAGTCGTCCGGGTGCGCCGTGGGCGCGCTGGCGGTACGGCAGTCGCCGCGGGCGGATGCGGCGCGCGATCGTGCGGGAGCGCAAATATCGGCGGCCGGTGATCCGGGCGAAGATCTTCCTCCAGGATCTGGTCGCGGGTAGCCCGGATGTCGCGCATGTGCGCAGGGCAGCCGAGGAAGAGTTGGTGCGTACCGTGGTTCCGGCCCCGTCCGCCCCGTTACCCACGCCACACCTGGGTAGCAGAAAGATTGCTGACTGACGGTCGGCGTGTCAGGGTTGGGCATGGGCTACGTTGTCGGCGATTACCTGCTCGATCGGCTCCACGAACTCGGCGTCACCGAGATATTCGGTGTCCCAGGCGATTTCAACCTGCAATTCCTGGATCACGTGGTCGAGCATCCCGGTATCCGGTGGGTCGGCAGCGCCAATGAACTCAATGCCGGATACGCCGCGGACGGGTACGCGCGCCTGCGGGGAATCGGCGCGGTGGTCACCACCTACGGTGTCGGTGAGCTCAGCGCGGTCAACGCCATCGCGGGCAGCTACGCCGAGTACGTGCCCGTCGTGCATATCGTCGGCGTGCCCGCCAAGGACATTCAGGCCAATCACCGCATCATCCATCACACGCTCGGCGATGGGGATTTCCATCATTTCCGGCGGATCGCCGCCGAAGTGACCTGTGCGCAGGCCGATCTCGGTGCGGCTGATGCCTGCCAGGAAATCGATCGGGTGCTGAATTCGGTACTGGTGCACCGGCGTCCGGGGTATCTGATGCTCGCCACCGACACCGCGCGCATCGAGGTGACACCGCCGAGCACGCCCCTGGCTCCGCCCGCGGACTTCAGCAGTGCCGGGGCGCGCACCGCTTTCACCGCGGCCGCCCGCGAATTCCTGGCCGACCGCCGGGTGACAGTGCTCGCCGATGTCTTCGTCAATCGCATCGGCGCGACCGATCAACTGCGCGGATTGCTCGCCGCCGGCGATCTGCCGTACGCCACGCTGGCCTGGGGCAAGACCCTCGTCGACGAATCGACCCCGAACTTCCTGGGCGTTTACACCGGTGCCGCCTCGCCCGAGACCGTGCGCGCGGCCGTCGAGGATTCCGAGCGACTGGTGACCGTCGGCGTGCAGTACACCGACAGCATCACCGCCGGATTCAGTCATCGCATCGATGCGCGCCGGACCCTCGAGATCGGCGCGGAGCGCACGGTGATCGGCGGAGTGGACGCGTACGCCCCGCTCTCGCTCCCGGCCGCGCTGGAGATTCTCACCGAACTGAGCGCCGAATTCGCGGACCCGGACAAGACCACGCCCACCGCCGATGTCATCCCCGCGGTCACCGATCCCGGCGACACCCCGCTCACCCAGGCGACACTCTGGCCGCTCATCGCCGGAGCCCTCGACAACAACAATGTGGTTGTCGCGGACCAGGGTTCGGCCTTCTTCGGACTGGCCACGCTGCGCATGCCGAGCGGTATCACCTTCATGGGGCAACCGCTGTGGGGTTCCATCGGTTACGCGCTGCCCGCCGCGCTCGGTGCGGGCCTGGCCTGTCCGGACCGCCGCGCGGTGCTGGTGATCGGTGACGGTGCGGCCCAGCTCTCCATCCAGGAACTCGGCACCTGGATTCGCGAGCGACTGACCGGTGTCATCGTGCTGGTCGACAATGACGGCTACGCCATCGAACGCGCCATCCACGGACCCGCCGCCCCGTACAACGACATCGCGCCCTGGCGCTGGTCCGAACTCCCGCACGCCTTCGGCGGCGACGAGGACTCTGTGCTCACCCTGCGCGCGACCACGGTCGGCGAACTCCGCGAATGCCTGGAGGTTGCCGCGGCCGCCCAGGACTGCCTGGTCTTCCTCCAGGTGGTCACCGGCCGCACCGACTATCCGCCGCTGGTCTCCGATATCGCCTCGGCCATCACCCGCGCGAACAGCCGCTCCTGACCGCCTAGTACGCTGATCAGGCAGTGCGGCGGTACACCCCCGATTACAGCGCGGGCGGTTCCGTCTGGCACAATGCTCAGGTTGCCTTGGACGTGTTCGAGTGTTGAACACGGCTGCCGGGGCACCGCCCAATATCCGGAGCACGAACCGGTAGAGCATCTCCCTTCCGGGCAGGTAGCCACCAGGTTCCTCTGTTCGCGCGAATCCATATAAGGACGGAAATGAACACCCTCGACTTCGTCGACGAAAAGTCGCTGCGCAGTGACATCCCGGCTTTCCGCCCGGGTGACACGGTCAACGTGCACGTGAAGGTTATCGAAGGCAACAAGGAGCGCCTCCAGGTCTTCAAGGGCGTCGTGATTCGCCGCCAGAACGGTGGCATCCGCGAGACCTTCACCGTGCGCAAGGTGTCGTTCGGCGTCGGCGTGGAGCGCACCTTCCCGGTGCACTCGCCGAACATCGACCACCTCGAGGTCGTCACCCGTGGTGACGTCCGCCGCGCCAAGCTGTACTACCTGCGCGATCTCCGTGGCAAGGCCGCGAAGATCAAGGAAAAGCGCTGATATAGCTTTTCGCTCCGAACGCCGAGTAGCCCGGCACCGCATGGTTCTTCGCGGTGCCGGGCTACTCTGTTCCGGTGGCAGACGAGAGCGAGTCGGTGACGGTGTCCGGTGCGGACGACAGCGGTCGGGCAGCGGATGCGCCGACGCCCAAGCCGAAGAAGAAGCAGCGGCCGTTCTGGCAGGAACTGCCGATGCTCATCGGCATTGCCGCGGTCATCACCGCGCTGGTGGTGACATTCATCGGGCGGCCGTACGTGATTCCCTCGCAGTCGATGGAGCCAACCCTGCACGGGTGCGCGGGCTGTACCGGCGACCGCATCTACGTGCAGAAGCTGAGCTACTACTTCGGTGATCCGAAGCCGGGTGACGTGGTGGTGTTCGTCGGCCCGACCGACGACTGGAACAAGCACTACACCTCCATCCGGTCGAAGAACACCATGATGCGCGGGGTGCAGAACTTCTTCTCCTTCTTCGGCCTGGTGCCGCCGGATGAGAACGATCTGGTCAAGCGGGTCATCGCGACCGGCGGGCAGACCGTGCAGTGCTGTGACGCGCAGGGCCGAATCCTGGTGGACGGCAAGCCACTCGACGAGCCGTACGTGAAGTTCAACAACAAGTTCGATCCCGAACACCCCGAGGTCCCGTTCAACGCGGGCGGTCGCGCGTTCGGCCCGATCAAGGTGCCGAACGGCAATCTGTGGGTGATGGGCGACAATCGCGCCGAATCCGCGGACTCGCGCTATCACATGCGCGATGAACTCCAGGGCACCGTGCCCGTCGACGATGTGCGCGGTAAGGCGGTCTACAAGATCTGGCCGCTGGGCCGGATCGGATTCGTGAAGTCGCAAGACCCGCAGACCAACTGAGCTCGAGCGGGATAATCGACCGGTGGGGAAGATGGCGAACGGGTCTGCGCGTGGCACTGCATCGCAGAAGTCACGCGGCGGCAAGAAGATTCAGCCGATCGAACGCGGCGATTGGCCGCCGCGGGTGGTGATGCGCCGTGCGAGCGGGCTACGCACGCTCGAGGCGGCGCTGATCCGCAGCGGGCTGGGTCCGGTCGCGGGTGTCGACGAGGCGGGCCGCGGTCCGTCCGCCGGACCGCTGGTGGTGGCGGCCTGTCTGCTCGCGCCCAAGGCGTACACCTCGCTGTCCGGGCTCGACGACTCCAAACGGCTCACCGAGGCCGCGCGCGAGGAGCTGTTCCCGATCATCAAACGGGTCGCGCTGGCCTGGAAGGTGATCGTCATCCCGGCCTGGGAGATCGACTCCATCGGTATTCACGTCGCCAATATCGAAGGTATGCGGCGTGCGGTGGCCGGACTGGACCCGACCCCCGGGTACGTTCTGACCGATGGGTTCCGGGTGCCCGGTCTGCCGGTGCCGTCGCTGCCGGTCATCGGTGGTGACGCGACGGCGGCCTGCATCGCCGCGGCGAGCGTGCTCGCCAAGGTCACCCGGGACCGCATGATGGTCCAGCTCGACGAGCAATTCCCCGGCTATGGTTTCGCCGGGCACAAGGGCTACAACACGCCCGAACACACCGAGGCCCTGCGGCGGTTGGGCATCACCAGTGAGCACCGGCGGTCCTGGCGCAATGTGCGGGAGACCGGCCGGGTGGCTACCGATACCGCGTATGCGGGATGATGTCCGTACACCCAGTTGGGCGACAAGGAGGACGTTCCACCCGATGAGCGCCGAGGATCTCGAGAAGTACGAAACCGAGATGGAACTCTCGCTATATCGCGAGTACAAGGACATCGTCGGCCAGTTCTCATATGTGGTGGAGACCGAGCGCCGCTTCTACCTGGCAAATACGGTCGAGCTGCGGCCGCAGAACGCCGATGGCGAGGTGTACTTCGAGGTGCGCATGTCCGATGCGTGGGTCTGGGATATGTACCGGCCCGCCCGCTTCGTGAAGCATGTTCGCGTCATCACCTTCAAAGATGTCAATATCGAAGAGCTGGAGAAGCCTGACCTGCGGCTTCCGGAGTAATCCACAGCCTTTCGGCATCCACAGGCAGTCTGTTTCCGCAGGTCGGCATGGCCGGGTCCGTCACGGGCCCGGCCATGCTGGCTGAATGGGAGACAATCTCGCGCTCGGAGCGCATGGGGAGGAGCTGGCGGCGCGGTATCTGAGCGCCGCCGGGATGCAGATCGTTGCCCGCAATTGGCGCTGCCGGTACGGGGAACTGGATCTGATCGGGCGGGACGGCGAGGGCATCACCGCCTTCGTCGAGGTGAAGACGCGGCGCAGCTGTGCCTTCGGCCCGCCCGCCGAGGCCGTCACCTTTCTCAAACAGCAGCGCATACGGCGGCTGGCACTACTGTGGCTGCACGAACAGCAGGGGCCGTGGCGGCGGGTCCGGTTCGATGTGGTGTCGGTGCTCATGCGGCCCGGCACCGAACCGGTGATCGAACACCTCAAGGCGGTGTTCTGACATGCCTTTGGGGAGAGCGTTTTCGGTGGCGGTGGCCGGGGTGGACGGGACCCTGGTGGAGATCGAGGCCGATATCGGCCAGGGGTTGCCCTCGGTGCATCTGGTCGGGCGGCCCGATACCACCTTGCAGGAATCGCGTGACCGGGTGCGCGCGGCGGTGAGCAATACGGGGGAGAAGTGGCCGGACGGGCGGGTCGTGCTGGCGCTGTCCCCGGCCACGCTGCCCAAGGTGGGTTCGGTCTACGACCTGGCCCTGGCGGCGGCCGTATTGGACGCGGCGGGCACCATTCCCGCCCATCGGCTGGCCGATACGGTGTTGCTCGGCGAGCTCGCCCTGGACGGCCGGGTGCGCCGGGTGCGCGGCATCCTGCCCGCGGTACTCGCCGCCCGCACCGCCGGTCGCGGCACCGTGGTGGTGCCCACGGCCGCGTTGCCCGAGGCCGGTCTGGTGGACGGCATCAAGGTGCTCGGCGCGTCCACCCTGGGCGAACTCCTGGATTGGCTGCGCGGCAGTTTCGACCTCGCCCTGCCCGAGCCGACCGCGCCACCGCTGCTTCCGCCCGTCGGCGATCTGCGCGAGGTGGTCGGCCAGGACGAAGCCCGCTGGGCGCTGGAGGTGGCGGCCGCCGGTGGCCATCACCTGCTCCTGACCGGCCCACCCGGCATCGGCAAAACCATGCTGGCCCAACGCCTTCCGGGCCTGCTGCCACCGCTGCGCGAACGCGAGTCCCTGGAGGTGACGGCCATCCACTCGGTCGCGGGCATCCTGTCGGACGACCACCCGCTGATCTTCTCCCCGCCCTTCGTCGCGCCCCACCACTCATCGTCGGTCGCGGCGATGATCGGCGGCGGTTCGGGTTCGGCCCGTCCGGGCGCGGCCAGTTGCGCCCATCGCGGCGTGCTCTTCCTCGACGAATGCGCCGAGATAGGTACGAAAGTTGGTAACTACCAGCATAAACCTGATCAACGGCTTAGCACAAGCAATAGAATGATACAACCCTGGCCTAGCTGGGGTAATGCCCGAAGGAGTGTCGATGCGGAAGACAATCGTCGATGTGCCAGCGGTTTACTGGTTCCTCTACGCCCGGGTGTCGGAGGAAAAAAGACACGTCAAGTTGTCTGAAGGGGAGAGCGTGCCCGGCCAGTTGCGGCATCTGACCGAGATGGCTACCCGGCCGGGGAACGTGATCCTGGCCACCATCAAGGAAGACAAGCCGATCAGCGCGTCCGAGTACACGATCAAAGAGCGGCCGGGCTATAAGAAGCTTCAGAGGGTCATGGCCTCCAAGATCCAGCTGATTCGACGCCAGAACCCCCACGCGAAGTTCGTTCTAGCCGCGCGTGAGGACACCCGTATTTCGCGGCGGCCAGTCGAACGTGAAGAGCTGATGGAGCTTTGCCGCGGTCTGGGGGTGTGCTTCAACTTCGCGGGCGCTGAGTACGACCCGGGGAATCCGGATCATCGCCTGGTCTTCCGCGTGACCGGCGCGACGGCTGCGCACAACTCGGATATGACGAGCTACAAAGTCAAATCCAAAGTGGCCCAGCGTATTGCCGATGGCGTACCTCACGGGAAAATGCCCCGGATCTACAAGCAGCGGTTCGACCCTGAGACGGGAAAGGCGGTCTCTTGGATTCTGGACCCCGTTTCGTCCACGGCCGTAAGGGAATCTGTGGACGCGATTCTCGAGGGCCGATCAGGTGTCAGCGGGCATTCCGTCGCAGCAGCAGCCGATTACGTGGAGAAGAAGACCGAACAGGAATGGGGCAGAACACAGTTCCGTCGAATGCTCATGAACCCGACGCTGGCCGGATTGCGGACCGTAAAAGGTGATGTTGTGGGCAAAGGTGTTTGGCCCGCCCTGATGACAGAGGATGAACACCGGCGGCTGTGCGAGATTCTCAGAGATCCGAATCGGAAGACCCAACGGGGAACTAAGCCAGCGCATTTGCTGTCATACATTCCGACGTGTGGGGGTTCGTGCGGCTCAACGAACATCTATTACACAGGGCGCTACGGCCCAAACCACTCGGGCCGACCGTACTACCGATGTGTTGACTGCAACGAAATCTCCGTTGTGGCAGAACCATTCGAAGCGCTCGTGGTCAAGGCCATGAAGAAGTTGCTCACGCACCCGAAGCTGATTGCCAAGCTCCGTGAACCCACCGAGGAAGACGCATCCGAGATTCTCCGGCTGCGGAGTGAGGTTCAGACCCTGGAAGCTCGGTTGGAGGACTTCTACGCTCAGGCGACGGCAGGGAAGATCTCCGCACGGGCTCTTGGCAGCATCGAGGGGCCGCTACTGGCCGAGATCGAAGGTCTCCAAGCGGAACTAGACGCTCAGTTCTCCAGCAGGCGATCAGGGGCCGCAGTGCTGGCCAAGTACGCCGGTGCTCAGGCATCGGAGCTTTGGGACACATGGCCGCTGGAGGTTCGTCGCGAACTCATTCGGGCCGGGCTGGATATCGTGATCCTGCACCGGATTCCGAGCCTCGCGAGCGGAAAGGGCGGCGGCAAGGGGCGCAGATTCAACCCTGACCGCATCGATATTCAGTGGAAGGTGAGCGTGGCCTAGGCCGTCTCGCGGGGAGCTTCCGAACTGTGAGGCTCCCCGTCATCAACCGCCAGCACATCGGCGAAAAGCTCGGCGCGGGCGGAGAACGAGTCAACCGGAAACAGCCCATCGGGCTCGGCGAACTGCGCTCCGGCCACGAGTACAGCTGTGAGGTAAGTCCGGAGCAGCGACTTCACCCGCCCCTGCATATCAGGGGGGATTTCCTCGCGCTTCATACCTTCAAAATAGCGATGATCTCCGCGCGGCTTTTGCACTTATCGTGCCTACGGTATGACCTATTGTGCCAATTTTCCCGAATTGGCCGGATTCTTCTTTACGAAACCTGTTCCAGCCGCTTTAGTAGCTTGGCCAATTCGGCGGGGCTGCGCTCGGACGCCATCACCAGCGCCAGGATATCGGACGCCAGCGTATGTATGCGGGTGGCGGTCTCGCCCACCTCGTTGCCCATTCCACGCGTCTGAAGCGACAGCTCGGAGGCGACGGCCACCAGGTCTGACACCATCCACCGCGGCACGGCACACCAACCAGCTTCGAGAGCCTGCGACGATGCCCAGCCTTCGAGCGCTTCCGTGGCCGCACGTGCGGCGATGCTGTCGGCCTCCATGGGCTCACCGCCAGCGAGGATGGACCGACAGCTTCCAATGCGCCAGCCCAGTGCAACGTCCAGGCCGTCCAGGGTGTCATCCTGCGGGTTGTTGACGGTCCACGTGCCGTTCTCGATGAGCCGTACTGTCTCGGCCGAAGGTCCACCAAGCGGCCGTAGATCCTTCTGGCGCAGTTCAAGCTTCCGACGCCGCTGACGCACAAGCGTCCCCAACCGCAACCGGTGCCTGTCCATACAGCCCAGTATCCCCGCGCGGCTACGAACCGCCTAGGACGTTTCTGGTATGGCTCGGGTAACGGATTGGATTCGGAAACACAGATTCTGTGTTCAAGGTCTTCCGCAAATGTCTGGTTTGTCTCACGCTCAGATGCATGACCACCGAAGATGTTGGTCTAGAGGCAGCCCTAGACCGAAGAATTGCCCGGATGGGACCGGTTCCCGCGCAGACCATCCGAAACGTGCTGACCTACCTGCTGGCCCACCGCGATGAGCTGGGGCTCTCAGCAAACACAGAATCTGTGCCCGCAATCGCTGACCGCAAGCGAAAGGGGCGGAATCGTGACTCTGAACCAGGTTCCACGCTGCGGAGCGCAGCACCCAAGCGCGTCGTATCCCGACCACTGGTCGCAGGAGAACGAACGCCAGCCCGTGATCTGCACAGAGCTGCTGGATAGGCACGGCCCGTATCACCGGGGTCTCGGCGAGTTCCTGAAGCTCGTTCGCTGGCCCGCCTGAAAGTCCACGGGGACAAAGCAATTCGCTATTCCGCAGTGGCTAGACCTATCTCTTTTCCCGCCAAGGAAGTCGGGTCAATGAACACCCAAACCATCCCGGATAAGTATCTGAACACCTATCCGATACCGGCCGAGATTCTCCAGAACTGGACTCGCTGGGAAGGCGCGAACTGGCGCATCATGCGCTACGCCGACAAGCACAACGGCGCACACCCGGAAGACCAGCGGTTCACCGTACGGCCGCCGCAGATGTGCAGCCACCACTATGACGGCTGGTACGCCTGGCGAGACCGGCACTTCAACCCCTACAGCGGCAACCGCTGGCCCGGACATCCCGGCTCATTCCTGAACCCCGGAGCGGGAAGCCCGACCGCCATCGACCGCCTACGCGAAGAGCGCCGGTGGGAGTGGGATCAGAAAACCATCGAGCAAATGCAGATGATCGAACGCTTCTGCGCTGATGGCCGGGGGTGCTCGGAATGACCGCCGGACCGACGAAGCTCACACTCTTCGGCAAGTCTCTCGAAGAGTACGCAGAAGGCGAGCTGGATCGCGCGCTGCGTGAGGTCTACGGCGACCCGAATAGCACTGTCGCGCAATTTAACTCGAACACCGAACTGACCCTGACCGATCTATTCTGTGGCGCAGGCGGTAGCACGAGTGGGGCTATCCAGGTTCCCGGCATCCGTGCCGTAATGGCAATCAACCACTGGGACAAGGCCGTCTGGAACCACTGGCACAACCACCAGCAGACCGACCACGATTGCGCGGACATCTCCAAGGCTGAGCCGCGCCGCTACCCCCGGACCGATATCCTCTGGGGCTCTCCGGAATGCACGAATCACAGCATCGCTGGACGGGGCCGACTTTCCCAGGATGAGACCGCCACGAAGTCCAGGGCCACGATGTGGGATCTGTTGCGGTTCACGGAGTTTCACAAGTACCGCGCCATCATCTTCGAAAACGTCCCGGACGTGATGCGCTGGGAGTTGCTTCCCGCGTGGCTGATGGCCTGGGACAACCTGGGCTATGTCGTCCAGTGGGTGTTCGTCAATTCGATGCACGCTCAGGGGACGGGGGAACCCGCACCGCAGAGCCGCAATCGGGCGTATGCCGTCATCACCCGCAAGGGCGACCGGCGGCCCGACGTGGAGAAGTGGACGCGACCCTGGGCGCACTGCCCGAACTGTGACCGAACGGTCCAATGTGTTCAGCACTGGAAGCCGGGCAAGTCCTGGGGCACCTACGGCAAGCAGTACGAATGGCGCTGCCCGCGCTGGGCGAAGTGTCATCAGACGTTGCAGCCTGCCACCTTGCCCGCCGCCGCCGCTATCGACTGGTCCCTTCCCGCTACCCGCATCGGTGATCGCACGCGCCCGCTATCGCCGAAGACCATGGCCCGTATCGAAGAAGGGCTGTCCCGCTACTTCGGTCCGATGCTGGTCCCCGCCGGTGGCACGTGGAACGACACGGCGTACTCGGTCGCGGATGTCATGCGCACCAGGACAACCCGGGAGAACGAAGGGCTGCTGATTCCCGTCGAAGGGCGCGAAGGCAAGATCGCCCATCCGACAACGGAGCCGATGCGGACCCAAACCGGCAGGCGTGAAACGGGATTGCTGATTCCCTACTACGGCCGGAGTCCAGCGGGCACCACAGACCAGCCCCACCGCACGTTCACCGGCACCGACCGCTTCGCCTTCGTGGTCCCGCTCCGCAATCACAACAACGTGAAGTCGGTTCAGCACCCCTTCGACACGTTCGCGGCGTCCGGCAACCATCACGGACTAGCGATGCCCGAGACGCCAGCCGTGGAGGACTGTGCATTTCGAATGCTGGACCCCGAAGAAGTGCTGTCGGGCATGGCTTTTCCGCGCACGTACGAACTGATTGGCAGCAAGCGCGACCGAGTACGTCTCGCTGGAAACGCGGTCTGCCCGCCCAACGCGCGGGATCTGGTTGCGGCTGTCTCGGAGGCGCTGTCATGAATACGTTCACGGTTCATGCCGTCAGCCAGTTCGGGCGTTGCGGCTCAATGGAATTCCCGTCCGAGCATCAGAGCGCGGTCATGTCCTGGCTGATGGCGTCGCCCGATCAGCGAGAGCACGTTCAGACAGCGTTGCCGTTCCTCGATGCCGACCACCGCGAGTTCCTGATTACCGGCATGACCCCCGACGAGTGGGCCGAAGTTCTAGGAGATGAGCCCGATGAGTAACCCCATGACCAACACTGATCTGCCGGAACTCCCTCTGGGGCAACCACTTCGGCATCACATCGCCAACTACCTCGTGAAGCTCCTGGCCACGATGGACCTTTACGACGCTATGCCGATGAATATGGACGGCCCCAAGCGGCTGCTGAGCACGGTCTACGAACAGTTGTCGAGCATCCTCGAATTCCACGTACGCGAAACCGAACTCATGACCGGCTCGGACCGGGTGGGAGTTCAGGGAAACATGATCGGAGACGCCGCGTACGTCACGGTTCTGCGTGAAGGTGAGGTGGCCTTCGAAGTCCCGTTCACCAGGGATACCTTCGCCTCGTTCGTGGCCAGCGCTCAGTCCGTACTCGCTGAGATGGCGGACCCGTCATGAGCGAGTACAGCAATGACTACTTCGGCGACTACCGCGAAAAAGAACCGAGCCGCACGGCCCATGCAGTCCTGACCAGGCTGGGGGAAATCTCCGTCCCGAATGTAGGGGAGACCCAGCGGCAGAGTGTTCGGAAGCTGGTGGCCTCCAAGGACTTACCGCTGGAAGCACGGGTGGAGCTTCTCCGAATGCTGGGACTCGTGCCATGAGGTTCGTGTACGCCTGGACCGCGCGCGCCAAGTGCCTAGGTGAACCCGTGCAGGTCTTCGACGCCGAGACCGTCCGGCGCAACGGTGGCACCAAGCTCGCCCGAAAGCTCTGCGCTGGCTGCCCGGTCATGCGGGAGTGTGCTCAGTTCGCTCTCGACACTGACGCTGTAGCTGTTGTGCAGGCCGGGGTGATCCTGGGATCGAAGCCCAGCCTGGACAAGTCCCCGACTCGAAAGAAGCTGCGGCTCATCGCAAGCGGGGACATGGCGGCATGAAGACTTGCAACCGCTGTGGCCAAGCAGCCCCGATGAGGTACGAGCACCGGACGTGCAAAGCCTGCTACGCCGAGGACATGCGCCGGATCAGGGGCTCGAAGAAGTCCTGTCAAGGATGCCGCCGCTATCTACCGCTCTCGCAGTTCCCCAGCAATGCCCGCGGTGCCCGCTGCTTCGATTGTGGCGACTCCCGAGCGGGCACCGACCGGCAGAACACGGCAAACCGGCGCTGGAGAGCCGCGCGTAAGTACTGCTCTGCCTGCCGGAACTACCGATTGCCGAGTGAGTTCCTGGCTACGGGGTGGGGTGCTCGCTGTAACCGCTGCCTGGCCCCCACCGTGCCCACCAAGCACGCCGAACTGGACCAGCGCAAGCAGGACGCCACCGCTGACTTCCGTTTCGCCACAGAGCAGCTCGGCATCAGCCGGGAACAGGCCATTGCCTGGATTGCCCAGGGCTACGGGGTCACCACGAGAGCCGTCGAACGGTGGGGAATCGCAGATGAGGAGACAGCACATGAGCACCGATGAACTACCCGACGACGTACGCCACGCCTATGAGGTCTACCGCTGGGCCGGGCGCGAGATCGAAGGACTGGAAGAGCAGCGCAAGGCAGCCCGCTCGGTCATCGAAGAGTTCCTAGGTGAGTCCGAGGAACTGATGGTGGACGGCCGAAAGGCGCTGACCTGGTACCGGTCCGAGTCCCGCGTGTTCGACCAGGCGCTGGCCATCCAGATTTACCCGGACCTGGACGACAAAGCGCGGAAGACCAAGCGGACCCGCTCGTTCCGGGTGGTGAGCGATGAGTAGCCCGATGACCCCCGAAGAGCGTGAGCAGCTCGAAGCCCAGCGGGACGAGCTGGAAGCCGAATTGGCCGGGAATCAGCAGGCTCTCGATGATCTCGCGCGAAAGCTGGATTCCTCCCCCGACGATTTTGGGGACGAAGACGAACAGCTGGACGCCGATATCCGGATTGCCACGCTCACCATCTACGCCGATGGGCACTACGAGGCTGAGTGGTGGTGCCCGGTTGACCCGCTGCTGATGTACCTGGCCGAAGCCGTGCAATCGATGCTCGAACACCGGGACGAGATGGCTGCCGAGAGCAAGCGGCTGGGGTACGGGTCATGAACGACACCGGTTTACCCCAGTGGGGCGACAAAGGCTGTGAGTACCGGCCGAGCAGATGCAGTCACGGGCCGGACGACGGCTGCATGTGGTGCTGCATGACGTGCAACCTCGATCGCCACTTCTGCCCAGATTGCGGGACCGTTAGCGACCATTTGGACAGCCCTTGTGGTGACTGCTCATGAGGTACATCGACCTCGAAGGCTCACCGCGGCACGGATTCGTTTGGAGCGCCGGCCCGGTCGCGAACTCGGCATGGGTCCGGTCCGAAAGCAGTTGGGCCGTGGTGGATCTGAAGTCCCGGCGGCAAGTGGCGTACTCGATGCCGATCTTCATGCGGGAGCAGCCGCCCGAGCGGGTCAAGTGGGCCGAGGAAGTACTGAAGTCCCGGCGGCTGCTAGATCCACCAATCCCCGAGGGGCACATCGTGTTCGACCCGGAAGCCGACATGGCAAGGGTCATCTGGAATCTGGCCATCGCGCAGGACAAGACGACGGCCGCCATCCACGCCACCCGATACGCGGACCGCGCGTCCGTCTCGGCAAAGCGACTACTGGAACTGGAGAAGGACCAATGAGCAGCATCGAAGGACTGGAGTTCCGCACCAGCTTGTTCGCACTGGCGCTGAAAGTCGTGAGCACCATCCTGGAGAGGCAGAAGGGGCAGATAGCCGACCTGACACAGCGCGTGGCCGAGCTGGAGAAGAACGCTGCGGCGGCTAAGCCGTGAGCACCCCGCTGTACGTCCACGTCTCCCGGGAGCCTTCGAAGCGGTTTCCCTGGCACCAGGTCCGAGCAAAGAAGCGGTGGCTCTACAAGGGCAAGCGTGCCTGGTGGCTGGAAACGAAATGCGGCATCGCCCTGCTCATCTGGAGCGAAGTCCGGGCCGTTCCCGAGGAACCAAATCAACTGCGCTGCAAGGAATGCTGGAAATGAACGACACGACACGAGCAACTCAGATGGTCGAACTGATGGCCAAGCTGGATGACGCCGAAGCAATCACACTGGCGTCCTTCGCGGCTATGAGTACGGCCCAGGCCAACGGCCTACCGTCCCAGGTGGCGGCCAAGGCCATTGCGCAAATCCTGGTGAAGAACGGATTTCACCGATGAAGCGCAAGCACATCGTCCGGCGGCTGAAGGACCAAGAGCGCGTCAACTTCGCCCAGGGCCGAGTCATTCACCGCATGACAACTCAGATTGCCCAGCTGATGACCCTGGTGGACAAGCTCAGCGACGCGGAAAGCTTCGTGCTCACCGATGGTCAGGTTCAGCAGATCCTCGTGCAGGTCCGGCGAGTGCTCGCGCAGGAGAGCCAGGGCGGGATTCACCTGGGCAGTAAGACGTTGGAGCACTGAGCGATGAGCGACGTAGACGATGCCCTGGATATCTCTGATCTGCCCCGCCGGGAGCTGGAAGCCGAAATCAAGGCCATGTTCCGGGACTACTCGCACAACCGGCCCCGGTCGCTTCAGACAGCACTCGGCCCCAGCGAAATCGGCTCACTCTGTAAACGCCAGCTGGCTTTCGGGCTCACGGCGGGGGAGATGGGCAAGGGCTCGAACACCGGCGGCGATATCTGGCGTTCGTACGTCGGCGTCGCGCTTCACAAGGAAGACGAAGAAGTTCTGAAGTTCGCGAATGACCGTGCTGGCGAACAGCTTTGGATTCCGGAAGCCAAGGTGTACGGCCACGACAAGCACCCCGGATCATGCGATGCCTACCACGTGAAGCGGCGAACCGTCGTGGACTGGAAGCACCCCGGCAAGTACATGTTCGACAAGTACCGCAAGGACGGCCCGAGCTGGAAGTACCGCGCCCAGGTGCACATCTACGGCAAAGGCTATGCGCGGCTGGGCCTCCCGGTCGAACACGTTGGCATCATGTTCATCAGCCCGGCGTCCGACCTGCATCACGGATTCCTGTACCTGGAGCCGTACAGCGAGGAAATCGCCAACCTGGCGCTGAACAACCTGGACGCCATCAAGGCGCAGTGCGACGAACTGGACGTGGTTCACCACCCTGAGCGCTTCCAGCAGATACCGATCACACCTACCGATGATTGCCGACTGTGCAACTGGTGGAACCCGAAACCCTTTGGGCCGCGCCAATGTTCGGGGAAGGAATGAGCGTGACTGCTATCGACTATGACGAGGGTTGTGGCGTCGAGTATGACCACCGGCTGGAGATCATCGACCAGTCGCTAGATGGAACCGCGTACGTCTGCCTGAACTGCGGGGCCGAGATCTTCGAGCCGCCCGAAAGCCCATCCAAGAAATAGACCCGGGAGCCCAAAAGGGTTGCCCACGTTGAAAGAAGAAACACAGTGACCGAGAACAACGAGGTTCAGCAGGTCCGTTCCGTTGACGATGTGCTGCGGGGCGGAGGTGGTCCGCCGGTCTTCCCCTTCGAAGAAGTCGGCACCAAGGTCACCGGCACGCTGAAGTCTGCCGAGATGGTCAAGGTGATCTATCCCAAGGATCACCCGAAGGCCGGGCAGCACAAGACGTACGAGTCCGGCAGGCTGGCCTATCAGATCAAACTCGTTCTGACCGACACCACGGCCAAGCGCACCGACGACGAAGACGACGGCACCCGCCGCACCTTCGTGAAAGAGTTCGGCCCCAACCGAGATGCGTTCTCCCGGGCTCTGGATGAACGAGGCTTTGCCGTTGTCGCAGCGGCCTACGGTTCGCGGCTGACCATCGAGCGAATCGCGGACGGCCCGAAGCCCTTCAAGGGAGCCAGCCCCGAGCACCTATTCCGCTTTGAGTTCAACTCTGCGGACATCGCCCTGGGCGACCGTTCCGAGAGGGCCAAGGAAGAACCCGCCCGGAAGGAAACGCGCGAGGACAGCAAGCCCAAGAGCACTCGCGATCTGCTCCGTGAGAACGGGCTGGACGAGAACCTGGCGGCCATGCTTCCGGACAACGCGGAAGACGTTCAGCCGGAGTTGCTCCAGGCGCTGAAGAACCAGAAGAAGTGATGACGGCGCTGACTCTGGTCGCCGTGTTGGTGATCCTGCTCAGCGGGGCGGCCTTTGGCGTCATCGGCATGTCGGTCGGGCTGCTGTGGCTACTCGATCGATGGGAAGACCGCGGCGGCGACGACTTCTGACCTCGCGGGTCTCATACCCGGATCGCATCCGTTCGCGGCTGCCCGGGTGTGGGGCCGACGACTGTCAGAAAGGGCACCAAATGCACACCGCGAGAACAATTTACAGCTGGCACGAAATCTACAACCTGCGACCGGAGACACGATTCATCGACTCCCAGGGACACGAGTTCACTGCGAAGGGTGAAGGTCAGGTAACCCACTGCTCCGGTGACTTCGCGATGTACTCGGATATCGAGCTGCCGGTAACCGTGCTCGAAGACTGGCTGGGCAAACTCCGAGTGCGCAAGCTCGGAAGTCTTCCGCGATGGGCCGCCATCGGGCACGGCATCTACGAGTCATTCGACAGCCACCGTGAGGCCGTGTTCTGGGCGCACCGCCGGGCGCGGCAATGAACGCCGGTCTATGCCCGAGATGTGGTGAGCCCGTTCTTAGCGTGGGAGCGATGACGTTTGATCTCGCGCCCGGCGACAGGGAGCACGGCGGCCGGACCGTCTATGCGCAGTACGCCATCATGTCGGGTCAGCCTTTGGTGCTCAGCGGGATTGCGCTCGCAGCCGCCCGGCAGTACGGCATGAACCTCTATCGTCGGCACGGCATCACGTGCCCTGGATTCTGGCCGAGGCATCGAGATGACAACCAGTGACGATGATCTGGCAGCGCTGGCCGAGTACGAATCCGAGTCGAAGCCACCCTGCGATGCCCTGAACGCCAAGACCGGCAAGCAGTGCGGCCTACCCTCCCGGTACAGCGTCGAGCTGGTCCACACGCACCGAAAGACTTCCTACCGCAGTGCGTTCCTGTGTCTGCGCTGCTATGAGGCTCTGCTCAATCTGCCGTACCCGCTGCGCTGCGCTCAGTGCAAGAAGCGCATAGGCGGCCCCGAGGACATTGTGTCCAATCCCCGAAAGCTGTAGAGCCATGCCCATTTTCGGCTACCCGATCGGCAATCCCTTCGGGTCCGCGCAGCCATCGCCCAAGCCGTTGGAGCTGTATCCGGATCTGATTCACCGGCCGATCTGTACGGCGTGCTGGCGCAAGCGGTACAGCTGGGCATGGCCGCCGCCCTGGAAATTCCCGGCGCCCACGGAGACATGCCACCGGTGCGGGCACGAGACGGAATCCGGACTCAGCGAGACGGTAGATGCCGATGTCTGAGCCCATCTACGGCCGGGCAGCACACGAGTACTGGAATCTCGGCTGGCGTGGAGTGATTCCCATTCCGCCGCGCCGCAAAATCCCGCCGCCGGACGGCTACACCGGGAACGCCGGAATCATGCCGTCCTATCCGGACATTCAAGCCTGGTGCGAGGACAAGCCGGACTGGAATCTGGCGCTTCGGCTCCCGCGCGGCATGGTCGGCATCGACGTGGACGACTACGACGAGAAGAACGGCGCGGCGACACTGGCCGAAGCAGAGAGCCGCTGGGGTCCGCTCCCGAACACCTGGATCTCGACGGCCCGAACCGAAGGTGTCAGCGGCATAAGGCTCTTCGCCATCCCGGAGAACGTCAGGCTGCGCGACCGCATCAACTTCGGCCCCGAACTCGGGGATATCGAGATCTGCCAGTTCCATCACCGCTTCGTCATGGCATGGCCTTCGATCCACAAGACCGGCAACGAATACAGCTGGCGCAGAGAAGGAACCGCGGCGGGTCTGGACCTGCTCCCCGGGTGGTCCACGATTCCGGAACTGCCCGTTCGATGGATGGACGCGCTTCGTGTGCCCGAGCCGCTTGTGAGCGTGCAGGCAGACGTGCAAGCCGTGCTGGCCAATCTGCCGCAGGGCTACATGTCCGTTTCCGTCGAGCGCTCATTGCACAAGGCGCTTCAGCAGCTGCACGACGGGACCGGCTCGCGCCACGACAACACCCGGGACAACGTGCTTCGGCTGCTGCGCCTGGCCGAGGAAGGCGAACCCGGGGTAGGTCTGGCCATCGATGCGTTGCGAATCAACTACTGCACGAACGTGTCCGACCGAGCGAGCATCGAAGAAGCGGCCCTGGAGTTCGATCGGATGGTGACAGGGCAGAACGGACACAACCTCATCGCCTCCACTCCGTCCACTGCGAACCTGCTTGGGCTGGATCGGCCCAACCGCCTCGAGTTCGAGAATTCGCAGCGAACAACGGACACCGGCTACAAGTTCGACAATTCGGACGACTCCGCAGTCTGCGACGAACCCACCACCGCGCCCGCGACAGATCCGCCAGCGGGCGATCATGCCGACGCTCAGCCGGACCGATCCAGAGACGTTGACGCAGTGCTGGGACGCGGACCCGTGCAACCCATCGAGAGCACACCAGCACCGGAAGACGAAGACCTTCTGCCGTTGCTGACCATCTCCGATCTAGCTGCCTTGACACCGGCGGCCCCACTCATCGAAGGACTGCTCTACGCGGGCACTCTGGCGCAAGTCGCCGGGCAGCCGGGCACCTACAAGACATTCCTGGCTCTCTCATGGGCGTGCGCTGTGTCCAGCCCTATAGACAGGTGGGAGGGCTACCCGGTGAAGGCTCACGGCCCGGTCCTCTACATCGCCGCTGAAGGTGCCAACGGGATGCGTCCCCGAATCCTGGCCTGGTGTGAAGCCAACGATGTCGACCCGAGCGACTTGCCGCTGTTGGTCTATCCCGAACCCGTGCAGTTGGGCTCTCGGCTGGCCATGGCGAGACTCACCGTAACCGCGCAGCAAATCAGGGCGAAGCTGATCGTTTTCGACACCCGGGCACGCTGCACGTTGGACCTGGAAGAGAACAGTGCCACCGAGCAGAGCGAGGCCATCGAGGCGGCCGAACGCCTGCGCGTAGCCACCGGTGCCACGGTGCTGATGGTCCATCACTCATCTCGCTCAGGCACGGCCGGGCGCGGTTCGTCGGCATGGGATGGCGCGCTGTGGAGTGACCTTCGAGTCACCGCTGAGCGCTTCGAAGACACCATGGCCGCCCCGGTGCTGCACCTGGAGGTGGAGAAGCACAAGGATGCCCCGGCCGGGATGACGCTGGACTTCGAACTGGTCCACCACACCGTCTCGCCCAAGCTGATGCCACTGGCACCGGACCAGGACCAGTTCAGCCGCAACACGCTGCTGGTGGCGCACTACGTCCCGGACGGCCGCGACGGCAACGAGGAAACCATCCTGGGCATCCTGCGGAACTCTGGGCGGCTGACGCGTTCGGAACTCCGGGACATGGCCATGGAACACGGGCTCACCCGGGCGACCGCATACCGAACCATCAAGCAGTTGGCCGAGTCCGGCCGCATCGTGGAGCACGGCACCGAGCAGCGTCCGAGCTATGAGATTCGGGTGCTGGGCAAATGAAAACGTCTCATTCCACTAAAACCCGTGAGACGTTTCCTTCTCAGAACGCTCCGAATGTGGCTCTGACCTGCGGATTCAGAACGTCTCAAAAAACGTCTCACGCACGCGATCGGTGAGACGTTTTCGCTGGAAGGCATAAAAAATGCCCCGTGAGCTGGGGCTTTGCAATTCCGTCTAACGTCTCAGCACTGCTTAGGCTTCCGAAGGGGGAGACGCGCCAGCGGCCTGACCCCGGAGCCTAATCACCGAAGTGAAATTCTCGCCACCCGAAAACAGGCGATTCATACAACGATCAGGTAAAGCGCCATGAGAGCGAAAGCGCCCTATTCATATCCGGCGATGGGCAGTCAGAAAGCGCCCACGAAGGCTCGCTGCTCGTCCTGCCGGGCCGACGTAATGGCAGCGCGCTACGACGCTTTGCCGCTGGCTCTGGATGTCGAGCATTTGAGCCAGACCGGCGAACTAATGGCGCTGCTGCTCCGGCTGAAAACCTGGCACATCGTCTATCCCCACATCTATCGGCGCAACAGCTTCGCAATCCGTGACGAGCCATTTCCGAGACTGGGATACATCCTCCGCGAACACCGGTGCGGATTATCGGCCCCGACAGGTGAAGCGCTCGCACTACCGCCGCCGCGGCCTTCCGATCACCCCGGATTCTGAAAGAGCCCTTCCACTAGCCAGGCGACGAACATGACCGCGAACACTATGGCGAACACGTAGTACAACTCTGGTGTGAAAAGCGCGCTTGTTCCGTGTTGGGCGACTACTAGGACGGTCGTAATGCCCGAGCCCACCACTCCGATCGAGAGCCAGATCCGCAGGCTTTCGAACCTCTTTTCGCGATGCAGCGTCTTGGCCTTCTCTCGCGCAATCTGGGTTTGCAGATCGGTGACGGCAGCCTTTACGGATTCTCGTCCGTGCGCACCCAACGGCAGATCGGCAAGTGTCTTGGTAAGGGTAGCCAAGGTTGCTTGCAAGTCGCTCGAAGACTTCCTGGCATTGATACGTGTTACATGTGAAGTAATCAAAGCAGCAGCGATAACGCCTATTGGTGCCAATGCCGCCAACATAGCCGTAAATGCGCTAGGGCTATTTCCGGCCGCTTCTGCTCCCCACCCGATCATGTCGACATCATCCCGGTCACCCGCACGCTTCGCCAGTCCAGATTCCGAGCCCTGACCGGGTGGCCTTGTACACCGAACCGAAGAACAGAAACGCCATGAGCAACACGAATCCCACCCGTCATCAAATCCTGCTCGAAGCCGACCAGCTGATCTGTAGCGATCGGAACGAGCAGTACGGCGAACCCATCGACAACCTTGGCCGCATCGCCAGCTACTGGTCCACCTATCTCGGCAGGCCGATCAGCGCCCGGGATGTGGCCCTGATGATGGTGCTGAGCAAGGTCGCGCGCGAGGCCAACGGCCACAAGCCAGATTCATGCGTGGACATGGCCGGATACGCCGCAATCGCCGCTGAAGTCGAAGAGCTGAGCGCCTGATGCAACCTGAGCCGGCCAGCCCTGCAAGCGGCCCAGAATCGCTCACAGCCCCGGCAATCGCGCCTCTGCGCTGCACTGATTGCCCAGAGGGATCGAAGCGTCCAGCCCGGCGTCCGGGGCCACGCTGCGCCACTCACATGCGCGAGTTCACCAAGCGACACAAGCGCAACGCCTGGGCGGCCCGGATCGAGAAGACCTACGGCATCACCGCGGCCGAGTACGAAGCCATCCTGCGGATACAGGGCGGAAAGTGTGCGGTGTGCAAGCGGGCGACCGGTGCAACCCGGATGCTCTCTGTGGACCACAATCACCAACTGCCGCCCGGGCGTGAATCGGTTCGCGGTCTGCTGTGTCGGCCGTGCAATGACATGGTTGGCCGCATGAGAGACGAAGCCGATGCGTTCTATCGCGCGTTTCACTATCTTCGTTTCCCTCCGGCCCAAAAAGTGTTATCAGACCAGGTAATTCCGTTACCGAACGCTGAGTAGCGTTCTAACTGCCTCGCATTCCGTGAGTCCGGTCGAAATCCGGCGGGCACATTCCGGCTGTCGAATCCGGATGCGAGGCACTCAGACACAGATCCGGGCGAGACTCGGTGGCACAAAAGAAGAAGCACGACCATGCGCAAAGCAACGGCGCTTTCCGCTGCATTACTCTTCGCTGCGTTCCTTCCCTTCGCGGGTGGAACTGCAACGCCCGCAAATGCCGATCAGTGCAACGGAGACTGGTCCATCGTCATGGGCGGATTCACCCTGTCCGGTCCCGGACTCACCGGGGAAGACTCCAGTTACCTCGCTGGAGATCAGCGCATCGGCTACAACTCCGCTGATCCGTACTCCGGCCTGAACGAACTCGATCGGCTGTTCTGGTCTCACCGCGGCGAATGCCCTGGAGACCACATCCGCATCGTGGCCCACTCCGAAGGTGCTGGCATCGCACACGCCTGGGTCACCGCCCACCAGGACGTAGACAACGCCAACGCCGTGCTGATCGCAGATCCGAAGCGGGCTGGCGACGGCTCCGGCTGGGATGGACTATCTGTCGCTGGCGGCTTCCTGGGCTACCCGTTGGCCGGGGTCGATGATTGGTTCGGCGGGTTCCCCGTCCTGGAGATCTGCAACCGGGATGACCAGATATGCGACACGTCGGCCGGGTGGTGGGGATATCTCTTCGGCGGCGCGCATGGCCGCTACGACTTCAACGCCTACGACTATGGCGACGGGGATAGCGGGACGTGGTATCAGTGACCACCGAATATTCGATTCGTACCCTCCGTGAATACGTATCCGATACGCACGAGGCAATTGCCGTGCGGCTCTCTCAGCTGTTCGTATCGCGGAAGAAACAGCACGGATGGTCTATCTATGCTGGCCACCAGAACAATGCAGGAGATTCGCACATGGCCGCATTCGGATTCGGATTCCTCGGTGGTATCGCAGGCGTGGCCTTCGTATTCCTCGTGAGCCTGGTTGTCGAATGGTGGGAATCCCGGTGAAGTCCCGCAATCAGCAGCCTACGAAGAACCAGATATATGGGCGGCGACATAGGCGCTGGGCCGATATATTGCCCGACCCAACCGGCAAGCCATGTCCCCGGTGCAGGCGTCCCATGTACAAGGAACAGGGGCTGGACCTAGGCCATGTGCAAGACGTAGCCCTAGGTGGGGCCGATGGTCCGCGTAGGTGGGAACACAGCCGGTGCAACCGTATGGCTGGCTCTGCCCTGGGCCACGCTCGCAAGCGGGCTAAGCGCGCCGGTATGTCCGGCGGTATATGCGACGAGCCCGGCCGGTATGTGCCCAGGTATCCCACTGACACACAGACCGAGCAGTGGTAGGGCCGAGCCATGCGCACCTGGTCACTACCCATGTGTACTACCTACTCACCTCATGCTCGTGTCGTCGTGCCCGCCGATCGGTCCAGGGCACGGTCCGGCCGGGCTGGTGGGTGGGGGTACCCAGGTGGGGTAGGGGCATTACCTGTGGGGGGTATACGTGTGACTCACTGCGTTTTTGGACGCCCGGCAGGCCACCGGCCCGCGCTTGTCCGCTCCCCCCCTCGTTCCGAAATGAGGCTGAACGTGTCCGATTTGGGCCGTTTCTGGGCCGTTTCGACGGGGGTATCGGCATTTACGCAGCAGATCGCACGGTTTTCGGAGGTTTTCCATGGGCTCTACGGATGGAAAGCCGACTCGCGACCGGCTCGCGTATTACCGCGAATACAACGGACGACGGCATGGAGTCGATGCGGCGGAGTACCGGCGACTACTTCGGCGACAGCGCGGAAAGTGCGCGGTATGCGGCACGAAGAAGCCTGGCGGGCGCGGCTCCAAATTCGCAATCGATCATGACCACGCTCATTGTCCCGGGCGGCATGGCTGTCCTGAATGCATTCGGGCGTTGATTTGTCACAACTGCAATATGGGGCTGGGTCAGTTCAAGGACCGTCCCGAATTACTAGAGCAGGCAGCCGAGTATGTCCGAGCACATAGACGAAATCCAGACGCAGGTTGAACGGCTGGCCGCCCACGGTCGCTCGGTCTGGGATGCCATCGACGCCGGGTACAAGCTGGACGCCAGCACCCGCGTTCTGGTGCTCCAGGTCTGTCGCCTGGTGGATCGGCTGGACCGGCTCGAAGCAGCCCTGAAGAGCAATAAGACCTGGATTCGGATTGCCGAGGAATCCCAGCTCGGCCCGGACGCCGTGAAGATCACTGTCACCGTGGACTCGGTGCTGGCCGAGGCTCGGCAACAGTCCACGGCGCTGATGCAGCTGCTCCATAAGCTCGGCGTCGGCAAGCTCGAAGATCAGCTGGCATCACAGGGGAACTCGTTCAATGAGCAATTCCAGCGCATTCTTGGACTCTGACGGCCAGCCGCTGACGCGCATCCTCTGGACCCCCGAAAAGGATTCCGCGAGAACGCTTGTCGAGCAGTTCGCCACCTATGACAACCAGCTTCCTCGGATCTTCACCGCGCCATTCAGCACGATCAGCACCGGCAAGCGGGTCATTGCGCTGGCCGAACTCTGCGGCCTTTATCTGGACCCGTGGGAGAAGTTCGTCATCGAGGTGGCCCACCGGGTGAGCCCAGAGACCGCGCGGCTGATTGCCAAGCAGATCGGCATCGTGTGCCAGAGGCAGAACGGGAAAGGGGAAATTCTCGTCGCGCTTGGGCTCGGCTGGCTGTTCATCACCCGCGAGGAGCTGGTACTTCACAGCGCCCATCAGTTCAAGACTTGCGCGGACTCGTATCGACGGCTGAAGCGCTGCATCAAACGTGTTCCCGAACTCCGGGCAATGGTGAAGAAGTTCAACGACTCTCACGGCCACGAGGGCATCGAGCTACACGAGGCCGATTGCCTGTCCGGCTCAGCGACGTGTAAATGCGATGGCCCCCAGTACAAGTTCATCGCCCGCGCGGGCGGCTCCGGCCGTGGCTTCCCCGCCAAAAAGGCCGTGTTCGATGAGGCGTACGACCTGTCTGAAACCGAGATCGAGGACATCATGCCGACCCTGACGGCCGCGCCGGATGGTCAGGCGTGGTTCACCAGCTCGGCCGTGAACAAGAACAAGCACCCGAACGGCAAGACGCTCTCGAAGATCCGCCACCGCGGCCTCACGGGTACGAACGCTGAGCGTCTGGCCTTCTTCGAATGGTCTGTGCCCGAAGAGCTGTCGAAGCTCGAATATGACGATGTGTTCTGGTGGAAGATGTCGAACCCGGGGTGGGACTACCGGCCGGACATGCTCGGGGCTCTTCAATCCGAACGAGACCTGATGTCGCTGGAGTCCTTCGGGCAAGAGCATCTCGGCGTAGGCGACTACTTCCCGCCCGACGATGACGGGGGAGTGATCACGGTTGACCAGTGGAACGGACTGCTGGACCCGACTTCCAAAATCGTCGGCAAGCGGGTGTTCGCGCTGGATATCGCCCCGTACGGCAAGCAAGCGGCTGTAGCCGTCTGCGGCCTGAACGCTGATGGGCTTCTTCACGCCGAAGTCATCAAGTACGGCAAGGGGACAAGGTGGGTAGTCGACTACCTGACTACCCGATGCGGTAATTGGAGCCCGCTCGCGGTGATATGGGACCGGCGCACCGCTTCGGCGTCCCTGGAAGACGAATTGCTGAAGGCGAAGATTCCCCTGGAGGAGATCAAAGCGCTTCAGGTGGCCCAAGCATTTTCGATGTTCTACGACAAATGCACGCAGACGAAGACTATTCGGCACCCGGACCAGCCGAGTATCAACGAAGCGCTGCTGGATGCCACCACGCGGCGAATCGGGGATGGCCTGGCTTGGGATACGCGCGACGTGAAGACGGATATCACCGGGCTGGTAGCGATTACGAACGCCACGTGGGGATTTAGCATGAAGATCAGCGGCTACGTCGACGTAGCTCAGAACGTTTGGTAGGCGATATGAAGCAGATGCGCGCTCTTGTGCGCCGAAACGTCGGATCGCTCGAAGGTATCGTGGCCCTGGCACTGATAAGCGTTGGTGTGGGGATGATTTACCTCCCGGCGGCCTTTATCGTTGCCGGAGCGCTGATCCTGGCTGACAAGGTGATCTGATGGGATGGCTATTCGGGAATCGCCCGGACATCGACCCCGGTCACCGGACTAACCCGCCCTTCTTCGAATATCGGCAAGCGTTTCCGGAGCCGCCTGTACCGCCCTTCCCTGGAGCGCCGACTACGGCTCAGCGAATGAATCTCGCCAGCATCGATTCCCCGATGGCTATTCCTGCGGTGTGGGGATGCGTCGCGCTCATCGCGAACACGATTTCGATGCTCCCGCTGGAGACCTTCAAAAAGAAGAATGACCGCGGCGTTGCCCTTCGCGCCGATGACCCGCCGCTGCTCCAGAAGCCTGGCTCGGATCTGACTCTCTCGGAGTGGATTCACGCCGCGATGGTCTCGGTGCTGCTGCGGGGCAACACTCTTGGCCAGATCGGCGGGTTCGACAGCCGGGGATACCCGAATAGCGTGAACCTGCTGAATCCGGACACTGTGGGTATCAGCGTCAACCGGGAGACGGGCGTAGTCGAGTACCGGTTTACCGACCCGAGCGGCAAGCCCGGCGCTGTTCATCACGAGTGGCGCTCGGGGCTGGCGAACGCGGATATCTGGCACATGCGCGGCATGATGATGCCCGGTATCCCGATTGGCCTGTCTCCCATCGCCTATGCCGCCCTGACGCTGGGTGTGGACGTGAATTCCCGTGAGTTCGCGGGCAACTTCTTCGAGGGCTCCCAGATGCCGAAGGCCGTGTTGGAGACAGACCAAGAGGTCAACCAGAGCCAAGCCCAGACCATCAAGGACCGTATAACGGCGTCGATGCAGGGCCGGGCGCCGATCGTATTGGGAGCCGGCCTGAAGTTCGTCCCCATCACTATCAAGCCGAATGAGGCTCAATTCCTGGAGACTCAGGGGGTCACTGGCGCGCAGGTCTGCCGGTTCTTCTCGGTCGCGCCGGAAATGCTCGGGTACCCGGCCGGGCACAGCATGACGTATGCGAACGAGGAACAGCGGAGTCTCGACTTCCTGAAGTACTGCGTCGGCTTCTGGCTCCGGCGTATCGAAGACGCGCTGTATCAGCTGCTGCCCGGAAAACAGTTCGTCAAGTTCGAGCCGAACGAGCTGCTGCGCACGGATGCGATGACGGCCGCGAGTATTCGACTTCAAGAGCTGGCCGGAAAGCTGCGCACGCCGACCGAGATTCGTGAGCAGGACTTGAATCTTCCGGAGATGACCGAGGAACAGAAGGAAGAAATCAACCTCGTTCCGCTGGATATGAATGTCATCGGCGGCTCGAAACTCGGCGTCAAGGTCAACAATACTTACAACGAAATGCAGAATCCCGGCGTCGCGAATCCGTCGAATACCGGCAAACCTGCTGAGCCGACTCCCGGTGAGGACGAGAAATAGCGATGACCAAGAATCTGAAGCCGTACGGCGATGTTGCTTACGCGGACCCCGGCTACCTGGCCGATGGTGTGCACCGATTCCCGCTGGATACGAAGGCTCACGTCATGGGCGGCTGGTCGTATCTGGGGCTGCCGCAGAATCAGCGCGGGTATACGGCTGAGCAGCTGGAGAACATCCGTGCGGAGTTCCGGACGGCCGCGGCGAACCACGGCGTTCAGATCAGCGGCGACACCGCGACATTCGCGGACCTGGCCAGCCGTGGCGCTGTGCTCGGCGTCCGGGAAGTGCGGGCATTCCCGGCCCAGTACGAGGTTCGTTCCATGGGCAACGACAAGTTCGAACTGACCGGCTACGCCTCCACCACCGAGCAGCCTTACAAGATGTACGACATGTTCGGGGAATACACCGAAGTCGTTCGCGCCGGTGCGTTTTCGAAGACTCTGGCAACGTCCCCAGATACGAACTTCCTCACCAACCACGGCGGCCTCACCTTGGCCCGGACCAAGAACGGCACGTTGAAGCTGTCGGAGGACTCTGGCGGACTGCTGACGAGTTCCATCCTCGATACGCGGCGCAGTGATGCCCAAGACCTCATGCTGGCTATCGAGCGCGGCGACGTGGACGAGATGAGCATGGGCTTCCGGGTGGACCTCCAGAAGTGGAGCCCGGACTACGACGAACGCAGCCTGGTGGACATCAACCTGGAGCGCGGCGACGTGAGCGCGGTTAACTACGGAGCGAATCCCAACACTTCGATCACGGCAGTTCAGCGCGCGTTCAATACCGTTGACGCCGCGCGGATGCACGATCTGGCCAATGAACTGCGTACCGGCGACCTTTCACCCCAATCGCGCCGGGCTCTGGCCCAGGTGCTTGACCGGGCGGCCTCCGATGGCGATGTTCGCTCGAATGTGCAGGCGACTACGCCGATGAAGTCAGCTCCCGAAGAACCGAATGGATTCGTGCCCCTGAATAGGCACATGATGAAGCGAATGGCGTTGTCGAAGCAGCAAGTAAAGTAGTTCCCTGTAAGACCTTGGCGTCTGGATACTCCCGGCCGAAGTTGCCTCACGGAGTTTGCCTACTCGCAATCCGTTGGGCCGATTCACTTCCCAACTGTCGAGGAATATCCAATGAACGCCATTGCTGTCGTTCGTGGTCGCCTGGAACAGCTCCGCACCGAATCCGGCGAAGTCAAAGAGAAGCGAAATGCACTCGTTGACAAGGCCATTCAGGAAGCGCGCCAGCTGACGCAGGACGAGCACAACGAATACAACACCCTCACCGAACGCCGCACGGCCTTGAAGGCTGAGTTTCCGGTGCTCGAAGAGCGACTGCGCGAGCTTGAAGCCGACGCCCAGCGCTCATCCGATTCGGCCGAGACCCGCCGCCAGACCGGCGGAGCACAGGTCACCGAAGCGCCGATCTACCGCGAGGACAACCAGCGCGACGCCTCGTACTTCCGAGACATCTTCCGCGCCAAGGTCGAAGGCGACGCTGCGGCCATGGGTCGACTCGGCCGGAACGCGGCCATCGAGTCCGAACGCCGTGCTGGCGGCAACACCGTGGGCACCGTTTCGACCCCCGGCGGCATCCCCAGCGGCAATGCGGGCGTCTTCGCGCCTCCGGCCTGGCTCATCGATCAGTACGTGAAGCTGGCCCGGCCCGGCCGAGTCGGCGTGGACACGTTCGACAAGATGCCTCTGCCGTCCGGTGTTTCGTCTATCAACCTTCCGCGAGTCACCGCGGGCACCCTGACCGGTTTGCAGTCGGCCGGTGAACTGACCCCGCTTCCGGAGCGGGACATCACCACCGACGAAGTGACCAGTGGCATCACGACCATTGGCGGCAAGCAGCTCGTTTCGCTCCAGCTGCTGAACCAGTCGGCCATCCCCTTCGACCGGGTGCTTCTGGAAGACCTGGCGATGGCCTATGCCAACAACATCAACACCGAGGGTCTCGGCGGCTCGGGCACCAACGGCCATCTGCGCGGGCTCAGCTCGGCAGTGGGCATGGTGCTCCAGACCTACACCGATGCGTCTCCGGACTTCGTGGGCGCGGGCAAGCTCTACACCCAGATCATGAAGGCGTCGGCCACGATTCACGCGAACCGTTTCCGTCGTCCCGATTCGATCCTGATGCGCCCTGAGCGCTGGAGCTGGATCGCGTCGCGGTTCGACACGACCAACCGGCCCGTGGTTCTGCCGCAGGCCAACAACCCGTTCAACACGATCAGCTCGAACCCTGACCTGAACGTGGCAGAGGGCTCGGTGGGGCAGATCGCGGGACTGGCTGTGTTCGTGGACCCGTCACTTCCGTTGGTGGGCAACCAAGATCCGATCTACGTCTACATCCGTAGTGACATCAAGCTGTGGGAGTCGGAGCCCAATACCGAGACCTTCACCGCGACGTACGCGGACTCGGCCGGTGTGCTCTACCGAATGATGGGCTATGCGGCTCAGATTCCGGATCGCTACGGCTCGTCCATCGTGCAGATCAGCGGTTCCGGTCTGTCGTTCCCTCCGACCTTCTGATCTGAGAGAGGAAGCAAGACAATGAAATTCATCGCGAATCTTCCGGCTCAGTCGGCCGGTGGTGCTACGTCGGTAACCCTGCTCGGTGAGTTCGGTCGCGAAGACGGCACTGGCTTCGGGGTAACCCGAGTGTCCGTGACCAGTCCAGCGGCCGTCACCGGCGCGGCTACCAACAACTTCACGCTGAACGTGAGGCAGCTCCGCGCGGGCACTCCGGTGGGTACGGTGGCCAGTTTCACCGCGGCGGCCGGTGCCAACCTCGTTGTAGAGGTTCCCCGGGTGCTGCTGGACATCGACACCAACCCTGGCACCGGCGTGAGCCTGAATGTCGGGGACGTGCTGGATGTGCAACTGGTTCAGAACGGTTCGGGGCTCGCGGTTCCTGCGGGCGTCAATGTGACCGTAACCGTGAACTGACACAACGAGATTCCCCGGCCTGATTCCAACTCTCGGGCCGGGGTTCCTCGCAATTCGAAGGCACCACGATGGCCAATCCCCTTGAACTCGTGCGCATGTCCGATGTGCTGGATCACCTGAGCCTGCCCAAGGGTGAGACCACCTACCAGACCGAGCTTCAGCGCTACATCGACGCAGCTACGCCGATAGTCGAATACATCACCGGCCCCATCAACAAGACCACGTACAGCGAGACCTACCCGTGCGCGGGCATGACCCGAATCGTCCTGCGGAACGTCCCCGTCGTCCCCGGCTCGGTCAGCTCATGCGTCGAATACGTTGGCATCACGGCGTATTCGCTCACCGAGCAGCCGCCGGGCTCCACCGCTGACAACTATGGATTCTTCATCGAGCGGCCCGAGGCTGGAACCCTGGTCCGCATGTCCAGCGCAGGACTGGAGACCCCGTTTATCGGTGTGTGGCTTCAGGTCACCTATCAGGCGGGTCTCAGTGCAGTACCGGCTGACGTGAAACTGGCGGTGCTGGAGGACATTCGAGCGCTCTGGGATCAGGCGCACAACGGTGGCCGGCCCCGGTGGGGTGGAGAGAATCCGGGCGAAGACGGCTGGACCATCGGCCCCATGCACCTGTTCCCCCGGTTGGCCGCCATGGTCGAAAACCGGCGTCGGACGCAGAGCATCGCATGAGCATCGACCCGCCCGTTCCCGCTATCCCCGTGGCGACCGTCCCCGATGTGAAGGTGTGGCTTCAGGGCGCCATCCTGGCCAACGTCACCAGGGAGCCCGGCTATGGCCTCGTGGTGTGCCTGGATGACCCCGGCCCGCAGAAGCCCGAGGACATCATTGCCGTGACGCACGTTCATCGGAAGACCGAGGTCTATCAGATGGTCGGCACAATGGGCGCGGGCTCCATTCTGGAAACATACGACCTTCACGTATTGGTCTCGGTATTCCGGGGCGGCCCTGACCAGAGTTGGCCATATCGTCGTGCCTGGAGTCTCGCGGGCATTGTCGAATCGGTTGTTCGATCAGACCCGACGTGCGGCGGATTTGTCATCCAAGCACACCCACGGGATTCGTCGGATACCTCGCTCTGGGAGCCCGGACGCAAGGGCCGCGTGGTCGAAGTCGAGATTATCATCCAAGTAATGGCCCAGATTTAGGGAGTAACGCCATGCGCCTGAAGTATGTGGGCGACCCCGAACGTGTCTATCCGCAATTCGGAATCGAACCGAAGAGCGGGGAAGTGCACGATTTGCCATTCGACCCAGAAGACGGCCGATGGACCCCCATCGAAGAGACCAAAAAGCGCGTTAAGGCTGCCGATACCGAACCCACTTCGGCGGACGAAGAGAAGGGATAACGGCGGTGCCAATCGCAACATTCAGGACGTTTGTCGGGGTGGCCAAAGAGAACACGCCCGGCACTGCGGTGGCTGCCACCGACTACATCACCATCACCACCGACCCGAAGGCGATGGACACCTATAAGAAGCTGGACGACAAGTCTTTTCGCGGCTCGGCCGTCGAGACCTACGCCAAGATTCCGGCGATGCGCACCGGTGAACTCTCACTGGATGGCAACGTCAATCCGGCGACCATCGGCTACTTCCTGGGCTCCCTGCTGCCGGACCTCACCAGCGCGGCCACCGCAGCCCCTACCGGCCTGACCGGTACAGCCAGCTCCGGCGGCACGTTCACCGCGGCAACCTACTACTGGAAGGTCACCGCGCTATTCGGCACCGGCGAGACCGCAGGCAGTTCTGAGTTCTCCCTGGCCGTCACCGCCAGTCAGAAGGTTGCTCTCACCTGGACCACTTCGGCCGGGGCGTCGGGCTACAACGTCTATCGCGGCACTTCGGCGGGCGCCGAAAACGTCCTGGTGGGCACGGTCGGCCCCGTTGGCGCGTTCACCGATACCGGCGCAGCGGGCACGGCCGCAACGGTTCCCGGCTCGTCTTCGGCACCGGCGACCGCGCACACCTTCAGCTGCAAGAACAATGCCGATGGCCAGCCCATCAGCTTCACGTTCTCGGACTTCGACGGGGACAACACCCGGGCATTCGCAGGCTCGAAAGTTGGTGAGCTGCAATTCAAGTTCTCGGCTGACGGTCTGCTGACCTTCACCACGAAGGTATCCAGCTGGGCGTCCGTGGTGCTGTCCACGCCTACCCCGAGCTACTCCACCGTGCTGCCCATCGCCGCGTACACCGGCCAGTTCATGGTCAACGGCGCGAAGGTCGCCACCATCCAGAGCGCGGACATCAGCCTGAAGCGCAAGGTGGAGTTCCTCCAGACCGTCCAGGGCACCCAAGACCCGTATGCGCTGTTCAGCGGCGCGCTGGCGGTCTCGGGCAAGTTCACCAGCGTGCTTCTGGCGTCGGACCCGATCCTGGCCAAGATCGGCAATAGCTCGGCGTCCGGCTCGGCCGATGTCTACGCGCTGGCGTTCTCGGCCGGGAACAACACCATCGTCTTTCAGATGTCGAATGTGGTTTACGACAAGGACCACCCGACACGCGGCAAGGACTACGTGGAACTGAGCGCGGAATTCACCTGCGTAGGCAACATCACCGATGCCGGGGCCACCGGCGGATACAGCCCGTGCAAGGTCTTCCTGGGCAACGGTGTCGCCAGCGGAACCTATCAGTAAGAGGAATCGTGAAAGTAACACTGTCCGAAGGCAATTGGGCCGACATCCGTGACCCCCGCACGCTGAACGAGCGCCAGACAGCACGGCTCGAAGACGCGCAGCTGGCCGCCATGGAGCACATCGCCAATCCGGCCGACTTCGAGCACATTCAGGATCTCTCGCCGCTGGAACAGATTCGCTCGCTGGGCCGTGAAGGCGCGAAGGCGATGCGCGAGATGAAGTGGGAAACGATCCTGGTCTATGTCTCCGAATGGTCGTACGGCGCGGTCACCGAGGAAGTCCTACTCGAAGAACTGCCAAGCGTCGACGTGGCTGCGTTGTTCGATCAGATAAGCAAGGTAGTGAAGGCGACTGGCGGCCCGAAAATCAATGCGGAGCCGAATCCTGATCCGAATTCCCCTATGCCGCCCTTGGAAGGCTAGAGCAGGCGTTCAAGGGCTTTTCGGTCGACCACTCGAAGATACCGGCATGGGTACGCCGGGCGCAGCGTCGCAGGCGATTGCTCGAAATAGGTATATCGCTGACCGAGCAAGAGCGAATTCCGACGTTCGAGCTGGATGCAATACTGGCAGTTGATGACGTGATAAACCGCGTGGTCAAAGATGAGAACGACAAGGCGGCGGGAAATGTTCGGAGTTGACATTGCCGCATTCCTTGCTGCCGAAGAGTACATGGAAAAGCAGGTAGACCGGGCTTGCATGTATTCGATCCGTGAGGCTGGCCGCCAGATTCGTAGCTCCGCGCGCAAGCAAGTACCGGTGCTTACAGGGCGGCTGAAGAAGTCCATTTCGAATTCCCGGCGTATCCGCGAGACGGGCCACCACTCGTTCCAGTTGTCGGTAGGTCCGCACGGCTCACCGGTGTTCCGGTACTCCGGCAAGATCGAAGCCCTGAGCCCGTACATGGCACCGGCGCGAAGCGTGATCGAAGGCCAGATGGCCGACATTTTCGCCAAGGCGCAGGCCAAGGTGCTAGCGAGGTTCGCGTAATGGCCATTCCGGTGATGGTGAGCCTGGGGGCGACGGCTGGCGCGTTCTTCTCGGTGATGAAGTCGGCTGAAGTCGCCTTGCTCGGCATGGCCAATAGGGGTGAAGCGACAGCGGCGGCAATGTCCAGGCTCGCAACCACGCTGAGTGTGGGTACAGTCGCCGCGGTCGGTGTGTTCGCGGCCGAATCCGTCCATGCCGCAACGGAATTCCAGACGGCAATGACCCACCTGGTCACGGCGGCCGATCTGCCGAAGGCGCACGTACAGGAACTCGGGCAGCAATTCGAAGAGCTTTCGACCCAAGTAGCCACCAGTGCAACGGATTTGGCGAACGCGTCCTACTACGTGCTCTCGGAGGGCTACCAGTGGGATCAGGTCTCCACCATCATGCACACGGCCGCTCAGCTCTCGATTGAAGACCAGGCCGACCTCACCGATACCACCCGCGCACTCGTCACCACCATGCACGACTACGGTGCGAAGTCCTCGGAGGCCACCAGCTACGGCAACGCCTTCCGCGAGATGCTCGCGCTCTCCGGCACGACCATGCAGGAACTCGCTCAGAACATGGGCCGCGTGGATCAGACCGCCTATGCGCTCGGGCTGAACTTCTCCCAGACCGCCGGTGCGCTGGCCACCCTGACCCGTGAGGGTATGCAGGGCGCGCAGGCCGAGACCCTGCTGTCCACCGCGATCAACCACCTAGCCGGGGATACCCCGAAGATGACGGCCGAACTCAAAGGGCTCGGTATCAATGTTCAGCAATTCCAGCAGCAGCTTGCATCGCCTGAAGGCTTGGTGGGCGCGATTTCGACTGTGCAGCAAGCCATTAAGGACCACCTGGGCGAAGATGGCCTGGTCTACCTGCAAACAGCGCTGAAGAAAAGCAAGGGCAACCTTGACGACTTCGCAGTGGCGATGGGCAAGGCTCCCACCGCGATTCAGTCGTACGTTGCAGCACTAGGTGATGCTATGGGCGGTTCTCGAAACCTTGGCGTCATCCTCGGCCTGACCGGCAAGAACCTCGATGACTTCAAGTCCAACGTGGACAAGGTATCTGAGGCATTCCACACCGGCGGCACCGACGTAACGGGCTGGGGCGACGTGACCGAGACACTCGGCTTCAAGTCCAAGCAGCTATCCGCTGATCTTCAAGACCTGGCTATCAAGATGGGTGACCACCTGCTACCGACTGTGACCAAGGTGGCTGACGCACTCGTGAGGTTCGCGGACTACCTGGACCACAACAAGACCGCGGCTGACTTGTTCGGCATCGCGCTCGGGGTGCTGGCCGCCGCGGCGATGGCCAACCTGATACTGAAGATTGGCAGCCTAATCGGAAGCCTGGGGACGCTTGCCACCGCGCTGAAGCTGGATGTGGCTATCACCGCGCTCGCGAACTTCATTCGCCTGACACTGATTCCGGCGATTGTGGAAGCTGTGGCCGCAACCGCGCGGTGGGCGTATGGCCTGGCCGTCGTCGCCGGTGAGTCGGCAATCGGGGGGTTGCGGACTCTTGGCACCACGATTCGAGTAGCCGTGGTCCCGGCCCTGCTCGAAGCGGCGGCGGCAACCTGGGCGTGGACGGTCGCGATGCTCGCGAATCCGATTACCTGGGTCATCCTGATCATCGCCGCCCTGGTCATCGAAATCATCATCATCGTTCGCCACTTCAACGATCTGAAGAACTCGACGGCCGGTCTCGGTGGTGCGCTGGCGTGGCTGATTGAGATCCTTGGCGGCGCTGCCTTGAAGCTGACCGGGCTCTCTTCGGTAATCGAGTACGCGGGAGCACATTTCGACCAGCTGAAGGAACGAGCCATAGAAGCTGTCGCCCAGATCATTTCGGGCGTCGAACGGCTCATTCCAGAAGTCGCCGGACGGCTGGCCGCCATGGGCGCGCAGGCCATCGCCACCGTGCTCGGCTTCGTCCCAGGCTTTCTCGGCGCGGGCTACAACCTGATCATGGGTCTGATCCAGGGCATCCAGTCCGCCATCGGCGCGGCCATCAGCGCAGTGACTGGTGCCATGTCCAGCATCTATCACGCAGCACTCGGCGCACTCGGCATCAAGTCCCCGTCACTGCTGTTCAACGTCGGCGTGGGCGTCCCGATCATGCAGGGCATCGCCGCCGGTATCGCATCATCAAAGGGGCTCGTCAGTGACCAGCTGACCGACGCCACGAACCCCGCCAATATGCGACTGAGCGGCGGTGTCGGCGGCGGACTCGGCCGGGCCGGAGTGCTGAGCGGCGGAGGCGGGGAAGTGCACTACCACCTGACCGTCAGCGGCTCAGTGTTCGGCCAAGGCGGCATGGAGGCTGTCGCAGAACAGCTCTGGAGTCAGTTCCTGCGGATGCAGCAGCGCGGCACGCTCGGCTTCTCCGGCTCCCTGACTGTTGGAGTTTGAGCCGTGGCCGGAAGCTTCTGGGCAACCATCTCGGTGCAGATCAATTTCAGCGGGTCGACCTGGACCGATGTCACCGCGTACGTGCAGGCCATCGAAGCCAAACGAGGCAGGCAATACGAGCTGGACGAGCCCCGCGCGGGGACGCTGAAGATCCAGCTGGAGAACCGAGACGGCCGATTCGACCCGACCAACGCCAGCAGCCCGTACTTCCCAAATGTGCTGCTGTATAAGGGTATTCGGATCATATGCACGAACGGAAGTTTCACGAACACGATCTGGTTCGGATACGTCGAGCGCTGGCCGCAAGCGTACCGAGATGCCGGGAACTGGCAGGTCTCCGCACTGGGGGCTGTCGACATCTTCGGCGCACTGAAGCAGAAGACCTTCCTGCCCCTGGCGGAAGAGATGATCAACCAGCAAGGGCCGGTGAACAACTGGTGGCCCATGACCAGCGCCATGGGAACCTTCACCCCCGAAAAGACGCTGGGGGTTCAGAACGGTCAGATCGCCACGTTCGGAGGGAATCAACAGGTCACCTTCGGCAACAGCCCCTACCCGAATCCAGCGCCAGGGCTCGAAGGCTCCGGTGGTGCGAACTTCACGCCGACTAATCCCGGATACGGCTACCCGTCCAGCATGAGCGTCGTAAAGATGGAAATCCCAAGGGACGGAACGTATTTCGCATTCCCTACCGCTCCGTGGACTCTGTGTCTGACGATTCAAACCAAGACCCGCCCGGCGCTGGCGACCAACTACAACGCGATGAGCTTCCTGGCCTTTCTGGACAGCGGCGGCAACAACGCGACACACACCTTCTCAGAGCAGCTCTTCTTCCTGGTCACTCCGCGCGGGAACCTTCAGGTGGTTGTCGTAGACCAGGACAACGCGATACTGAACCTGGAGTTCAATGCACAGATCGCAGACGGTAACCCGCACTTCCTGAGCATCGAGCTATCCACCCCCACCGCCGGACAGCCCTCATGGCAACGGCCAGACGGCCTGGTTCCGACGATGTACGCCAGCATCGACAACCAGGGCATTGCGGTGATCAACTCGGGAAACACTTCGTTCGGCTGGCGCTGGGACCAGCTCACAAACATGGCCATCGGTGGACTCTGGGCGGCAAATCAGAACGCCAGCAACAGCTTCCAGGGGACCATCTCCGAAGTCTGCTGGTTCTCGGGCAACCTGATCACCTCCGGAGCCTTCTCGGGTGGCAGCTCCACCAACCTGCCCAACGCGATGATCAACGGCTGGTCAGGGCAGAAGACCGACGCCCGCATTCAATCGCTGATGACCCTGGCGGGCTATGGCAGCAAGTTCACCTCGCTGGGCACCGGCAACACCACGTTCCAAGAGGCTCAGATAGGTGGATCGGATGCGGCAACGCTGATCATCAATGCCGCGAAATGGGAAGGTGGGCTGGTCTTTTCGAGGGGTGACGGCCAGCTGGTCTTCTCACCGCGGTCGGGCCGGCTCAATAAGGCTTCATCGCTCACCATCGGCGACGGCACCAACTATCCGGTGGGCGGGCTGGCGCTGTCCTACGACACGTCTCAGCTGGCCACGCAAGCGCAGGTCGGCCGGACCAACGGGAACACGTTCGTAGTCAACAACACCACCGCCCAGGCACAGTTCGGCGTCTGGTCGAAGCAGATCACCGGCGAAGGCGTGCTCACCGATAATCATTGCTTCGCCCAGGCGCAGTTCATCTCTCAGCGCTACGGCGCGCCGACCACCCGCATTGAGCAAGTGGTGCTGGACGCCGGATCGAACCAGAACATCATGAGCCTGGTCACCGGAGCCGCCGGACTGAGCGCGCTGGAGCTGAACCAGATGCTGACCATCCAACACACTCCGCTCGGCGGAAACGCGGTGAACATGAAGGTCTGGGTGGAGTCGCTGAGCTACACCATCACCCCCACCTCGTTCACGATCGGCATGGACCTATCCCCGGCTGACACAACCACCTATCTGACAACCGATCTGGCGGGCAGCTCCGTCCTGAACAACTCTTCGAACGTCCTGGGATTCTGATGGCAACCATTCCCGTAATGCCGACCTTCGCCACCAACGGCATCGTGAAGGCCGAAGACCTGAACCAACTCCGCGATGGCGTGAACTTCCTGAACACCGGGCTGCCACACTGCTACGCCCGGCAGGCGCTGAACACGACCACCGTGCAGCAAAACACCTGGACGACAATCGCATTCGATACCGTCGAGGTCGACGCAGACAACGGCCTGGACTCCCAAGGCACCTACCACTGCGGCACCACCGGCTGGTACTACATCGTCGGCAACATCACCTGGCCCTGGCTCAATCCCAGCAGCGGCAACCGGGGAACCCGGCTCGTGCTGAACACCACCGCGGTAGTGGGCACCTCGATCCTTCCGGCGGCCCCGTCCATCGTCCACGGCGGTGAGGTGAACATCCTGCTGCACATGATGAACGGCGACCAGATGCAGGTCCAAGGCTTCCAGGACCAGAACAGCACCATGAACACGATCCTGAACTACCAGCCCTTCAACAGCCAAACACGCAGCGAGACAACATATATGAGTCTCCTACTGATCAAGGCGGGCTGATATGGCGACCATCGTTCAGCCGACATGGAATGTGGGACAGACGGTCACGGCGGCCGGGCTGAACAACATCCCCAACGGCATCACGGCCATATTCAGCGGCAGGCCGATCGCGGCAATCCACGATGGCGGCTCGGGCACCACGTCCCTGCCGAACCAGACCTGGACGAAGATCAAGCTCGGCACGGTCGATATCGACAACGCGTCAGGCTGGAGCACCACGAACAACATCTACACGGCTCAGCTGACCGGCTGGTACATGATCATGGGCTGCGTCGTCTTCTCCGCACAGTCCATCGCTGGCGTCAGCGCGGCCGTCCGGCTCGTCATCAACGGGACACCGGTTGCCGGAATGACCTCGCACCAGTACCCCAGCGACGGCGCTTCGGTTCCCGGCGTAGCCATCTCGCGCATGGTCTACATGGCCAAGGCAGACAAGCTGGAGCTGCAAGCCTTCCAGGACACCGGCGCGACCGTCAGCACCAACAACTCAGGTGCCACATCCGAGCGCCCATACCTCGATGTCATCTACTTCGGAGGCTAGGCCGTGAGCACCTTCCCGACCCAACACGTCTATGCCACAAGCGAACTACTCACCGCGGCGAATCTCACCAACCACGCCAACGGCATCAGCTGGCTAACCAGCTCCCGGCCGCTGCTGCTCGCACACCAAGCCAGCGCCACCACCACCCTGAGCAACAGCACCTGGACCGCGATCACCTACGACACCACCGATTCGGACTCGGAGGGCGGATTCAACGCGGCCACAGGGCGATACACGTTCAATCAGATGGGCTGGTACTTCCTGTCCGGCTCGGTCAACTACGCGGGCAACGCAACCGGCGTCCGGGCCATGCGCTGGAGGACCAACTACGCCACCATCATCGGCCTGGAATGCTCACCCGCTCCCACCACCCCGGCCGGATCGCCGCTGAACTGCTCGCTGAATATGGGGACGCTGATCGGCGCGATATCGGGCGACTGGGTGCAGATGGAGGGCTGGCACAACTCCGGCGGCTCGCTGTCGACGGCCACCAACTACGCCGCCAACCACGGTGAGGCATCGTTCTTTTCGATCGTATGGGTAGGCGGCCAGACCTCCAGCGTGTGAATGAAGCTCTTATGGTAATCAAGTTCAGTGGTCGCAGTCACCAAAGGTCTCTATATAGCTGAATCTGATAGTTGAGCACATCTTCAGCTCGCGTGAGCTGGGAATTGAGTTCGGCCCGAGCTTGGTCATCTTCTTCTCTGGCGAGCTGGAGCTGAATCTCGTACCTCCGTCTTTTCGAAGCTCTTATCTCATCCTCAAACTCGAGTCTAAGGGATTTCATCTGTTGCCTTAGGCGCAGCTCTTCGGCGGAAACGTCTTGCTCCAGCTCGGCTTTTCGAGCTGCTTTGGCCTCCTTCAGCTCACGCTTCGCGTCTTCGAGCGCAGTCAGCCCCTTCACGAAACCTGCTATCGCAGAAGGGAAATAGGCTCCAATCTTCTCGGGGTACATGGCCAGGTTTCGAATCGCCAGGCTCAGAATCGGAAGTGAAGCGAGTTGAACAATCGCTTCGAGAGGAGGTGATTTCAACCCTATTTTGTCAATCGCCCTGCGTTCGTTGAGGTATATCGCTCGACCGTGGAGGTCTTCGATCAAGTCCAACCTGACCTCATAGCCGAGGGCTCCTCGGAAAATTGCGTGCTCCTCTGATTTCCTCGGATGCAGGCCAAGGGATGCGATGAAGCCGCGCAGTTCGAAAAGGCCGCGGTCTGGCAATCGATCTGTACTTTTGTACTTGGCGAATAGATCATCAATCTTGGCATCCAAAGCGATGTATCTCTCGGCGTCTGATCCGTACTGCGCGGCTGGGCTCTCATACGATCCGGCTGACATGTATCGAGTGTCGGGCGGCCGAACGGCAGGCGCAAGCCGTATGTCAATGCATACCCAGTGGTCTGATTGCTGGCGAATCGCTGTCCACCGACTGAGTACTCTCACCTGCGAGAGGAACTCGAAATGGTCGATATGTTCATTCCCAATGGTTACAGCTTCCCGCTGATTCTCGACGCCGCCAGCCGACCGTATGGCCCCGCCGTCAAGAACTCCATCTATTCCGGCATCGTGCGCTATCTGTCCGATGGCGGCTCTGGCCTACCCGGGAAACTCCTTTTGCCCGATGAGGCTCAGTCTTACCTCGATTCGGATCAGGCGCTGGTCTCCAACTGGGAAACCACAGCCGAGATGATGCTTCGCGGGTACGACGGGGGACACGCTGACGCTCGGGCTGCATGGGCTCAGCACAAGGCGTGTGGCGGCCCGGACAACGCGGTCATCTACTTCAGCGCGGATTTCGACGCGTCGCCGGAGCAGCAGGACCAGATCAACGCCTATCTGCAAGCCTGCATTGACTTCCTGGGCGTCCAGTCGGTCGGCGTCTACGGGTCGTTCTATGTGTGTCAGCGTGTCCACCAATGGAACCCGGCCGTCTACCTCTGGCAGACCTTCGCCTGGTCCGGCGGACAGGTCTTCGACGCCGTGCACCTCTATCAGCGGAACGACCTCGGGTATGCCTGGGTTGGCGGCTGTGAGTGCGACGTAAACGAAGTCCGTAAGCCTGATTTCGGGCAATGGAATATCCACCTGGCAGGGGAGTCCGCACCACAAACGACCCCCACCCCGAAGGACACCGGAATTCCGGACCCCGGTACCACGGATGGCCGCGTGTGGGATATCTGGCAGCAGCACTTCGGCATTGACGGGAAGCGGTGGGAGATGCTCGGCAATCGAACCGTTGTCGAAGCGCTCGCGGAACTGCTGAAGCGCACTGAGACAGAAAAGAAGTCGGCATAGTCCTCGATAGGATCAATTCGAGGCAAGAACTCCTATTCGAAGAAGTCGTGAGATGTTTGCATTCCTGAAGTCTGCCTGGAGCAACGAGCCGCTGCGGGCGACCAGCTACACAATCACCGGTCTGGTTCTGACCTACCTCGTGGCGACGGGCCACCTGGACACCCTGACGAGCAACCTCGTGGGCACTATTGCCGGGCTGATCCTGGTGGGCGGAGCCACGGAAGTCGCTCGGACGCAGGTCAAGCCAGTCAGCAAGGGCTGATCCATGGACGGCGCTCTGGTGACGAATCTCGCCTACATCCTGGCCAGCGTGGTCGGTGTGGGCGGGCTCCAGTTCGTCTTCATGCACCGCGCCCAGCGCAAACAGCTTCAGGCTCAGGCTGATCAGTCACAGGCCGCGGCGAGTAACTCCGAAGTCAGCTCGGCCCAGATCATTCAGGGGATGGCGCTGGCCATGCTCCAGGCCAAGGAAGCCGAGCTGACCAACCTGCGCAAGGTGGTGGCCGGGCTGGTGGCATACATCAAGTCCGTGCCTGAGCTGCCCCCGATGCCGCCAGAAGTTGAAGCGGCCGTGAAGGGATGGGGCTGATGCCTCCGGCCAGCAACCTCACGAACCAGGTTGTCCTAGGCGACGGCGCGCTACCGGTCTGGGTCCAGCTGAAGCAGGGCTCAGTGTGGCGGCCGACCATCACGCGCACGGATGCCAATGGCGTACTAGAGGATTGGCCCGCCGGGACCACGGCCAGCATCGTCTTCACCGATCAGCCACCGAATCCGGCGTTCTCGGTCAGCTACGCGGCCACTGTGACCGGGCCGAATATCTCTTGGGCGCTGACAGTCTCGCAGAACGCGGGGGTTCCGGACGGCTGCCTCGTTCAGGTCTACCTCGATCAGTCTGGGAACGGCACAGCGCCGGATCTCTGGATGTCCGGAACGGTTACACGGGTGAGCTGACGATGCCGACACTGAGCAACGGGAGCCGGATCTACGTCCAGGCACCGACCGCACCGCAGGTACACCTTCAACCCCCGGTTGGCTCAGGTGTTTTCGTCGTTGCCAGCCCCGGCCCAGCGGGTCCAGCTGGCCCACCAGGTCCGGCCGGCTCAGTGGGCTACGTCTACACGCAGGGCTCACCGGCGGCCACCTGGACCATCAACACCGGCCTGGGCCGTAATCCGTTCTCCGTCATGGTGCTTGATGCCACCGGAGCCGAGATCCAGCCTGACGTGATCCTGCCGTCCGCCAACCAAATCGTGGTCACATTCGCGGCCCCGGCAACCGGCTCTGTGAGCTACACCTAGAAAGCAAGACGATGGCCTACAAAATCATGAACGGCCTGGACCTACAGAGCCAGCGCATCCAAAACGTCTCTGACCCTTCGGTTTCCACCGACGCGGCGACCAAGAACTACGTGGACAACCTGATCAACGGCGTTGCCTGGCATCAGCATGTCCGGGTGGCATCCACTGCGAACGTCACGGTGTCCGGCCCCGGTACAAGTATCGATGGCGTCACCCTGAACACCTCTGATCGCGTGCTGCTAAAGAACCAGACCACCGCCAGCGAGAACGGCGTATACGTCTTCAACGGCTCAGGCTCAGCGCTGACACGGGCCGTCGATGGAGTGACCGGCGAATTGACTGCCAACGCAGCGTTTTTCGTCTCGGAAGGCACGGCCAACTCCGATACCGCCTGGACTCTGACCACCAATGACCCGATCACCGTAGGCACCACCAGCCTTGCCTTCGCTCAGGTGGGCGGCGGCACTACGTACACCGCTGGTAATGGCATCAACATCGCTTCGAACGTCGTCAGCGCGGTGGCCACAACCGGCATCACTGTGGGCGGTTCCGGTATCGGCGTGGACTTCTCGGTGGTCCCGAAGAAGTATGCCCAGACGCTCAGCACGTCGGCCACCTCGTACACCATCACGCACAACCTGGGCACTCAGGATGTGGTTGTGTGCGTCTATCTGATCTCCACCGGCGCGCAGGTCTGGGCCGACGCCACGAACGCCACTACGAACACGGTCACCCTGGCATTCGCCACCGCGCCGACCGCCAGCACGTACCGAGTCGTAGTGATCGGCTAGCCCATGGCTCAGCAGGATCTCGGCGCGCCAGCCTCGAACATCAATGACCAGATCACCCGGGCGAACACGCTCGGCCTGATGTGCCAGTGCAAGAACGGCGAATGGGTCCGGACTCCAGGCGCTTCGCCGATCCAGACCACCATGACCCTGAACCTGATGTACGGGACGCTCATCGTGCCAGCGCGTGACTGCACGGTGGACCAGTTGGCGGTCAACGTCATTGCCACCGGCGTCACGTCGGTCATCAGGGCCGGGCTCTACTCGGTCACCTTCGACACGAACAACGCCATGAGCGCGTCCCTACTCAGCGATGGCGGCACCCAGGCCAGCACCAGCACCGGCGTGAAGACGTACACGCTCGGCACAGCCCAGGCGCTGAAGTACGGGAAGATGTACATGGTCGTAGCCGTAACCCAGTCCGGCTCTGGTAATCCCGCCATTCACTTCGTGCACCCGCCCAACGGCGGCATGAGCTTCAGCACGTCGGCAATCGCGCTCGGCACCACCGGTCTTGCGGGCTGGCAAGTCGCATCGGTCTCCGGCGCCCTCCCGTCGACTCCAACCTTCGTCACCGCGGCGTCATCGCTGCCGGTGCTCGGATTCCACTGCTCGGCCTGAGCGCCGGATAGCAAGCCTCCCACGGGAATTCATCCGTGGTGCATTGAAGATAGGAACACCCTCATGAGTCAGAGTGGCACAATGCTGTGCGACAACAGCGGAGACTCGGCCGAGTACTACGGCGTCGGATCTGGAGACCTGTGCATTCCTTACGCGCGGGTTCACGATTCGACCTGGGGCTACGTCTGGGGTGACAGCTGGGACGGGCTGGACCAGGGCGGCAACTACATCGGATCGCCGGTCATGCTGGACCAGGGCACCTTCGACAGCTCGGGCAACACTCCCATCTCGTTCACGTGGGCAGAGCCCAACCCGCAAGCGGCCCAGCTATTTTCGTACAACCACTACGCGGACAACGGATACGGCTACGAAGTCTCGCGCATCCCGAACGACTGCATCGAGTACAACGGCCGGACGTTCCTCCAGTACACATCGGTAGACACCTGGGTCGGAGGCAACTCATCGGTGGACGGCTCGCGCTTCGCCGGGGTGGCCTACTCCGATGACTACGGGGACACCTGGACCGACTTCTCCACCCAGTGGGACGGAGAGCACCGGGGACACAACGGTTCCCTGTATCAGATGTGGACCTTCGCGGGCATCGACTCGGGGTACGTCTACATCTTCAGCAAGGCATGGAACGGCTCGCACAACTTCAACGCAGACAACTCGCAGATCATCCTGTGGCGCATGACCACCACGAACTTCTACAACGGAACGTTCTCCAGCGTCGAGAACTGGCACAAGACCGGAAGTACCTGGGGCTGGAGTTCGACCCTGGCGGCTACGCCAATCTTCGCCAGCGGCAACGACCTTGGCGAGTTCTCCGTGAAGAAGATCGGCTCTACCTGGGTCATGAGCTATCTCGATTGCACGGACTATTCCATCAAGACCCGTACCGCCAGCTCGGTTACCGGCACCTGGTCGGCCGAGAAGATCCAAGTCGTCGGCAACAACACCTGGCCCCCGGCTCACTGGGGAAAGCCGCAGCAGCCCAACCTGTACGGCGGCTACATCCATCCAGGAAGCGCTTCCACCTCGAACCTGTGCCTGATCATCAGCCAGTGGAACGGGACAGTCGGTGCGCGACCGTACGTGGCAACGCAGTGGACCGGGCTCAGCGCCTGATCCGATAGCATCCGTGCGACTGGTTACCGAGTCATCCAATGATGCGGCACTGGTCGATTACCCAGAAAAACCCTGCCGGGACGCCATGCCTGGCAGGGTTTTTCGTGTTGGTGCATCCATCAATTACCTGTGGGCCATTGCCAGATGAACAGAAAAGCGTGCGTGTCGGCACCGGCTCCGATTGACGCAACAATTGGCGTCACTGAGAAAAGCTCCCATCCAGCTGTTGTCCACTCCTGCATGTGCTCATCAATCGGGGCGTGCCTATTGCCGGGTGGATATCCATCCAGGTAACGATCCATGTGGGTGGTGGAATAGTAGATGTGCAGCACGCTGTGTCGGTATTGCTTACCCATGCCCAAAGTCTATGAGAGGCAACGGATTTCCAGGCAAGAAACCGTTTGTGATCAGTCGGCCCCGTTGATATCGGGGGTGCTCAGTGTCGTCTCGCCCCATTCGTACATGAGTTCGGCCACCGAGACTTCTCGGCCGTTGTCCAGTCGAACCTTCCAGCCCACCAGGTTGTCACCGCGCCTGAACTTTTCGGGGTCGGTCTCGTAGACCTTCCACAGGCCGATGAGTTGCGTCTCAACGATGGTCTTGTCAGATCGCCCGAGTCGGAATCGGCGGGGCTCCATCAATGGGACGTACTTGACCTCTTCCATGACCGAATCTCCTTTGACTCAGCGATGTTCCGTGGTTTCAGCTGCCGGAGACCTGACCGGAGTTGAAGTTGAACTGGTGGCCCATCGACGTGCACTGAACCGCGCCGCGGTAGCCCTGGGTGCACGTCGCGCCCGCGTAATCGATCCGGGCCGGGGTGAAGTTGTCGCCGCTGAATGGCAGGGCCGGGTTGCCGCCGGGCAAGGTGTGCGCGTTGCCGCCGGACCACTCAGGGTGTGCTGGCCATGAACCGTTGTCGATGATCACGGCGGGCACGTACGGCACCGGGAACTGCTGTCCTTGCGGGCCGGAGAGACTGACGTACATCACCGAAGCGGCCGGGTTCACGTCGCAGCCGACGACACCGGCACCAGTGATGGAGCAGTTGAATCCACCGATGTTGAAGTACTGCGTATCCCCATCTGCCTTCGCAACGCCGCACGCGATGCCGAAGAAGAATCCGGCCGCCATGGCACCGGCGACAACCTTTGACCGAGCTTGCATGTGTCATCTCCTGTGACGAGCTGATGTCTAGCTGATCATGTGCAATGCGTATCGCACCCCGGAGAGACTGGTTACATGCGAACGGGGAGCCCAGGCACCACGCCCAAGCTCCCCGCTGATTGGCACGATCGGTCAGGGCTGGTCGGACAACCCCTGCCGGTGCTGGAGTGTTACTCGCTGACGAACTGGACGAACTGTGACCACTGGTCGGACGTGAAGTACAGCTCAGGCCCGCCAGGGTTCTTGCTGTCGCGGACGCCCGTCCGGCCTTCGTCGTGGCAAATCTCCACGCACTGATTGTTGGCGTCCGACCAGCTCGATTTGTACCACTCGCCCCTTACCGGGTTCTTCACGCCGCGTACTCCTTCGCAACTTGAGACAGAAAGTCTCGGGTGTCGTTCTCGCTCAACGCTACCGCGCGCAGACCGTCAATGGCCTGTCGATACGGGTAGACCTCCTCTTCGTGCTCATGGAAAACGCTCCCAATCGCGCCCTCTGCGTACACCACTGGTGGCAGCGCGGCTCCGCTCGTTCCGGTCGGCAGTTCCAGCAGGGTGAAGGTCTGCATCGTCATCCCGGCGTGCGGTTCGGCCGTGAAGGGGATCACCCGAATGCGTACGTTGTCGCGCGCGCCGACCTCCGCAAGCCAGTGAAGTTGCCCGGCCATAACCGGCGGAGCCCCGGCGCGATTCCGCAGGACAGCTTCGGAGAGATAGGTCTCCAGCTGGAAGTCTGGATCGCCGAGACGGGCTTGTCTCTTCTCGTTGAGTTCCACGCGGCGTTCAAGGTCGACGGCCGACAGTCTCTTGGTTTCGTTGATGCGAAGGATCGCACGGCGGTAGTCGGGGGTCTGCAACAGTCCGGGGACGATGACCGGCTGGTGCGCGGTGATTCCGATTGCGACCTTCTCCAGTCGGAGGAAGCGTTCGAAGTTTGGAACGACCTGATCGGAGTATGCCTTCCAGAAGCCCTTCGAATTCCCCTGCGCCTTAGCCGCTTTGTCCTGCTCTTTGATCTCTGTCCACAGTGATAGCGCGGCCGACCGCTCTTCGGGGGTGGCCTCGTAGTGGTCCAGAAGGCCGTTGATGTGCATGGTGCCTAGCTTCACTGGCGAACCGCGCTCCAGTCGGTCAAGAACCTGCCGGGTCACTTCGATGTGAAGCGCGGCGGTGGTCATTGAAGATCTCGGTGCCTTCTGTCGAAGCCCTTGCATGAACTTGCCGAAATCCATGCGAGAGACCGTCAATTCGGCCATTTTCGTTAGCCTCGCTATCTGTGGATTGTCCGTCACGGACGGTGCCCGTTGGGGACTATGTCCGTGGGGGACACGTCCCTGGCGGACACCCATTGTATTTCGTAACGAGTCCGCCCGGGGCGGGTTATTCGCAACGATTTAGGTGTCTACTGGACCCATCGCACCTGGCGACGACAAGGGACTGGGAACGGGCCGCCGCTGGGCATTCAAGCCAAGATCCACACCATAGGTTGATCAAGGGGATTTTGAAATGTCTTGGGACGCAGTGGTACTCATCGCTCTGCTCATCACTTTCTTGCTGGCAATCGTTGCCTGGGGTTACTCGGGCTACTTCCAGGACGACGCCCCGGCCGGTGATGTTCGGTCTCTCAGATTTGCCAGTACCGAAGGCGGATACCTGGACATCACCGCAACCGCGCAGGGGACGCGGGTGGGTTGGCTATACCGGGGCCAGCACCGGGGGCGATGAGGCAATGTCAACGAACTCGCATGAAGGGGGCAGCCCAATGCTGGGTATCCCAATCGAGAACCACGAAGCAGTCACGGCGATGTCTCTCAGCTATGCGCGAGGTGTCGTACGAGTTCATCAATGCTGCTCGATCCTGGCTTGCCCGAAGAAGCGTCAAGCCGTCGCGAAACTGATTGCCGCACGCAAGGCCATTGCGGGAATGTATGCGGTGCAACAGAACCCGCGCCCGACCGAGATGCGGTGAGGTTATGGTGATCAGCCACCAGCCGCCGGACTACCCGGTCATGAGCCTGGAAGTCGCGCGCAGGGGGCGGGCTGCTCACGCCGATTGCGACGAGAACTGTTCCGCGCGAGCGTATTTCGAGAAGCGGTTCGCCCGCCTTGACCGCGAGTCTCGTACGCTTCGAAGCTCGAATAACGTTGTGTCCCTTAGGGGTTCCTGGAACATCTGGACCGACCCCGCCTGAAGACTTCCCCGCCCGGTGCCTAGTCCACGATGTGCAGCCGGAAGGGGGTAGAGGAAGCCCCCGGGTGGTCGACTACCGGCCCGGGGGCTTCCGCATGTCCGGGGGTCTACTTCAGCAGCTGGTCCTTGTACTTCGGGCAGTAGAACGCAATCGCCTCGTTGACGAACTCCCGCGACTGTTCAGCCGTAAAGTACGGGGCCGCAACGTCATTGACAGTCACCTGATCGCGGGGGACGGCTGCCACCACCGCGGCCTCGTACTCGGCGGTCTGACCCTGGTCCATCTGTTCGCAGACCTTCTTCGCGGCCGACCAGACGTTCATAGAGCTGTCGTGCGGTAGGCCGTCGTGCTTGATCGCCGCGAGGAACTTCGCGTCTTGCGTGGTAGCCGCATCGTCAGCGCCTGAACCGCAGGCGGCCAGCGAGACCGCTCCAATGATGACGACAGGCCAAGCGGCCCAGCCCTTGACGCCCACCCGCACCCCTCCCAGAGAAGTTCGAACTGCCGGGGGAATCATCGCATACGGCTATGAAAGCGAGGTGGGGTGCCGATACTGGTTACCTATGAGTGCCTTCGAGGATGCTTTGAACCAGAACAGAGCCGCTTGGCAACGGGGTGAACAGCGGGATCGGGAGACTGAACAAGCCGCGCGCGAGTTCGCCGAGACGATGCGTAAGCATCAAATACCGACAAACTTCCGCTTCACTCATAACGGGAGGGCGGACGAGGGTTGGTACCTCTCCAACGCGTTTTCCGCATACGACCACGTAATCTCTTGGAGCGGTGAGATTTTCACGGCTTATTGCTCGGATGGTCGGCCGGACGATTGGGGCGATCCGTCACCCTCTGGCGCGAACACCGAGTACTTGGCGCAGCGTGCGGCCTTTATCCTCCAGACGGGACGGTTTTAAAACAGCTTGCCGGGGTGGTGCTCGTCCGGCTCGGGCTGGGGCCGCTGGCGCATCTCTTCTCGGATCTCCAGACCGCGGCGAAGCTGCTCGTCTGCCTGCTTGTCCAGCAGCTGGTTCGCGTACTGCTCCAGCTCGGCAGTGTCTTCGCCCTTGGCTGCCTTGGCTTCGATCTGCTCCAGCACCCAAGCCATCTCGGCCTTCGGGTCTGGCTTGCGTCCGGCCACGGAGCCACCCTATCGACTGGGTGGCTCCGTGGCCGACAACTACGCCTGCTTGCGGAGCTTCAGGAGCTTGGACAGTCCGTCCAGGATTTCCTTGCGCTTGTCGGCATCCACGCCGTCTTCGCGCAGGGCGAGCCACACAATGCTGATCTTGGTGGCGGCCGTGGCTACAGCTCCACCACCGAGGGTGTACAGCACGGGTTCGATGTAATCGGTCAACGCCACTGGGGGCTCTTCCTCTCTCGGTTGTGGTCGAGGAGAGGGCATTCGCGAACCTCAGCTCGACCAATGCCACATCCACAAATGATGGATGTGCTTGATCTGAGCCAAGATTCGACCTCCAGCCAGGAGGAACTTGGCGTCCTTCCTCACCGTGAAGGACTACCGGCTTTCATATATAGCGGGGATCTGGGCACCCGTTGGGGTCTCGTCGTGGATGTTCGAAATGCCGTTATCTTGCTCGCGTCGCCCCTGTACAAGCTGGTGAACAGGCCCCCAAGGTTTCATCCATGGAGTGCGAGAACGGGCTGAGTTGGCGGACACTTACAACTTCAGCCACCGGCGATAGTACGCGACCTCTGAGCATCAGACAAAGCATCGGCCGGTTGGAGCTGGTTTCCTGGCCTCACCCCGTCCAGGCGTACTGATACCGGCGCTCGGGCTCGAACACGATCACTTCCTGGCGACCGTTTGCCAGCGTCATGAACACGTATTCGCTGGTGGTGGCGGACGGGATGCGCCGGACGATTTCCCGAAGGGCTTCGTCGGCCTCCACGATGTGTTCTTCGGCCCGGCCGGTGGCGAACTCGACGCAAGTAACCGTGACCTTCATCGAGCCGCCTCCCGTCTGGTATCTGGTCGTATGTCCGTTTATCGGCATACAGCTGGCTAGCGTTGCGCAAGTTTGTCCGCTAGGTACTGCTTCCTGGGAGCATTGATGGGTGATTGAGCAGATGGCTCAGGCGGCCACATCCCAGGCAGATGTCCCTTGGTGGATCCCCTACCTTGCACTTGGGGTTCCATTAGGAGTTGTCATCGCGGCATTGATAAGTGGCAGGGTGTCCCTGCGCGCCGTGAAGAAGACTCCTCATGAGCGGCTAGTGTCACTCATTACCGCCCTGAAGGACTGGCCCGAGGATATGCCAGGCAAGGAATCGATACGATTGTCCATCGAGGTAGTTCTTGCTGAAATTCGATATTCGGAACAGCTGTCGAACCTTCCGCATATCGCCGTAGGCGGCGGAATTGAAGTGGAACTGGATAGATTTGTCTTCCGAAAGAACCGGCGAATCCTGTTGGTGAAATTTTTTGCTACAGTATTATGCGTTCTCGCGTTCATGGGTGCAGAATCGATTATTCTCGATGTCACTTCCGAGGAAGGGCGAGGTTTATTTGCCTTTACTGGCGGCCTAGGTTGCATTGCAATGATAGTTGTTGCGTTCGGCGGCATTCCTTTCTTGGTTGAATACTTTAAGCCTCGGGTTACTGAACGTAAGAGGGCTAGGGGAATAGAGCCGTATCCAAAGGAGTAGTGGACTGAATAGCCACATGTCTCATTGCGGTGTCCGGTGAATCGCCTTGATTCGGTCCGGCCGTACAGAGCGGTATTCGCGGTGCCCAGCTGGCCCGCCAACGAACGTGAGGCTCACTGCGCCCTGCGTGGACGTGCTGACGTGAACGAACTTCCAGACGCCGCGCAGGTGCTTCAGCGAGCACGCCACGCCAGCCGTGAGGGTCCGCCGGGGCGACAGCTGGTATTCGGTGGCGGTGGTCATCGCTGGCACCCTTCGGACGGATAGAACTTGCGCTCGTCCATCGCCCGGCCGAGTCGGAGCTTCCGGGCTGGATTCACCTCGCGCTCGTATTCGGCTTCGAGTTCGTCCGTTGTCGCCAGCATGATGTGCAGCTGCTCTTCAGTGGCTTTCAACATCACAGCGCCTCGAATTCCTTGCGGCACCGGAAGTACCAGCCGATGATGTCGTTCTGCTGCTCGGCGGCAACTACCCGCGCGGCGAACTCCGGCGGCACGACGGCCGACGCCCATACCTTGTCGAAGTCGGCGCGGAACTCCGGCTCTTCCAGGTAATCGGCACCGTAATCCGCGATGACTGCGACGGACCGGGAGGCCATGAGCGCGGGGTCCAGGTTGGTGAAGAGATTCATTTCTTCGCCCCTTCGAATGCGAAGAGCAGGGCAATCATGCTGCTGTGGCGCTCTTCTGCTTTGATCGCTGCGGCGAACTCGTCCCGATAGGCGAAGTCCACCAGGGTTTCGAAGTGCACGCGGAATTGCTTCTGGTTGAAGGCTCCGTGGTATTCGAACGTCGCGCGTACGCAGTTCTCGGCCTGCGTGTGAACCAGCTCGGCGTAGGTCATCGCGACATCACCGCCATTGCGGCGGCGGTCACGGGGGACTGGCCACGGTCGTAGTCAGTGCGCCAGTCGTAGGTGATGGCGTCGAACTTCAGGCCGAAGCGGGTCCGAAGAAGGTGATCGATCTGACCGAGCCAGGCGGTGTATTCCCTATCGGCTCCGAGTGGAATCGGTTGTGGGGCAGCATCTTTGGTGCTCATAGTTGGTCTCCTGGCGGGAGGGTGCGTTATGCTTCCTGTTACCAACTTTTGGTGGTACCAAGGTGCTGGAGGCGCTTCGAACTCCCTTGGAGGAGGGCGAAGTTCGCATTGCCCGTCGTGACGGCGTAGCGCGCTATCCCGCCAGATTCCAGCTGGTGCTGGCGGCCAACCCCTGCCCGTGCGCACCCGCCCGCGATATCGACTGCATCTGCGCCCCTCTGGCCCGCCGTCGCTACCTCGGCAAGCTCTCGGGACCATTGCTCGATCGCATAGACCTGGCGGTCCAGATGCACGCCCAATCCGCCGGTGCCTTCAGCGGCGAGGAAGTCGAGAGCAGCGAGGCAGTCCGAGCCCGAGTAGCCGTGGCCCGAGACGCGGCGGCCGAACGCTGGTCCGCCCTGGGCTTATCCACCAATGCTGAAGTCCCGGGCCATATCCTGCGCCAAAAATTCCGCCTCCCCCGCGAGGCCCTCGCCCCCGTCGAAAACGCCCTCCGCCACGGCCGCATGTCCGCCCGAGGAGCGGACAGGGCAATCAGAGTGGCCTGGACCGTCTGCGACTTACGCGGCGGCGACCTGCCGACGGCCCAGGACATCCTGCAAGCCTTGAACTTCCGCCAGCGAGGTGCCGCATGACCGACCACCGTCTCCACGGTCCGGCCGAGCCAGGACCGGATCCCTCATCTGAACCGCAATGCGCCGCAGCCGAATCCGACCGGAGCCACGATGAGCGGCGTTTGGCGTGGATCTATTTGTCGCGGGTGGTCGAAGGACCTTGTGCGGCATTGAGTTCGCTTATCGAGTCGGTGGGGGTGGTGGAGGCGGCTCGGGCGGTGCGTACGTGTGCGCTGCCGGAGGTGTTGCGTGGGCCGACCGAAGCGCGGCGGGGGGTCGAGCAGGCCGAGGCGGATCTGGCGTTGATGGATCGGCTTGGGGGGCGGGTGATTACGCCGGATGATGCGGAGTGGCCCGCGTGGCGGATGCTGGGATTGCGGCAGTTGGATCCGGAGCAGGATGAGGCTGCCGCTGTGCCGCTGGTGTTGTGGGCGCGGGGGCCGCGGTCCCTGTTGGAGTGCACTGAGCGGGCCGTGGCCGTCGTTGGTGCGCGGTGCAGCACCGGGTATGGGAATCACGCGACGGGGGAGATTGCGGGGGAACTCGCGGTGCGGGGCTGGACGGTGGTGTCGGGGGCGGCTTTCGGGATTGATGGGATGGCGCATCGGGCGGCGCTCGCGGTGGGTGGGTGCACCATCGCCGTGCTCGGGTGCGGGGTGGACCGGCCGTATCCGGTGCAGCACGATCAGCTGCTCGCGGAGATCGCTGCCACGGGGTTGGTGGTCAGCGAGTATCCGCCGGGGACCGGGGCGCGAAAGCATCATTTCCTGGCGCGGAATCGACTCATCGCGGCCTTGGCGGACACCGTGGTCGTGGTGGAGGCGGGTGCGCGCAGTGGGGCGCGCAATACCGTGAAATGGACTCGGCGACTGGGGCGTCCGGCTCTCGCGGTGCCGGGGCCGATCACCTCGGCCGCATCGGTCGGGTGTCATCGCATGATTCGGGAGGGGGAGGCGTTTCTGGTTGCCAGCGCGGCGGACATTCTCGATGAGGCTGGGCCGCTGCGACTTTCACTGCCGGGGAAGGTGCCGTCCGCGCCGGAGGACAACCTGTCCGATGAGGAGGCGCTGATCTATGCGGCGCTGCCCGCGGTCGGGTCGCGGGTGCCGCGGTCGTTGGTCGCGGAGACCGGCCTGTCGATGCCCGCGGTTCGGGCGACGCTGTCCGGTCTGGAGATTGCCGGGCTCGTGGCCTGCGATGACTCCGGGTGGTATCGGATAGGCGGCGCGGGAACTTGCTTTGCGGGTGGGGGAGGGTGAACGTGGGGGGATGAGTGGACTGCCCGAGGACCTGGAGGCCTTGCTGACCGAGTACGGGCGGCATTTGCGGCTGGGGCGGAATCGGTCGGAGCATACGGTGCGAGCCTATGTGGGGGATGCGCGGTCGCTGCTGGAGCATTTGGTGGCGCGGGCGGCGGATTCCGGTGTGGCGGAAGTGGATTTGGCACTGCTGCGGTCGTGGCTGGCGGAGCAGTCAACGGGCGGTGCGGCCCGCACCACCATGGCGCGGCGCACCTCCTCGGCGCGCACCTTCACCGCGTGGCTGACGCATACCGGGAAGCTGGGGGTGGATCCGGGCCCGCGACTGGGATCGCCCAAGGCGCATCGGGTGCTGCCCACGGTACTCGGCCGAGAGCAGGCGCGGGCGGCCATGGATGCGGCGGAATCCGGTGCGGCCCAGCATGATCCGATGGCGTTGCGCGATCGGCTGATCGTGGAGATGCTGTACGCCACCGGAATTCGAGTGAGCGAACTCTGCGGCCTCGATATCGACGACGTGGATCGAGAACGTCGTCTGGTGCGCGTACTCGGCAAGGGCAACAAGGAACGCGCGGTCCCGTTCGGCCTCCCCGCCGATCAAGCCCTGGACGCCTGGCTGCGCTACGGCCGCGCCTTGCTCGCGATCCCGGATTCCGGCCGCGCCCTGCTGCTCGGCCGCCGCGGCCGCCGCCTCGATCAGCGCCAAGCCAGAACCGTTGTCCACGAAGTGATTTCCGCGATCCCCGGCGCCCCCGACATGGGCCCGCACGGCTTCCGCCACACCGCCGCCACCCACCTCCTCGAAGGCGGTGCCGACCTGCGCATAGTCCAGGAAATCCTCGGCCACGCCAGCCTCGCCACCACCCAGCTCTACACCCACGTCTCCATCGACCGCCTGAAGAAAGCCCACGACCAAGCCCACCCCCGCGCATGACGGCCTACAACCTCCAGCGACTCATCGACCCGCCCGCACCTTCGCACGTAACTACTGCCAGCCATGAGCGGTCCGGCCTTCGGCGCGCGGTATCGCCGCCAACCGCCGATAACCTCGGGCGGGCGCGTGATGTCGGCGGTTCGCGCGCATGACTGTTGATCCGGTTCCCGAGTCGGTCGGGCTGCTGGCCGGGGCCGCGAATTCGCCGGTGATTCTGCATGTTCCGCATTCCTCGCGGGTGATCCCGGCCGCTGTTCGGGTCGATATTCTGCTCGATGAGCGGGAGCTCGAGGATGAGCTGGATCGGATCACCGATGCGCATACCGAGCGGCTCGCCGCCATCGCGGCGGAGCGTGCGCAGGTTTCGCCTTGGCGGTTCGTGAATCGGTTGTCCCGTCTGGTCGTCGACCCGGAACGCTTCCCCGATGAGCGCGAGGAGATGCTCGCGGCGGGTATGGGGGCGGTGTACGCCCGGACTACGCATCGGAAAGCTTTGCGTCCGGCGGATTTCGATTCGGAACCGCTGCTCGATGCTTATTTCCGCCCCTATGCGCGAGCGATGACCGATGTGGTCGCGGATCGGCTGGCCGCCACGGGCCGGGCGGTCATCATCGATGTGCACTCGTATCCGACCGTTCCGCTGCCCTATGAGTTGCATGGTGATGGTGATCGGCCGCCGATCTGCCTGGGTACGGACGACTTTCATACACCGTCATGGCTCACAGCCCGTGCCGCCGAGGTTTTCGCGGAGTTCGGCGGCGTCGGCGTGAACAGTCCGTTCGCCGGGACCTATGTACCCCTGGACCGGTATGGAACAGATGCGCGCGTCATCGCGTTAATGCTGGAAATCAGGCGGGACACCTATATGAGCGAACCCGGTGGGCCGCCCGGAGCGGGTCTGGAACCTCTGGCGATCGCGCTGGCCGCGCTGATCGATGAACTCTCGTAATCGACGCCATATCGAAGTCTATCGACGAGCTATCGTTAGCCGTGCTACGTTGAGTTAGGTAATCCTAATAATGGAGGTGGCTCCTTGGCTCGCGCCCGCACAACCTTTGTCGTCCAGAACACCATTCGCCTGTCCGAGCACCTGATTCGCGTCCACCTCGGCGGTCCCGGCTTCGCCGCGTTCGAGCCGAACGCGTTCACCGATGCCTACGTGAAACTGGCCTTCCCCGGCCCGGACGGCGACACCATGCGCACCTACACCGTGCGCTCGATCGATACCGCCGCGCAGGAGATCGCCATCGATTTCGTCTATCACGGCGATGAGGGCGTGGCCGGTCCCTGGGCCGCCGCCGCCGAACCCGGCGACACCATCGACCTGCTCGGCCCCGGCGGCGCCTACGCCCCGCGCCCGGACGCCGACTGGCATCTGCTCGCCGGTGACGATTCCGCTCTGCCCGCCATCGCCGCGGCCTGCGCCGCGCTGCCCGCCGACGCGGTGGGCCGGGTATTCGTCGAAGTCGCCGGTCCCGCCGATGAACTCGCCTTCGTATACCCCGAAGGCGTGAAGATGACGTGGATCCACCGTGGCGACGCCGACCCGGGTGAACTGCTGGCCGCCGCGGTGCGCGCCGAACCCTGGCTCGACGGCCAGGTGCAGGTCTTCATCCACGGTGAAGCCCAGGCGGTCATGCACGATCTGCGCCCCTACATCCGCAAGGAGCGCGGCGTCACCGCCGAATGGGCGTCGTCCATCTCCGGCTACTGGCGTCGCGGCCGCACCGAAGAGGGCTTCCGCCGCTGGAAGTCCGACCTCGCCGAGAGCGAGAAGGCTACTCCCGCAGGCGTTTAGCTACGCGAGGTCCACTCCGCGCCGCGCTTTGGGTTCGGTGCTGCCCCGGTTCAGTCGGGTCGGTCGTGTTCAGGGGCCGCCCCCGGACCAGGTATCGGGCACGTGGTCAGTGTGCGGTGGTTCCCTGCTCCGGCTTCGGTTTGCGCTTGGCTGCCCGATCGCAGGATCGGACCGTCATGATGTACCGCCATGCGAACCAGCGCTGCATCAACCGAACCGCCGGGCCGCCCGCGCGGACGTACCAGGCTCCCGGCCGGGAGAACGCGGCGATAATCCCGTACACCGATTCGTCGGTCGGGTCGTATTCGACCGCGAACAGTTCCTCTCCGATCAAGGGGTGACCGGGCAGGGTGCCGTACGCGAATCCACGCTGATTCGGCTCGTCGAGGATGTAGACGACTCGGGCCGGGGCGGTAATTCCGAATGGACCTACGCCGCCCAGTCGAATCGTGATTTCGGTCCCCGGTTCGGCGGTGGGGGTATCCGCCGCGACGAAAATCCCGGTTCCGCGCTGCATCTCGTATTCGAGAACCTGGCTGGCCGCATGGTTGAACATGGGCCGGCCGGAGCCGATGCGGCGGCGCATTCGGAAGTGGTGATAGCCCTTCGGAAAATCACCGGTGGTCGCGCCGACATCGGGATAGGTGAAGGGGATGGTGGCGGGTTCGTGCGGCATGTCCTACATCCTGGCCTCAGTTGGCCTCGAGTGGTTTGAGTCGGATGGGCGTTCGATGAATCAGGCCCAGCGGGTCCAGATAATCATGCGAGCGACGCACTCCCCAGTGCAGGCAGGCCGCCACCGGGCAACCGTCGTGCCCGCGCTCCAGCACGCCGACGGGTGTGCCGCGATTCACCGTGCGGCCCAACGGGATTGACGATGTCACCGGTTCGTAGGTGGTGCGCAGCCCGCCGGGATGATCGATGGACACCACCGATTTCCCGGCGACCACCCCCGCAAACGCGATCCTGCCGCCGCCCGCCGCGAGCACCTGCTGCCCGGGCGTTCCGGCCAGATCTACCCCGCGATGCCCGGGCAGCCAATTCCGCTCGGGTTTGTCGAAGGCGCGCACGACCGCCGGGCGCGGCCGCAGCGGCCAGTCGAATTCGCCCGGCGCCGCGAAACACGACGGCGCGAAGACGATCGGCCCCAGCAGCAGGACCAACCCGCCGACGGCGATTGGTGTGAGCCGCCGCATAGCTGACCAGCCGACAGCGATCGGCCCGAGCCGTCGCACCGGAAGCCGGCCGAGAATGATCGACACGAGCGGGCGCATGCGTTCACTGTGCGCGCCGACGCTCGCCGCCGGACTACCGTGAATGGCGAATGTGGATAGCCCACGCGATGTGAATACTGCGTGATTGACATGCTCGAAACCGGCTGGACCAGGTGTTTCGCATTGGCAGCCTCGTATGGAAAAAGGAGAATTGGCATGGGCTCCGCCGAGCCGTCCGGAAATTCCGCCAACGCGGATCCGGCCGCGATCGAACACGAGATCGCCGCCACCGAAGCCCGGATCGAAGAGCTCATCGAGGTCGAGGAGTCCGAACTCGACTACCGCTTCACGCTCGCCAACGAGCGCACCTTCCTGGCCTGGATGCGCACCGCTCTTGGCCTGCTCGCGGGCGGCGTCGCCGTGCACGAACTGGTGAAACCCTTTCGCCACCACGGCGTTCGCTCCGCCGTCGCGATGAGCTGCATCGTGCTCGCGGGCATCATCGCGCTGGGCGCGTACGGCCGTTGGCGGCATGTGCAGGCCGCCATGCAGGCCGGTGCGAAGATGCCGCGCACGCTCATGGTGCCGATTCTGGCCGCCGGTATCGCGATCATCGCGGTGCTCGCGGGCATCGGCCTACTGCTGTCGTGACCAGACCGGAGGCGGGTCTGGCGGCCGAGCGCACCGCCCTGGCCTGGCGGCGCACCGCGATCGCGTCGATGGCCAACGCGGTGCTGTTCCTCAAGGCCGCGTTCAGCAGTGATTGGCGTCCGGTGACTGTGGCGGCGTTCATGGCCACGATCGCATTGCTGGTGGTCACGGCCGTGTGCGTGCGCCGGGGCCAGGTATTGCATTCGCATCGAAAAGGCGCGTGGAACAAGGGGGATCGAGGTATCGCCGCGGTCGCGGTGGCGGTCGGCGGTGTGGTTGCCGTGGCGTTCGTGCTGGCACTGGAATACGCGATCCTCGGGAAGTAAGTATTGCCAGGTCAGCCCCCTTCTGTTAGGGCCGATTTCGGCCTGGGGTGACGGCACCGTAAACTGATCCAGCGGTTTGCTTGAACGCAATCCGACTTCGCGCGCCCACATCGAGGGTCGTCGGCTGGTCCCCCAGATTTTTCATTGGCGGGTTCCGAGGGCTGTGGGCGCCAGGGCAGAGATCGCCGATTTCTGCGTCAACCAGCAATGAAAGGGTTACGGGGCCATGCCTGTCGTAACAATGAGGCAGCTGCTCGACAGCGGCGCGCACTTCGGACACCAGACCCGTCGGTGGAACCCGAAGATGAAGCGTTTCATCTTCACCGACCGCAACGGCATCTACATCATCGATTTGCAGCAGACGCTGACCTACATCGACAAGGCCTACGAGTTCGTCAAGGAGACTGTCGCCCACGGTGGCACCGTCCTCTTCGTCGGTACCAAGAAGCAGGCCCAGGAGTCGATCGCGGCCGAGGCCACTCGCGTCGGCATGCCCTACGTGAACCAGCGCTGGCTGGGCGGCATGCTCACCAACTTCGGCACCGTGCACAAGCGCCTTCAGCGTATGAAGGAGCTCGAGGCCATGGAGCAGACCGGTGGCTTCGAGGGTCGCACCAAGAAGGAAATCCTCATGCTCACGCGTGAGAAGAACAAGCTCGAGCGCACCCTCGGCGGCATCCGGGACATGGCCAAGGTTCCCTCGGCCATCTGGGTCGTCGACACCAACAAGGAGCACATCGCCGTCGGTGAGGCTCGCAAGCTGAACATCCCGGTCATCGCGATCCTGGACACCAACTGCGATCCCGACCTGGTCGACTACCCGATCCCGGGTAACGACGACGCGATCCGTTCGGCCGCGCTGCTGACCCGCGTTGTGGCTTCCGCCGTCGCCGAGGGCGTGCAGGCTCGTGCCTCGCGTGCCGCCGGTGATTCCAAGCCCGAAGCCGGCGAGCCGCTCGCCGAGTGGGAGCAGGAACTGCTGTCGTCGGCCACCCCGGCCGCCGAGGCTGCCGCTGAGGCCCCCGTCGAGACCGCGGCCGAGGCCGCTGTCGCCGAGGTTCCCCCGGCCACCACCCCGGCTGATTTCTGAGCCGAGTCACAAGCAGTTAGTTCACCCTGCCGCCCCTTCCTGTTCGGAAGCGGGCGGCATGGTGTGACAAACCCACAGACCAACACTGAGGAGGCTCGCCGCCATGGCGAACTACACCGCCGCTGACGTGAAGAAGCTTCGCGACCTCACCGGCTCCGGCATGATGGACTGCAAGCGGGCGCTCGAGGAGAACGACGGCGACTTCGAGAAGGCCGTCGAGACCCTGCGCATCAAGGGCGCCAAGGACGTCGGCAAGCGCGCTGAGCGCGCCACCGCCGAGGGCCTGGTCACCGCCGCTGACGGCGTGCTGATCGAGATCAACTCCGAGACCGACTTCGTCGCCAAGAACGCGGAGTTCCAGGAACTGGCCAACGCGGTTGTCGCCGCCGCCGCCAAGGCCCGCCCGGCCGACCTGGACGCGCTCAAGGCTGTCGACCTGGGCGGCAAGACCGCCGATCAGGCCGTGCAGGAGCTGGCCGCGAAGATCGGCGAGAAGCTCGAACTGCGTCGCGTCATCTCGTACGACGGCCCCGTCGCCACCTACCTGCACAAGCGTGCCACCGATCTGCCCCCCGCCGTCGGCGTGCTGGTGCAGTACACCGGTGACAGCGAAGCGGCCGCCGAGGCCGCCCGCGCCGCCGCCATGCAGGTCGCCGCGCTCAAGGCCAAGTACGTGACCCGCGATGAGGTTCCGGCCGAGCTGGTCGAGAAGGAGCGTTCGATCGCCGAGGCGACCGCGCGCGAAGAGGGCAAGCCCGAGGCCGCCCTCGCCAAGATCACCGAAGGTCGCGTCAACGGCTTCTACAAGGACGTCGTCCTGCTGGAGCAGCCGTCGGTCACCGACAACAAGAAGACCGTGAAGCAGCTCCTGGACGAGGCCGGTGCCGTTGTCACCGCCTTCTCCCGCTTCGAGGTCGGCCAGGCGTAATTCGCCTGACACACCGAAAAGGCCCCTCGCCCATCGATTTTCGATGAGCGAGGGGCCTTTCCATATCCGGGGCTGTCGTCAAGCGGTGATAACCGTGGTCAGTGGCTTGCGCAGGTCGTGCATACACCGGAACCGCTGAGGATCGCGGTGATGATCGGAGGCCAGATCAGCTGCATAACCGCGCTTCCGGACGCCTCGGCGCTGAACGAGCTGAAGTCCGGGAGGTGATTCGCCTGTGCCCAGCTGCTTTCCGCGTTCAGTAGCGGGCCGATGATCGGGCCGAGGAGGTTGGCGGAGCCCGTGGCCGAGCCCGCGCCCGAACCGCTGGGCGAGTCCGCGACCGCGGCGGGCGAGGTGTCGGCGGCGGGGGTGAGGGTGATGTCGGCCGCGGCGGTGCCGATGCCGAGTGCGGAGGTGAGTGCCAGCGCGGCGAGTCCACCGCAGGCGATCCGGGTTGAGAAGCGTGTCATAGCTGTCGATGCTATTTGAAATGTATTCATTTCAATCAGTTTCCGTGCCCCCAATTCCGTTGGGCGCCTGCCGAATTCCGCACGGCCCCGCTCCGCGACGTATCTCGGTGCGCGGTGCGGCCCTGTCGTCGGCCGACTAGGAAACGCCGGGGCCATGTGCATTCAACGACCCGCTGAAGAGTGGATAGATGAACACGTCGCCGAACTTCCCCCACAATGTCCAGAAGGCATCGTTGACGCCCGAGCTCCCCGGCGGAAGAGCATTACTCCCGCTCGCGCTTCCGGTCGCCGGGGTGATGGCGACGGCCGAGGCGCCATCGATCGGTTCGAGTGCGACATTCGCCGCGGCCTGTCCGGCCGCGGCGATCACTCCCGTGGTGAGCGTCAGGATGGCGAACCCGATTCGGATCCCTTGGTGTGTGCTGCTGATCATGATCCGCACATTATTTGAAACATCTAAACTTCAAATATATTCGGCCCACGATCCGCGCTGATTACCCTTGACCGGAGGAATGCGCGCAGCCATTGATGCCACCGCATATCAGGATCATGAGGATTGTCCCGAACGGCCGCCATATGGCGGCCAGGATCGGAACGTCCGAGGCTGCGGCACTCATCGAGCTGAGTAGATCGGTGGTGCGCGGGATGGTCACCGAGCCGAGGTTGATGGTCTCGCCCGATGTGTAGATGTTGTCAGCGGTGATCACGGGCGCGGCGTCCAACGGCACCTCCGCGACGGCCGACCCTGCGGTAGTCACGAGCCCAACGGTGATGGCGAGTGCGGCGATGCCGGCACGAAGCGCGCGTCGTTTGGATTGCACGGCTCACGCGCCTTGGTGGTTGTTGGCGCAGGTGGTGCAGATGCCCGACCCCGACAGCAGTGCCGAGAGAATCGGCGGCCAGATCAACTGCACGACAGAACTTCCCGCCGCCTCGGCGCTGAACGAACTGAAGTCGGGCAGGTGATTGGCTTGGGCCCAGCCGCTTTCGGAGTTGAGCAGGGGTCCGAGGAGATTGAATGAGCCGGTGGCCGAGCCCGCACCCGAACCGCTGGGGGCGTCCGCGACCGTGGCCGTGGGTGAGGTGTCGGCGGGCGGGGTGAGCGGGATATCCGCCGAGGCGTGGCCCGCGGTCGTTGTCAGGGCGGTTGCCATGATCAGACCGGCTAGAGCCACCCCGGCCCGGTACTTGATGTTCATGCCCGCCACATTAGTGAACAGTTGATATTTCAGATTGAATTTCGCAATGTGGGATCGAGTTTCGCACTTCAGAGTTTCCAGTTGGTGGCGCGCAGCCAGCCGTTCAGGTCGAGCAGTTCCGGATATGCCGTGCGCAGGGCGACGAGATCGACGGGGGCCGGGGGGTGGGTGTTGAAGTGGGCGAACATCTTTGCGACCTGTTCGTCGAAGGCGCGGATTTGTTCGATCGGGATCTGTACCGTGCGCGGGGTCAATCCGGCTGCGCGGCTGAGGATTTCGGCGATCTTCGGTGGTGTCAGGACGTCTCCGGCCAGGACCAGGGTGCGGCCGAGGAACTCGTCGGGGCGGTCGAAGGCGATGGCGGCGAAGCGGCCGATATCGTCGATGGCGATGAGCGGCATCGGGATGTCCGGAGCGACCGCGAGGGCCAGCACCAGGTCGTCGCCGTCGCGGGTGGGCTTGTTGTAGGTGGCGAAATTGTCCATGAACAGCACCGGGCGCAGAATCGTAGCGGGTAGTCCTAGTTCGCGGATGCGGTCCTCGATCTGTTCCTTGGACCGGTAGTACTCGATACCGGAGTCCGTGCCCGCACCGCTGAGCGAGCTGTACACCAGGTGGTCGATGCCGAGTTCGCCGACCAGTTCGGCAATGCGCCGCCCGCGCCGCTGCTCATCCGCGACGGCTGCGAGGCTGATGTTCACCCCGTCCATCATGGTCAGCATGAGGAATACCCCGTGCACGCCGTCCATGGCCTTGCGCAGTGAGTCCTCATCGTCGAGGTCGCCCACCGCGAGCTCCGCGCCCGCCGACCGCAGTGCGACAGCCCCGGGCGCTTCCGGGTCGCGTACGAAAGCCCTTACCGGCCAGCCGCGTTCGAGTAGCGCGGTGGCGGTGGCCCCGCCCTGGCGGCCGGTGGCGCCGATGACCAGGATCGGTGCGTCGTGCTCGGACATGGCGTACTCCCTTGATTCCCTGCGGATTTGGATTTGCTACCGGTAATCACGCTACGAATTCGTGCACGTCCCTGTCCTGGTGGCGATACTGCTACCCAGAGGCTCTGCACGGGGGGTGTCGGAATGGTAAGTGGCAACGGCAATCCCGGTCCGCTGGCGGCGCGGCAGGCGCGATTGGGGGAGTTCCTGCGGGCCCGGCGGGCGATGCTGCAACCGGGGGATGTGGGTTTGGTGGCGTACGGCGATCCCGCGCGCAGACGCACCCCGGGCCTGCGCCGCGAGGAGGTCGCCGAACTGTCCGGGGTGGGGCTGACCTGGTACACCTGGCTGGAGCAGGGCCGGGATGTGGCGGCGAGCGCGCAGGTCATCGATGCCCTGGCGCGTACCCTGCGGCTGGATCCGGATCAGCACGGTCACCTGCGTTTTCTGGCGGGTCTGGCCGAACCGAATGAACCGCGTCCGGACGCGGACAGGCAGCGTTTGCAGCGCCTGGTGGACGCGTCCATGCCGAATCCGGCGGTGGTCTACGACCCGGATTTCGACTATCTGGTGTGGAATCGCGCGTACGTGCTGGTGCGTCATGATCCGCTGGAATTGCCGCCGTCCCGCCGCAATCTGATGTGGATGATGTTCACCGACAAGGACAATCGAGCGCGTATGCCGCGCTGGGAGTCGGCGGCGCTGGCGGTGCTGAGTCAGTTGCGTGATGCGGTGGGGCGGCGGCCGGGCGATCCGGTGCTGTCCGCCTTGGTGTCTGGTTTGTCCGAGGCCAGTCCGGAGTTCCGCGGCTGGTGGTCCGAGTACCCGATCCATCGTTTCCGTCCCGCGAGCGTGGCTGTGCGCCATGCCGGTATCGGGGTGATCGAGTTGGAATTGTTCCAATTGCGCCCGGTCGAGAATCAGGGTCTGCTGTTGGTGGTGCAGGTGCCGCGCGATGCGGTGTCGGGGCAGCGCATCGCAACGTTGCTGGCCCGCGCGCGGCCGTCACCGAATGTCACGAATTCGGACGCGGTATAGAGGGTCGCCGCACCGTCGTGACCGTGCGTGGTGCAGGATAGACAGAAGTTTGTTGCCGTCCCGTGCGATTCTCGTGCGCCGGGATGGTCTTTTCATGTGCGTGGCTACGCATCACCGCGAAGGACAAGGAGACCGATGACGGACCCGGATACGGCCCCCGACCGCAAGGGCTATCGCCGAGTGCTCCTGAAGCTCGGTGGCGAGATGTTCGGTGGTGGCAAGGTCGGTCTCGATCCCGATGTGGTGCAGGCGGTTGCGGAGCAGATCGCGGAGGTCGTCGAGGACGGCGTCCAGGTCGCGGTGGTCATCGGCGGCGGGAATTTCTTCCGCGGCGCCGAACTCGAGGAGCGCGGTATGGAACGCGCCCGCTCGGATTACATGGGCATGCTCGGCACCGTGATGAACAGTCTTGCGCTGCAAGACTTTCTGCAGAAGCAGGGGATCGACACCCGGGTGCAGACGGCCATCACCATGGGTCAGGTCGCCGAACCGTATCTCCCGTTGCGCGCCAAGCGGCATCTGGAGAAGGGTCGCGTGGTGATCTTCGGTGCGGGTATGGGCATGCCGTACTTCTCCACCGACACCACCGCCGCCCAGCGCGCGCTGGAGATCGGCGCGGAAGTGGTGCTGATGGCCAAGGCGGTCGACGGTGTGTTCAACGCCGATCCGCGCGAGGACCCGAATGCCACCATGTTCACCGAGATCACCCATAAAGAGGTGCTCGAACAAGGCCTGAAGGTGGCCGACGCCACCGCGTTCAGCCTGTGTATGGACAACCAGATGCCGATGCTGGTGTTCAATTTGTTGACGAAGGGCAATATCGCCCGTGCGGTCGCCGGTGAGAAGATCGGCACGCTGGTCCGTTCGTGACCGCCAGAAGAACGAATGACGCTGTGGAGGAAACGCCGTGATTGAAGAAGCGCTCTTCGACGCCGAGGAAAAGATGGAGAAGGCCGTCTCGGTGGCGAAGGACGACCTGGGTTCCATTCGGACCGGTCGCGCGAATCCGGGCATGTTCTCCCGGATCGTTATCGACTATTACGGGTCGCCCACGCCCATCACCCAGGTCGCGAGCATCAGCTCGCCCGAGCCGCGCATGCTCGTCATCAAGCCCTATGAGCAGGCGCTGCTCAAGGAGATCGAGACCGCGATCCGCAATTCGGATCTGGGTGTGAACCCCACCAACAATGGCGACATCATTCGCGTGCAGGTTCCGCAGCTCACCGAGGAGCGGCGCCGTGAAATGGTGAAGCAGGCCAAGTCCAAGGGTGAGGACGCCAAGGTCGCGATCCGCAATGTGCGCCGTAAGACCATGGACGAGCTGGGTCGCATCCAGAAGGACGGCGAGGCCGGTGAGGACGAGGTCGGTCGCGCCGAGAAGGATCTGGACAAGACCACCGCCAAGTACGTCGGCAGTGTCGACGAACTGGTGAAGCATAAGGAAGCCGAACTGCTGGAGGTCTAGCGGTTCTGCGCGCGGGCTTGGTGGTCCGGGCACGGCTGCTCGATATCTGGGAACGGACGACCGGCGGTGTCGGCCGGGGGTAGGGACGAACGGACGACAAGTGAGCGACAGGACAATCGTGGCCGAAGAGACTGCCGCCACCGGTGAGGTGACGCCGCCCGGCGAGGGAACCGCGGGATCGGTGCCCGCATCGGGGGCGCCGGGGTCCGAGTCGACATCGACGGGGATCGCGGCCGCGGGTTCGGGCGCGGCCGGTTCCGCGTCGGCGGGGGAGCAGGCCGCCACCGAGGGTTCGCAGCCCGACGCGGCTGCGAGTGCGCCCGCGCCGCCCGCGTCCAAGGCGGGTCGCAATCTGCCCGCCGCGCTGGGTGTCGGTTTCGGTTTGGGCCTGTCGCTCATCGCGATTCTGCTGTTCGCGCCCAAGGTGCTGATCGGCGTGATCGCCGCGGCCGTCGCGGTGGCGACCTGGGAGGTGGCCAAGCGGCTGCGTGAGGCCGATGTGCTGGTGCCGCGCATTCCGCTGCTGGCGGGTGGTCAGGCGATCATCTGGCTGGCCTGGCCGTTCGGCCCGCAGGGTGTGCTGGGCGCGTTCGGCGCGACCGCGCTGACGGTGATGGTGTGGCGACTGTTCGATCATGGTTTGCGTGCCACACCGCGAAACTATCTGCGCGACACCGCGATCGGCATTTTCACGCTGTCCTGGATTCCGCTGCTGGCCGCGTTCGCGGTGCTCATGCTGCTGGAGGACGACGGCAATCTGCGCGTGCTGACCTTCATGATCCTGGTGGTCTGCTCCGATGTGGGCGGCTATATCGCGGGTGTGCTGTTCGGTAAGCATCCGATGGTTCCGCACATCAGCCCGAAGAAGTCCTGGGAGGGCTTCGGCGGTTCACTGGTCTTCTGCGTCATCGGCGGCCTGCTGACGGTAACCCTGCTGCTGCAAGCCAATTCGATGATCGGCGTGCTGCTCGGTGTGGCCCTGGTGCTGGTCGCCACCAGCGGCGATCTGATCGAATCCCAGGTCAAGCGCGAACTCGGCATCAAGGATATGGGCACCCTGCTGCCCGGCCACGGCGGCATCATGGATCGCCTGGACTCCATGCTGCCGTCCGCTTTCGTGGCCTGGCTGGTGCTGACCGCGCTGCTCTGATTCGAAGTCCCGCATCGGTTTTCACCGGAGGACGGTGGTCACCCGACATCCAATGCGGTGCCGTATAGCCGGGTGACCCGGAGCTTGATCACCACGCGGCCCTCGGCGGCCTGTTCACGCAGGAATGTCTCCGGATCGTCCTGGTGACCCGCGGCGGCAAGGAGTTCGGCCGGGGAGTCCGATACCTCCGCATCGCCCTCGGCGACCGCGAAGGACCATACGGTCGGCCCGTTCACATGCAGCGCGATATGCGGATTGTTCCGCACCTGTTTGGCTTTGAGCCGGTCCGCGGTGGTGGAGATCCGAATGACGCGTTCGGACGGATCCCAGCTGTACAGCACCGTCGACATGGCCGGGTGCCCGGAGCGTTTCACCGTCGCCAGGACACCGAACTGCTGGGCGGCCAGTATTTCGGCCAGTTCGTCATCGGTCAGCGTGCGCGGGGCGGGACCCTTGTTGCTCATGAAATGTCCTGTCTGAGTGCGGATTCGATAGAACCCACTGTATGAGCGCCCGCGCAGACGATAAATCATCGTGAATCTCGCGGTGATATCCAATCGTCTTGCCGCATAGTCTTCTCGATATGGATGTTCTGAGTGCGGCGCTGGCGACCGCACGCACCGGCAGTCCCGCTTCCGGCCTGTTCGTGCGGCATGCGCCGTGGGGTCGGGCGTATCCGCGTATCGAGAGTGCCGGATTCCATATCGTTTTGCAGGGCTCGTGCTGGCTGACCAGGTCCGATGTCGATCCCATCGCGCTCGGGGCGGGCGATGTGGTGTTCATGCCGCGCGGTATCGCGCATGAGCTGGTCGATCAGCTCGGCGCGGCGATCACCGAAACCGCCGGACCGGCCGATATCCGTTTCATCGATGGTCCCGGTCCGGTCGCGACGCTGCTGTGCGGCTCTTACCAATTGGCCGCGGATCGCACGCATCCGCTGCTCGCCGAACTCCCGGAGGTGGTGCACATTCCGGCGCGCCTGGGCAGTCATGCCGCATTGCGCGCCGCGGTGGAGTTGCTCGCCGATGAGCTGGGTTCCCCGCGGCCGGGCGGCGATGCCGCGATCCCGCCGCTGCTGGAGCTGCTGCTGCTCTATCTGCTGCGCGCCTGGTTCGCCGATGCGCCGCATGAAATGTCCGGGTGGGCAGCGGCTTTCGCCGATCCGGGCATTTCGGCGGCGCTGCGCGATATGCACGAGAATCCGGCGCACGGCTGGACGGTGGAGTCGCTGGGGGAGCGGGCCGGGCTCAGTCGCGCGGCCTTCGCCAAACGATTCACCACCATGCTGGGGGAGCCGCCGCTGGCCTATCTCACGCGCTGGCGCATGATCACCGCGGCCCGGCTGCTGCGCGAGACCGATGCTCCGCTCGCGGGTGTCGCGCGGCGCACCGGGTACGGCTCGGAGTACGCGTTCGGTAAGGCGTTCAAACGCGAATTCGGCACTGCCCCCGGGCAATACCGAAAGACCGCCGACGACCTGCTGCGCGCGGGCGTCTGACGGTCTGCGGATTCGCCCGTCGTACTAGCTGTTCTTCTTGGTGGCGCGGCGTAGTTGCAGGATGCGGTAGCCGCCGACGAGGGCGGTGCCCAGTGCGCCGGCGAAGACCGACAGCAGTACCAGTACGCCGATGGGCAGGTTCCAGTCCCAGGTGAACAGGGTGACGTGCGCCTGTTCCAGGTTTTGCAGGATGAAGATCAATACGACGATGCCGAGCAGTGCGGCGATGACCAGGCCGACCCAGGCGTAGCCCGCGCGGGTCTTGAGGACGCCCTGGCCCTTGTTCTTGCTCTTGCCGCTGCTCGGGGTCGGTTCCGACCCAGCGGTCGGTACGGCATCGGTGGTCATTGCTAGATCATTGCCGATTGCTATGACCGGTGCACGTATATCGCCCCTAATCTGCTGTATGTCGTTTTCGCACGTTGTTAGCTGGAACACTGTCGCGGAGCTCACGCCGAATGTGATGAGCGCATCCCACCCCGCACGCCCGGAACGACGGTTCGGATGGAACACTGGAAGGGTTATGACTTCGATCCCCGTGCCCCTCGTGTTCGACGCCCCCCGCCGTGGCCTGCCGCCCCGGCATCTCGCCGATCTCGACGCACAGGAACGCAAGGCTGTGGTCGAGGAACTCGGCCTCCCCAAATTCCGCGCCGATCAGATCGCGCGCCAGTACTACGGCCGCCTTGTCGCCGATCCGGAAAAGATGACCGACCTGCCGGAAGCCATGCGCGCCAAGGTCGGCGAAGCGCTTTTCCCCACCCTGCTCACCGAGGTCCGCCATATCGAGTGCGATGACGGCACCACCCGCAAGTCGCTGTGGAAGGCCAATGACGGCACGCTCCTGGAGAGCGTCCTCATGCGCTACACCGACCGCAACACCCTGTGCATCTCCAGCCAGGCGGGCTGCGGTATGGCGTGCCCGTTCTGCGCGACCGGCCAGGCGGGCCTGACCCGCAACCTGTCCACCGCCGAAATCGTCGACCAGGTCCGCGCCGCCGCGGCTGCCCTGCGCGACGGCGAGGTAGCCGGTGGCCCGGGCCGCCTCTCCAATATCGTCTTCATGGGTATGGGTGAACCCCTCGCCAACTACAAGCGCGTGGTGAACGCCGTCCGCCGCATCACTTCGCCCGCCCCCGACGGCCTCGGCATCTCCCAGCGCAATGTCGTCGTCTCCACCGTCGGCCTGGCCCCCGCCATCCGCAAACTGGCCGACGAAGACCTCTCGGTGACGCTGGCCGTCTCCCTGCACACCCCCGATGACGAACTCCGAGACACCTTGGTACCGGTCAACAATCGCTGGCCCGTCGCCGAAGTCCTCGACGCCGCAAGGTATTACGCCGACAAGTCCGGCCGCCGAGTCTCCATCGAATACGCGTTGATCCGCGATATCAACGACCAGCCCTGGCGCGCCGACATGCTCGGCAAGAAACTCCACAAGGCCCTGGGCTCCCGAGTCCACGTCAACCTCATCCCCCTGAACCCGACCCCCGGCAGCAAATGGGACGCCTCCCCGAAGCCCGTCGAACGTGAATTCGTCCGCCGCGTCAACGAACAGGGCGTCCCCTGCACCGTCCGCGACACCCGCGGCCAGGAAATCGCCGCCGCCTGCGGCCAGCTGGCCGCCGAGGGCTGACATGACGAAATCCGGTGGCTGAGGAGTCAGCGGACCAGCAAGGCGGCGAATACCCGAAATCGGTTCGCCGCCTTCGTCGTTTCCACCTGCTCTGGCTCATTGTGCTGATAGCCGCCGTGATCAACGCGGTCGTCGTTATCCCGGACCTGATCACCGCCCTGCGCACCGGCAAAGGCTGGCGACTATGGCTTGTCGCCCTGATCCTGGCAGTCCTGCTGGTGACCGTCGCTCAGCCGCTGGTGCGCCACCTGACCGCCTGGATCGTCGGCCGCTGGTTGAACGCAAAGGAAAGCACCGCACTCCCCGGCCCCGCGACCGACGCGGAGGCATCCCGCCTGATCACGGTGACCCTCGTGGTGATGGTCGTGGTCACCCTCGTCGTGATCGCGCTGCTCGCGGTGCCGGTGGTACTGCTGGTGGGCTTCGCGACCGGTTGACGTCATTTCGCTCGACCAAAAATGATCAGTGGCCGCGAGCCCGGCGCAGCACCTCCTCTTCGGTGAGGGCGCTGGCGGGGTGGTGGCTCAGCGACATGGGGATGTTTATCTTGCTGAAGGCGAGGCCTTCGGTCGCGCCGTAGAAGCGGCCCGCGGTGAGGCGGGAGATGTCTTCCACCTGACCGCCTTTCGCCCGAGCCAGGTCTTTCGCCGCCTGGATTTGGATGGAGGCGTTGAGGAGGCCGTAGAACTGGGTGGCGGCGTTGCCGGTGACCATATTGCTCAGCCCCTTGGGGGCCTGGGTGGCGTAGACCATGCCCAGGCCATATTTGCGGGCCTGGGCGGCCAATTGGATGGTGCTCTGCGAGGACACGGTGCGGCCGATCGCGGGGACGAAGGTTTGCGCCTCGTCCAGGACCAGCAGACCGCCCAATGGCTTGTCCCCGGCGGGATTTCGTTTGATCCAGGCGAACAGCGCCAATTCGAGTTGGTTGACGAAGGTTTGGCGCTGCTGTTCGGTCGGCAGGCCGATGCAGCTGATCACCGAGATGCGGGCCCGCTTGCCGGGGGCCGGGGACAGTAGCGCTCCCGGATCCAGGCGTTCGCCCGCGCCGCCGAACAGCGGATCGTTGATCATGGCGGCATTGAGTTCATCGGCCATATCGGCGGCCAGGCGACTCGCATTGCGGATCGTGCTGATATCGGACGGAAGAGTGCCGAGCAGGGTGATGAAGTCGCTCAGTTCGCCGCCGCCCGCGCGGGCGAAATGCGCCAGGGATTCGGTGAGAACCGCTGTGCCGGTGCGGAGTTTCTGGGTGGTCAGGCCGGTGCGGGGGACCAGGCTCGCCACCGAGGCGTCGATCGAGAGCCGGAATTCGTCCGGATCGTCGAGCACGCCGCTGAAATCGGGGAGCGGGTTCAGCGCGATCGGGCGGCCCGCCTCGCGGCGCGGTGTCCACACGATCACCTCGGTGTCGGCCAGATAGCGTTGCGCGCGTTCGGGATCGCGCGGACCCCAGCCGTCCGGCGGCGACGGCCACGGATCGCCGAGCCGGGCCAGATCATTGTTGGTGTCGATCAGGATCGACGACACCCCTTGCAGCGCGGCCTCTTCCACCAGGCGGCGCAGCAGCACGGTCTTACCCGACCCACTGCCCGCGAAAACAGCGGTGTGCTTGCGCAATTGGATCAGTGGGATGCGGAAGGGCGCACCGTTCTCGATACTGCGGCCGAGCTGGATCGAAGGTGCGTCCGTACCGTCGTCGTGGGCAAGACGAAGGGTGGGCGCATCGGCGGCGGCTGCACGGCGTTCCCATCCCGCCGCATCGGTTTCCGTAACGATCGGACCGGCGAACGTGGTCGCCACCGTGCGGTCACCGCTGCGGGCGGCGGGCAGCGCCTGCCGCAGCAGTTCCGATCCGCTCGCGGGGCGGCGCGCCTCCAGCCAGCCCAGGAATCCCTGGCCGCCGTCGGCGTGCATCCCCCGCAGCGCCGCGAACGTCCGTAGATCATCTTCCCCGATGGGCAGCGTAATCCCGTGCGCGGCTTCGAATTCGGCTATCGCGGTCTTGGTGACCGGCCCGGGGGAGAAGGTCGTATTGCGCAGGATCACCAGGTGTCTTTTGGTCGCACCGGGATGGATCCCGGCTTCCAGGCAGGCCGAGCGCAACCGGGTGAGCATCGCCCGGGGGTGGCCGTGCGCGATGGCGCGGAAACTCCAGTGCTCCTCATCCTCGGTGGCCTCGTCGAGGGTGCGGCGTAGCCGGGCGTGCAGGGATTGCTGCACGATGGTGGGCGGGTCGACGCTCAGCACGCGCCCGGCCTCGCCCTGCTCCAGGACATAGCAGGCCAATGCCGCGTTGAGCAGCGAGAACATTTGATCGTCTTCGTATTTCGGATTCAGCGGCGCGCTCACATCGGCGGCCGCGCGCAGCTCCGCGAAGCGACGGTCCAGGGCGTCGAGTTCGGTGGCCGCGGGGATGATCCGGGTGCTCACGCGTTCGGTCGCCGGTTTCCCGAAATGCTGGAGTTCGATGACCGAGTTCTCGGCCAGACATAGTCGGACGTGTTCCTCGACCTGCTGGAGCAGTCGGCGGGGCGTGAAATCGGCGACCACCGGATCGTCGAAGGCGGCGGGCACGACCGGCCAGGTCGGATACGGCGGCTCGAATCCGTTCTCCCCGTAGAGGTTTCCGAGATGCCGTTCGATGATGGCGGTCGCCACCGCGGCCGACGGCATGGCGGTGGAGAGTTCGACCACGGTGAATCGATCCGCGGCCGAGTTCACCGCGCGCGTGGTGATCAGCTCCCACGATTTGGGCAGGCAGGCGGCGACGATGAGGGTGCGGGTGGTCTCCTCGCGCATGCGCATGAGCCCGTCGGCGAGCCGGTTCACCAGCTCGTCCCCGTCGGCCTGCCCGGATTGCGCTATGACACTGTCGATTTGGTCGATGGCGAGCACGACGGGCCCGGTCAGCGCGAACAGTCGCGAGATATCGCCGAAGACCAGCTGCGGTAGCCGATTGCGCCGCCGGAAACCCCACGCCAGCTGATCCGCCGGATCGACGCCATCGTCGAAGGTGAGAAAGGTGTGCCCGATATCGCGCAGTTCGCGTTTGCCTTGGAAGAGCACCAGCGCGCGCAAGGTGTCCTCGCACTGCACCGCCACCTGCGCGTCCAATTCCGTGACGCGCTCCAGGAATTCGTCGAGATCGGCGCGGCCGATCGCCATGGTGCCGCGCAACCGCATGCGCAGTTCGCCACCGCACCCGGTGAGTTCGGCGAGTGCGCCGAGCATGCGGCCGAGCTGCCCGCCGTCGGACCCCAGCAGCTGTGACACCACGCCGTGCACCGCGCCCGACCAGAATGACTGCCCGTCAATCAGTTTGGGCATGAAGAAGGCCCCGCCCCGCTGCTGCACATGCTGTCGCAGCCAGCCGAGCATATGCGTCTTGCCGACCCCGCGTTCCCCGCTGATCACCAGTCCGGTCGGCGTACTGTGCGGCCGGTTCTTCGCCGCGAGCACCGCCCGCTCGATCTGCGCCACCGCGCGCGGATGCAGTCCGTCGACGTGATAGTTCAGTGGACTCCACACCTCATCGGGTCCGAGCACACTGCCGAACTGCACCGAGGCCAGCGCATATTGCTGTTCCTCGTTCACCGCGCGGCCTCGATGGTGAGCAGATGTCGTGCCGTTCCGCCGAGCACGATCGCCGCGTCCCGATCCTGTGCGGTCAGCGTCTGCTGATCGGCTTCGGCCCGCACATGCACGTCATCGCGCCGGGCCAGCGATTCCAGCGCACGGTCCACCGCACCCCGGGACAGCTCACCGAGTTGCTCGCGCAGCACCGCGAGCCGCACGGCCGCACCACCGCCGCGCGCCAGCTCCGCGTACGCCGCCTCCACCTGACCCGCGATATCGGGCTGGAAGATATCGGCGAGTGCCTGCCCGCTGTCGTCGAGATGCCGTCGCAGCCCGCCTAATACGGCATAGAGCGCACCCCCGGCGGACCCCGCCCGGCTCGGCCGCGCCGCACTCAATTCCGCCCGGCACCACACCGCCCCACCGTCGGTCAGCTCGTGCACGTACGCCCGCCGCACCATCGTGCTGGCCACCAGCCCGAGCTCGTTGAGCCGCCGACGGTTCTTCCCATCGAGCTTGATTCCCGCGATGGCGACCAGCTCCCCATTGGTCAGCTCGCGCGCCTCGGCCATCAGCACGAGCAGTACGCACCGCTCACCCAACGACAATCGCTCATCGGCCACGTCAGTCCCTCACCCTTCGATCCTCGGTAGAACCGCCCGGCCGCGCGGACGGTGACACCGGCCACCCGCACCGCCCCGGGCGATTTCACTGTAGCTATCGATCGGTGAGGCACCTCTGCTTCAGGAAATATTCCATCCGGTCCAGTGCCGCAAGGGGTTTGGGATCTCGAGTGGGAATGCCGCCCGGCGCGCGTGGCTACTTGCCGGTAGGCGGATCTCCCGCGTCAGTGCGTCACCACGAAATCATCCAGGAACGCGCCGAGTCGTTCGGCCTTGGCGGCCAGATTGCGCTGGGAATCGAGGTAATCGCCGATGCCCTGCTCCTGTGCTGCCTTCAGATATTCGGGCAGCGGCTGCTGGATTTCGTCCCGCACCACCTGATCGAGCAGCTGGGCGGCCTTGTCGCGCAAGGGGTTTCCGGCTCCGGCCTGATTGTCGAGTTCGAGTCGCCCGCCCTCGGTGCCGTAGTCGTAGAACTCGAATTCCTGTTCCTGGCCCGCGTCGATCTGAATGCGCCCGTCCACCCAGTGCGAGTACGCCGCGAATTTGGTGTCGGCGGTGCGCACCATGGCGACGTGACCGGGGGCATTGCGATCGAACATGATCGCCGCCTCCTCGATGGTCGATTCATCGGTGGTGTGCGCGACCCACGGCCGCCCCGCCGCGTTCGGGTTCCGGCACAGCGCCGCCAGATCGGCCCGGTCCCGCAGATGTTCATATCGACCGTCCCCGCGCCAGTCGTTGCCGCCGGTGCCGATGGTCAGCAGCAGCGGTGCGATATCCACGCTGGAGGTGAGTTGTGACCGGCTGCTCGTCCCGTCCTTCGGACTGAGGTATCCACGCGGATCATGCACGTAGAGCGGCACCCGGATCGCCTCGTCGTACGCGCCGCCGCCCTTACCGTGCAGCCCGTGCGACCCAGCGTAATCCCCGTGATCGGAGGTGAACACGATGACCGTATTGGCCGCGACATCCGGTCGCGCGGCGAGCGTGTCGAGCACCCGCCCGATCTGGATATCGACCTGCTGCTGCAACCACAGATACAGATTGCGCATATCGATCCACGCCTGCCGCGCCTGCGGCGTGCCGTATTCGGCGAGCCCGAACGCGATGGCCGACACCTGCATGAGCGCGGTCTGCAACCGCGGTTTGCGGCTCAGCTGCTCGGGTGACTCGAAGTTCTGCGGCAGTTCCGAAACCCACTGCGGGATATCCAGATTGGCCTGATCGCGGCGCGTCCAGCGCGGCCAGTACTGGATGTCATGCGGATTCACCAGCGATACCGTGGTGCACCACGGCGCGGTCCCGGCATCGTGTTCGAACCAGTCCGCGAACTGATCGACGATCTTGGGATCCATCGAAAGCCCCTGTCCGGGAGCCCCGTTCGGCGAGGGATAGGTGCCCCCGCCGAATCCGTAGGCATCCAGCGCCCCGGGCGTGCGATCCGGATAGTGCCCGAGATGCCACTTGCCCCACCAGGTGCTCTCGTAGCCGTGATCGCGCAGCATCGATCCCCAGGTCGGAAACTTCGGCGAGAGCGTGGATTCCGAGACCACCATGCAGCCGGTCTGATGGCTGTACAGCCCGGTCGCGAGCACCCCGCGCGAGGCGGTGCAATCGTTCGCGGCGGTGTAGTGATTATCGAAAGACACTCCGCCGGAACGGATTCGCGCCAGATTCGGCAATAGCCCGTCCAGCACGCCCTGATCCGGGAACCACATCGGCGCGCGCATCTCATCCACCAGCACGACGAGGATATTGGGCCGGTCCGGGTTCACATCGGCGCGCGCCCGCCCCGCCGGCGCGGCGACGGTGGCTGCCGCCGCGGTGGTGGCCGCCCCGGCTAGGAATCCTCTTCTGCTGACGGAACCGAACACTGTGCCTCCCAAAGCTGCCGTGCCGGGCCGAGGGCATGGAATCGCCGGTGTCGCGGCCCGATGCAGAGCAGCCTAGGTTCGCGAACCGGAGAAACCATCACCCCGGTGAGGGATTCGCCGTCCCTCGTCCGGGGGATCCGGCGGATCAGCCGGGCTGACGCAGCGGCAGCCCGGCGGCCCGATAGATCGCGTCGATGACGGTCATGGTGTCGACCGAATCCCGCGGCGGCGTCAGCACCGGCGCACCGCGCAGCACGGCATCGGCGAACGCCTCGAGTTGGAAGTCGTAGGTGGGGCGGCGGGTGAACCGTTCGACGCGCTTGCCCCGGTCGGTGCGAACGGTCAGCCGATGCCCGAGCTGCGGCCCGATCGGATTGAGCATGCGAAGCTCACCCCGCTCGCCGATGACCCGCGCGCTGACCCGCAACACATCCGAGGACCACATCGAACAGCGAATCCGCCCGGTATGCCCGCTCGGATACCGCAGTTCGGCCGTCATGGCGCGATCGATCCGCGGATCGCGCACCTTCGCCTGCGCCGAGGTGACCTCGGGCTCCTCACCACCCAGTACGCGTGCCATATGCACGGCATAGCAGCCCGCGTCCATCAGCGCGCCACCGGCGAGATCGTAGTTGTACCGGATATCGGAGAACTTGGGCAGCGGAAAGCAGAACGCCGTGTCGATCCGCACCAGCTTGCCCAATTCACCTGAGGCGGCGATCTGCTCGACCGCCAGCGTGAAGGGGTGATAGCGGTAGTGGAACGCCTCCATCACCACTCGATCGGAGGCCTGCGCCTGGTCCGCGATCTCGCGGGCCTCGGCGGCATTGGCCGTGAACGGCTTCTCGCACAGCACATGTTTGCCCGCCGCCAGCGCGGCCCGCGTCCACCGCCCGTGCAGGCCATTGGGCAGCGGAACGTAGACGGCGTCGAGATCCGGTGCGGCGACCAGCTTTTCGTAATCGTCATAGACCGTGCCGATATCGTGCTTCTTCGCGAAGGCCGCCGCACGTGCGCCGTCGCGGGCCGCCACCGCCGCGACCACCACCTCGGGATTCCGTTTCGCCGGATCGATCAGGGCCGAGGGCGCGATGCCCGCTGCGCCGAGGACACCGATTCGCAGCGGTGCGACCGCGGGTTCATTCATCAGGCCACCGTAATCGTTCATCCGGTGCCGGGCATCGTCACTTTCCCGGCGACGAACACCGTCACTTTCCGGCGATGAGCACCGCCGCCAGCGCCAGCGCACCCGGCAGCGCCTGCGCGACGAGAATCCGCCGATTCGCCGTGGCGGCACCGTAAAGCCCAGCGATCACCACGCAACTGGTGAAGAACACCAGCACGCCGTGCCCGTCCTGCCTGCCCAGAATGAGTCCCCACACCAGCCCGGCCGCCAGGAACCCGTTGTACAGGCCCTGATTCGCCGCGAGCGGTTTGGTGGCGGCGGCCATCTCCGAATCGAATCCCGACAGCTGCCGTCCGGGACCCTTGTCCCACAGGAACATCTCCAGCACCAGGATGTAGCCGTGCAGTACGGCCACCAGGGCGACCAAGATAGCGGCGACGATCCACATACGCGCTCCTCCGATTCAGGTGGTGACGACGAGTTTGCCTGCGGCGGTGCCGGATTCCATCACCGCGTGTGCCTTCCGGATCTCATCGAGGGTGAAGGTCCCGCTGATGGGCACGGTGGTGATGCCGTGCGCGACGGCATCGAGGAACGATTGCAGCACTTCGGGCGGCAGATCCCCGGCCTCGCCGCCGTAGGCCGCGAGCCGGACCCCGCGCGGCAGATAGCCGATGGGATAGAAGTTCTCGACCGTCCACCGGTTCGACAGCATGCCGGTGAAACAGACGACACCGTGGAAAGCGGTGGCGCGCAGGGTATCCGGCAGCGTCGGCGTCCCGATCAATTCCAGTGCGGTGTGCACCCCGCCGTCGATGATCTCGCGCACCCGCGCGGCGATATCGCCGTCGTCCAGGATCACGTGGTCGACCCCGATGCGCCGCAACGCCTCGGCCTTGTCCGGATTGCGGGTGGTGGCCAGCACCGTCATCCCGCGCTGTTTGGCCAGCACCGCGGTGCACATGCCGATCGATGAGGTGCCGCCGCGAATCAGAATGGACTGGCCGCGCTTGGCATCCAGTCCGACGGTGAGCGAACCGTACGAGGTCTGCAACATCTCCGGCACCGCGCCCAGCACGTCCCAGGGCAGGTCGCTGTGGAACGGGATCACCTGCCCGGCGGGCACACAGGTGTATTCGGCGTAACCGCCGTCGAAGGTGCGGCCCATACCGCCCATCAGCGTGACGACCTGCTGTCCCGGTTCGAATTCGCCGCCGGGACACTCCCGCACGATGCCGGTGGCCTCGATACCGAGTACTCGCGGGAAGACCACGCCCTCGGCGAGCCCGAGCCTGGTGTGCAGTTCGGAGCGATTGAGCCCGAACGCCTTGACCCGGATCAGCACCTGCCCGGGCGCGGGCACGGGTACGGGCAGATCCCGGATGTGCAGCGCGTCGGGTGGTCCGGGTGCGTCGAGCACCACCGCGCGCATGGTCTCGGCCATTCGGCGCCTTTCGGTCACGAGCGAATCGGTCCGGGCTCTCCACATGCTATCGGTGCCGCACCGCTGTGCAGCGGATCACACAACCTCGGTTTCAGTGAGGTCGGCTATCAATACGCTTTCTTAGCTACCTATCAGTAACTCATTCCTGGACACTTGACTAGAGGCCTTCTTATCTGGTCTGAAACCTAGTCCACGTCAGTGTTCGAGCAAGGAAAGCATACGAAGTGATGAAGTTCAGCAAATTTGCCGCGACATCGGCCATGGTTATCGCGGCGCTCGGCATCACCGCCGGAACCGTTCACGCCGATCCCGCTCCCGCCCCGGTCGTACCGGGCGTCTCGGACATTGTCGATGGTCTCAACCACGCCGTCGACGGCCTGGTGCCGTCGATTCACTGGAACGCCGCGATCGAGGGCGATTCGGTCGTGCTGACCACCGACGCGGGCGCGATGACCACCCGGGACGACCAGTTCCAGCTGCTCGACAATCACGGCGGCCTGCTCGCCGCGTTCCCGCTCGGTTTCATCAAGGACGGTATGCAGTATCCGCTGAAGGCCGCCATCAACGGCCTGCGCGCGACGCTGACCCCGGATATGGATGCCGCCGCCGCGCGGCCGGTCGATCTGCCGATTCATCAGGCGACCCAGCAGAAGGCGTTCGACGACGCCGTGGGTGCGGCGGGTGCGCAGTTCGGCATCATCACCGCGGTCGGCACGTTGATCGGCACCCTGGTCGGCGGTATCGGCGGCTGCGCGATCGGCGCGTTCCTCGGCACCCCGATTCTGCTGCCGGGCTGGCTGGGCGGCTGCGTCGCGGGCGCGCTGGTCGGCATCCCGCTGGGTGCGGCGGCGGGTCTGATCCTGACCGGCGTTCCGGCCGCGATCGTCATCGCGATCGGCTTCTTCCAGCGCATCAACGATCCCGCGAACCAGTAGTACAGCCTGCTTCGAACTCGAAGGCCGGTGCGCATCCTCGGATGTGTACCGGCCTTTGTTATGCACTGAGAGTTTGCTTATTACGGCCTGAAAAGACCGTTTGAACATGAACCGTAACCGAAACGTGCTTGACGACCCACTATCGCCATGATTCGGCAACACCTCGGCAACATAGAAAAACCATTCTATTCCCCAGGTGCTCGACGAGGACCTGCTCCCCAAGACAGGGGTCCCGCCCGACGAAAGCGACGAGAAGTCATGCGTTTCAAGAAGTTCGCCGCCACCTCCGCTCTGGCCATCGCGGCCCTCGGCATCACCACCGGCACCAGCTACGCCGCCCCCGCCGACGCTGCCCCGGAAGCCTCGGCTATCCACTACGACGCCAAGATCGAAGGCGCGTCGGTGGTCCTGAAGACCGATATCGGTTCGCTGACCACCCAGGGTGATCAGTTCCAGGTGCGCGACACCCAGGGCGGCCTGGTCACCGCCTTCCCGCTGAACTTCATCAAGGACGGCCTGGCCTTCCCGATCGCGGCCCAGATCGACGGCAACACCGCGACCCTGACCCCGAATATGGATCCGGCCGCGGCCCACCCGGCGGATCTGCCGCTGCAGAATGTGGCCAGCCAGGCGGATCAGGACTCGGCCTGGTCGGCCGCCTCCTCGCAGTTCGCGGTCATCACCGCCATCGGCACCATGGTCGGTACCCTGATCGGCGGCGTCGGCGGCTGCGCCATCGGCGCGTTCCTCGGCACCCCGGTGCTGCTGCCCGGCTGGATCGGCGGCTGCTTCGCCGGCGCGCTGGTCGGTATCCCGCTGGGCGCGGCCGCGGGCCTGATCCTGACCGGTGTTCCGGCCGCGATCGGCGTCGGCATCGGCTTCTTCAGCCGCATCTCCGCTCCGTAATAGCGCGGTAGCGAAACAACTTCACACACAACAGACTTCGGGCCGGATCGCATAAAGCGATCCGGCCCGAAGCCGCTGCGGATGTCCGGTGATCAGGACTTGGCGCACACGCCGTTGAGCAGAATGGTGGCGGTGCCGATGGAGGCGGCGTCACCGTTCTTCAGCGCGTCGGCGTATTCGGAGATGACCTCGCGCTCCTGGCCCTCGGCCTGGATGGCCAGCAGCTGATCGGCGACACGCACCTCCAGGTCGTGGTCCGGTCCGAGGGCCGTGACGCCACCGAGGACGTCGGCCACCTGCGCGCAGGCGGGGGACTGGGCCGAGGCGGTACCGGTGGGCAGCACCAGCAGGGCGCCGACGGCCGATGCGGCCAGCAGGGTGGAGGGCAGGATCTTGCGCATACGTTCACTCCCGGAAACTTCGATGGCGGGTTTGCCAACCTCGAGTTTGCCTGATGTTCAGGAGGAAACGATCACAGCCCCGCGAAAATCTTTGCGAGGCTGTGTATTTGCGCAGGTGAGACGCTAGCGAGGCTTGCGTTGCAGCAGTGAGTCGCGAATCAGGATGACAGCCAGCAACACCGCGAAGGCGATCAGGAAGATGTATCCGGTGTGGCCGCTGCCCGAGGACGCGCCCTGCGGGCCCTCGAAGAGCATGCCGAGCAGGATCACGACGACGACCCAGCCCGCGGTGCGGAAGGTACGACGCGATTCGCCGCTCCAACCCCATGCGGCGGACGGAACCTCGGCGGTGTCGACCTTGGTGACGACATCGGCGCTGTGGACGGATTCCAGTTCCGTTGCGGCCACTTTCGCTCCTTATAGGCTCGAATCGAATGCTGGCTCATATCGTGACATACGACCCAGTGTCGTAGCCAGCAGGGTGGCGGTGGATACGGCATGTCACCGGATGGGGCAGGCGACAGGCGATTACGCGGCAGGAGAGAATAAGCGGGTGTCCGACGTTGTGAAGGTTCTGCTGCTGGGCAGCACGGGTTCGATCGGTACCCAGGCGCTGGAGGTGATCGCCGCCAATCCCGACCGGTTCGAGGTGGTCGGATTGGCCGCGCGCGGCGGCAATACCGAATTGCTGGCGCAGCAGATCGCCGCCACCGGAACCACGAATGTGGCGGTGGCGGACGCGGCGGCGGCGGCGAAACTCGGTGTGGCACTGGCGGGTCCGGATGCCGCGACCGAATTGGTGCGGCGCACCGACGCCGATGTGGTGCTGAACGCACTGGTCGGTTCGCTCGGTTTGGAGCCCACCCTGGAGACGCTGCACTCGGGTCGGCGGCTCGCCCTGGCCAATAAGGAATCACTGGTCGCGGGCGGTTCGCTGGTGACCCGCGCCGCCAAGCCCGGCCAGATCGTCCCCGTCGATTCCGAGCATTCGGCGCTGGCGCAGTGCCTGCGCGGCGGGCGTGCCGAGGAGGTCGACACGCTGGTGCTGACCGCCTCGGGCGGACCGTTCCGCGGCTGGACCGCCGAAATGCTGGAATCGGTGAATCCGGCCGAGGCCAAAACCCATCCGACCTGGTCCATGGGTCCGATGAACACCTTGAACTCGGCCTCGCTGGTCAACAAGGGCCTGGAGCTGATCGAAACGCATCTGCTGTTCGGCGTGCCCTACGACCGCATCGAGGTCACCGTGCACCCGCAGTCGATCGTGCACTCCATGGTCACCTTCTGCGACGGTTCCACCCTGGCCCAGGCCAGCCCGCCGGATATGAAACTGCCCATCGCACTGGCCCTGGGCTGGCCGGACCGGGTGCCCGGCGCGGCTGCGGCCTGCGATTGGACCACCGCTTCGACCTGGACTTTCGAACCGGTCGACAACGAGGTCTTCCCCGCCATCGACCTGGCTCGGCAGGCCGGAACCGCGGGTGGCTGTGTGACCGCGGTCTACAACGCCGCCAATGAAATCGCCGTGCAGGCCTTCCTCGACGGGCACATCCGATTCCCCGAGATCGTGCGCACGGTCGCACGGGTCGTGGAGTCCGCCGACCGCTGGACCGCCGAACCCAGTACCTTGGACGAGGTGCTCGCGGCCGATGCGTGGGCGCGAGAAACCGCGCGCACGATCGTGCGCGGCTGACTGCAGGAGGGTTCGGTACCGCATGGTCTACGCGATCGGCTTCGCACTGTTCGCACTCGGTATCACCGTGTCGGTCGCGCTGCACGAATGCGGCCACATGTGGACCGCGCAGGCGACCGGTATGAAGGTGCGCCGCTACTTCGTCGGCTTCGGCCCGAAGATCTGGTCCACCACCCGGGGTGAGACCGAATACGGCCTGAAGGCGTTGCCGCTGGGCGGTTTCTGCGATATCGCCGGTATGACCGCCCTCGATGAGCTCGATCCGGAGGATCTGGATCGGGCCATGTACCGGCAGAAGACCTGGAAGCGCCTGGTCGTCATGTCCGGCGGCATCGCGATGAACTTCCTGCTCGGCTTCCTGCTCATCATGCTGCTCGCGGTGGTGTGGGGACTGCCGCGTTTCGATCAGCCGCCCGCCACCCAGCTCGGCGCGATGAACTGCGTGCAGAGCCAGACCGCGGATCAGAAGCTGTTGCCGTGCAGCGGCGAGGGTCCGGCCCAGCGCGCGGGTTTGCAGCGCGGTGACGTCGTGACCGCCGTGAACGGCACCAAGATCAAGACCTGGGAGGACTTCAGCGCCCAGACCCAGAAGCAGACCGGTCCGTTCAACTACACCATCGAGCGCGACGGCAAGACCCTCACCATTCCGGTCACGCCCGAACAGGCGGTGATCTACCCGACCAAGGACGGTGCGCCCAAGACCGTCGGCAAGGTCGGCGTGGGCCATGACGTCTACCTCCCGGTGAAGTACAACTTCCTCGCCGCCATTCCGGCCTCGGCCGCGTTCACCGGTGAAATCGGCCTGCGCACAGTGCAATCGCTGGCGCAGATGCCCGCCAAGGTGGTCGATCTGTGGCATGCGGTCACCGGCGGTGAACGCGATCCGGAGACCCCGGTCTCGGTCTACGGCGCCAGCAAGATCGGTGGTGAGACCGCCGAACACGGGCTGTGGTCGCTGTTCGTGCTCACCCTGGCGAGCCTGAACTTCTTCCTCGGCGCGTTCAACCTGCTGCCGCTGCTGCCCCTGGACGGCGGTCATATGGCGGTGGTCATCTACGAGAAGATCCGCAATGTGCTGCGCGGCCGCAAGGGTCTGCCCGACGGGCCGCCGGTGGATTACCTCAAATTGCTACCCGCCACCTACGTGGTGGTGGTGATCGGCGGCGCGTACATGGTGCTGACCCTGGTCGCCGATATCGTCAACCCGGTCAAGCTCTTCCCCTGACGGTCCGTGCCAATCCCGCTGCGGCCGAACGGCTTGTCGGCCGCTGTCGGTAAGGTTGCCGTGGGGCAGCCGTTGAGCTCGGGGCGGGCATAGCGTTCACCGAAGTACCTGGCGCAGTGGATGTCTCGACATTGTCTGCGTGAGAGAACGGTGTTTGCGTCGTGGAGTTGACGCGTGGAGCGAACGCGCCGGTGAATTCGGCCGCGGTATCGCTGGTGCTGAAATGGGGTTCGGGCCGCGAGGTGGATCCGCAGGCCCTGCTGCTGGATGAGAGCGGAAGGATCCGGGGGAACGACGATTTCGTCTTCTTCAACGCGCCCCGGCATCCCTCGGGCGCGGTGGTGCTGGAAGAAGCCGGTTCCGGCAGCGCCACCATGCGCCTGACCCTGACGGCCATCGAGCCATCGGTGCACAAGGTCGTCATCGCGGGATCCGTTGACCAGGGCTCGTTTCAGGACATCGACGCCCTGACCCTCACCGTCCGCGACACCACCGGCGACCTGCTCCGCTACCCCCTGCACGGCTCCGGCGCGGTCACCGCCATGGTGCTCGGCGAGTTCTACCGCCGCAACGGCGAATGGAAATTCCGCGCCGTCGGCCAGGGCTGGAGCAGCGGACTGCGCGGCCTCGCAGAGGAATTCGGCGTCGAGGTGGACGACGAACCCGCGCCCGCGCAGGCTGTCGCCCCGCCTCCGGTGGCCCCCGCGCCGGCGGCCCCGCCGCCTCCGGTCACCGCGCACATCCCCGCCCCGTTCCCGGCGCCCGCGCCCGCCACCCCCGCGCCCGCGTCCGATATGGCCGCCGGATGGTATTCCGTTCCAGGCGATCTCACGCGGCTGCGCTGGTGGAGCGGTTCGGTGTGGACCGAGGACTATCGCCCGGCCTTCCCGGTCGACGATCCGGCGACCTGTCCCCGGTGCGGGCGGCCCCGGCATGTGCCGCGCTTCGGTGCGGGCGGCCCGGCCGCGTGCCGCTGGTGCGAGGCCGAGGTGAACGGTCTGCTGGAATCGTGGCGGGGCCAGGTGTGGCAGGTGCTCGCGACCGGCGGTCCGAGCGGCCCGGCCTGGGATGAGGCGTGGGGGATGCTGCGCTTCCACCTGATCAGCGAGAACACCGGGCGGGAAGCGCTGCGGCCCTTGGCCATCGCTCATCTCGAACGCGTGGTGGCCTTCGCCTTCGCCGACGGTGAGATCGATCAGAGCGAGCTCGAGGATTTCGAGCGCACCATCGCCACCTTGCAGAAATACACCGATCTCGGCATGGCCGCGCAACATATCGAGGGCCTGCGCCAGCGCATGCTGCGCGGTCGCGCGCTGACCCAGGTGAAGGTCGGTGATCTGCCGCGGGTCGATCGTCCGGATCTGCACCTGGAGGCCGATGAGCTGCTCTACCTCGATGTGAACGCCACCCAGATCCGCTATCTGGCCAGCGGCCCCAAACAGGCGTCCGGTCGTTTGATCGGCAGCAGCAAGAAGTTCCGCTTCGTCGGTGACGGCGCGGGCGTCGAACTGTCCTGGGCCAAGATGGTCGCGATTCGGCACGAGTACGACACCGTGGTCATCCAGGCGACCACCGCGCGCGGCGGCGGCACCTACCGGGTGCCCGATGCCGAATACGTTGCCGCGGTCCTGGAGGGCGCGCTGCGGGTGGCCAAGCGGCTGGTGCTGGCACCCGGCCAGCGTGATTCACGCGCGGTCCCGCAGGACGTCAAGGCCCGCGTCTGGCAGCGCGACGGCGGCAAATGCCAGCAGTGCGGCGATAATCAGTACCTGGAATTCGACCACATCATCCCGTGGAGTCAGGGCGGCGCGACAAGCGTGGAGAACCTGCAAATCCTGTGCCGCAAGTGCAATCAGCAGAAGGGCGCGCGCATCTAGTTCGGTTCAGGCCGTCAGTTCGGTGAGCAGCTGACGGCACAGCCGGTCCGCGCGCCGGGTGGTCTCGGGCTGCCGGAATTCGGGTGTGAGTGAAAGCACTCGCGCGCAGGCGGTGTCGATATCGATGAGATGACCCACCGAGACGAACACCGGTTTGACGTTGCTGCGAGTGCGCAGGGCGCGCCCCACCACCTCGCCGTCGATGCGGATATCGCTCCACGATCCGCGCTCGGCCCCGGGCGTCTCGAACTCACCCCAGGCGTTCTTGGCCACCCCGAGCGTGGGTATCCCGGCGAGCAGCCCGATATGGCAGGCGAATCCGAACCGCCGCGGATGCGCCAGCCCCTGACTGTCGCAGATAATGAGATCCGGTGTGACACCGAGGTTTTCGAACGCGTCGAGGGTGGTCGGCAGCTCCCGGAACGCCAGCAGCCCCGGCACATACGGAAAGTCGGTGGTCCCGCGCGCGGTCGCGGTCTCGACGGTCTCCAGCGTCTCGGCGTCCACCACGACGATGGCCGCGACCACATTCCCGTCATCGTCATAGGCCGAATCGAGCCCGGCGATCAATCGAAACCGCGGTGCCGAGGGATTGCTCGCGATCACCCGGCCGCGCAATCGATCTTGCAGCGCTATCGCCGCATCGGCGGTGCGGGGCCACGGATCGGGATTCGCTACCTTCACATTTCGGAACGTATACCTTCCCGCCGTCTGCAACGAATACAAAGCGTAGGCCCCGGCCCGAATCCGAGCCGTTGCCCGGGCGCAGGTACCCTTGTCGCCGCCGTCACAGGGCGACCGGTATCCGTGCCTCGGTAAGCTCGGGACCGGAACGGGTGAGCACAAGACGAAAGTAGGCAACTGATCGTGAGCAGTGCCATCGCATTGGGGATGCCCGCCGCACCCGCGGCAGTCCTCGCGCCCCGGCGCAAGACCCGTCAGTTGATGGTGGGCAAGGTCGGCGTCGGTAGCGAATTCCCGATTTCCGTGCAGTCCATGACCACCACCAAAACCCACGACGTGAACGCCACCCTGCAGCAGATCGCGGAACTCACCGCGTCCGGCTGCGATATCGTGCGCGTCGCGTGCCCGCGCCAGGAGGACGCGGACGCGCTCGCGATCATTGCCAAGAAGTCCAAACTTCCCGTCATCGCCGATATCCACTTCCAGCCCAAGTACATTTTCGCCGCCATCGACGCGGGATGTGCTGCGGTGCGGGTGAATCCGGGCAATATCAAGGAGTTCGACGGCCGCGTCGGCGAGGTCGCCAAGGCCGCTGCCGCCGCCGGCATCCCGATCCGCATCGGCGTCAACGCCGGTTCGCTCGATAAGCGCATGCTGGAGAAGTACGGCAAGGCCACCCCCGAGGCTCTCGTGGAGTCGGCGCTGTGGGAGGCCAGCCTGTTCGAGGATCACGGCTTCGGCAATATCAAGATCTCGGTCAAGCACAATGACCCCGTCGTGATGGTGGAGGCGTACCGCCAGCTGGCCGCGCAGTCCGATTACCCGCTGCACCTGGGTGTCACCGAGGCCGGTCCGGCCTTCCAGGGCACCATCAAGTCCGCGGTGGCGTTCGGCGCGCTGCTATCGGAAGGCATCGGCGACACCATCCGCGTCTCGCTGTCCGCCCCGCCCGCCGAGGAGATCAAGGTCGGCGATCAGATTCTGCAATCGCTGAACCTGCGCCCGCGCAAGCTGGAGATCGTCTCCTGCCCGTCCTGCGGTCGTGCCCAGGTCGATGTCTACACCCTGGCCAACGCGGTCAGCGCGGGCCTCGAGGGCATGGAAGTGCCGCTGCGCGTTGCCGTTATGGGCTGCGTCGTGAACGGTCCGGGCGAGGCCCGCGAGGCCGATCTGGGTGTGGCCTCTGGCAATGGCCGCGGTCAGATCTTCGTCAAGGGCGAGGTCATCAAGACCGTGCCCGAACACCTCATCGTCGAGACCCTGATCGAGGAGGCCATGCGCATCGCCGAGGAGATGGGTGAGGCCGCCGGAACCGGTTCTCCCGTCGTCAGCGCGGGGTAAACCCCAGGTCGCCGCGCGGCCAACGGCGATAGTGCGGCACGTTTTGAGAAGTTCTGGCAGGCTGTGAACGTGCGGAGTGTGCTGGAGCCGACTCGCCGGAGCAAGAACTCCGGAGCCCAACAGCTCGCGAACCGCGATCTGACACAGGTTTTACGCGTCCTCGACGCCGATCCGGTGGCGAGTTGCATGGTGGCGGCCCGGCTCCAGGAGTACGGGCTCGACTCCCGCGGCGCGTACGGCGAACTGTGGAGTCGTGGCGGGCCGGGTACCTCGCTGTGCTTCTCGGGCGCGAATCTGGTCCCGCTGCGCGGCGGCCGGGCCGATCTACGGGCCTTCGCCGAACGCGCGGTGCGCGGTCCGCGCGCGTGCTCCTCGGTGGTTGGCCGTCGCGAACTGGCGCTGCCGCTGTGGGAGCAGCTCAGCGAGCACTGGGGTCCGGCACGGGAATTGCGCGCCGATCAACCGCTGCTGGCCCTGGACAAGACCGCGACCGTCGCGCCCGATCTCCGGGTGCGGCGGGTGCGTCCGGAGGAGCTGGACCGCTATCTGGTCGCGGCGGTGGCCATGTTCACCGAGGAGATCGGGGTCGATCCGCGCGCCGGGGACGGTGGCCGCAGCTATCGCCGCCGGGTGGCGGGTCTGATCGAATCCGGCCGGGCCTGGGCGCGTTTCGAGGACGGCGAGGTCGTGTTCAAGGCCGAGGTGGGCGCGCTGTCCCGGCGTACCGGTCAGATCCAGGGCGTCTGGGTGCATCCCGACCATCGTGGAATCGGCGTCGGCACCTCGGGTACCGCCGCGGTGGCGAATGTCGTTGTGGCGTCCGGTCGTACCGCGAGTCTGTACGTGAACTGCTACAACGAGGTTGCCCGCCGCGCCTACGCGAAGGTCGGCTTCCGGCAGATCGCGACATTCGCGACAGTGCTGCTCGACTGATCCGCCAACTGTGATTATGGAGTGAAAACCGTTCGCCCCCAGTGTGTCGAGCGTGTTTGCCAATAGTTGGCTCTACTATCTGTGCCGATGTCCACACGGGTCTTCACCATGCTGATCGCCGCCGCGATCTCGGTTGCCGCGGTGGGTTGCTCGTCGGGTCCGCAGGGACCGGCGCAGACCGCCGACGCCTTCCTGCAAGCCTTCGCCGAGCATGAGGTCGCCACGGCCGCCGACCTCACCAGTCAGCCCGAAAAGGCCGCTCCCGCACTGACTTCGGCCTGGGATCAGCTACAGGCCGAACGGTTGATCGCGCACACCGGCGATACCCGCGTCACGGGTGACACCGCCACCGTCGACTACAGCTATGAGTGGCGGCTGCCCAAGGATCGCGTCTGGTCCTATCGCGGCCAATTGCAGATGGGCCGCAGCGAGGGCAAATGGTCGGTGCGCTGGACCTCGGCGAATATCCATCCGCAGCTGGGCAATACGCAAACTTTGCAATTGCGGTCCATCCCCGCGCCTCGGGCCCGGGTGAACGAGCGCTCCGGCAGCGATGTGCTGGTGCCCGGCGCGGTCTACCGCGTGGTGTTCAATCGCGGCGCCTCCTCGAATCCGGTCGGGGTCAGCACCACCCTCGCGAATGTATTGCGGCAGTTCGACGAACGCCTCACCCCCGAGGGCATTCTCGCCGCCGCCCGCAAGGCCGACGGCGGCTACACCGTCGAAGTGCTCTCGGAATGGGAGTACCAGCAGGTGAGCAATGATCTGCTCGGACTGTCCGGTGTCAGCTTCGGCCGCCAATGGGATCTGGTGCCCACCGACCGCACCTTCGCGCCCGATCTGCTCACCCAGATCCGCAAGACCGTCATCGACGAGGTGGACGGTCAGGCGGGCTGGAATGTGGTGACCGTCAACGCCAATGGCGGGGATACCGATGTGCTCAAAGAGGTGGAACCGCAGACCTCGCCGTCGTTCTCGCTGAGCGTGGATCGCAATATCCAGAATGCCGCGCAGCGCGCGGTGGACCTGCGCGAAGACCAGGCCATGATGGTGGTGCTGCAACCGTCCACCGGTGCGATTCTGGCCATCGCCCAGAACGAGGCCGCCGATGCCGACGGTCCGGTCGCCGCCTCGGGTCTGTACCCGCCGGGTTCGACCTTCAAGACGGTGACCGCGGCGGCCGCCATGACCGAGGGTCATGCCACCCCCGACACCGTGGTGCCGTGCCCGAGTCAGATCGTGGTGGGGGACCGCACGATTCCCAACTACAACCTCTTCAGCGTCGGCGATGTGCCGATGGCCACCGCGTACGAGCGCTCCTGCAATACCGCGTTCGCGCGGATCGCCTCGGAGTTGGGCGGGGATGATCTGCGCACGGCCGCCTCCGCGCTGGGCATCGGTCCGGACTACACGGTGGTGGGTCTGCCGACGGTGTCGGGTTCGGTGCCGCAGGACGATGATCTGGTGCAGCGGGCCGAGGACGGCATCGGTCAGGGCAAGGTGCTGGTGAGCCCGTTCGGTCTGGCCATGGTGGCCGCGACGGTCGCGAACGGGTCGGCGCCGGTGCCGTATCTGATCTCGAATCATCCGACCGAGATCAAGGGTGATCGCCCGGCGCTGAACCCCGAGGTGATCAACGGTCTGCGAATGATGATGCGCAAGGTGGTGCTCGGCGGTACCGCCGAACGCATCGCCGATCAGGGCGAGGTGTACGGCAAGACCGGTGAGGCCGAGGTGGAGGGCGGTTCACACGCCTGGTTCATCGGTTACCGCGGCGATATGGCGTTCGCGACGCTGGTGGTGCGCGGTGGCAGTTCCGATAATGCGGTGGCGGTGACCAGGGATATGCTCACGGCCCTGCCGCCGGGGTACTGAACGGCCGTAATAGCGGACTCAGCGATCGGCCGGCGTGCGCGTGATGTGCACGCAGGCGGATGGCTGAATCTCCCCCAGGGCGGTATCTGTGACGTAGCGCTGTGCGGCGAGGGTTTGCCCGGAGGGCGGGCCGGAGGTGGAGGCGTCGCCGAGGAGTTCGGTGACCGCGGCTCCGGCGAGGATCATGCCCGCGGTGGTGAGTAGCAGGAGTGCCGAACGTTTCATGTCCAACTCCCTTGTTTAGGGGATGAGTGTGGCCGTCCGAACGGTCAGTTTCGGATAACCGGTGCTCATGAGGGTTGGCTGACTGTTTGCCACCGAAAGAAACGGTAATCCGGCGGACATATAGGACGCAACCCGTAAGAGTGATCCCGCACACTTGTCGAAACAAAGTGCGCCAGGTCACCGCGGTGTTGGACGTGCGAGAAATCCGTTAATTCTCCCGGTGCATGGTCGCCGCGAGATGATGCTGCAGCGGTTGCTCGACCGCCGCCATGCGCAGCGTGTAGCTGAGGGTGTCGCCGGCGAGGGTGATGCTACGGCCCAGTGCCGTCACGGATTTGGCGCTGGAGCTGCGTCCGATGGTGGTCGAATCGAGTTCGATGCGCAGGCCCTGGTCATCGGAGACCAGGCTGCCCTCGCAGATCTCGGTGATACCGGTCGGATGCGCCAGGATCAGCTCGACCCGATCGTCCGGCAGCGCGCGCAGGTAGCCGGTCTCACTGTGCATCGGGCGGCTGCCGTCGGCGGCGCGGGTGCGCTGGCGATAGGTGAGGAAAGGGCGGCCGACATGGCCGAAGTGCACTTCCTCCAGATAATCGAAGGTTTCGATCGTCGGGTATTCGCCCTGTCCGCGGCCGCGCCAGGTGCCGAGCAGTGGCGCGAGGTGTGCGATATCCGGGTGGGGCGCGATGGGTGATTGGGGTTCGAGCACGGCGGTCAGCATAGTGCGCCGCGCCCGCTCCGGCGGGCGGTCGGCGCGCCGGGTCGCGGGTATTTCCGGAAAGGGGTCTGGATCAGGACATTTCGCCGCTCAGCGGCGGCTTGCCCGGCGGTAACCATAGGCGGCGGGGACGGCGAACACGATGATCATGCCGACCGACCAGACGATGGTCAGCAGCAGCGGCCGGGCCAGTTCGCCGCCTTCGGCGAGCGCGCGCATGGAGTCCACCGCGACCGACATCGGCTGATTGCGCACCACGGGTTGAATCCAATTGGGGTACGCGCCGAGCGGGACGAAACCGGTGCTGAAGAACATCAGCAGCGAGGACAGCAGTGCCACGCCCTCGACCAGGGTGGACTTGGCGGTGAACACCGCGATGGCGGTGACCATGGTGGCGAAGGCCAGCCCGAACAGCACCGGCAGCCACAGGAATGCGAACGCGGCCAGCGGGCCCTCGTGGAAGCGGAAGCCCAGCAGCATGCCGAACGCGATGATGATGATGGTTCCGCAGAAGATGCGGCAGCCCTCGGCCAGAATCCGCGCCGCGAGTCCGGACCCGCGATGCACCGGCAGCACCCAGAAGCGCGCGAGCAGTCCGGCATCGCGTTCGCGTCCCAGCATGACGCCGCTGGCCACCGTGCCCGACAGCGCGCCGACCAGTGTCACCATCGGGGTGGACCCGTACAGCGCGCTGTGCCCGGAGAACTTCTGAATCTGGCTGCCGACAACGATATTGAGCATGAGCAGCAGCAGGCACGGGACGATCAGCGTCTCCAGCAGCGTGATCGGATCGCGCGCCCAGCGCAGCAGCAGCCGCTGGGTCTGAATCCAGGTGTGCCGCAGCAGCGCCGGGGCCGAGGCCTCCCGGACGCGGATGAAATCGGCGGTATCGCGTTGTGCGAGCGTGGTTTCGACGGACATTGTCACGACCTCTTCATATTCAGCCGGACGGTGAAGTACAGCGAGACCACGATGATGGCGGCGGCCCACAGCAGCGGCGGCGTCATCAGCGACCAGGTCACCGCACCGGCATTGCCGCGGGTGTCACCGCCCAGGGCGCGCAGCCCGTAGGCGAATTGCGATACCGGCTGATTGCGCACGAAAGCCTGTACCCAGTGCGGGAATTGGGTGGCGGGCGCGAGTCCGGTGGAGAGCATGCCGAGGATCAGCGGCGGCAGCACCAGCATCTGCGTGGTGGCCTCGGGACTCTTGGTGACGGTGCCGATGACATCCGCGCCGAGGCTGAAGGCGATGCCGATGAGCATGGCGAACGCCAGGAAGCCGATGGTGTTGGCGGTGCCCGCGTGGAAGTGGAAGCCGATGAAATGAATGCTCACCAGTGCCGAGGCCAGGCCCACCACCATGCGGAAGGCATTGGCGGACATGCGCGCCGCGGTCGGGATGAGCGGATGCATGGGCATGGCGTCGAAGCGCCGGTCCAGTCCGGAGACCATATCGGTGGCGGCCCGGAAGGCGGCCGAGATGGCGGTGAACGCGGCGGCCTGAAGTATCACGATCGGCGCCATGAACTGCGCGTAGCTGCTGAATCCCGTTCCGGCGAAAGTCATTACGCGATTGAGCGGGATGTAGAAGCTGGCCGTGAAGGTGATCGGCGCGAGCACCGCGGTGATCATCTCGCCGGTGGTGATGGCGGGCACGATGAGCCGCACGGTGAGCACCCACCACTGCCGCAGCGTATCCGGGGTGGCGCGGACGCTGGTGAGCCAGGCGTCCCGGCTGGCGGCGACGCTGGTCATGACCGGCCCTTTCCGTTCGGTTCCGGCTTCTCGGTGAGATGTCCGGTGAGGGACAGGAACACCTCGTCCAGCGATGGTCGGCGCAGCGCGATATCCACCAATTCCATTCCGGCGCTGTCGAGTCGGCGCAAGGCCTCGGCGAGGGTTTTCGCGCCCTCGGGGGCGGGCACGGCCAGCCGGTCCGCGTCCCCGGTGAGCAGTGCGGCGCGATTGGCGGCGGGGAACAGATCGCCGAGCGCCTTGGCGATGGCGGGCAGTTCCTGAATGCGCAGCGGCACGATCTCGCAGTAGCTGCCGCCGGTGCGGGCCTTGAGTTCATCGGCGGTGCCGCTGGCGATGACCACGCCGTGGTCGATGACGATGATCCGATCGCAGAGTGCGTCGGCCTCTTCGAGGTACTGGGTGGTGAGCAGGGTGGTGATGCCGTGCTTGCGGAATCCGCCCACCAGATCCCAGACCCCTTGGCGGCTACGGGGATCCAGGCCGGTGGTGGGCTCGTCCAGGAACACCACCTCGGGCCGCACCACGAGTCCGCAGGCGATATCGATGCGCCGTCGCATACCGCCGGAGTAGGTGCCGACCCGGCGGGTGGCGGCGGCGGTGAGATCGAATTCCTCGATCAGCTCATCGGCCCGCCCGCGCGCGGCGCGTTTGCGCAGGCCCATCAGCCGACCGAACATGACCAGGTTCTCGTAGCCGCTCAACGCGTCGTCGAGCGCGGCGAATTGACCGGTGAGCATGATGCTGCGGCGCACCTCGGCGGCCTCGGTGGTGACATCGTGCCCGGCCACGGACGCGCGACCGGCATCGGGTGCGATGAGGGTGGACAGGATATTGACCGTGGTGGTCTTGCCCGCGCCATTGGGTCCGAGGATGCCGAGCACCTCGCCGGGTGCGGCCTTGAAGGTGATGCCGCGCAGGGCTTTCACGGCTCCGAAGGATTTCTCGACGCCTTCGACGATGACGCCGTCGGCCGCGCTGTCGGTGGTTGTCACGGTTGCTCTCCCAGGTGTTCGTCGAGAAGGTGTTCGTCAAGGACCCGGGCGATTTCCGCGAGCGCGTGCGGCGCGGTCAACTCCTCATGGCCGACTTCGATGTCGTGGTTGGTGATGCGGCCGGTGATCCAGGGCCGCCAGCCGGTCGGCCCGAAGATGTCCGACTTCTCCGCGGTGGCGCTGAAATACAGTGCGTCGCCGGGGAATACGGGTCGTTGATAGCCGGTGCGGGTGCGGGCGGAGGCGTTGTAGGAGGCCGCCATGCGTTCCAGGGTGAGCGCGTCGACCAGCGAAACCCCGCCCATGCGTTCGCGAATGAGATCGGCCGCCTCCTGTGCTGTGGCCTCGGCGGGCATATCGGTGATGCCGAAGACCGAACCGAAGGCGGCGACGAATGAACCGGCGGTGAGCCTTTCGATGCTGTCGCCGTCGATATCGGTGTGGTCGGCGTCGAGCAGGGTGAGCACGCCCATCCGCGCGCCCGCCGCCGTCAGTTTCGCCGCGACGGCGTGCGCGATGAGCCCGCCGAAGGACCAGCCGAGCAGGTGATACGGGCCTTCGGGTTGCAGGCGGCGGATTTCCCGGGCGTAGCGCTCGGCGAAATCGTCGATGCTGCGGGCGTGCGGTTCCCCGGACAGGTCGGGTGCCTGCAAACCGTAGATGGGTCGCCCGGGTCGCAGCAGTTCGGCCAGGCCCAGATAGGTCCAGGCGATGCCGGAGGACGGGTGGATGCAGAACAGTGCGGGCTGATCGCCGCCGGGGCGAATGGGCAGCACCACGTCGAGTCCGAGCCCCGGTGTCGAATCCGGTTGTGCGGCAGCGAGTGCCGCGCGCGCCTGTTCCTCGAGGTAGCGCCGTTCGGCCTCGGCCGCGAGCTTCGCCTCCGGCGTCTCGGCGAAACGTGCCGCGGCGGTGAGGGCTTCGATCCACAGCCAGGCCAGGGTGGCGACTCGCGCCCGGGTGAGCAGCGTGCCGGGATAGGTGAAGGTGGCTTGCAGCCGATCACCGGACACCACCGCGTTGATCTCGATCTCGGTGGTCACCGGCACCTCGGGATGCTCGCCCGCGTGCAGATCGCCGAATTCCTCGGTGGGCAGCCAGCCGAGCCCTTCCAGTCCGGCCGGAATATCGGCGGTGGCGTAGCGGCCCAGATAGTTGAAGCCGATCCGGCCCGGAACCCGTTGCGGCAGTTGGGCGGCGGTGTCCTGGTTCAGATACCGCAGCTGTCCGAAGCCGATGCCCTTATCCGGTATCGCCAGCAGTTGATGCTTGACCGCGCGAATGGCATCGCCCATGGCCGGACCGCCGTCGATGGCATCGTCGATATCGATATCGGGCAGCTCCAGCCGCACCGGATACAGCGTGGTGAACCAGCCCATGGTGCGGGACAGATCCGCGCCGGGAATGATCTCCTGCTGTCTGCCGTGGCCTTCCATGCGCAGCAGCACCGATTCCTCATCGGATCGGGTGCGCCAGCGCCGCACGGCCAGTGCCAGGGTGGCCAGCAGCGCGTCCTCGACACTGCCGCCGAAGAGCGCGGGCAGCGTGGTGAGCAGGGCGTTGGTCACCTCGGCGTCGGCTTCCACGTCGACCGCGCGCACGGTGTGCACCTGATCGATGCCCGGATCGAGTTCGCGACGGCCGATGAGCGGATCGGGTGTCGCGGCCAGTTCGCGCCAGTGCTCGAGTTCGGCGACGCGGGTATCGCTGTACGCCTCCTCGTGCAGGGCGTGCGCCCATCGCCGCACGGAGGTGCCGGTGGCGGGGAGCATGGGTTCCGCGCCGCCGGAGATCTGAGCCCAGGCGGCGATCAGATCGGGAATCAGGATTCGCCAGGACACACCATCTATTACGAGATGGTGGGCCACCAGGATCAATCTTCCGGAGCGACCGGTCGGTCCGGCAGGGTCCAGCCACACCAGTTGCAACAGCGTTCCGGCGGCCGGATCGAGCCGGCTCATCGCCGAATCGAGCTCGGTCCGGGCGTACTCGCGCAGTTCGGAGCTGCCCGCGGCCTCGAATTCCACCCGGTAGAGCAGCGCGTCCACATCGACCGCGCCGGGTTCCCGGGTCTGGAGCCACCACGCGCCGTCCTCCTCGCGCAGGCGGGCGCGCAACATATCGTGCTGATCGACCACCGCACCGACGGTGGCGACCACCTGTGCGCGGGTGATGCCGGCGGGCATCTCCAGCACGGCCGTCTGCGCGAAGCGATTGAAGTCGCCGCCGCGTTCGAGCATCCAGCGCATGATCGGCGTGAGCGGGAATTCGCCGACACCGCCGCCGGGCAATTCCTCCAGAACCACGGTCTCGCCCGCTTCATCGGCCAATGCGGCCAGGGCCGCCACCGTGCGGTGCTCGAAGATTTGCAGCGGGGTGAGCTCGAGTCCGTGCAGCCGCGCCCGGGACACCAGCTGGATCGCGAGAATGCTGTCGCCGCCCAGGGCGAAGAAGGAATCGTGCACGCCGACCCGATCGCGGCCGAGCAGCTCCGCCACGATGGCGGCGAGCGCGGTCTCGGTCGCGGTGGTGGGCGCGCGGTATTCGGTCTCGGCCTCGAAAACCGGTTCCGGCAAGGCCTTTCGATCGAGTTTGCCGACCGCGTTGAGCGGGATGGCGTCCAGCACCACGAAGGCCGACGGCACCATATAGCCGGGCAGCGCATCGGCGGCATGGGCGCGCACCGCCGCGATATCGAGTGTCGCGCCGGGCTCGGGCAGCAGGTAGGCGGCCAGCGCCGTCGCCCCGCCCGGACCCGGAACACCCAGTGTCACCGCGAATTCCACGGTGTCGGCGCGATTCAGCACCGCGTCGATCTCACCGAGCTCGATGCGCTGACCGCGCACCTTGACCTGGAAGTCGGTGCGGCCCAGGTACTCCAGCCGGGGTGCGGTGAGCGCGCCGGTCCAGCGCACCAGATCGCCGGTGCGGTACATGCGTTCGCCCCGCACACCGTACGGATTGGCGACGAAGCGCGCCGAGGTGAGTCCGGGCCGCGCGTGATAGCCGCGCGCCAGCGCCGGTCCGGCCAGATACAGTTCACCGGCCACGCCCAGCGGCACCGGCCGCAGTCGGTCATCGAGCACCAGGGTCGCCGCACCGCGAATCGGATGTCCGATGGTGACCGGCTGATCCGCCCGCAGCGGATCGGAAGTCGTTGCCCAGATGGTGAATTCGGTCGGTCCGTACAGGTTCACCAGCATCCGGCCCGACGCCCACCGGCTGACCAGATCCGGTCCGATGGCCTCGCCCGCCACCGCGAGCACCCGCACGCTCGGCACCGCCGCCGGATCCATGGTGGCCAGTGCCGACGGCGTGATCACCAGGTGCGTGACCCGCTGTGCGGCAATGAGTTCGGCCAGCGCGTCACCGCCGAACACATCGGGCGGCGCGACCACCGCGGTGCCGCCGGAACCGAAGGCCATCAGCGCCTCGAACGCGGAGGCGTCGAAACTCGGTGAGGCGACCTGCAATACCCGCGAATTCGCGTTGAGCCCGAGCATATGCTGCTGTGCGCGCACGAGATCGGCGATACCGCGATGCGAGACCGAGACGCCCTTGGGTGTACCGGTCGAGCCGGAGGTGTAGATGAGCCAGGCCGGATGATCGGGATGGATCTCGCGGTCGGTCGAATACCAGCCGGATTCGATGGCGGCCCAGCGTGATTCGGATGCACCCCAGCCGTCGGCACCGCTCCGGTCGCCGATCGGATCCAGGGCCAGCCAGAAGACGGTGTCGGGCAGCACCGCCCGGTGTGCGGCGGTGGTGATGCCCAGCACCGCCCCGGAGTCGGTCAGCATGTGATCGATGCGGTCCAGCGGATGGCGCGGATCGATCGGCAGGAAGGCCGCACCGGTCTTGGCGGTGGCCAGCAGTGCGACCAGCAGCTCGGCGCTGCGTGAGACCGCCAGCGCCACCACGGTTTCCACCCCCGCACCGGCCTGCGCCAGCCGCGCGGCCAGCTCTTCGGCGGCGTCCTCGAACTCCCCGTAGGTGATGGTGCGCCCGTCCGCGATGATGGCGGGCCGTTCGGGGTGGAAAGCCGATGCGGTGGTGAGCAATTCGGCCAGTGTGCCGGTCTCCCCGCCGCGCGGTCCGCGCAGCGGCACCAGTGCGGCGCGCTCACCCGCCCCGAGCAGATCGATATCGGAGATGCGGATATCCGGATCGGCGGTGATCGCCTCGAGCAGCTGCTCCCAGCGTGAGATCAGCTGTGCGGCGGTGGTCCGATCGAACAGATCGGTGGCGTAGGTGAGCGTGCCCTCGAGCCCCGCCGGAGTCGAGCCCGCGTGGGGATCGCGCAGATCGAAGGTCAGATCGAACTGCGAGGTGTCCCGGTCGAACGGTTCGACCGTCACCCGCAGACCCGGGAATTCCAGCGCGGGCAGGCTGAAGTTCTGTAGCGACAGCGATACCTGGAACAGCGGATGGTGCGCGGTCGAGCGCGGCGGATCGAGCACCTGCACCAGGCGCTCGAACGGCACATCGGCATTGGCGAAGGCATCGAGATCCGAAGTCCGCACCGCGGCGAGGAATTCGCGGAAACCCAGGCCCGGATCGACCGGGGTGCGCAGCGCCAAGGTGTTGACGAACATGCCGACCAGCTCATCGAGCGCGGCATCGCCGCGCCCCGCCACGGCGGTGCCGATCAGCACATCCGGTGTTCCCGACAGCCGGGACAGCAGTACCGCCAGGGCGGCGTGCACCACCATGAACAGACTGGACTCGTTCTCTGTCGCCAAAGTGGTCAGGGCGGTGTGCGTTTCGGGCCGCACCGTGAAAGGCAGATCCGCGCTGCGCATGGTCTGCGCCGCCGGTCGCGGCCGATCGGCAGGCAGCTCCAGCACATCCGGCGTGGCCGCGAGCCGCTCGCTCCAGAACCGAAGTTGCTGTGCGGCGGTCGATTCCGCGTCCTGCTCGGCACCGAGCAACTCCCGCTGCCACAGCGAGTAGTCCGCGTACTGCACCCGCAGCGGCGGCAGCGCCTGACTCGCCCCGCTGACCCGCGCGAGATACGCCGCCATCAGATCGGTGGCCAGCGGTGCCATGGAGGTGCCGTCCGCGCTGACATGGTGCACGACCAGCGCCACGACGTAGGTGTCGCCGGATCCGTTGTGCGCGTCCGACTTCGGAGCATTCGGAGTCTTCGGAGCAGGAGCCGCGCCGTCCGGCGACGTGCCGGACCCGGGCGCGGCCGCACCGGTGACGTGGAACAGCCCGACGCGGAGCGGAGCTTCCCGCGTCAGGTCGAACCCGGTGCCGGTGACCTCGGCGATCCGCTCGGCGAGCGGCGCGCCGTCCGCGGTCTCGACCACGGTCAGATCGGGTGTGGCGGAATCGATTCCGACCACCACCTGACGTGGCCCGTCGGCATCGGCCGGGTAGATGGTGCGCAGGGTTTCGTGCCGGGTCACCACATCGATGACCGCCTGCCGCAGCGCGTCCACCTCGAGTTCGCCGGTGAGGCGCAGCGCGACGGAGATGTTGTACGCCGCCGAGGCCGGGTCGAGCCGGTTCATCACCCACATGCGCTGCTGTGCGGGGGAGAGCGGAATCCGGTCGGGGCGAATGCGAGCCGCGAGCATGGGCCGCCCGAAGCCCTCACCGGCGGGGACCACGCGGGCCGCGAGCTGGGCCGCGGTGGGGGCGTCGAACAGATCGCGCAGGGCCACGGTCGCGCCGAGCGCGGAGTTGATCCGCGCGATCACCCGGGTCGCGCTGAGCGAGTTGCCGCCGAGCTCGAAGAAGGACCGGTCGATGCTGACCTTGTCCATGCCGAGCACTTCGGCGAACACCTCGGCGACGGCGGTTTCCACCGCGGTGCGCGGAGCCAGGTAGCGCTCTTGCAGGCTGCTGAAATCCGGTGCGGGCAAGGCGGTGCGGTCCAGCTTGCCGACCGGGGTGAGCGGGACGTCATCGAGTTCGATGATGTAGCTCGGCACCATGTATCCGGGCAGCGCGGCGGCGACTCGGGTGCGCAGTTCCTCGGTATCGAGGGTGTGCCCCGCCAGCCCGACCACGTACGAGACCAGCACGGTCTGCCCCGCCGGCCCCGGGCAGCCCAGTGTCGCGGCGTATTCCACCTGATCGTCGGCGCTGAGCACCGCGTCGATCTCCCCGAGTTCGATGCGCAATCCGCGGATCTTGACCTGGAAGTCGCTGCGCCCCTGGTATTCCAGCTCCAGACGGGTCTCCCCGTCATGTTTCATCTCGACCCAGCGCACCATATCGCCGGTGCGGTACATGCGGGTTCCGGGCGCACCGTACGGGTTGGTGACGAAACGTGCCGCGGTGAGCCCGAATCGGTTGAAGTAGCCGCGCGCCAGCGCCGGTCCGGCCAGGTACAGCTCACCGGTGACGCCGATGGGTACCGGCCGCAACCAGGTGTCCAGCACCATGGCCGCCGCACCGCGAATGGGTGCGCCGATGGTGATCGGCTCGCCGGGTCGCAGCTCACCCGGGCCGGTCGCCCAGATACTGAATTCCGTTGGGCCGTACAGGTTCACCATGCGCCGGCCGGGTGACCAATCGGCGACCAGTTCCGGTCCGGACGCCTCACCGGCCACGGTGAGGCTGCGCAATTCGGTGAGCCCGGCCGGGTTCATGGTGGCCAGCACCGACGGGGTGATGACGGCGTGCGTCACCCCCTGGGTGCGCATCAATTCTTCGAGTTCATTGCCGCCGTACACATCCGGCGGTGAGACCACCAGCCGCCCGCCCATGGCGTGCGCCATGAACATCTCGTGCACCGAGGCGTCGAAGCTGGGCGAGGCCACCTGCAGTGGACTGCACTCCTCATTCAGTTCGAGGAAGGTCTCCTGCGAGGACGCCAGATTCGCCAGCCCGCGATGACTGAGCAGCACGGCCTTCGGCTTACCGGTGGAGCCGGATGTATAGATAAGGTACGCAACCTGATTCAGGTCGATCGGCCCGCCGCGCTCGGCATCGGTGATCGGCGCGTCCGATACCGTCATGACCCGGCGGATGGTGTTGAGATCATCGAGCAGCAGCCAGTCGATACTGCCCGGCAGCGTCTCGCCGACCGCGCACACCGTCACCCCGATGGGCGCGCGCGAATCGGTGATGATGTGCTCGATCCGCTCCACCGGATAATTCGGATCCAGCGGCAGGAATGCCGCGCCGGTCTTGGCCAGCGCCCACACCGCCACAATGGATTCCACCGAGCGGGTCAGCGCCAGCACCACGAATACCTCGCGCCCGACCCCGCGCCGCAGCAGTACCCGGGCGAAGCGATTGGACCAGGCGTCGAGATCGCGATAGGTCATGGTGAGCGTGCCGGAGCTGATGGCGATGCCGTCCGGATTGACACGCGCTCCCGCACCGAGGATTTCGGGCAGCGTGCGCATGGGCACCGGATCACCGCCGCGCACCGGGAGCAGCTGCCTGCGTTCGGCGGGCTCGCAGTGCTGGAGCTGGGCGACCCGCCGCTGCGGTGCGAAGGCGATCTGCTCGAGCAGGTAGCCGAAGCGATCCAGCAGTCGCCGCGCCTCGGCCTCGGACAGCTGATCGGCCATGAATTTCACGGTGATCTGCAGACTCTCGGCCCCGTCGGCCGCGCGCTGCGGAATCACCATGAGGTTCAGTGGATACGGCGTGGCATCGGTGCCGGACACGTCCAGAATTCGCATTCCGGCGATATCCATTGCCTGCGAGAGGGTTTCGCGATCAATGGGGTACGACTCGAAGACGGTGAGGGTGTCGAACAACTCGGGTAGCCCGACCGCCTGGTGAATGGCCGCCAGCCCGACATGCTGATGATCCAGCAACCGTGTCTGTTCGTCCTGCACCCGGGTGAGCAGATCCGCCACGCGCTCACCGGGATCCAGCCGCACCCGCACCGGCAGAGTGTTGATGAAGAGCCCGACCATCTCCTCGACCCCGGACAGTTGCGGCGGCCGTCCGGAGACGGTGCCGCCGAACACCACATCGGTGCGCCCGGTGAGCATGACCAGCAGCAGCGCCCATGCGGTCTGCACGGCGGTGTTCACCGTGGCCCCGGCCGCGCGCACGGTGCCCTCCAGCCGCGACAGTTGTTCGGGACCGAAATCTATTGTCACCATGCCGGATTCGGCAGAGGCGATGCCGGCCAGGCTCGGCACCGCCCGGGTCGGCGAATCCACGCCCGCCAGCGCCTCGGTCCAGGCGGCCATGGAGGCGGCGTCATCCTGTTCGCCCAGCCAGGCCAGGAATTCCCGATAGGAGTGCGCGGGCCCGGTGGTGAAGGACTGCCCCGTGATCGCGGCCAGATATCCGGCCAATAGTTCGCGCACCACCAGCGGCGTCGACCAACCATCGAGCACCAGATGGTGATTGGTCATGAGCAGCGTGTACGCCTCGGCCCCGGTGCGAATGAGGCTGAACCGCAGCAGCGGCGGGCGCGCCAGATCGAAGCGCGTCCCCGCGTCGACCGCGATCAGGCGCTCCAGCTCGCGGGTGCGCTCCCCGGCATCCTCGATATCGGTGAGATCGATTTCCTGCCAGGGCAGTTCGATGCCCTCGAGCAGTAGCTGCCGGGGCCCCTGCGCGGTCTCGGTGAACACCACCCGCAGCACATCGTGCCGATCCAGCAGGCTCTGCGCGGCGGTGCGCAACCGCGCGCCGTCCACCCGCCCGGCCAGACTCAGCTGGGTCTGCACGGTGTATCCGTCGGCGGTATCGGTGTCGTAGCGGGCATGGAACAGCAGCCCGTACTGCAAAGGCGACAGCGGCCAGACATCGGTGAGCCGCGGGTATTCCCGTTCCCACGCATCGATATTCGGCTGTGTGACCGGCACCAGCGCGAAGTCCGACGGGGTGTGCCCGCCCGCGAGGGCGCGTCGCGCGTGACCGGTGAGCGCGGTCAGCGCCGCCGCCCACAGCTCGGCGAATTCGCGCACCTGTGCCGCGGTGACCAGCTCCGCCGCGTACGCCCAGGTGATCTCGAGCCCGGCATCGGTGTGCATGGCATTGATATCGATGACCGCCGCCATGGGGGCGTCGTCGTCATTGGTGGCGTCGAAATACTTGGGCAGCCAGGGGGCGTCGCCGTCGGTCGCGCCACCCGCGCCGGTGCGGCCCAGGTAGTTGAAGCTGAGCTGCGGGGTCGGTGCGTTCGAAAGCGACTGTGCCGTATCACTATTGAGATATCGCAGCATGCCGTATCCGACGCCCTTGTCCGGAATACCGCGCAACTGCTCCTTCACGGCCTTGAGCGCGATCCCGGCCGCCGGTCCGCCGCCGAAGGCATCGTCGATATCGATCCCGCGCAGGTCGAGGGCCACCGGGTACACGCTGGTGAACCAGCCGATGGTGCGGGAGATATCCGCACCCGGCAGGATCGCCTCCTCGCGGCCGTGGCCTTCGAGGGTGAGCAGCGTGCGATCGGTCCTGCGCCACTTGCTCGCCGCCAGCGCGAGCGCGGTCAGCAGCGCGTCGTCGACGCCGCAGTGGAAGCGCTCGGGAATGAGTTCGAGCGCTGCCGAGGAGGTTTCGGCGTCGACACCGGTCCGCAACTGCTCCATGGTCGCCACGGTGTCGCGCGCGGGATCGAATGCCCGCGCGCCGAACGCCGGATCGGGTGTCTGCAGAATCGCTTGCCAGAGTGGCAATTCCGCGGTTCGTTCGGCCGCTTGTTCGCGCTGTCCGTGCGCCCACCGCCGGAACGAGGTGCCCACCGGCTGCAATTCCACCCCGGCACAGGCCATTGCCAAGTCCGGCAGCAGGATTCGCCACGTGACGCCATCGCTGACGAGGTGATGCAGCACGATCCACAGCAGCGGATCGGCATCGGGCCGTTCGATGAGCACGAACCGCGCCATCACCCCCGCCCCCGGATCGAGCAGATCGGCCGCATGCTCCAGTTCGACCGCACCCTCGCGTCCGGTCGGCGCGGCCGCCACATCGATGAGCGTCTCGGCCCGCACCGAACCCCGCTCGCCGACGATCCACTCCCAGTCGTCCCCGGGCTGTACCGCTCGTGCCGTGTTCGCGTCCGCTATCCCCGCGGATCCAGTGGTGCCACCCGTGGTGCCCGCCGCTGTGGTCCGCCGCAGTGTGCTGCGCAAGAGATCATGCCGGTCGAGCAGCGCCTGTACCGCCGGAATGAGCTGTGCCCGTTCCATTCCGCCCGGCAGTCCGATCAGCACCGCCTGCGCATAGCGTTGCCAGTGCTCACCGTGCGCGAGCATGTCGTACACGATCGGCGTCAGCGGCACCGCGCCGACACCACCGCCCGGCAGCTCCAGCACCACCGGTGCGGTCACCTCGGTGGCGGCCAGCGCCAGTCCGGCAATGGTCTTGTGCTCGAACACATCCCGTGCCCGCAGCGCCAGCCCGGCCGTCTTGGCCCGCGCCACCAGCTGAATCGCGATAATGCTGTCGCCGCCGAGCGCGAAGAAATTGTCATCCGCGCCGATATCGGCCGTACCGAGCACCTCGGCGAAGATCGCGGCCAGCTTCAGCTCCCGCTCACCCTCGGGTGCCCGCCCGGTGCGGGTGCGCGCCCCGAACTCCGGTTGCGGCAGCGCCTTTCGATCCACCTTGCCCGCCGGGGTGAGCGGGAAGGTATCGAGCACCATCACCACTGACGGCACCATATGCGCCGGAAGATGATGTGCCACGGTGGCTTTCACTGCCTCCGGATCAACCGGAACCTCCTGCGCCGCCAGCACGTACGACACCAGCGCGGTGGCCCCGCCCGGCGTGCTCGCCCCCACGGTCACCACCGATTCCACCCCGGCGTGCCGCGCCACCGCCGCATCGACCTCACCCAGTTCGATGCGGAATCCGCGCACCTTCACCTGGGTATCGCCGCGCCCGGCGTATTCGAGTTCATGCCGCCCGTTGCGCCGCCGCCAGCGCACCAGATCCCCGGTGCGATACATGCGCTCACCGGGTGCGTGCGGATCGGCGACGAAGCGCTCGGCGGTGAAGGCGATGCGCTGGTGATACCCGCGCGCCACCCCCGGCCCGCTCAGATACAGCTCGCCGGTCACCCCCGGCGGCACCGGCCGCAGCCAGGGATCGAGCACCACGGCCCGCACACCGCGTGCGGGTACGCCGATGGTGATCGGCGCACCGGGAACCAGCGATGAGCTGATGGTCGCGGTCACGGTGGTCTCGGTGGGCCCGTACCCATTGAGCACCGAGCGCCCGGCCCAGCGCACCGGCAGTTCCGGCGGGCACGCGTCACCGCCCACCACCAGGGTGCGCAGGCGCGGCAGCGTCTCCGGTTCCAGCGAACCCGCCACGGCCGGAGTCACATTCAGATGTGTCACCTCGAGGGTGCGCAGTACCCGCGCCAATTCCTCGCCCGCGTACGCGGCGGGCGGCACCACCGCCACCGTGGCCCCGACCGCCAGCGCGACCAGCAGTTCCTCCACCGAGATGTCGAAACTCGGCGATACCGCGTGCGCCATAACGGCATCCGAGCCCACCCCGAAGGCGGCCCCGGAACCGGTGGCCAGATTGGCCAGGCCGCGATGGGTCACCCCCACGCCCTTGGGCAGTCCGGTCGATCCGGAGGTGTAGATGATGTAGGCCAGCTGATCCGCCCGAACCGGCGTCCGCCGATCGGCATCGGAGATATCCGCGGAATCGGCTGCGGCCATACGCTTTCCGGTCGCCTCGTCATCGAGTACCAGCCAGCGCACGCGGTCCGGCAGCGCACCGCGCACCGCCGCCACCGTGACCCCGGCGACCACGCCGCTGTCGGTGAGCATGTGCTCGATGCGATCCACCGGGTAGCCCGGATCGATCGGCACGAACGCCGCCCCGGTCTGCGCCACCGCGATCATGGCCAGCACCGACTCGGTCGAGCGCGGAATCGAGATGGCAACGGCCCGTTCGGGTCCCGCGCCCGCCTCGATCAGCACCCGCGCCAGTCGATTGGTGTATTCGCTGACCTCGCGATAGGTGAAGGCGGTGCCGTCCGCGCGCATGGCGATGGCGGATGGATCCAGCTGCGCCCCGGTGCTCAGAATCTCGGGCAGGGTGCGCGCGCCGATACCCTTGCGCCCCTGCGCCGGAACGAGTTCGGCCCGCTCCTGGTCGGACAGTGTGCCCACCCCCGCGAGCGGTGCGCTCTGCCCGCCCGCCAGGAATCGGTGCAGGAAGGTCAGGAATCGCGCGTGCAATGCGGTCAGCACGGGTTCGTCGTAGCGGTTCGGGTTGGCCTGGAAGTCGATATGGGTGCGCTCGCCGCCGGTGCCGGGGTACACGTTGACGAACAGATCGTCGATGAGTCCGGAGGTCAGCACATGCAGCTGTCCGGTGACCCCGCCGAGCCGGATGCGGGTATCGGCGAGCATGAGGTTCACGGTCGGGCCGAACCCGGCGATCTCATCCATGGCCCAGCCGAGATCGCGAATGATGTCCTCTTGCCGGTACCGCTGCCGGCGCAGGGCGGCGGTCAGCTCACCCTGGGTGGCGCGCACCAGCTCACCGACGGTGGCGGTGGGCAGGGGATGCAGCCGCAGCGGCACCACATTGGCCACCATGCCGCCCGAGCGCCGCAGCGCCGCGGTGGTGCGCCCGGATACCGGCAGGCTGAGCACGATCTCACCGCTGCCGGTCATGGCGCCGACGAACGCGGCGAAGGCGGCCACCACGACGGGGGCCGGACTGGTGGACAGTTCGGTGGTGATCGCGTCGAGCAGGGCGGCGGTCTCCTCCGGCAGCGCCCCGCTGAGCAGGCGCGGGTGCGCGTCCACGGCTCCCGCGTGTTTGCCCAGGTAGACCGGTTCGGCCATGCCGATCAGGTGCTGTTTCCAGTACTCCCGGTCGGCGTCGATGCGATCGGAGTTCCGGTAGGCGATATCCGCGTCCACGATGGTGCGCAGCGGTTCGGCCTTGCCCGCGGGCACTTCGTTCCCGGTCACCCGGGTGTTGTAGAGCTCGGAGGTGCGCTGCAGCATGGTGAGCGCGCCGACCCCGTCCAGCAGGATGTGATGGAAGCGCGAGTACCAGAACCACCTGTTCTCGGCCAGCTTGAGCATGGCCACCGTGCACAGCCGGTCCCGGGTCAGGTCCAGTGGTGCGGTGTACTCCGCGCGCATCCACGTCTGCGCCGCGGCATCCGGATCGGGCGCGGCACTCAGATCGATGGTGAGGATGCGATCGTCGAGCGTGGTGTCCACGAGTTGCCATGGCAGCTCGTCGATTTCGAGCAGCCGCAGATATCCGGTGCCGAATTCGCGCCCGGCCTGCCGCGCCGCGTCGGCGAGCAGTTCCACATCCACCGCGCCGGCGAGTTCGACGTACTGGGCGATGGAGATCGGGGTGTCACGCGCGAGCTGCTGGGCGAACCAGATGCCACGTTGTGCAGCGGACAGAGCGAAGGCTGAGGTGGCAGAGCTGGAAACCATGAAACATCCTGCGTGCTCGGGTGATTCGACGGATCGCGGGTGGGCCGCTCGCGGGCCGGGGGATCAGGAAGCCATACGCGCCATATGCAGCTCCGCGGCCGAGAGCGGCGCGTCCGAACCGGTCAGGTACTGCACCAGGGTGGAACGCTCGTCCAGTACCAGCCAGCGCGCGGTATCGCCGAAGGCGTCCCGCTCGTCCTTGATGGTGATGCCGAAATCCACACGGCTGGCGGTGATTTCGGTGGTGAAGGGCACTGCGGTGGCGCCGGTCTTGGTGATGGCCGCGCGGGCCACGATGGCTTCGAGCTGGGGGAGCCCGGCGATGGCGACCCGGGTGCCGGGGCGGGCGCCCAGGTTCAGCAGCATGCGGGCCATCCGGTTGGACCAGCGGTCCAGCTCGGCGTAGGTGAGGGCGCAATCTCCGACGGTCGCCGCGACGGCGGCGGGATCGGCCTGGGGGGCAAGCGGCTGTGCGCTCGTACGCAGGGTGACGAGGGTGGCTACGGGCGATTCGACCGGCTTGCACATCGGTAATCATCCTCTCGGAGATGCGGCTACGTGGTGCTGTTGGGGATGTATCCAACTGTCGTCGCATTCGGTTCGATCGGACAGCAACCTCAGTGCTGCCGATCTCCGCTCCGGGGGTGCCCTTTCACCCACCTAGGGTGGGTGGATGATCACTTCGCCATATCCTCGATGGCCTGTTCGATCATGTTGGTGGAGTCGCGCGGGCTCAGCGCCATGGCGCGCAATTGGTCGAACATGACGCCGTACCGGCGGACTTCCGGATGGCCCTCGATCAACTCGTCGCTGGCGATGCCCTCCACGTAGACCAGCTCCGGATCGGCGGGATCCGGGAAGTCCAGCAGGGTGAAGGAGCCGAGCATGCCCGGGTGCGCACCCGCGTCGAAGGGCAGGATCTGCAGGATGACATTGCGCTTGTTGGTGTGGTCCAGCAACTGATCGAACTGCTCGCGCATCACCTCCTTGCCACCCACCAGACGTTTGATCACGGCCTCGTCCAGCACCACCCACAGCTCCAGCGGATCATGCTTGTTCAGCACCTGCGAACGCTCCATGCGAGCCCGAACCCGTTGGTCGCGAACCTGTTCGGAGATTTTCGGCATGGTGGTCTCGTAGACCGCGTTCGCGTACGCCTCGGTCTGCAACAGGCCGGGAACGAAGGTGGACTGGAAGAACCGGGCCGAGAGCGCCTCGGCCTCGAAGTTGATGTAGGCGCCGTACACCTCGGACACCGCGTCCTCGTACGAGCGGGCCATACCGGGTTTCAGGGCGTCCACCAGCAGCTGCAAGGCGTCTGTACGCTGCGGTTCCGCGATGTCGTAGAGCTCCAGCATGGCGGTCAGCGTGCGGCGTTGCGGGCGCGCCTGCGCGGTCTCGATGCGGTAGAGCGTGGTGACGTTGATACCGGTCTTGGCGCTGACCACCTCTTTGCTGAGGCCGGCGGTTTCGCGCATCTCGTGCAGCATCGCCGCGAGCCTGCGCAAACGGACGGTAAGCACGGTTCGCTTGCCTGCCATGACGGCCCTTTCCCTTGTCGCACTTGCCCGAACGCAGTATTGCGTTCTTGCATTTGTAAGAGCATGATCCGAGCTAGCCTATTCGTGAACAACCGATCCGATGAGCGGTATAGCTGAATCCGGAGACCAATCATGTTGGTGCGATTAGTGATGTTGTCGGGTGCTTGTGGGGAGTCACGATGACCATGTCGATAGCCGGCGTACTGCCGACGGCTCCACAATTGCTCTGTGCCTTCCAAGGCAGACGTTTTCAAGATCGAGTCCTGCTTCGATCGGCGCACGCTCTGGCGGAGCTGCACGAACGCCGGGCCGAGATAGGCGATCTCATGTTGATCGCCGAGATCGATTGTCGGCGGAGCGAACTCGTTGACGATATCAACGACTGGGTGGAACAGGAACTGCCACAGCACCGTAACGGCAGCCTGCTGCACACCGAAAGTCTGGGTGCGGTGGTCGACCGCATGGCCATGAGCTGGGTGGAAGCCAACCAGGTCATCGACCACGAGGGCGCGGCCAGCGATAACACCCATAAACACTGGTACCACCTGGCCGAACTTGTGGACGGCTACACTGATCTCGTAATCGATGTGGCCGGCGGCCGCCGCCGTTTACCGGAACAATGATTCCAAATGCATTGACACAATTGATGTATTGCCGCGGAAGCATTGTCACCAGCGGTGACGTCAACCGAGCAGCGCTATCCGACCAGTAGCTCGCTCGAGCCGCAAGACGTCGCCCGCCACGAAGACGGCGGGCGCAACGGGGCGCCCCGCCCGGCGTGCCGCGTGGTCGACTGGCGCGGCACGCCCGCCATGCGCTGTTGCACAATGACATCGCGGTGCGTTCGACTATTCGTAATTGCTTTTTTCTTGATGTGTCATTCGCGAAATCGCGAATGAAATACGGCATTTCACATTCGCTGGACGGAGTGCTGTCATGAATACCGGCGAGTACAGCGCCGCCGCGCTCTACGAACAGGCGCGGGGCGGCGTTTTCCACCTCGACCCCGCGGTCGCCCGCGAGTGCGCAACGCACTTCCTGCGCTTCGCGGGTCTGCTCGATCCACAGATCGAGCAGACCGCCCGCATCCGGACTCTCGACGGGTTCGGCGGCTTCGATTCGGCCCGGCAGCTACGTCGTGGCTTCGAATCGAAGGCCGTCGAGCTCACCGCGACCCTCACCACCCTCCAGGACTGCGCCCTGCGCATGGCGGCCGCCTACCTGCTGGCCGCCGGGCTCATCCGGGACACCGACGAAACCCATTCCCGCGCACTGCTATCCGCCCGCGCGGGCCTCTGACTCCGGGACCGATCCCTCACCGGAGAACAGTTGGGCCGGCACCACTGCCAAGGTGCCGGCCCTACTGGCTGTTCCCGATGTTTCAGCCTGTTCCCGATTGCTCAGCGCAGTGCGGCGCGACCCTTCAGTCGGCCCAGGATGATCAGCGCGATCAGGGTGACCAGCACCAGCAGGGTCGTGCTGGCGGCCGCGTCGAACACCTCACCGCGGTCCGTGGCCGCGAAGATGCTGACGGGCAACGTCTTCCACGTCGCCGGGTAGACCATGATGGTCGCACCGAGCTCACCCATGGACAGGGCGATGGCCAGGCCCGCCGCCGCGCCGAGCGCGGGGAGCAGCAGCGGCAAAGTGATTCGGGTCAGCACGCGCACCGGCCCCGCGCCCAGGGATTCGGCGGCCTGCTGATATCCCGGGTCCAGCCGGTCCAGCGCGGCCGAGACGCCGCTGAAGGCGTAGGCCAGCACCAGCACCGTATGGGCCAGGATCACAATCCATTTGGTGCCGCCGAGCAGCAGCGGCTTCTCGTTGAAGGCGATGAGCACACCCAGTCCGATGGCCACCGAGGGGACCGCCACCGGGACGTGGAAGACCGCGTCGGTGACCCGGCGCAACCACTGCGGGGCCTCCCGCGAGGCCAGCGCCGCCCAGGTGCCGAGCACCAGCGCGATGAGTCCGGCCAGCAGCGCGGTTTGCAGACTGACCGACAGGCTGGCCGATTCCTCCCCGGAGAGCACATGATCGAAGTTCGCGAAGCCCAGGTCGGAGGGGAGCGGGCCGCTCCAGTGTCCGGCCAGGGCGGCGGCCACCACGGTGGCGATCGGGGCCACGAAGACCACGGTGACGACCACCGCGAAGAAGGCCAGGACCATCAGGCGGCCGCGGCGAGTCCATACCAGCATGGCTCAGCTCTCCTTCCGGGCGCTGGTGAGACGGGCGAACAGGGTGCGATAGCCGAGGTACAGGCTCAGCGAGAGCAGTACCTGCACCGAGGCCAGCACGGCCGCGCCCGGCAGATCGAAGGTGACGATGCCGCGCGTGTAGATCAGCGCGGGCAGGGTGATGACGCCCTTGGCCCCGGTGAACAGCACGATGCCGAATTCGTTGAGCGTCAACAGCAGTACGAGACTGCCGCCCGCCGCGAGCGCGGGCCAGGCCTCGGGTAGCACCACCTGGCGCAGCACCCGCCACGGCGTCGCGCCGAGGCTGGAGGCCACATCCAACTGCTCACGCGGCAACTGCGCGAACGCGGCCAGCAGCGGCCGCACCACGAACGGGGTGAAGAAGGTGATCTCGGCGAAGATGATCCCCCACGGCGTGGACAGGAAGTTGATCGCGGGTTCGGTACTGCCGGTGAGGTTTCCGATCAGCGCGTTCACCGCCCCCGCCGTGCCGTACAGGAAGGTGAAGGCCAGGGTCACCAGGAACGAGGGCAGCGTCAGCACGGTATCGATGAGCCGCCCCACCAGCTGCGACCCCGGAAACGGGATGAACGCCAGCACAATCGCCAGGAACGTCCCCAGCACCAGGCACCCCGCCGTCGACCCGACCGCGATGGTCACCGTGCGCCACAGCGCCTTCCGTACCGACTCCTCGGCCAGCACACTGCTCCAGGTGGCGGTCCCGCGCCCACCCGCCTTGGTCTTGGTGGATTCCAGCAGCACGCGCACGATCGGATACACCGCGATCCCGAGCACCACCAGCACCGGCGGCAACGTCCACAGCACCGGCTTCCACGACCGCCTCGGCGCGGGCTCCTCGGGAGCCGCTGCCGCCGACGGTGATTCGAGCACCGCGGTCATCGCCGCCCCCGTTCCCGCGCCGCGGCGATCCCACCGGACAACTCCGACCACACGCCCACCCCTTCGGGGCGCGTGATCACGATCCGGCGGGCCGGATGATCGTTGGCCCGATCCGCATTCCCGTTGCGGCGCAGCGTGATCGGGCTGCTCTCGGCCTGGTCCACACCGCCGGACCGCGGTCGTGCGGTCGGCAGCCCGGTGATCTGGTCGGGGCGGCGGGGTCGCCGTTTCGGCAGGGGGTTCATGCGCGCACCTCGGAATCGGCTGCGGCGGAGGCATTTCCGATGACGGGTGGGATGAGGACACCGGCCGGGTCGGGGAATTTGACGCCCACGTTGTCACCGGCGGACAGCTCGGTGTGGCCCGGGACGTCGGCGGTGAATTCGACCGGGATGCCCGGGACGCTCAGGTGCAGGCGGGTGGCCGCACCCTTCCATACCGCGGTGACGACGGTGCCGCGCAGGGCATCTCGTTCGGTGAGGGGCACGATGCGCACCGTGTGCGGGCGCACGCACAGCATCGCGTCGGCGTCGGGGGCCCAGTCGGGGCGGCCGACACCGGGGCGCGGGGCCTCCGCGCGCAGGGTGTGCTCGCCCACGGTGACCAGCGCCGCGGTGCCCGAGACGTGTTTGACGGTGCTGGGCAACAGGTTCGCGCCACCCAGGAAGGACGCGGTGAAATCGGTGGCGGGCTGCTGCCACAGATTGTGCGCGGTATCGATATCGACCAGCCGCGCATCGCGCATCACCGCGATGCGATCGGCGAGCGCGAGCGCCTCGGCCTGATCGTGGGTCACGTACAGCATCGCCGTGTCCGGCAACGCCTTTCGCAGCTGCTGGAGTTCGCCGAGCATGGATTGGCGCAGCTGCGCGTCCAGCGCCGCGAGGGGTTCATCGAGCAGCAGCACCCCGGGCCGGATGGCCAGCGCGCGGGCGATGGCCACGCGCTGCTGCTGACCGCCGGAGAGTTCGCGCGGGAGCCGCTTGGCATAGGAACCCATGCCGACCATCTCCAGCGCCTCGGTCACCCGGGTGCCGATCTCGTTGCGCGGCACATGATGTGCCTTGAGCCCGAAGGCCACATTGTCGTGCACCCGCATATGCGGGAACAGAGCATAGGACTGCACCACCACCCCGATCCCGCGCTTGGCGGGGGACAGGTTGGTGACGTCGCGCCCGGCCAGCCGCACCGTGCCCGAGGTGGGCCGGACGAATCCGGCCAATGCCTTGAGCGCGGTGGACTTGCCGGAACCGCTGGGCCCGAGCAGCGCAACCGTTTCCCCCGCGGCGACGCGCAGGTTGAAATCGGCCAGTGCGACAGTGCTTTTACGGCGATTGCCGTAGGTGACACCGACCCGGTCGAACACGATGGCCGGTTCGACGGCCTCGGTGCCGGTGGCCGTGGATGTCGTCAACGCGGAGGACATGGTTGCTGCTCCTGTGGTCGGGCGATTAGCTGCCGGTGGCCTTCGTGTACGCGGCGACATCGGTGTCGAGCGAATCGAGCACCGCGTTCCAATCCGGGTGCACCACATCGACATTGCGCACCAGCGCGGCCGGGGAGGCGGTGTTGCCGGTGGGCGGGACGGCGGTGACGTCGGTGCGCGCGGACACGGCGTTGGCGTCGGTCAGGGTCTTCTGCACATCGGCCGAGAGCAGGTAGGTCATCAGCTTCTTACCGGCGTCCGAATGCGGCGCGCCCTTGGCCAGGCCCATCAGGTACGGCAGCGCCACGGTGGACTGCTTACCGTCGGCGGTGGCCGGGAAGAAGACGTTGAACTTGGAGCCCTTGTCCTTGATGGTCGCCAGGTTCATCTGGATATCGCCGTTGGCGATGAGGATCTCGCCCTTGTCGACCTTGGCCTGGAGCTTGCCGGTCGAAGAGGACGGGCCGACATTGTTGGCCTGCAACTTGGCGAGGTAGTCCAGCGCGCCCTGCTTGCCGTAGAGCTGCTGCAGCAGAATCAGCACGGCGGTGCCGTCACCGGCCTGGCCCGGGGTGGAGTACTGGATCTTGCCCTTGTAGTCGGGCTTGAGCAGATCGTCCCAGGTCACCTTGGCGGCCTCGACGGTCGGGTTGGCGATGAAGCAGAGGTAGTTGCCCGCCAGGCTGACCCAATTGCCCGCCGCGTCCTTCTCGCTGGCCGGGAACGCGCTCAGGTCGACGCCGCTGGCCTGCAGCAGGTTCGACTTGGCGGCCTTCTGCATGAACGGCGGCAGCGTCACGATGAGATCGGCCTGCGGGTTGGACTGTTCCTTCTCCACGCGGTTCACGACCTCGCCGGAGCCGGCCTCGACCAGGTTCACCGAAATACCGGTCTGGTCCTTGAACTTCGCGAACTGGGTCTTGTACCAGTCGCCGACGCCGTCGGCGGAGTAGACGGTGACGGTCTTGCCGTCGCTCGAATCGCTGCCGGTGCCGCCGCAGGCGGTGAGGCTGAACGCGACCGCGGTGGCCGAGGTGAGGATGAGAGCGGTGCGGGCGATGGTGCGTGCGAGGCGGTTGTTCTTATTACGCACGGTGACTGCAACTTTCAGTTCGTGGGGAAGTGTCGAGTCGAAGGGACGGGGGGTGTACCCGCCGCCCCCTCATGGATGCGGCGGAATCCTGGGGATCAGCCCTTGGTGAGCAGCAGTGCGGCGAAGTCGACCACCGACGGCACCACATGCGTCGCGCCCGCGGCGCGCAGCTGTTCCTCGTTGTGCGCGCCGGTCAGCGTGCCCGCGACGATGCGCGCGCCCGCGGCCAGCCCGGTGCCGATATCGCTGGAGGTATCACCCAGCACCGCAACGCGATCCACGGCGTCGATGCCCAGGCGCAGCAGCGCGGTCAGCACCATGTCCGGGTAGGGGCGGCCGCGTCCGGCATCGGACGGGGCCAGGGTGAGATCGGCGATATCGTTCCAGCCCAGCGCGTTCAGCAGTTTGTCCTGCGTCTCGCGGCTGAAGCCGGTGGTCAGCGCCACCTTGATACCGGCCTTGCGCAGCGCCGAAATGGCTTCCTCCGCACCGGGAATCGGGGTGACACCGGCATCGGCGAATTCGGCGTAGGCGGCCTCGAACGCGGCGTTGGCGGCCTGCGCCCTGTCCTCGTCACCGAGCAGCGCGCGGAAGACCACGATCTTGGACTGGCCCATGGTGTCGATCACGTACTGCCGGGCGGCCTCGCGTTCGGGGCCCTGCTCCGGAATGCCCGCGCTGGTGGCGGCCACGTCGAAGGCGCGAATGACCAGCCCGTCATCGGCGACGGTGGTACCGGCCATATCCAGTACCGCGAGATCGATCTGCTTGTAGGACAACTGTTTTCCTTAAAGTCAGAGGTTGAGCAGGTCGGCGGTCTCTTCACCCAGCGCGGGGCCGAGCGTCATACCCCGGCCACCCGGACCGGTGATCACCCAGACGTTGTCGGCGGCCTGCGCGCGGGTCACGATCGCGCCCGGATCGATGGACTGGCTGTACACGCCCGCCCAGCGCCGCACCACCTGCGGGAGTTTGCGGCCGAGCAGCTCTTCCGCGACGGCGACGAGATGCTCGTACGGCGCCTCGTCCACATCGAAGTTGAACGGTTCGTCGTATTCGTGGGTGTCACCGATGGTGAGCCCACCGTGCAGGCGCTGTACGCACAGCAGCTGCATCTTGTGCTGTGCGGCCGTGAACGGTTGCGCCTCTTCGTTATTGAGACGATCCAGCTCCGGCCCCTGGAAGGCGGGGTAGTAGCGGAAGCTGTCGCCGTCGGCGAAGGCGGTGGTGAGCGGTTCGCCCAGCGGCGCGGTCTGCATCATCTGCAACCGCACCCGGCGCACCGGGATATCGCCGACGAGTTCGCGGGTCAGACCCGAATGCGCCGCGCCCGGGCAGGAAATCACCAGATCGCCCTCGTGGCGGCGGCCGCGATCATCGAGCACGGTGGTGCCGGTGATGCTGCGCGCCTCGGTGCCGCCGAAGAAGCTGTAGCGGCCGGTGGCCTCCATATAGCGGCGCAGCGCGGGCAGCGCCTGGCGGGACTCCACCGCGCCGTCCTTCGAACAGTGCAGTCCGGCAACGAATTTGCCGCGCAGGGCCGGGTTGACCTTGCGCACCGCCTCCGGATCGAGCAGTTCGAAACCGCGTTCGGCGGCCGATGGATTGCGCATGGCGGCCTCGGCCACGGCGAGTTCGTTCTCGGTGCGCACCAGCGTCATGGATCCGGCCGGCCGGAATCCGACGCCGGGCACCTTGCCGCCGATCTCCTCCCACAGCTGGCGCGAACGCAGCGTGATGTCGAGTTCGTTGGCGCTGCGACCGGACACCCACACCAGGCCGAAGTTGCGGACGGTGGCGCCGCGCGCCTCCACCTCGCGTTCGAGCTGAATGACTTCGTGGCCGCGCCCGATCGCGGCGAGGGCGTGGGCGGTACCGAGAATTCCTCCGCCGATGATGACCAATCGCATGGGACTCATGGTGGCCAATGGTCTAGACCTAGGAGTGTTTCGTGTGCAAACGCTAGGTTAACAATTGGTATAGACCAATCTTGTGTACATTGATGGGCATGGACACAACGGACGTTGCCGGGGTGGGCGCCCGTATACCGAAGTCGTACCGCGTGCGCACCGAACTCGAAGCGCTGCTCGGCGAACTCAACGAGGGCGATCCGCTGCCGTCGGAACGCGATCTCGCGCTGCGCTGCGGCGTGGCCCGCGAGACCGTCCGCCAGGCGGTGCGAGAGCTGTTGGTGGAGGGCAGAATTCGCCGCCAGGGTCGCGGCACCGTGGTCTCCCGCCCGAAAATGGTGCAGCCCTTGACCTTGCGCTCCTATACCGAGGGCGCGCTCAAATTCGGCCGCACGCCGGGGCGTCTACTCGTGGCGTGGACCGATGTTCCCGCCGATCCGGACACCGCCCACGATCTCGAACTGACTCCGGGCACGCCGGTCATGCACCTGGAGCGGATACTGCTCGCCGACGGTGAACGCATCGGCCTGGAAAGCACTTTCATGCCGCTGGACCGCTTCGCCGTACTACGCGACTTCTACGAACCGCAGACCTCGCTGTATGCCGCCACCCGCGCCATGGGCGTCGCCTACGCCTCGGCCACCGAACGCATCGAAACGGTGCTGGCCTCACCGCGCGAGGCCGCACTGCTGGAATGCACCACCGCCCTGCCCATGCTGCTGCTGCACCGCCGCAGCGTGGACACCGACGGCACCCCGATAGAGCGGGTCCGCTCGCTCTATCGCGGCGACCGCATCGCCTTCCAGGCCACCCTCGCCGACTGATCCGCAACGTGCCGAACCCCCTTGTGCGCGCTCATGAAATCCAGGCGCGCACAAGGGGGTTCGGGTTACCGGAAGCTGTCAGGCGCAGGCGCGGTTGAGTTCATCGGTGACCGCGGTCAGGTCGGTGATCTCGGGGTCGCGCAGCGCATCCACATAGGCGGAGATGCCATCGCGCTCGGCGCCACCGGCGACGACCAACAATCCGGAAAGCCGGTCGGCGAGGGCTTCCGCCGTCTCCGCATCGAGTCCCGCCGGGCTGTCGATCGCGGTGTTGATCAGCTCGATCGCCTTCGAGCACACCGGCGAACCCGCGTGAGCTGCCGGTCCCGGGATGATCACCGAACCGAGCACACCGGCGCCGAGCAGCACACCGGCAAGAATTTTCGACATATTGACCTCTACTACTGAACAGGGATAGGACGAGCGTCATCGACGGTAGGCAGATCAGGCCCTTCCCGGTATCGGGCATATGTCCTAATTGTCGGCTATCGCGCCGAGCCTTCCTGGCGCGTGACCATTTGGCCGAGCGTGGTGGAGATATTGGCCAGGGCGGGGTGCTGGGGCGTCGGGGTGGCCGATCGGATGGTGGCGGCGGATTCGTTATCGGCGGTGAGGCGGTAGACGGTGCGTTCGAGGATGGGCAGGATGGCGGTGATTTCCATTGTGCCGCTGGCGAATCGGGCGATCAGGGCCATCACCATATTGGGCAGGATCACGGCGATGTCCTCGATGTAGGACTGGTCCAGGCCGCGTAGCGCCGCCTCGGCGATGGGGAGGATGGCCGAGACGCCCTGCGCGTCGAGGCGATGGCCGCCGGGGGCGGTGCGGGCGTGGTGGTACGCCTCGAGCATGGTGGGGTGCTTCTCCCAGGGCTCGAAGACGCAGCGCAGTACGCGAGTCATGGCATCGCGCACCGATTCGCCGGGGGTGACGGGTGCGACCTCGGCGTAGGTGTGCTCGGTCATCCACTGTTCGAGGGCGGACACGATGAGTTCGTCGCGGGTGGGGAAGAGCTTGTAGACCTTGGTGAGTGAGACGTGGGCGCGGCTCGCCACGGTGCGCAATTGCACGCCGTCGTAGCCGTTTTCGGCCAGCAGTTCCAGGACCACGGCGATTATCCGCGTATATGCGTCCGACTCTTGATCTTTACCCACCCCGTCATGGTAACTTCGTTACTGGTAACTCGGTTACCGGCAAGGGTTCACACCCGGAACCCGATCGACGGGCGCGCGCCCCGAGGACCTCTCGGCGGGCGAACCGTACTGTGGCTCAACGCATTACGAAAGGCTGCCCGCGGCGTCGCGGGACCGTGCCCATGACTTCATTCCTCAGGCCGCTGCTGCGGCGATCATTCATCCTCGGGGCCGCGCTCGCGCTGCTGCCGATCAGCGCCGCCTCCGGCCAGTGGCCCTCGGGGTCCTCGGGCGGGAATTCCACGGTGGCACGGGCGAATTGCGGACCCGGCTCGAATCCGGAGACCGGTATGCAGGGCGATGTGCCCGCCGCCGACCGGGACAGCGGGCGCAGCCGGGACGGCTACACCTGCAATATCCGGCGGCTCGGCAACTACGCGGGCCGGGGCGGCGGCATCACCTCGGTGAGCTTCGAGCACTGCACCTATATCGGCACCTTCTTCCCGGGTGATCTGCTCGGCCCGGTGCAGGGCGTGCAGGTGCTCGACGTCTCCGATCCGGCGAATCCGGTGCTGACGGCGAATCTCGACGAACCCGCCATGCGCGCGGGGACCTGGGAAAGCCTGAAGGTCAACGAAACTCGCAAACTGCTGGTCGGCGCGGGCGTGCCCGCACTGACCGGTGCGGGCCTGCTGTCGATCTACGACGTCTCCGATTGCGCGCATCCGCGGCTGCTCAATCCCGGTCCGGGTACCGATCTGCGCTTGCCGCTGCCGGTCACCTCGCACGAGGGCGGGTTCTCACCGGACGGGAACACCTATTGGAGTTCCGGTGTCGCACCGGGTTTGGTGTCGGCCGTGGATATCTCCGATCCCGCCGCGCCGCACGTGGTGTGGCAGGGGTTGCAGGGCCTGTCCATGCACGGCTTCGGATTCGCGGCCGATGGCAATCGCATGTATCTGGCCAATAACTTCGGCGGCCTCAATGTGCTCGACATCAGCGCGGTACAGCGGCGTGATCCCAATCCGCAAGTGCCGCAGCTGGCTTCGATGACCTGGACCGACGGCTGGGCGACCCAGCACGATATCCCGGTGACCATCGGCGGCACGCCCTATGTGCTCACCGTCGACGAGGCGGGCTCGGGCGGGGTGAAGTTCATCGATATCTCCGATGAACGCGATCCGCGCATCGTGAACTCGATCAAGCTCGAGATCAATCAGCTCGTCAATCAGGACAGCATGCTGGCCTCCGCCTCGGGTGGTTCGCTGTTCGGCTATGACGCGCACTACTGCGCCGCCGATCGCCCGGTCGATCCCACCGCGTTGGCCTGTGGCTGGACTTCTTCCGGCATAAGGGTTTTCGACATTCGCGACCCGCACGATATCCGTGAGATCGCCTACTACAACCCACCCGCGCGCACCGGGAACAACACCGAACTGTGGAACTCCCCGCACGCACTGGCCTCGATCATCGGCCCGCCGCTGCTCGCCGCGCCGACCATCGCACAGGCGGTCATCGCGGGACAGTTCGATCTGTCGCAGGCGCAGAGTTCGCGCACCGGCCGGATCGCGCTCGGCGATCTGTCCACCGACTGGTGCTTCTCGGCCCCGGAATGGCGCGGCAATCAACTCTGGACCACGTGCGCGGACAACGGATTCCTGGCATTGGAGCTGGATCCGGCCGTCTACACCCCGCCCGCCGATCAGCACTCCACCATCGGCTCCTGATCGTTCCGCGGCACCACACTTTCCGCACACCTCTCGAAGGTTTCGCATGCCCGTACTCTCGCGCCGCTCACTGCTGCTCGGCGCAACCGCCGCCGGAGCCATGCTCGTCGGCACCCGAAATATCAATGTGCGCAATGGCATTGCCACGCGCGTCAACAGCGTCCCGCTCACTCGCGAGGAACATCGCGTCGTGGTCGTCGGCTCCGGCTTCGGTGGCGGCGTCACCGCGCTGCGCCTGGCCGAAGCGGGCGTTCAGGTGCTGCTGCTCGAGCGCGGCATGCGCTGGCCCACCGGACCGAACGCGGAGACGTTCCCGCGTGCGTCCGCGCCGGACAAGCGCATGCTGTGGTACCGCTCCAGTCCCGAACTGTTCGGTAAGCCAATGGTTTTCGAGCCGTACACCGGACTGGTCGAAGCGGTGCCCGGGGAGAATATGACGGCCCTGTGCGCGGCCGGTCTCGGCGGCGGATCGCTGATCTACCAGGGCATGTCGCTCCAGCCCACGGAAGCGGTGTTCAACACCCATTTCCCGGAGCAGTTGGACTGGGCGGCCATGAATCGCGTGCACTATCCGCGCGCGGCCCGCATGCTCGGGCTCGCGGTCGCACCCGATGAGCTGGTGGACAGTCCCAATTACGCCGCGGCCCGCTATTTCGCCGACCGGGTGCGCGGGGCGGGCCTGCCGCTGTCGAAGATCCCCATGCCCATCGACTGGAACTACGCGCTCGCCGAACTGCGCGGTGAGATGAAGCCGTCCTACACCAATGGTGACGGTGCCATGGGCGTCAACAACGGCGGCAAACATTCGGTCGACGTCACCTACCTGGCTGCCGCCGAGGCCACCGGCCGCGTGAATATTCAAACCCTGCACCAGGTTTCGGGCATCGAGCGCGCACCCGACGGTCGGTGGACGCTACACGTCCAACAGCTCGACACCACCGGAACCGTCATCGCCGACAAACTCATCACCACCCCCGCCCTGGTGCTGTCGGCGGGCAGCCTCAACACCACCAGACTCCTCATGCGCGCGGGCGCGAAGGGTCACATCCCCGACCTCCCCGACGCGCTCGGCCGAGGCTGGGGCACCAACGCCGACCGCATCTACATCTGGACCGATCCCAACGCGAATTTCGGTACCGCACAGGGCGGTCCGGTCGTCTACGGCTCACTCAACTGGGACGACCCGCACACCGCGCATACCGTCATCCAGGCCTCCATCCCACCGCTGCCCATGGACCCGAAGAGCACCATGATGGTCGGCTACGGCGTCAGTGACGGCCGGGGCCACTTCACCTACGACTCAGCAACCGATGACGCCACCCTGCACTGGCCCGCCGACGGCGATGCCTTCATCCAGGACAACCACATCGGCCCCACCACCCGCCGAATCGCAGGCCCCGCAAGCACTCTCACCGACACCAACGCCGCGTTCCCCTCCACCTGGCATCCTCTCGGGGGCGCGAGCATGGGCACCGTCTGCGACCTGAACGGCAGAGTCCTGGGCCAGCGCGGCCTTTACGTTCTCGACGGTGCCCTCATGCCCGGCAACACCGCCGCCTGCAATCCGTCCCTGACCATCGCGGCCGTGGCCGAACGCGCGCTCGACGCCCTGGTCGCCCAGGACGTCGGCACGGTTATCTGAAGCGGGACAGGCGATTACGCTCAGCGGACCTGCGGGGCCACCTTCGCGCCGAGCAGTTCGATATTGGCCAGCACCTTCTCGTGCGGGAGGGTGCCCACGCTGGTGTGCAGCATGAAGCGGTCCAGGCCGAGGGTGTCGCGGACATCGGCGATCTTGCCCGCCACATAGTCCGGGGTGCCGACGAACAGGGAACCGCTCTGCGAGCGCAGGGCGGCGAACTGCTCGCGGGTCATCGGACCCCAGCCGCGTTCGCGGCCGATACCGGACATGGCGCGGGCGTACGGGGCGTAGAAGTCCGCGACCGCCTGCTCATCGGTCTCGGCGACGTAGCCGTGCGCGTGCACCGCGATCGGCTGCTTCTCATGGCCGCCCTGGTCCAGAGCCTTGTGATAGAGCTCCACCAGCGGCTTGAAGCGCGCGGGCTGACCGCCGATGATCGCGATGGCCAGCGGCAGGCCCAAAAGCCCTGCGCGGACCACGGATTCGGGGCTGCCGCCGACCGCGATCCAGACCGGCAGCGGCCGGTTCTCGGTGCGCGGGTACACGATGGCGTCGGTCAGGGGTGCGCGGAAATTGCCCTCCCAGGTGACCGGGCCCTCCTCGCGGATCTTCAGCAGCAGCGCCAGCTTCTCCTCGAACAGTTCGTCGTAGTCCGAGAGGTCGTAGCCGAACAGCGGGAACGATTCGATGAACGAGCCGCGGCCCGCCATGAGTTCGGCTCGGCCGTTGGACAATCCGTCCAGGGTCGAGAAGTCCTGATACGCCCGCACCGGATCGGCCGAGCTGAGCACCGTCACCGCGCTGGTGAGCTGAATGCGCTCGGTGCGCGAGGCGATGGCGGCCAGCACCACGGCGGGGGAGGAGGCGGCGAAATCCTTGCGGTGGTGTTCGCCCACGCCGTACACGTCGAGTCCGGCCTGTTCGGTGACCACGGCCTCCTCGACCACCTGGCGCAGTCGTTCGCCCGCGGTCGGCACCGGGCCGTCCCCGCCGACGGGGTGCGTCTCGGCGAATGTCGTCAGTCCCAGTTCCACGGCTGTACACACCTTCCAATGTTGTTTCCAAGTCAACCTGTGAGCTTAAACGGACCGTAGTCCGGAAACATTCCGCGCAGCTCGGGGAGAGCCGCCCGCATCGGCCGGATAGTCTTGTTCTCATGTCAGTGCGCACCCGCCAACCCCTCGTTCCCGGCACCCAATCGCCCATTCGTGAGGTGCCCAAGTCCATCGAGCGGCCCGAGTACGTCTGGAAGAAGACGGCCAAGGAGGGCAACGAGCCCTGGGTGCAGACGCCCGAAACCATCGAGGCCATGCGCATCGCGAGCAAGCTCGCCGCCCAGGCCCTGGAAGAGGCGGGCAAGGCGGTCGCCCCCGGTGTCACCACCGATGAGCTCGACCGCATCGTGCACGAGTACCTGATCGACAATGGCGCCTACCCGTCGACGCTGGGCTACAAGGGCTTCCCCAAGTCCTGCTGCACCTCGCTCAATGAGGTCATCTGCCACGGCATTCCGGACTCCACCGTCATCGAGGACGGTGACATCGTCAATATCGACGTCACCGCCTTCATCGGCGGCGTACACGGCGATACCAACAAGACCTACTTCGCGGGTGACGTCGACGAAGAGGTGCGCCTGCTCGTCGAGCGCACCGAAGAGGCCACCCTGCGCGCCATCAAGGCCGTCAAGCCGGGCCGGGCGCTCAATGTCATCGGCCGCGTCATCGAGTCCTACGCCAACCGCTTCGACTACGGCGTGGTGCGCGACTTCACCGGCCATGGCGTCGGACCGACCTTCCACAGCGGCCTGGTGATCCTGCATTACGACCAGCCCGCCGTCGAATCCGAGATCGAAACCGGCATGACCTTCACCATCGAGCCCATGATCAACCTCGGCGGCATCGACTACGAGATCTGGCCCGATGGCTGGACCGTGGTCACCAAAGACCGCAAGTGGACGGCCCAGTTCGAGCACACCCTGGTCGTCAACGAGAACGGCGCTGAAATCCTCACCCTGCCGTGAGCCACACCCCCGTCATTCCGGCGTGGACTTTCTCTCCCGTCATTCCGGCGCGCTTTTGGCCGGAATTCAGGGGTGGATCCCGGCCACAAGCACGCCGGGATGACGTTGAGGTCTGCCGGGCTGACACGGGGGAGCACGCGTGAAAGGCGCGCTGCTGATCGCGGGCACCACCTCCGACGCCGGGAAAAGCGTTGTCGTGGCCGGGCTCTGCCGCATGCTGGCTCGGCGCGGGGTGCGGGTCGCGCCGTTCAAGGCGCAGAACATGTCGAACAACTCCGTCGTCACCCTGGACGGCGGGGAGATCGGCCGCGCCCAGGCCCTACAGGCGCGCGCCTGTGGGCTGGAGCCGAGCGTGCGCTTCAACCCGGTGCTGCTCAAGCCCGGCAGCGACCGCCGCTCGCAACTGGTGGTGCGCGGCAAGGCGATCGACACCGTGGGCGCGAAGGATTACTTCCGGCACCGCACCGAATTGCGCGCCATCGTCGCCGAGGAATTGGCGTCGCTGCGCGCCGAATTCGACGTGGTCATCTGCGAGGGTGCGGGCTCACCCGCCGAAATCAACCTGCGCGCAACCGATCTCGCGAATATGGGCCTGGCCCGCGCCGCCGACCTCCCGGTACTGCTGGTCGGTGACATCGACCGCGGCGGCGTGCTCGCCCACCTCTTCGGCACCGTGGCGATCCTGGAACCCGAAGACCAGCAACTCATCTCGGGTTTCATCATCAACAAGTTCCGCGGCGACGTGGACCTGCTCCGCCCCGGCCTGGACCAGCTCACCGATCTGACCGGCCGCCCCACCCTCGGCGTCATCCCCTTCGCCGAAGACCTCTGGATCGACGCCGAGGACTCCCTCGGCACCATCGCGGACGCCCCCGTAGGCCGCTCCCAGCCCCCGCTCGGTAGGGACTGGCTCACCGTCGCCGCCATCCGCCTACCCCGCATCTCCAACTCCACCGACGTGGAAGCCCTCGCCTGCGAGCCGGGCGTCTCCGTCCGCTGGGTCACCGACCCCTCCCGCCTCGCCGGAGCCGACCTGGTCATCCTCCCCGGTAGCAAATCCACCGTCACCGACCTGGAGTGGTTGCGCCACACCGGATTAGCCACCGCAGTCCAAGAACGCGCGGCCCGCGGCGGCCCCATCCTCGCCATCTGCGGCGGCTACCAAATGCTCGCCCACACCATCGACGACCGCGTCGAATCCGCCGCCGGCACCGTCGAAGGCCTCGGCCTCCTCGACCTGGAAATCGAATTCGCCGACCCGAAGGTCCTGCGCCGCAGCGCAGGTCGCGCCCTCGCAGAAGGAATTCCGGTGCACGGCTACGAGATTCACCACGGCCGCGTGCGCCACAACGGCGACCAGCCCTGGCTCGAGCTCGACGGCGTCCCCGAAGGTAGTGTGCGCGGTGCGATCTGGGGCACCCATCTGCACGGCGCACTCGAATCCGACGATTTCCGCCGCGCCTTCCTCCGCGCCGTCGCCTCCCACTCCACCGCCGATTTCGTTGTCGCCGACAATGTCTCGGTCGCCGAGGTCCGCATCACCCAACTCGACCTACTCGCCGACCTCATGGAGAAATACCTCGACCTCCCCGCCCTCGAGCGCCTCATCGACACGGGCGCACCCCCGAACCTCCCAACCCTCACAGTCAGCCGCTGACCGGGCACCCGAGTCTTCGGCCGGCCGCCACATACCGCACTCGAATCCTCGATCACCGCAAGGGGAATCGAGTCGGGCGCTGATTCCACGCAGCGGTCTTCCCCTATCGGCCGTGTGAACCCCCGGGGCGCCGTGGTCGGTGCGCGTTCGGCGGTGTGATCGGCCGAATGGGGGAGAACCGTGGTCTGGGAACTCGTGCGATCGGTCGGTGCGCGCCGCGTGCGAATCCTCGATCCCCGCACGGGAGCCGGGTGATCGGCCGCGTGCGGAGGACTCTCGACCCGGAGGCCGTCTGAGTTTTCGTGCGGCGCGAGTCATTCGGTGGTGGTCCCGGCCTTCCCCGGGGTGGGATCGGTGTCGCACGGCACATGTGACTTTCGGCCGGGGTTCGGGTGGCGGGCGACACGCGGGAAGGGTTGGCCGACAGGCGAATCAGTGGTCTGTGCCACTCGGGAGGGGCGGATTTCGGGGATTCGGCGCGGATCTGTCGAGGTCACGGTGACGGCGATCACAGCAATCCGGGCGACACGCGTTCGGGGCGTTTGCGCGCCGTGTAGCGTGACTCGATATGGAATCTCGGCGGATCACGGTCGGTGACCGCGTATGGGCCGTGCGGGTCGGAGGCTCCGAATCCCGCCACCACGTGCTCCTACTTCCCGATGCGGGCGATCCGGCCGATGTATATGACCAGGTCTGTGAACGATTGCAGACCTCGGACCTGCGCACCATCGTGATCGAACCCGCGGACGGGCTCGACAACACGGCGGTCTTCGGCATCCTCGACGAATTGAAGGTGCCCTGGGCCAATCTGGTCGGTGCGGGCACCGGCGCGGATCTGGCATGGCAGTTGGCCGCGCGCGGCTTCGGCCGCTTCATGAGCCTGATCGCCGCGGGCAGCGGCCACCCCGCCGCGCCCGGTGCGGACGGAGCTATCGCGGACGCCACCTGCCCGCCGGTGGAAATCCCCACCACGCTGCTGGCCACCAAACGCCTGCCCCGCGAGGCCGCCGAGGCCTCCGGTCGCTACGTCTACGGCGAATTCCGCCTCGTCCCGGTCGATGTCGCCGACGTCGCCACCGAGGCGGGCCACGAACTCGCCACCGAGATAGTCCTGCGCACCAGCTTCTGGTGACCGATCCGCTCACTGACCGCGCCTCGAATCCGAGGCGCGGTCAGCCGCTTTTCCGGGCCCTACGCCTTCGCCTGCGGCGACTCCGCCAGCCACGTCAGCCAGGAATCCAATTCCGCGAACGCCTGTGTGCGCGGCTGCTCCGAGGACAGGAACACGTCGTGACGTGCGCCTTCGATCGGCACGATATTGGTGCGATCGCCCAGGCACCCGGCCCAGCGCTGAATCTGTTTCACATCCAGCACCACGTCCGAGACATCGGCGGCCGGACCGTACTTGGCCATGAACTTGGTCACCTTGGAGCGCAGCACCAGCGCGGGCACCCCGATATCGAGCCCGCGATGCACCCGGGCATGCCCGCGCCGGATCGCGCGCAGCCAGCCCGCGTGAACGGCGAAGCCGCTCAACGGCTTCCAATCCAGGTTGTAATCCCATTCCCCGGATACGGTGTTGTGCAGGCTGTCTCCGTAGGTGGTCGCCTTGCCCAGCGGCAGCGCGGTCAGCGCGCTCAACTTGCCGACACCCTGCAACACGGCGTTGCTCAGCGGGTTGCGGTAGTAGGACGGCCCTTGCAGATCGAACCACGGGCTGTTCAGCACCAGCCCCGAAATCCCTTGCGCCCGAGACCCGCCCGCCGCGTTGAGCCGGTTCAGCCACAGCGAGGTGACCAGTCCGCCGGTCGAATGCCCCATCACGAGCACGGGCAGCCCAGTCTCCTCGCGAATGATCTTCAGCGAGCGATTCAGCTCCACGTCGTAGAGCGCGAGATCGGTCACATAGTGCGGTGTCTGCCCGTCCCGGGTGGAGCGACCGCACTTGCGCAGATCCAGCGCGTAGAACGCGATCCCCTGCGCCGTCATGTGCTGGGCGAGGTGTTCCTGGAAGAAGTAGTCGGTGAACCCGTGCACGTACAGCACGGCGCTGGTGGCGACCGGCCGCGCCTCGGGCGTGTAGCGGATCAGCGTGGCGAACGCGTCGCCCTGACCGTCCGGGTCCGGCCCCAGCGCCAACGTCAGCTGCTGATAATCGGATCCGAGCACGTCGGGCTGCCAAACGCCGGCCGCCGGGGTCGATGCGGACGTGGTTGCGGTGGATGACGTATCAGAGGTCACATGGCCCAATGTAAACGGCGAAGGTGAAAAATGAGCTTGGAGGTATCTCTCACATTCGGCCTTTTCGCTGCCTGATTTCGGCGTGTCCAGGGGCACAATCGAACTTAGGTGAACGACGGGTAACCTAACTGCCGCTGGGTTGCCCTACACAGACAAGGAAGTCGATCAACGCCGTGTCGAACAATGCTGCCACGATTGAAAAGACCGATGTAGTCCTCATCGGCGCAGGCATCATGAGTGCCACCCTCGGCGCACTGCTTCGACAGGTGCAGCCGGACTGGTCGATCTCGCTCTTCGAGCGTCTCGATGCCGCCGCCGCGGAGTCCAGCGATCCGTGGAACAACGCGGGCACCGGTCACTCCGCCCTCTGCGAGCTGAACTACACGCCGCAGAACGCCGACGGTTCGGTGGAGATCGCCAAGGCCATCGATATCAACGAGCGCTTCCAGGTGTCGCGCCAGTTCTGGTCGCACGCGGTCGAGAACGGCATCCTGGCCAATCCCTCGAACTTCATCAACCCCATCCCGCACGTGAGCTTCACGCACGGCGCGGACGGTGTGGAATACCTGCGCAAGCGCCAGGAGGCGCTGTCGCGGCATCCGCTGTTCGAGGGCATGGAGTACATCAACGACAAGGACGAGTTCGCGCGGCGACTACCGCTGATGGCCAAGGGCCGCGACTTCTCCGATCCGGTCGCGCTGAACTGGACCGACTACGGCACCGATATCGACTTCGGCGAGCTCACCAAGGAGCTGCTGGCGTATCTCGGCAAGTCCGGCGCGGATATCGCCTTCGGGCAGGAGGTCAAGAACCTCACCAAGCAGTCCGACGGCTCCTGGCTGGTCAAGGTGCGCAACCTGCGCAACGGTAAGACCCGCGTCATCCACGCCAAGTTCGTCTTCGTCGGCGCGGGCGGCGGCGCGCTGCCGCTGCTGCAGAAGTCCGGCATCAAGGAGATCTCCGGTTTCGGTGGCTTCCCGGTGTCGGGTCTGTTCCTGCGCTGCAAGAACCCTGAGCTGATCCGCCAGCACGAGGCCAAGGTGTACGGCCAGGCCTCGGTCGGCGCGCCGCCGATGTCGGTGCCGCACTTGGACACTCGCGTCATCAACGGGGAGCGCGGGCTGCTGTTCGGCCCGTACGCGGGCTGGACGCCCAAGTTCCTCAAGGACGGCAAGCTCACCGATCTGTTCAAGTCGGTGAAGCCGAACAACCTGTTCTCCATGCTGGGTGTCGGTGTCACCGAACTGAGCCTGGTCAACTACCTGGTGGGTGAGCTGCTCAATTCGCAGAGCGATCGGGTGAGCGCGATGGAGGAGTTCCTCCCGCGTGCCGACGGCAACGATTGGGATCTGATCATCGCCGGTCAGCGCGTGCAGGTCATTCGCCGCAAGGGCGCGGGCGGTGTGCTCGAGCTCGGCACCGCGGTCGTCGCGGCCGAGGACGGCACCATCGCCGGTCTGCTCGGCGCCTCGCCGGGCGCGTCGACCTGTGTGAGCGCCATGCTCGATGTGATGAAGCGCTGCTTCCCGCGTGAATTCGGTTCGTGGGAGCCGAAACTCAAGGAAATGGTGCCCTCGCTCGGGGTGAAGCTGTCCGAGAATCAGGCGCTGTTCTCCGAGGTCTGGGATTGGTCGCAGAAGGCCCTGCACCTGGCCGACGCGAACACGCCGAAGCATTCCGGGGTCGCATCTCACGCCTAGGTGTGATAGCAACAATCGATGATGTCAACGGTTGCTCTCAAAAGGTCGTGGGCCCAGGATCTGGACACCTCGACTCTGTACAAGCTGTTGAAACTTCGCGTGGAGGTCTTCGTCGTCGAGCAGAAATGCGCCTATCCCGAACTCGACGGTCTCGACCTCGGTCCGGAAACCCGGCACTTCTGGCTCGACGACGAGGGTGATGTCATCTGCACCCTCCGACTGCTCGAAGAGCATGACGACGGCGTGAAGTCCTTCCGCATCGGCCGCCTGTGCACCACCCCGGCGGCCCGCGGGCACGGCTACACCACCCGCCTGCTGCAGGCCGCGCTGGCCGAGGCGGGCTCGGGCGCGACGGTTCGCCTGAACGCCCAGACCTACCTGGTCGATATGTACACCAAGCACGGTTTCAAGATCGACGGCGAAGAGTACATCGAAGACGGCATCCCGCACATCCCGATGCGCCGAGGCTGAGACGTGAAGCCCCGCAACCGAATTCGGTTGCGGGGTTATCTTTTGCGGGGTCACGGCCGGTGCGCCCGGGGGCGCGCATAGAGTTGGGGTGTGGCGGTTTCCTCTGCGGTGTACACCGAATCCAAGCGCGCGGCCTCCGATATCGAGGCAGGCTTTCCGTTCTCGGCGGTCGTCGGGCAGGAACGGTTGCAGCTGGGATTGATTCTCTGCGCGGTGCATCCCGGTATCGGCGGTGTGCTGGTGCGCGGTGAGAAGGGGACCGCGAAATCGACCGTGGTGCGCGCGCTGGCGCAATTGCTGCCGCCCGTGGTGGACGAGAGTGGGGCGCGCCCGGCTCGGCTGGTGGAGTTGCCCGTGGGGGCCACTGAGGACCGCGTGGTGGGGTCGCTGGACCTCGAGCGGGTGCTGCGCGACGGGGAGCAGGCGTTCAAGCCCGGTCTGCTGGCCGCGGCGCATCACGGCGTGCTCTACGTCGACGAGGTGAACCTGCTGCACGACCATCTGGTCGATGTGCTGCTCGACGCCGCCGCCATGGGCCGCGTGCATATCGAGCGGGACGGCGTATCGCATTCGCATCCGGCGCGATTCGTGCTCGTGGGCACCATGAATCCCGAAGAGGGTGAACTCCGGCCGCAGCTGCTGGACCGCTTCGGTCTCACCGTGGATGTCGTCGCCTCGCGCGATGTGGACACCCGCATGGCCGTCGTGCGCCGCCGCCTCGACTACGAGGCCGATCCGACCGGATTCGCCGCGGACTACGCGCCCGCCGATCGTGAAGTGGCCGAACGCATTCTGACCGCGCGCGATCGGCTGCCCGATATCGCGCTCGACAATGTGGAGCTGCGCCGGATCGCGGCCCTGTGCGCCACCTTCGACGTGGACGGCATGCGTGCCGATCTGGTCGTCGCCCGCACCGCCACCGCGCACGCCGCCTGGCGCGGCGGTGACGCCGTCACCGAGGCCGATGTGCGCATCGCCGCCGAACTGGCGCTGCCGCATCGCCGCAGGCGCGATCCATTCGACGAACCCGGCATCAGCGAGGAACAACTCGACGACGCCATGGCCAAAGCGGCTGAGGAAGCGGCTCGCGCCGGTGACGACCTGGGAAAAGGTGATGCGGCTTCGCAGGATGCGGAGCCGCAGGACCTCGACCCGGACGATGATCCCGACGGTGGCGTGGAGGATCCGAATTCGCCCGTGAGCGAAGCGGATTCGGCACAGGGCGCGAATGCCGGGCCGAAGGGCGCGAATTCGGATCCGGCGCAGCACGACCCGGCACTCGATGGTGCGCAACAGGATTCGTTCGACGCATCGCGGGATGGGTCGCTCCCGGACGCATCGGACGATGCCGCGCTGCCGGACGCGCCGCTCGGCGAACCCGACGGGCGCGATAGCGAATCCGCCGATGCCGACCGGAACCCGAACGGCGGCAAGGCATCCGCCCGCGAAGGCCGCTCCGCCGCCCCCGCCGGATCCATCGCCAAACCCCCGCGCTGGGAGGTCCCCGGCGTCGGCGAGGGCGCTCCGGGCCGTCGCTCCCGCGCCCGCACCCGGCAGGGCCGCGTCGTGCGCGCCACCCCCGAAACCGGCACCGGCCTGCACCTGCTCGGCACCATCTTCGCCGCGGCCCCGCACCAGCGCGCTCGCGGCCGTATCTCCGGCCCGATCGAATTCGCCCCCGGCGATCTGCGCGGCGCGTATCGCGAAGGCCGCGAAGGCAATCTGGTCGTCTTCGTCGTCGACGCCTCCGGTTCCATGGCCTCCCGCGACCGCCTCGCCGCGGTCACCGGTGCGGTGGTGGCCCTGCTTCGCGACGCCTACCAGCGTCGCGACAAGGTCGCCGTCATCACCGTCCGGGGCGCGGACGCCGAACTCGTACTGCCCCCGACCTCCTCGGTCGATATCGCGGTCCGCCGCCTCGCCGATATGCGCACCGGCGGCAAAACCCCACTCGCCCAGGGCCTGCTGAAGGCTCGCGAGGTCATCCACCGCGAACACGTCCGCGACCCACACCGCCGCCCCATGCTGGTCATGCTCACCGACGGCCGCGCCACCGGCGGCCCCACCCCGGTCCCGCGCGCCCGCACCGCGGCCCGCCTGCTCGCAGGCGAATCGGTCACCGCCATGGTCATCGACTGCGAACGCGGCATGATCCGCCTCGGCCTGGCCCGCGACCTCGCCCGCGACCTCCGCGCCGGCTACCTCCAACTCTCCGAACTCACCGGGGATTCGGTCGCCGGCGCCGTCCGCGCCACCCGCGCCGCCTGACCGGGAACATCGACCGCGCGCTGTACGTCATAGCGGCGTGGCGCACGCGCTGACCTGATCCGATGCTGCCCGGCGGCGAATCCTCCGGAGCCATATGGCAACGTGGAAGTCGAGCGTTCGGCGGTCGCCGCGCGGTGAGAGGAGTTCGATTCCATGCCTCAGGGTGTTCCGCTGGCCGAGAGCATTCCCGATGACGGGCTGACCACGCGGCAGCGCCGGAATCTGCCGGTGCTGGCCGTGCATACCGGGCCGGGCAAGGGGAAGTCGACCGCGGCCTTCGGGATGGCGTTGCGGGCGTGGAATCAGGGCTTCGATGTAGCGGTGTTCCAGTTCGTGAAGAGCGCCAAATGGAAGGTCGGCGAGGAGGCCGCCTTCCGCACCCTCGGCACCCTGCACGAGGAGACCGGCGCGGGCGGCGCGGTGGAATGGCACAAGATGGGTGAGGGCTGGTCCTGGTCGCGCAAACAGGGCTCCGATGAAGATCACGCCGCCGCGGCTCTCGCGGGCTGGCAGGAGATCTCCCGACGCCTCGCCGCCGAACAGCACCGCTTCTATGTCCTCGACGAATTCACCTACCCCCTCAAATGGGGCTGGGTCGACGTCGACGAGGTGGTGGAAACCCTGCGCAATCGCCCCGGCAACCAGCACGTGGTCATCACCGGCCGCGACGCCCCACAGGCCCTGCTCGACGTAGCCGACCTCGTCACCGAGATGACCAAGGTCAAGCACCCCATGGACGCGGGCCGCAAGGGTCAGCGCGGTATCGAATGGTGAGCGCGATCCAAAGGTGCGCAGGCGATTTCGCCCACGCCGGAGGGTGTGTGGGGTGCGGGACCGCCGGGCACCCGGGCGGTGCGCTGTGAGCGTGCCCGCCGTGGTGATCGCCGCGCCCGCGTCGGGCAGCGGAAAGACCACGCTCGCAACCGGATTGATCGGTGCGCTGCGGCGCGCCGGGCACCGGGTGGCTCCGTTCAAGGTCGGCCCCGATTACATCGATCCGGGCTATCACGGCCTCGCCGCCGGTCGCCCCGGCCGCAACCTGGATCCGGTGCTGTGCGGTCCCGAACGCATCGAGCCCCTCTACCTGCACGGCAGCGCCGACTGCGATATCGCCGTGGTCGAGGGCGTCATGGGCCTGTTCGACGGCCGCATCGACGAGAACAACACCGACCCCATCGCCGAGGGCTCCACCGCGCAGATCGCCGCCATGCTCGGCGCACCGGTCATTCTCGTCGTCGACGCTCGTGGCCACAGCCAGAGCCTGGCCGCCCTGCTGCACGGTTTCGCGACCTATGACAGCGGAATCCGTTTGGGCGGAGTGATTCTCAACCGCGTGGGCAGCGAACGGCACGAACAGGTCCTGCGCTCCGCCTGCGCCCGAGTCGGCCTCCCCGTGCTCGGCGCACTCCCGCGCCTGGCCGAATTGGAGGTCCCCTCCAGGCATCTCGGCCTGATCCCGGCCGTAGAGCACGGCTCCGCCGCTCGGGCGGCCGTGGACGCGATGACAGATCTCGTTGCCGCACACATAGATCTGCCCGAGGTCGTCGCGCTGGCGAGCTCTCAGGTCACCGGCCCGAGCTGGAATCCTGCCGAGGAACTGCGCCTCGCCGCCGAATCGGGTTCCGGCGCAGGCGCTCTCATCGCCGAGTCCGGGCAACCCGTGACCCGCACGAGCCCGATCATCGCCGTCGCGGGTGGTGCCGCCTTCACCTTCGGCTATGCCGAGCATCGCGAACTGCTGGAGGCGGCGGGTGCGCGGGTTGTAGTGTTCGACCCGATGCGCGATGAACTCCCGTCCGGCACAGCGGGTCTGGTGATTCCCGGCGGCTTCCCCGAGGAGCACGCCGCCGCTCTCGCCGCCAATATGCCCCTGCTCGAACAGATCGCAACCCGGGCCGAGCGCGGCCTCCCGATCCACGCCGAATGCGCGGGCCTGCTCTACCTCACCCGCTCCCTTGACGGCCACACCATGGCCGGAGTCATCGACGCCACAGCAGAATTCGGCCCCCGCCTCACCCTCGGCTACCGAGACGCGGTAGCCCTCACCGATTCCCCCCTCTGGCGCGCCGGCGAACGCATCCGAGGCCACGAATTCCACCGCACCCGCCTCACCGCCTCCGCGTCGAATCCCGCCGCCTGGGCCTGGCGTGCCCCCTCCGGCGAAACCGTCCGCGAAGGCGCGACAACGCATCACGTCCACGCCTCCTACCTGCACACCCACCCCGCCGGAAACCCGAGCGCGATAGCGCGATTCGTCGCCACCGCCCGCGCGTTCGCCGACGACGAAGCGCTCGTATGAGACGCCGCCGCACCCGGCCCGGCCCGGAGAGATCCGCACCGAGTCGATTACCGAGTTCGGCGGTCCGCACCGCCGGGAACCACCCGCTCGAATCCGCGCACGACCTCCGGTCACGGAGGTCCCACGTCGCGCGAGGCCGCCGATGAGCAGACCCGCGCAAACCGGAGGCGAGCGGCCCGTACTCGCCGTGGGTGTGGGTACCCGAACCGGCGTGGAGGCCGCCGTCATCGTCGCGGCGATCCGGGAAGTATTGGGGGACAGCGTGATCGGCTGCCTCGCCACGGTGGACAGACGTGCGGGAGAATTGGGCCTCGTGGCCGCAGCGCGCGAACTCGGGGTGCCGGTGATGTCCTTCGCCCCAGGTGAATTGGCGAGGGTGGAAGTGCCCAACCCCTCCGCGGTCACCGCCCAGGCCCTCGGAACCCCGAGTGTGGCGGAGGCCGCCGCGATGCTTGCCGCCGGAGGCGGCGAACTGGCTGTCCCCAAGCGGGTACACAGGGGAATCGCCTTGGCGGCAGCGGTTATTCGACGCTGAGAGCGCACAGCGCTGGTCGGATGCGCAGCCGTATGCGCGGCGGGCGAAATCGCCGACGTATTCCGATCGGCACGCCAGGTGTGGCCGCCCCGGTGATACAGCGCCGCCGCGCTCGCCGACCGGTTGGGTAGTCGGCGAGCGCGGCGGGTGGCGGATCACGGGTTGGGACTGCGGGATCCGCCGCTTTCGGGGTGGGTCAGGGGGCTACCGAACCCCAGTCGGCGAAGCCGGTGGGGTCGTGGCGGCCCAGGGAGCCGTGTTCGAACAGGCCCCAGCCCTCGGCATCGCCGCAGCGGGCCTTGCCGACGTGGTCGATGACGCCGAAGGGGATGCGGCCGGCGTTGGCCGGATCGGTCAGGTCGTAGCGCTTGGACTCGGACCAGTTGCGGCCCTTCCACTGTCCGTGCTGCCAGTCCGGGTCGCCGCCGTAGCCCGCGCCCACGTGCAGCGCGATGAACGTGCCCGCCTCGACCTCCACCTCGAGCGGTTTGCCGTCGGGGGTGGTGAGTTCCAGGCGCAGGGCGGTGGGGATGCGGGTGCCGGACTTGTAGGTCAGATGCACACGCGGCCAGCCCAATTGCTCGATGCGCCCGTCATTCCAGATGCGGGTGGCATCGTTGAGCGTGCGGAACCCATTGGGCTCCTCCTGCACGATGACGATGATGGAGAACTCGTCGAAGCGCAGCGGCACGTACAGCCACCAGAAGCCTTCGGACGGTTCGGAAGCCAGCCGTCCCGCCGGATCGGATTCGCCGACCGGCCGGATACCCCAGGAGCGATCCCGGGTGCCCATCCAGCTGCCCGGATCGACCGCGAAGTCGGTGCCGTCCACATTCAGTGTGCCGGACCAGCTTCCGACCTGAGCGAAGCGCTGCGCCTCGATCATGGCCTTGTTCATCCCGGTGATGATGGTGTGCGCCTCCTCCTGCACGACCGGGAACGAACCCTCCCAGGTCATATCGAAGGACAGCGTCTCGTGCTCGCAGATCACCCGCAGCTTCTGCAGCGGCTCGATGATCTCGATGCGATAGCCGCCGACCGCCAGATCCAGGCTGCGCTTTTCGAGCGCATCGGAGAACCGCACCGAATGCTGGATATCGCCGCGCCGCACGGTGGCGAACGCATCGGTGACGCCCAGGTTCGGGTACACGCCGAACCCGGTGACCAGCATGAGATCACCAGCGGTGTCGATGGCGTTGTAGTAGCTGCGGTCGTAGAAGTTCTTGTCGCTGCTGGCGACTCGCGCCATCGGCTGCGGCGTCTGGTGGATCGGGTATTCGTCCAGAGGACCGATCATAGGTCGCATATCTCTCAATCCCAGGCGTAGGTGCCGTCGAGCAGAGCCTCGAGCAGCTTTCGGTGCATGACGTAGTCGTCGCGGTCGGCGGTGTCGGTGTCCTCGCCGAAGTGGATCATCCGGCGCTTGATGCGCGCCATGACGATGCCGTGCCGCAGTGCGGCATAGGTGAGGTACCAGTCCAGATCGCGCACGGCGTGCCCGGTGGCTTCCTCGTACAGCTTCTCGATATCGCTGCGGCGCAGGAAGTCCGGCAGTCCGGGCTGATCGAACGTGGTCGCGATGTCCTGGAAGAACCGGTGGATCAGGATGGGCCAGGCCACATCCAGCTCGCGCGGTCCGATGGCGGCCATCTCCCAGTCGAGCACGGCGGAGGTGTCACCGCTGTCCTCGAAGAACATGATGTTGCCCGGGCGTGCGTCACCCCAGCTGAGCACATCGGGCGCGGAGTCATCCGGCCAATTGGCTTCCAGGTATTCGAAGGTGCGCTCCAGCAACGGAATTCGGAATCCGTCATTGGCCAGCGCCCAGTCGTACCAGCGCTTCTGCGCGTCGAAATGCCTGCGCAGCGCCGAACCTTCGCCGTGCAGCATGGGGAAGCGCTCTTCGGGCTTGTCGATATTGTGCACGCGCGCGATCACATCGACGGTCTTGCGGGTGATCTCCAGCCGCTCCTCGGGGGTCGAGTCGAACACCCAGCCGAAGAACACGTACGGCGGATTGTCTTCCGCCACACGGCCGCTCACCCGCTTCATCACCAGGAACGGCGAGCCCAGGATCGAGGCGTCGTTCTCCATCCAGCACAGCGGCGGCACCGGGATATCGGTGGCCTCGGCGACCGCGGCCATGATGTCGTACTGGGCCTGCAGGTCGTACTTCTCGAAGACCGGGAACGAGCTGGCCTCCGGTGGCATCCGCGCCACATAGGATCCGCCCGCGGGCGCGCCGTTCTCGGTCCATTCGGCGTCGAACAGCAGGGTGGTGCTGGACATGCCGCCCGCCTGCGGCTTGGTCAGCGAGGTGACGCGCGGGGCGTCGTCGGCTTCGACCTTGGTGGCGAGCCAGGCGGCCAATTGCTCCGCGAGTTGTGCATCGTCCCGGTCGGAGACGGTGAGTTCCCATCTCTGGTTGGGGTCGTCGGCCGACATTCTTTCCTCCTGGCGTGAAAAGGCGGCGTGTGCGCGCGGTTCGGGCTGGTGAGTCCGCATGTGGCGCGTTCCACACGATGTGCAGAAATGTAACGTGTTGCAGTTGAAATGTGCAGGGGTTCGGCTGGTAAGTACCGGTGAATGGGATGCCTCTCGACGCGCATTCTGGTAAGTCGGTAGTGCTGGCACGTAGTCCCGTGGGGGGACCCGCACCATCCCGCTGGGGTATGACCGAACGCTACGCGCGGGGGATTCGCCGCGACCGTGATTTCCCTACCGTCGAATTGAACATTCGGCGAGACGGGAGCACGGAATGAGCACAGCAGCGGTCGTCGTCGAAGCGGACGTCGATCCACCCGGCCCCGAGCCCGCAAGGGTCTGGAATCCACTGGCGCGCATCGGCTTTCGCTTCGGCATCGCATACCTGACCCTATTCTGCGTCATCTACCCGCAGCCGCTGTTCGCGTTCATCGGCGTCATCGCGCTCTGGACCCCGGACGGCATGGTCATGGACTACGCGCAACTGCCGCACCCGGTCGTGGAGTGGGTGGGGCGCAATATCTTCGGCATCGACGCTCGCTTGCGGTTCGAATCCGGCAGCGGAGATCAGGCGTACCTGTGGGTCCTGGTGTTCTGCATCCTGATCCTCGCGCTGGTCGTGACCGCGGTGTGGACCGTCCTGGATCGCAAACGCACCGAATACCGCCGCCTCGCGGGCTGGTTCCTGCTCTTCATCCAGCTCATCCTGGCGGGGCAGATGCTGGGATACGGCTTCGCCAAGGCGATTCCGCTCCAGATGCAGGAGCCCGGTCTGGCCACGCTCATCCAGCCGTACGGCGATTTCAGCCATATGGCGGTGCTGTGGAATCAGGTCGGCACGTCACCGGTATACGAGGGTCTGCTCGGCATCGCCGAGGTGCTCGGCGGCCTGCTGCTGCTCATGCCGCGCACGCGCCTCGCGGGCGTACTGCTCAGCCTGGTCAGCATGGCGCAGGTGTGGGTGCTCAATATGACCTTCGACGTGCCGGTCAAACTGCTCTCATTCCACCTGCTGCTGCTCTCGCTGGTGCTGCTGGCCCCGGATGCGCGCAGGCTCACGGCGGTGCTGCTCGGTCAACCCGCGGGTCCGTCGACCGCGCCCACACCATTCCGGACGCCGCGTTCGCGCCGGTTCGCCGACATCGGCTTGGTGGTGCTGGCGGCCTGGTTCGTACTGGCGCAGGTGGTCGGGAGCTGGCAGGGCTGGCACGAATACGGTCCGGGCCGAGGCAAACCCGAGCTGTACGGCATCTGGAATGTCACCGAGTTCACCCGCGACGGCCAGCCGGTGCCACCGTTGCTCACCGATGAAACCCGCTGGCGGCGATTGGTTTTCGACTACCGCGAGTACGCCACCTACCAGCGCATGGACGACAGCCTGGTCTCGGTCGCCACCGAATACGACAGTGGCGCACACCATCTCACCCTGCAATCACCCGATGCTCAACAGCCGCTGGCCAGCTTCACCTACGACCGCACCGCGGCGGATCGCCTGGTTCTCACCGGTGAATTGGACGGCCACCCGGTGACCCTGTCCCTCACCCGCGTCGACGACAGCGCCATGCCGGTGCGCAAGGGCGGTCTGAACCTGGTGCAGGACAACCCCAAGGGCGTGAACTAGTTCCCGATCTGGTTGGCCCACCCGGGATTCGGCGCGAAGAACTCCCCGCCGGTCGTGAAGGCGCTCCGCGCGTCTTCCCGGCCGAGCAGCCGGGCCGCCAGCCACGCGGTCGGATACCCGAGATATCCGTACACCCCGACCGCGCACGGGAACGCCGCTCCCGCACAATCCGGTTGTCCCTGCACATCATTGTGATTCGGCCCGAGGATCGTTCCCCACGCCTTCGGAATCGAATTCGGGATCGCCTCGTAGTACGCCCGAATCGATTGCAGCCCGATCAGCTGTCGCGGCAGCGCCTGCTCCGAGGGTGAGATCAGGAAGTCCGCGGAGCCGTTCACCAGGAATACCGAACCGCTGCCCAGCTTCCCGGTATCCGGGCACCACGATCCGGTGGCGCAGAGGATCTGAATCGGCAACTCGATCGGCACCACGGTCTCGATCCGCCCGCCCGAATTCGCCATGGCGTTCAACGCCCCGGTCGCGCCCTGCGAATGTCCTACCGCGCCAATCGCATTCGGGTCCAGTCGATCGTGGAAGACGCTCGCCGGATCGGCGGCCCGATTCAGCAGGAAGTCCACCGCCCCGGCGATATCCACCCCCGACCCGGTCTGCTTGTTCTCGGTGGCGATGACCACGAACCCCCACGACGCCAAATGCGTGAGCAGATACTCGTATTGGCTCGGCACCGCATTGGTGCCGTCGCCGAAGGTGATGACGGGATGCCGGACTCCGCCCGCCCCGAGATTCGCCGGATACCAGATGTCATAGGCCGCCCCGGTGGAATCGCAACAGCCGAAAGCCTTTTGCGTCGTCACCGCCCACGGGCCGGGTTGCGCGTAGGTCGCCTCGACGCCGGTCGTCGCGGCGGGCAGGGTCCCGGCGGCGGAGTCGGCCGCGGCGGGCGCGGCGGCCGCGAGGGTCAGGGAAACCAGAACTGCGAACATTCGGACCACAACCCCGCGGCGAATCATAGCTATAAAGCATAGGAAGCCGAACGAGTTTCCGGGGCCAGGCGCACGGATCGCCATCCAGCCGAGATCCGCCACGTGACCGCGGTGCGATCTATAACGGTTGCTGCGCGGACGCCGGTCGATTGTGGACCGCTCGCTACCAGGCCGTAGGCTCAATCCTCGTGCAGTACACGTCAGACGCATCCGATGAACAGCCCGTTGGCGACCCGAACTACCTGGTCGGGCTCGATCTGAACGGTCGGCGCGTAGTCGTCGTCGGCGGTGGAACGGTCGCCCAGCGGCGACTCGGGTTGCTCATCGCCTCCGGTGCGGACGTGCATGTGATCAGCCGCGAGGCCACCCCCGCGGTGGAAGGTATGGCCACCTCGGGTCAGCTCACCCTGGAACTGCGCGCCTACGCCGACGGCGATCTGGACGGCGCGTGGTACGCCATGACCTGCACCGATGAACCCGAAACCAATGCCGCCGTGGTCGAAGAGGCCACCCGCAGGCGCATCTTCTGCGTGCGCGCCGATAATGCCCGGCTCGGCACCGCCGTCACCCCCGCCACCGCGCGCTACGACGGTATGAGCCTGGGCGTGCTCGCGGGCGGTCAGCATCGCCGTTCGGCCGCGATCCGCACCGCCCTGCTGGAGGCGTTGCAATCCGGTGTGGTGACCGATGATTCGGGTCCGGTGACTCCCGGCGTCGCCCTGGTCGGCGGCGGACCCGGCGATCCGGACCTCATCACCGTGCGCGGCCGTCGCCTGCTGGCGCGCGCGAATCTCGTTGTCGCGGACCGTCTCGCGCCGCCGGAGCTGCTCGCCGAACTCGGCCCCGATGTCGAGGTGGTGGACGCCGCCAAGATCCCGTACGGCCGCGCCATGGCCCAGGAGGCCATCAATACCGCGCTAATCGAGGGCGCGAAGGCGGGCAAATTCGTGGTCCGGCTCAAGGGCGGCGACCCCTATGTCTTCGGCCGCGGCTACGAGGAACTCGAAGCCTGTGTCGAGGCCGGTGTCCCGGTGACGGTCGTCCCGGGCGTCACCAGCGCCATCTCGGTGCCCGCCCTGGCCGGTATCCCGGTCACCCACCGCGGTGTCACCCACGAATTCGTCGTGGTCTCCGGTCACGTCGCCCCCGATCATCCGGACTCCCTGGTCGACTGGCCCGCCCTGGCCAAATTGCGCGGCACCATCGTGCTGCTCATGGCCGTCGAGCGCATCGACAAATTCGCCGCGGCCCTGCTGGAAGGCGGTCGCGCCGCGGACACCCCGGTCACCATCGTCCAGGAAGGCAGCCTGCGCACCCAGCGCATCGTCCGCGCCGACCTGTCCACGGTCGCCGACCGCGTCCGCGCCGAAGCCATCCGCCCCCCGGCCATCATCGTCATCGGCCCCACCGCCGGTTTCACCGCCGGAGCCCCCGACACCGAATCACTGGACGCGGGAGCGCACTGACAACCGTGCCCGTGTTGGCGGCCGAGCCTGTGTATCTGGGGGTTTGGGGGCGAAGCCCCCGAGACCCCGCGTCAGCGGTTCACCGAATCCGCTCCGGGGGCGGTGCCACTCCGCGGTCGAGGCCGGTCGTTGCCCAGCACGAGATCGGTTGGCCGCGCCGGGTATCCATTACAGTGTCGGAGTGCTCGATAATCCCGCTGCGACGATGCAGTATCCGGTGACCAAGCGGGCGTTCGGCCTCGCGATTCTCGTCCTGAGCGGGTTGCAGCTGATGGTGGTGCTCGACGGCACCGTCATGATCCTGGCGCTGCCCCGACTACAGGAGCAGTTGGGCCTGTCCAGTGCGGGCAGTGCCTGGACGGTGACGGCGTACGGTCTGCCGTTCGCGGGGCTCATGCTGCTGGGTGGTCGCCTCGGCGACTCCTTCGGTCGCAAGCGCATGCTGATTCTCGGTGTCGCACTGTTCACCGTCGCGTCCGCGCTGTGCGGCAGCGCGCAGAACGAGGCCTGGCTGATCGCCGCCCGCGCCCTACAGGGCACCGGCGCCGCCATCGCCGCGCCGACCGCGTTCGCACTGGTCGCCAGCACCTACGCCCCGGGTCCCGCGCGTAATCAGGCCATCGCCATCTTCGGTTCCATGGTCGGTATCGGTTCGGTCGGCGGTCTGGTCATCGGCGGTGCGCTGACCCAGCTGGATTGGCGCTGGATCTTCTGGATCAATGTGCCGATCGGCATTCTCATCGTCATCGGCGCGATCAACGAGCTGCGCGATACCGCGCACCAGCGCATCTCCCTCGATATTCGAGGGGCGGTACTGGGCACGCTCGCCTGCGTGGCCATTGTGTTCGGCGCGACCGAAGGCCCCGAATTGGGTTGGGGCAGCCCGATTATCCTGGGTTCGGTGATCGGCGGTCTGGTGCTGCTGGTGGTATTCATCCTCGCCGAACGTAATGTCGAGAACCCGCTGCTGCCGTGGTCGCTGTTCGACAGCCGCGATCGCGTCGCCACCTTCATCGCCATCTTCCTGACCTCGGGCGTACTGGGCGCGACGACCTTCTTCGTGGCCCAGTTCCTGCAGAACGTGCTCGGCTACAGCCCGCTCATGGCCGGTCTGGCGAGCATTCCGTTCACCCTCGGCGCGGGCGTCGGCACCGCGGTCGCCTCCAAGGCCGCGCAGTATGTGGCTCCGCGCTGGCTGCTGTTCTCCGCCGCGCTGGTGCTGGCGGCCGGGCTGTATTTCGGTTCCACCATCGATGGTTCGGTGGAGTACTTCCCGACGCTGTTGATCCTGCTGTGCGTGGTGGGTTTCTGCGTCGGCACCGCGATCGTCATCCTGCCGCTGTGTGTACTGGTCGGTGTGGACATGGCGCATATCGGCCCGCTGTCCGCGGTCGGGCAGATGTTCATGAATATGGGCACCCCGTTCGCGGTGGGCGTGCTGAGCCCGGTCGCGCTGTCCCGCACGCTGTCCCTGGGCGGATCCACCGGCAAGGTCACCGAGATGAACCCGGTGCAGATCGAGGCACTGGGCAGCGGCTACACCCTGGTGCTGCTGGTGTGCGCGATCGGCACCGCGGTGCTCGGTCTGCTCGCGCTGACCCTGCGCTATACGCCCGCGCAATTGCAGCAGGCGCAGCACGCGCAGGATGAGGCCCAGAAGTCCTAGGGCCCAAGGGTTTCTACGGCACTCGCGTCACCGCGATGGCCGGTTCGGACAGACTGCCGAGGTAGAGATTGCCGTCGTGTTCGGCGACGGCGGTCACCAGCGCGTAGTCGGTGCCCGCGCGTTGCAGATCGTGCACCTGGTTGCCGTCGAAATCGAAGGCCATCGCCCAGACGGTGCGCGCCGGTTTCGGTTGCAGGCGTTCGGGAATCGCCCAGGAGATCTTGCGCAGCACGCCGGGCAGCGGAAGCAGTGTGTCCAGCAAGGGGTTTCGCGGGGACGCCAGTGATACCCACACCAGGCCATCGCTGCCGAGCAGCATATTGTCCGGGAAGCCGGGCAGGTTCTGCACCAGCGGATCGCTGGTCCCGGCCCGCTCACCCGACAACCAGTAGCGGGTGACCCGATACGCCCCGGTCTCGGCGACCACCACGCTCGAACCATCCGGCGCGAGCACCACGCCATTCGCGAAATCCAGTCCGTCCAAAAGGATTTCGATGGTTCCATCGAGATTCCGGCGCAGCAGCCGCCCGGTGCCCGAATGCTCCATGATGTCGCCCATCCACTCGCGCAGTGGCCAGCGGCGTGAGGACTCCGAGAAGTAGATGGTGCCGTCAGCGGCGGCGACCACATTGCTGGTGAAATTCAGCGGTTCCCCGTTGACCTCGGCGACCAGCACCTCGATCTCGCCACCCGGCTTGTCCAGCCGCAGCAGGCCGCGCTGCGCATCGCAGATCAGCAGCGAGCCATCGGCTTCCGCGTGCAGACCCAGCGGCCGCCCGCCGGTGTGGGCGATCTGCTCCACCGCCCCGGTCTCCGGATCGACCGCCAGGATCGCGCCATTGTCGATACCGGTGAGCAGGCGCCCGTCGGCGGCGACGACCACGTCTTCCGGTCCCTTGCCGGGCAATTCGAGCAAGCGCAGCGGAGGCATCTCCGGGGTGCTGCGGGTGTCACGAGCACGGGGCGGGGCGGGCGGGGGAGTCCAGCGGCGGGGCTGCATCGGCATGGTTCACAGTATCCGCGCGCCACCACAGTCCGAGGGCGGTGAGACTGAATCCGATGCCCAGCAGACATACCGCGAGCCATCCGAAGGCCGCGTACACAGTGGTGGCGGCCAGTGCTCCGGCGGCGCTGCCGACCGAGTAGAAGATCATGTAGCCGCCGATGATCCGGCTGCCCGCATCGGGGCGATGCGAGTAGATCATGCTCTGGCTGGTGACGTGCACGGCCTGAATGGCGGCGTCCAGGGCAACGATGCCGAGCACCAGGGCCACCAGCGATTTCGGTGTCAGTGCGAGCAATGGCCACGACGCGACCAGCAGTAGTAACGCGAACCCCGTCACTCGTCGGCCCCGTCCCCGGTCGAAGAGCCGTCCCGCCGGAGTCGCCGCCGCCGCGCCCGCGACACCGGCCAGGCCGAACGCGCCGATCGCGGTGTGCGACAGCGTGAACGGCGCGGTGCTGAGCAGCAGCGCGAGCGTGCTCCACAGCGTGCTGAACGCGGCGAAGATGAGCAGGGCCAGCAGTCCGCGGGTGCGCAGCAGCGGATCGGTGGCGAAAAGTGTGATGGTGGAACGCAATAGCGCCGGATATCGCGGTACCGAGTCCGGGCGCTCGCCGCCAACCCCGAGGTCGTCGTCTATATCGTGCCGGGGCAGTGGTCCGCCCCGCCCGGGCACATAGGGCAGCGTGCGCCGCATGGCGAACACCAGCAGTAGCGTCACCGCCGCCGAGGTCAAATACACCGCGCGCCAGCCCGCCACATCGGCGATGGTCCCGGATATCGTGCGCGCCAGCAGAATTCCGATGACGATCCCGCTGGTGACCCGCCCGACGATCCGTCCGCGATCACCCGGCCCGGTGAGCGCCGCGGCATAGGCGACCAGTGATTGCGCCACCACGGCGAGAAATCCGACGGTCGCGGCCGCGCCGAGCAGCACGGGAGTGTGTGCGGCCGTGGCGAATACCAGCAGCGCCACCGCCAGTAGCAGCGACTGTGCCGAGACCAACCCCCGCTTGGGCAGTAGATCCGCCAGCGGGACGAGCAGGAAAAGCCCCAGCCCGTAACCGATCTGCGTAGCGGTGACAATGCCGCCGACCGCCTGCTCACCGATGCCGAACTCCGCGCCGAGCGTGGCCAGCAATGGTTGCGCCAGATACACGTTCGCCACGGCGGTTCCGCTCGCTATGGCGAACACCGCGAGCGCCAAGCGGCTCGGTTGCGCTCCGGCCCCGGATGATTCGTCCGCACGGTGACCGGGCCGGGCTGCCACCGTGGGCGGTTCGGTCGTGGGCCGATTGTGTTCGAGCGTCATACACCCTCCAGTGGTTGCATCTTGCTACCTAAGCTAGAGTGGAGTAGTAGCAAGATGCAACCAACAATTCCGGAGGCCGAGCCTTGGTCAAACGCACCCGATTCGACGATGCCGACTGCCCCGTCGCCCGCTCGGTCGATGCCATCGGCGACTGGTGGTCGCTGCTCATCGTGCGCGATGCCTTCGACGGCAGCCGCCGCTTCAACGAATTCCAGCGCAGCCTCGGCGTGGCCAAGAACATCCTCGCCACCCGCCTGCGCGACCTGGTCGCCAACGACATCCTGGCAACCACCCCGATCGCCGACGGCAGCCCGTACCAGGAATACGTCCTCACCGAAAAAGGCCGAGCCCTCTTCCCGGTCATCGTCGCCCTGCGCCAATGGGGCGAAGCCTTCTCCTTCACCGCCGCCGAACCCCACTCCGAACTCCTGGACCGCCGCGACGGCCAACCCCTCGCCCCGCTCGAGGTGCATGCCCACGACGGCCGCCTACTCACCCCCGACGATGTCGCGGTCGCCAAACTGGGCTGAACTGTGGCCGCTGCGCCGCCCAGCCGCATCGGTGCAGTGGTGAAAACCACCGCGGCCCAGGACTGTTGCCGCCCGGGGGAATTCGGCAGACTGCCTGGATGGGGAGAAACCTGGACGCGGACCTGCTGGACCGCTGGACCGAATTGGCCGGACCCGATGCGCGTGACCTCGGCGAAGACCTGGTCCGCCGCTATCGAGAACCACACCGCCGCTACCACACCGTCGAACATCTGTCCGCCATGCTCGCGGTCATCGACGACCTCGCCGCCGACGCCGCGGACCTGGCGGCCGTCCGCTACGCCGCCTTCTTCCACGACGCCGTCTACTCGGTGGAGGGCGGCGACAACGAGGAGGCCAGCGCGGCGCTCGCCGAATCCGCGCTCCCCGCACTGGGTTTGAACGCCGAGACCATCGCCGAGATAGCCCGCCTTGTCCGCCTCACCGCGGGCCACCATCCCGCCCCCGGCGACCGCAACGGCGAGGTGCTCTGCGATGCCGACCTTGCCATCCTCGCCGCCGACGAGCCCGCCTACGCCGCCTACACGGCCGCCGTACGAGCCGAATATGCCCACGTCCCGGACGATCTCTTCCGCGCCGGCCGCGCCGCCGTCCTACGCGGCCTGGTAGACCAGCCCCACCTGTTCCGCACCCCCATCGGCCGCGCCCGCTACGACGAAGCCGCCCGCGCCAACCTCTCCGCCGAACTCGCCACCCTCGCCTGATCCGAGCCCCTCACCCTGCCCGTCATCCCGGCGTGCTTTTGGCCGGGATCCACACCCGCTGTGCGCCAGCGGCATTGGGTGACACGCCAAAGCCCGCCGCCGCATCCGGATCGCGGATGAGACGGCGGGCTGGGTTGTGCCGCACCGATCGGGAGCGGTCAAATCTATTGCCTCAGAGCAGCTTCCATGCCCCGGTCAATGCGCCCCGGACGATCTGCTCGATCTCCCGGAACTGTTCCGGTCCGCAGATGAGCGGCGGCGAGAACTGGATTACCGGTTCGGCGCGGTCGTCGGCGCGGCAGTAGAGGCCGTTCGCGAAGAGCTCCCGCGAGACGTGGTTGCGCAGGACGCGGGTGGTTTCCTCTTCGGTGAAGCGTTCCCGGGTGGTCTTGTCCTTGACCAGTTCCACCGCCCAGAAGAACCCCGCGCCGCGCACCTCGCCGACGATCGGCAGGTCTTCGAGCTTGGAAAGCGTTGTGCGGAAGGCATCTTCGTTATCCCGCACATGCTGGTACAGCCCCTCGCCCTCGAGAATGTCGAGGTTGGCCAGCGCCACCGCGCACGACACCGGATGCCCGCCGTAGGTGGAACCGTGCATGAACATATCGTTCGAACGCTGGAACGGTTCCATGATGCGGTCGCTGATCATGACCGCGCCCAGCGGCGCGTATCCGGAGGTGAGCCCCTTGGCGGTGGTGATCATATCCGGCTGATAGCCGAAACGGTCTGCGCCGAAAGCGGTTCCGAGTCGTCCGAACGCGCAGATCACCTCATCGGAGATGAGCAGCACGTCATGCCGATCGCAGATTTCGCGCACCCGCTGGAAGTACCCCGGCGGCGGTACGAAACAGCCGCCGGTGTTCTGCACCGGTTCCAGGAACACCGCGGCCACGGTATCGGGGCCTTCGAAGAGGATGGCCTCCTCGATGCGGTCCGCCGCCCACAACCCGTACGCCTCGTAATCGTCGGCATGTTCGGTGGCCCGATAGAAGTTGGTGTTCGGCACCCGAATGGTGCTCGGCACCAGCGGTTCGAAAGGCGCTTTGGCGCCGGGGATTCCGGTGATCGACAGCGCGCCCAGCGAGGTGCCGTGATACGCCATGGACCGGCTGATCGCCTTGTGTTTGGTCGGCTTGCCGATCACCTTGAAGTACTGCCGCGCGAGTTTCCATGCGGTCTCGACGGATTCGCCGCCGCTGACGGTGAAGAACACCCGATTCAGGTCGCCGGGCGCGGACGCGGCGAGCCGGTCGGCCAATTCGACGGCCGGGGGATGCGCGTAACCCCAGAGCGGGAAATACGGCAGCGTCCGCATCTGCCGGGCCGCGGCCTCGGCGAGCTCCTCGCGCCCGTGACCGACCTGGACTGCGAAGAGTCCCGCCAGCCCGTCCAGATAGCGCTTGCCCTTGTCATCGAAGAGATATGCGCCCTCGCCTCGCACAATCACCGGGGTGTCGGCCTCGTCCTGCCCGTTGTGGGTGGCGAAGTGCATCCAGAGGTGGTCACGGACGACGCGGGACGCGTCGACGGTATGGCCGGGCTCGGCGGTGGCGGTCATGGGAGGACTCCTCGAAGTCTTGGTGTCCTTCGGTTATCCCACACTCGAGCCGTATCGGCAACTGATTTCGTTGTTACAAGACCGTTAGCTACGGATTTCGTTGCCGAGCTAGCGGGTGCCCCACTTATACGTCTGTTTGTTCAGCTTGAGGTACATCATGATCTCCGCGTGCCGCACCCCGGCGAGCGCGCGAATATGGTTCGACACCAGGTCGAGCAGCGCTTCGTCATCCGGGCAGACCGCCTCGCACAGCACGTCGTAGCGGCCCGCGCACACCACCACGTAGTTGATCTCGTCGATGGCGGACAGCGCATCGGCCACCACCTGCACCGGACCGTCCACCGTGATCGCGATCATGGCCTGCCGGAACAATCCGACCTGTAGCGGATCGGTGACCGCGACGATCTGGATCACACCCGCGTCGGCCAATTTCTGCACCCGCTGCCGCACCGCCGCCTCGGACAGCCCGACGGCCTTGCCGATGGTCGCGTACGCCCGCCGCCCGTCTTCCTGTAGCTGGGCGATGATCCGCTTGGAGATGTCATCGAGCGCCGGAGTGCTCCGGCTCGAAGTCAGGTCGCTCACCCCGATCATCCTTCCGGACACGGTGGTATCCCACCAATCGTGCTTGACGGGCGAGTCTTCGCATCGCATATCCCTCGCGCACCCGGATGCCGTGCATTACGGTGCGGTGGCGGCCGCAGTTCGGCAACCGCTTCGCGGCCGGTGCGAGCGGGGAGGGCACGAGGCCATGGCGTTGGCAGCGGGATCGGTGTTCGCCGGATTCACCATCGACATCCTGTTGGGCGCGGGCGGTATGGGCGAGGTGTACCGGGCGCGACATCCGCGCCTGCCGCGCATGGTCGCGTTGAAGGTGCTGTCCGACACCACCGCCGGCGATCCGTCCTTCCGCGCCCGCTTCGATCGCGAGGCCGACTTGGCCGCCGGGCTCAATCACCGCAACATCGTGACCATTCACGATCGCGGGGTCGAGGCGGAGCGCCCGTGGATCTGCATGGAGTATGTCCCCGGCACCGATGTCGCCCATGCCATCAAGCAGCAGCCGGACGGGTTGAATCCCGCACGCGCCGTGCACATTCTCGCCGAAGCCGCCCGCGGCATCGACCACGCGCACGCCAACGGGCTGCTGCACCGCGATATCAAACCCGCCAATATCCTGCTGTCACACGGTGATCCGGGCGAGCTCGAACGAGTCGTCGTATCGGACTTCGGTATAGCCCGCCGAGTCGACCAGTCCACCGCCCTCACTGAAACCGGCACCTTCGTCGCCACCCTCGCCTACGCCGCCCCGGAAATCTTCACCGGCGACCCCGTCGACCACCGCACCGACCTCTACGCCCTCGGCGCGACCCTCTACGAAATGCTCACCGGTACAGTCCCATACCCCCGCACCACCCCCGCCGCCGTCCTACACGCCCACCTCATGCAGCCCCCGCCCAAGGTCACCGCGCACAACCCCGCCCTGCCCCGGGAACTCGACGACATCATCGCCCGTGCGCTGGCCAAGAGCCCCGCCGAAAGATTCGGCACCGCAAGAGAATTGGCGACCTCGGTAGCCGGGTCGCTATCACGCCCGCAGCCCTTCCGTTCACCAACTCAGCCGCCCCGCCCGACACCTCCGCAGGCAACGATCGTCGGCCGGCAACCCACCTCACCGAGCCGGCCGCCCGCACGGACATCGCCCGCACCGAATTCGCTGCCCGGCCGGACACCGCCACCGGTAGGTGCGACCCCGCCGCAGCCACCGCGAACCACCCTCGAACAGGGGCGGATCGCACCACCCCCGCCCGCCGAGGCCGCGCGGCGTGACCGGTCGCATGCCGCATCGAATGCGCCCCCAACCCGAACACCGGTCGATCCCGAACCCGCCGCGCCGCCCGGCCGCTCCGAATCGTCCGCGGTCGCTGCGGGGCAGGGGAGTGGCCGCCGCCGGTCGCGCATCGGCCCGTCCTATCGGCTGGCGATTATCTCGCTCGCCGTCGTGCTGATCCTGACATTGGGGATTCTCGTGCTCTACACGGCGGCTCGTCGTGACTACTACATCGCCGAGGACAACGGGGCCGTGGTGATCGAGCGCGGCCGACCGGGTTCGGTGCTGGGGATGTCATGGCACAGTCCGGAATTGATCGGCTGTGTCACCGCTGCTGGAGAGCTGACCCTGTCCGCCACGGCATCGGGTTTTCCTGCGGGCTGCCGGGCTTTGCGGATCACCGACCTCACCGCATCCGGGCGGAACAGCCTGCAGCAGGGGCTGCCGCGCGGTTCGCTCGTCGACGCGACCAAGCGGTTACAAGCACTCGTCACCGGCGAACTGCTGCCGACCTGCGAAAATGCCCATGCTCCCGGCGGATTGGCCCCGGCTCCGACCGGGTCGGCCACTACCACCCGGAGCGTCGTGCCCACCGCCCCTCCCTTGGGAAGCGCACCGACCACATCCGGTTCCCCAGCTCCCGTCACACCCGGTCAGAACTGTCGCACCACGGGGTGAGACTTTTCTCCCCCGGCCACCACTGCCCGGTACGGGTATCGTCGTGGCGGGGGAATCGACGGCACTGGGCACCGGTCCACGCCAATGTATTCATGAGGATTGACTCTGTTGAACCGAATTCCCCGCCAGGTGTTCATGCTGGTGATTCCCGCACTGCTATTCCTGGTGCCGTGGTGGCTGCTCGTCTTCACCACCACCTCCGGTGCGGTGTGCTGGGCGCTGTCGGCGCTGTTCGTGCTCGGCTATATCGGCCTGCCGCTGGCCATGTTCACCGGTCACGGCCCGAAGCAGTCCGATACCGCCGCGCTCATCGGCGATACCGCGCTCGGGGTGATGTGGGTGCTGTTCAGCTGGTCGGTGATCGGCACGGTGGTGCGCACCGGACTGATCATCGCCGGGGTGGACGATCCCGCGCGCTCGCGCATCGTCGCCCTTGGCGTGCTTGCGATTTCGGCCGTGCTCACGGTGTGGGGCATCTATGAGGCCCGCCGCATCCCGCGTGTGAAGACCGTCGAGGTGACCATCCCCAAGCTGGCCCCCGGCCTGGATGGCCTGCGCATGGTGGTCATCACCGATACCCACTACGCCGCCACCGATCGGCTGCGCTGGTCCGAGCGCGTGGTCGAGATCGTGAACGAGCAACGCCCCGATATCGCCTGCCACGCGGGCGATCTGGCCGATGGTTCGGTGGTCAAGCGCCGCGCCCAGGTCGATCCGCTGGGCAAGGTGCAGGCCGAACTCGGCCGCTTCTACATCACCGGCAATCACGAATACTTCGGTGACGCCGCCGGCTGGATCGACCATATGGCGGGCCTGGGCTGGCAGCCCATGCACAACCAGCACGAGGTCCTCACCCGCGACGGCGACCGCCTGGTCATGGCGGGCATCGACGACCCCACCGGCGTCTCCCTCCCCGGCCACGGCCCGAACCTCCCCGCCGCCCTCTCCGGCGCGGACCCCGATCTCCCGGTGATCCTGCTCGCCCACCAGCCCAAGCAGATCACCGACGCCGTGAAAGCCGGTGTGGCCCTGCAAATCTCCGGCCACACCCACGGCGGCCAGATCTGGCCCTTCCGCTACCTGGTCCGCCTCGACCAGCCCGTGGTCGCGGGCCTGAGCCGCCACGGCGACACCCAGCTCTACACCAGCCGCGGCACCGGCTTCTGGGGCCCCCAACTCCGCGTCTTCGCCCCCAGCGAAATCACCGTCCTCATCCTGCGCAGCCCGAAGTCCTAGGCCCGCAGCGGTATTGCCGAGGCCCACGGCCTCGGTCTCGCATGACGTGGATGTAATGGCGGGCCACTACATCCATTGCCGGGAGAAGGAGCCGACGCAGTTGTCGATAACGGCTGCCACGCATTCCTCGGTGGTGCGGCCGCCGGGCGGCGCGAGCACGGTGCCGTGGATCTGCGCCTCGACGGCCTGAACCGCCAGTAGCGCGGTCAATCCGGGGTCCGCGCCGCCCACCTCGAGCCGTCGCAGGTGGTATTCCACCTCGTCGGCCAGTGCCCGCTCGAGCTGCCGGAGCTGGTCGATGCCTTCGGGCGTGCGCGGTGACTGATCCCAGAGCAATCGGTGCAGCTGCGGCTGGGCGGTGTGCAGGTCCACGAAGGCGGTGACCAACCGTCGCACGGTCTCATCGAGTGGCGGTTCATCGGCGCGCAGGCTCGCGACGACATCGGCGAGTGAGTGAACCCCTTGCCGCAGATGCCTTTCCGCGAGCGCGTACAGCAGCGCGTCCTTGTTCGGCACGTAGTGATAGAGCGTGCCGATCGACACCTCGGCCAGCTCCGCGACCTTGTTCGTGGTCGTTCCAGCGTACCCGTGCCGATGGAAAAGTCGAGCAGCCGCATCCAGGATGGCCTCGAAGGTGAACTCCGAGCGCTGCTGGCGCGGGGTTTTGCGGGGTGTCGACATGGGCCTCCGAAGTCGAGTTGTCAAAACCGAGGATTGCTCGAATTATTATCACATGCACAGCTCCTACCTGGCCTTTCTTCCCGCAGGACTCCTCGAGTACCCGGACGTGCGACCGGAATCCACGTTCTGGCGGTGGCGCGACCGCGATATCCACCTCGAGCGGGTACACCGCCCCGAAGCCTCGGTTCGCATGCTGCTCATTCATGGCGGCGGTGGTCATGCCGCCGCGCTGTGGCCGTTCGCGGCGCTCGCCGCCGAGCGCGGGTTCGAGGTGGTGACCCCGGACCTACCGGGCTACGGCGCGACCCGCGTACCCGCACCGAGCAAGATCACTTACCCGGACTGGGTCGACTGCGTCACCGATCTGGTGCGCGCCGAGCACGCCGCCGACGACCGCCCGCTGATAGTCGTGGGCGCGAGCATGGGCGGCATGCTCGCCTACGAGGCCGCCGCGCGCACCGGCCTGGTCGCCGCGGTGGTCGCCACCTGCCTACTCGATATGCGCCTGCCGCAGGCCCGCGCCGCCGTCGGCAGGCACCCCCGGCTGGCGAATTATGCTGCGCGCCTGCTGCTTCCGGCCTTCGACCGGCTGCGCGTTCCGATGCGCTGGCTGGCCGATATGAACGCCATCTCGAACGATCCGGCCCTGACGAAACTCATCGTGGCGGATACATTGGGCGGGGGCGTGGCCATGCCGCTCGGCTTCCTGCGCACCTACCTGCACTCGGCCCCCGCGATCGAGCCGGAGGATTTCACCGCGTGCCCGGTGTGGCTGACGCACCCCGGCGCGGACCACTGGACCCCGCTCGCGGTGAGCCGGAGCTTCTTCGATCGGATAGCGGCCCCGAAAACCCTGCTGGTACTGCCGGATTCGGGCCACTACCCGATCGAGACGCCGGGCCTGGAACAACTCGCCCGCGCCTTCGACGAGGTCCGAGCCTACGTCGATGGCGCACCGTTCACCGGCCGCGAGCCGTGAATTCACTCGCGGCCGGGAAGGATGCGGTCGAGCCTCAGCTGTCGAACCCCAATCCGGTGGCGTCCATGATGCGCAGCCACAGGTTTCGTTTACCGCCGTGCTGGTCCGCACGGGCCAGTGACCAGCGGGTCAGCTGAATCCCGATGGAGCGGAACGGCTCCGGCGGCATGGGTAGCGGCCGGGATTTCACCATGCGCAACCGGGTGCGTTCGGTATCGAGGTTCCAGAGCCGGTCCAGCATCACCTCGGCGCCGAATCGCGTTGCGCCCACACCCAATCCGGTATATCCGACGGCATAGGCCAACTTGCCCTTGTAGGCCCGGCCGAAGAACGCGCAGAACCGCCCGCAGGTGTCGATGATGCCGCCCCAGCGGTGCGTGAAGCGCACGCCGTCCAACTGCGGGAAGATCTGGAAGAAGTGCTGGGAGAGCCGTTCGAAGGTCTCCTCGTTGTAATCCTGTGCGGGCGAGATCTTTCCGTTGTAGTGGTAGATCGCGTCGTAGCCGCCGAACAGAATCCGGTTATCGCTGGTCAGGCGGTAGTAGTGGAACCGGTACGAGGCATCGCCCAATCCCATGCGGTGTTTGCCCCAGCCGATGGAGTCCAATTGCTCCTCGGACAGCGGCTCGGTCATGAGCGCGTAGTCGTACACCGGCACCACATGCCGGGACACCTTGGCCAGCGGCCCCTGGAAAGCGCTGGTGCACAGCGCGACCCGGGGAGCGCGCACCTCACCGTGCGGGGTGTGCATGGTCAGCGTGCCGCCCGCGGTCTTCGAAATGCGCTGCACCGGTGTGCCTTCGTAGATGCGCACGCCCTTTTCCAGGCAGGCGCGCCGCAGTCCCCAGGCCAGCCGGGCCGGGTCCAGCATGGCCACGCCGTCGCGGTCCCACCAGCCGCCGAGGTAGGTGGGGGAGTGCACGAGGTTCTGCACTTCTTCCGCACTGAGTAGCTCACTGCGATAACCGAGTTCGAGCGCGGCGTCATGGCTCTCCTGCAACCATTCCAGCTCGTGCGGCGCGGTGGCCACCTCCAGTTCGCCGGTGCGCTCGAAATCGCAATCGATGTCATAGCGCCGGATGGTGGCCTCGATGGCGTCCAGGTTCTCCCGGCCCATCCGTTCCAGCACGTCGATCTCATCGGGGAAGCGGTCCACACCGTTGGAGAGTCCGTGCGTCAGGCTGGCCGCGCAGAAGCCGCCGTTGCGGCCGGACGCGGCATGCCCGCACATGGCGGATTCGACCAGTACGACATCTATTTCGGGGTACCTCTCCTTGGCCAGCAGCGCCGTCCACAGCCCGCTGTAGCCGCCGCCGATGACCGCCAGATCGGCGGTGGTGGCGGTGGTGAGCGGATCAGTGGGGTGCGGGCGCTCCGGCCGGTCGGTCCAGAACGGCGTCGGCGCTGCCTCGGAGAGTGCCGACGCCAACAGTTTGCTTCCTTTGGCCTGCATGGCCGATCAACTCCTTCTCTCTTGCCGCACGGTCCGGCCGCGCGGCCCAACTCACTGTTGTGTTGGTCTGTGTGGGTACGCGAAAGCCGCCGGCGGTCGCTACGACCTGGCCCGGCGGCTCGCGGGGGAATCAGCTGGTGGCGGCGCGATCGTCCGAGCGGCGGCGATTACGCAGCTGCCCGGCGATGACGAAGACCAGCGATAGCAGGAAGGTGAGGCTGGCGACCGCGTTCACCTGCGGCGGAATTCCACGCAGGTTGATACCCCAGACGTACATGGGGAAGGTTTCGGCGGTGCCCGCCGTGAAATTGGTGACCACGAAATCATCGAAGGACAGCGAGAACGCCAAGAGCGCCGCGGCCATGATGCCGGGCCATACGAGGGGGAGCACAACGGACCGGAACGCCTGAACGGGCGTCGCGTAGAGGTCCATGGCCGCCTCCTGGAGCCTGGGGTCCAATCCCGCCAGTCGTGCTTTTACGGTGACAACCACGAACGACAGGCAGAACATGACGTGTGCGATGAGAATAGCCCAAAAACCGAGCGGGATACCGAATCCGATGAACAGTGTCAGCAGTGACGAACCCATTACGATTTCGGGCGTCGCCATCGGCAGGAAGATCAGCGCCTGCACCGCGGAGCGCCCGGTGAAGCGATACCGCGCCAGCGCGAACGCGATTCCGGTGCCGAGCGCGGTCGCGATGATCGCGGCCAGCGCGCCGATGAGCAGGCTCATGAAGAGCGCGTCCCGCAGCCCGGCCGGATCGAACATATTCGTCCAGTTGTGCCAGGTGAAATGGAATTCATCGAGGTTCAGCACATAGGTGGTGTTGCGGCTGCCGGGTTGATTGAACGACAGCAGAATCACCACCGCGATCGGCGCGAGCATGTACGCCAGAATCACGAAGCCGAGAATGAGCACCGCGTTCCCGCGAATCCAAGACCACAATCGATGTGCCATCTAGACCACCTCATCGGTATCGGTCTTGCGCAGATACAGCATGACCAGCACCAGAATCGCCACCATCAGCACCACCGACAGCGCCGAACCCACGGGCAGATCCTTGACCACCAGCAATCGGGATTGAATGACATTGCCGATCATGGTGGTGTTCGTATTGCCGAGCAGCTGTGAATTCACATAGTCGCCGGTGGCCGGGACGAAGGTGAGCAGCGTCCCCGCGACGATGCCGGGCATGGTGAGCGGCAACGTAACTCGCAGGAAGGTCCGCACGGGACCGTGCGCGAGATCGGCCGAAGCCTCCAGTAGGCGCGGATCCAGCTTGTCCAGTGAGGTGTACAGCGGCAGCACCGTGAACGGCAGGAAGTTGTAGACCAGCCCCGCGATCACCGCGATCGGCGTGGCCAGCAACCGCCCGTCCGGTCCGAGCAGATGCACCGTCCGCAGTACCGAAACCAGCGGACCGGTATCGGCGAGAATGGCTTTCCACGCGAACGTCCGCACCAGGAAGCTGGTGAAGAACGGCGCGATCACCGCGATCAGCATGAGGTTCTTCCACCGCCCGCCCTTGAGCGCGATGGCGTATGCCAGCGGATAGCCGATCACAATGCAGAGCACCGTGCAGATCAGCGAGTAGGCCAGCGACCGGAAGATCTGCGGCTGATACAGATTCCAGGCGTAGGAGAAGTTGTCCAGCGAGAAGGTCTGCGCGTAGCCGGTTTCGATGGAGCCGGTGCGGTCGTACATGCTGGCCGCCAACAATTGCACGGTCGGCACCGCGAAGAACACCAGCAGGAAGATCAGCCCGGGCGCGAGCAGCAGATACGGTGTGAGACCGCGCTTTCCGCGCGGTGCGCCGGCGGGGGCGGCGGCCGTGGGCGCGGGCAGTACGGCGGGCATCAGGACCGCCCGAGGAGAAACGCGTGCTCGGGGTGCCAGTGCACCGCCACCTGCGATCCGGGCGCGATGACATTGCCGGGTCCGGCGTTCGGCACCTGCGCGGTGAGCTCCTGGCCCCAGGGCGCACGCACCAGATACTGCGTGGACACACCCAGGAAAATGGCATCGGTGACCACGCCGGTGACATGCGCCCGGCCCTCCGGAACGGAGCCGGAATCCGATGCGAGCCCGACCTTTTCGGGACGAATGCCGAGCGAGGCCGCACCCGAGGTGGCCCGGCAGCGGGTGGACGGCACCGCCAGCCGATGCCCCTGCGCGTCGATGCTCACCGCATCACCGCCCCCGGTGACGGTTGCTTCGATGAGATTGGTCTGCCCGAGAAAATTGGCCACGAACGCACTGGCCGGAAAATCGTAGATCTCCTGTGGCGCACCGGATTGCTCCAGCTTGCCGCCGTTCATCACCGCCACGGTATCGGCCATGCTCATGGCCTCCTCCTGGTCGTGGGTGATGTGCACGAAGGTGATGCCGACCTCGGTTTGCAGCCGCTTCAGCTCGAGCTGCATCTGTCTTCGAAGCTTGAGATCCAGTGCGCCCAAGGGTTCGTCGAGCAGCAGCACCTCGGGATGGTTGACCAACGCGCGAGCCAATGCGACGCGCTGCTGCTGACCGCCGGAAAGCTGTGCGGGCTTGCGCCCCGAGAAGCCTTCCAACTGAACAAGCTTCAGCATCTGATGCGCCTGCTCGCGGGCGGCGGTCTTACCGATTCCCTTGCGCCGCAGTCCGTACGAGACATTGTCCTCGACGGTCATATGCGGGAACAGCGCATAGCTCTGGAATACGGTGTTGATCGGCCGCCGATACGGCCGCAGCCCCGTGATGTCCTTATCGCCCAGCATGATTCGCCCGACGGTGGGTTCCTCCAACCCGGCGATCATGCGCAGCGTCGTGGTCTTACCGCAGCCCGACGCGCCGATGATCGCGAAGAACGAGCCGTCCGGAATGGTGAGGTCGAGATCGTCGACGGCGTGGAAATCGCCGAAACTCTTGGTGACGCCCTCGATACGCAGGTCTTGTGCGGACATATCGATTATCACGCCCCCGTCAGGGCCTGGAACTTGGACTGATAGTCCTTCTCCTTGGCCTCGGTCAGCGACATGAAGATCTGCAACTTCTTCTGGGTCTCGACGGACGGGAAGATCAATTCATTCTGTGCCAGTTCGGGATTGAACTTGGCCATCTCCTCCTGCGCCCCGGCGACCGGGCACACATAGTTCACGAACGCCGACAGTCGCGCCGCGATGGCCGGGTCATAGTAGAAGTCCAGCAGCGCCATGGCATTCGCGGCGTGCGCGGAGGTGACCGGGATCAGCGCCTCATCGGAGTAGAGCACCGCGCCCTCGTCCGGGCTGATGAACTTGATCTTCGGATCGGTGGCATTGAGCTGAATGACATCGCCGGACCACGCCATACAGGCCGCGATATCACCCTTGGCCAGATCCTGTACGTAGTCGTTGCCGGTGAACTTGCGCACGTGCCCGGACTGAACGGCCTTCTGTAACTTGGCGATAGCGTTGTCGTAGTCGTCATCGGTGAACTTGGCCGCGCTCTTGCCGATGGAATGCAGCATCAATCCCATGGTGTCCGGCATTTCGGTGAGGCAGACGACCTTGCCCTTGAGATCGGGCCGGGTGAGCAATTCGTCGATGGTCCGAACCTCGCCGGTGACATTGGTATTCACCCCGATGCCGACCAGTCCGGACTGCCACGGCGCCATCCGATCGTTCTGCGGATCGACATCGCTGCCGCGCAGCATGGGATGCAGATTCTTGGCGAAGTTCGGCATCTTGGACACATCGAGTGGCTGCGTGTACCCCTGCCGCACCACGCGCACCGCGGTGGAATCCGAGAGCACCATGATGTCCCGCGAAATGCTCTGACAATTGGTCAGCTGTGCGCTGACCTTGCCCCAGAACTCGTTGTTGTCATTGACATCCGCGACATAGGAGACCTTGACCCCGGACTTGGCGGTGAATTCGGCCATGGTCGGGTGCACTTCGGCATTGCCGGGGGCCTCATCGAGATATCCGGGCCAGTTGGAGAAATTGATGGTCTTCTCCGAGGCCGAATTGTCGGCCGGGGGAGTGCATGCCGGGGAGCCGCTATTGGAGGACGAGCCCTTGGTGCCGCAGGCGGCGAGGGTGCCCGCGGCGGCGATGAGGCCACCGGAGCGCAGCAGGCCGCGGCGCGAAGGCCGAGCGGAGAGCAGGCTGCGTAGCTCGGGAGGCAGAGAGTCCGGGGACTTGTTCATGGGGTCGCACCTTCACCAGGACGGAATATCGAAGCTCGCAGCGGGGCTGCGGTGTGGAACCGATAGTTCCATAGTCCCGTTGCAAATCAAGCGATTCCATTGAAAATTCCACGTTACGCAACTGATTTAGTTGTGAGACACGGAATTCGATGCATTGGGCACGACTGCGAGGGCGGACGCCGATGGGACACATCGGCGGCCGCCCTCGCGGGGCGCTATTCGATTGGGGACGTGTGCTATTCGGCCGTGAAGATCACGTCGTGCCACGGCTTGTGCGCGGCGGCGGTGATATCCGACATGACATGCTTGATGTTCGTGTACTCGTCGAACGCGTACGCGGACATGTCTTTTCCGAATCCGGAAGCCTTGTATCCGCCGTGCGGCATTTCGCTGATGATCGGAATGTGGTCGTTGATCCACACGCATCCGGCCTGTATCTCCCGGCTCGCGCGTTGCGTGCGATACACATTCGTGGACCAGGCCGATGCGGCCAACCCGTAGGCGGTGTCATTGGCGAGGGCGATGGCCTCGTCATCGGTATCGAACGGCAGTACCACCAGCACCGGTCCGAACACCTCGTCCTGCACGATCTCCGAATCCTGTGCCACGCCGGTGATCAGCGTGGGCTCGTAATACGACCCGCCAGGTGCGGTGTGCTCGGGAATTCGCCCGCCGCGCACCACTTTCGCACCGTATTCGCGGGCGCGATCGACCATGCCGATGACCTTGTCCCGATGCCGCATCGAAATCAGCGGCCCCAGATCGGTTTCCGGGTCTTCCACCGGTCCGATGGTCACCTGATCCATGATTTCGGCTACCCGCGCGACGAATTCGTCGAACAGCGGTCGCTGCACATACGCGCGAGTGGCCGCGGTGCAATCCTGGCCGACATTGATCAGCGATCCCGCCACCGCGCCGCGCGCCGCGCCTTCCAGATCGGCATCGTCGAACACCACGAACGGTGCTTTCCCGCCGAGTTCGAGATGTACCCGCTTCGCCGATCCGGCCGCGGTTGCGGCCACCTGGCGGCCCACCACGGTGGACCCGGTGAACGACACCATCGCCACGGCCGGATGTTCCACCAATGCCTGACCCGCGATCGGCCCGACCCCGGTGAGGACATTGATCACCCCCGTCGGCACCCCCGCCTCGGTCGCGATCTCCGCGAACAGCAGCGAGGTCAGCGGCGTCAATTCGGAAGGCTTGAGCACAATGGTGTTTCCGGCCGCGACGGCGGGCAGGATCTTCCATGCCGCCATCTGCAACGGGTAATTCCACGGCGAAATGGAGCCGACCACGCCGATCGCCTCGCGGCGAATCGAGGAGGTGTGGTCGGCGGAGTACTCCGCGGCCGCCTTGCCCTCCAGATTGCGTGCCGCCCCGGCGAAGAAGGCGGTGTTGTCGATGGTGCCGGGCACATCGAATTCGGTGGCGAGCCGAATCGGCTTACCGGCATTACGGCTTTCGACGGCCGCGAGTTCATCGGCTCGCTCGCGCAGCAGCCGCGCCCAGGTGTGCATGATGTCCGACCGCTCACCGGGAGTCATGCGCGACCACAGCGGGAAGGCCGCCCGCGCGGCCGCGACCGCGGCTTCCACATCGGCGATGCTCGCGCTCGCGCCGGACGCGATGATCTCGCCGGTGGCCGGGGCGATGATCGACAGCGGCTCACCCGACCCGGGTCGGCGGAGTCCGCCGATGAATTGCAGTTCCTGCGTACTCACTGCTCTCCTAGCTTGTGTCGGTGTTCACCGTAGGGACACCGTATGTTCGCTTTGTTACCGGAGGTTTGCCGACGGCCCGCGCGGAGTACCGCACGGGCCGCCATAGCGAACGACTACTACAGGTGCGAATCCGCAACCGTCAGAGCCTGATCCAGGATCGCCAGCCCTTCCTTGGCCTCGGCCTCGGAGACGGTGCACGGCGGAACCACGTGGATGCGATTGAAATTCATGAACAGCAACAGTCCAGCGGCCTTGGCGGCGGCGACCGTCTCGGTCATCGCGGCGCTGGTGCCGCCGTAGGGCGCGAGCGGTTCCCGGGTCTCGCGATCACTCACCAGTTCCAGCGCCCAGAACACCCCGAGCCCGCGCACCTCACCGATGCTCGGATGCCGTTCGGCCAGCTCCCGCAGCGCGGGACCGAGCACGTTCGCACCCATGTGCGCGGCGTTCTCGACAATGCCCTCGTCCCGCATGGCGTTGATGGTCGCGACCGCCGCCGCCGTGGCCAGCGGATGCCCCGAATAGGTGAGCCCACCCGGGTACGGGCGATCATCGAACGTGGCCGCGATATGCGGTGCGATGGCGACGCCGCCGAGCGGTACATAACCCGAGTTGACACCCTTGGCGAAGGTGATCAGATCGGGCACCACATCGAAATTGTCTATGGCGAACCACTTTCCGGTGCGCCCGAACCCCGCCATCACCTCATCGGCGATGAACACGATGCCGTATTTATCGCAGATCTCCCGCACGCCCGCCATATATCCCGGCGGCGGCACCATGATCCCCGCCGTCCCCGGCACCGACTCCAGCACGATCGCCGCGATGGTGTTCGGCCCCTCGAACGCGATGGTCTGCTCGAGATGCTCCAGCGCCCGCTGCGATTCCTGCTCCTCGGACTCGGCGTGGAACTGCGAGCGGTACAGGAACGGCCCGAAGAAATGCCCGATCCCGCTGTTGCCGTGGTCATTCGGCCAGCGCCGCGGATCACCGGTGAGGTTGATCGCGGTCTCGGTGCCGCCGTGGTACGAGCGATACCGGGACAGCACCTTGTATCGCCCGGTGTGCAGCCGCGCCATCCGCACCGCGTGCTCGACGGCGTCCGCGCCGCCATTGGTGAAGAAGATGCGGTTCAGCTCGCCCGGGGTGCGCTCGGCGATCAGCCGGGCCGCCTCCGAGCGCGCGTCGTTCACATGCTGCGGCGCGATCGTGCACAGCTTGGCGGCCTGTTCCTGAATGGCCGCAACGACTTTCGGATGCTGATGCCCGATATTGGTGTTCACCAGCTGCGAGGAGAAGTCCAGCAGCCGGGTGCCGTCGCCGTCCCACACATACGAGCCCTGCGTGGCCGTGACGACCATCGGCTTCAGCTGCGCCTGCGCGGACCACGAATGGAATACATGTTTGCGATCGAGTTCATATGCGCGCGCGGCTTGTTCACGTGCTTCCGCCTCGGAGAGGCCATTGGGAAGAGTCATCGCGACGTCCTGTCAGCTGTTCTGCGGGAAACCGAGATTCAGGCCGCCGTGGCTCGGGTCGAGCCAGCGAGTGGTGACGGCCTTGGTGCGGGTGAAGAAGTGCACGCCGTCGATGCCGTGCGCGTGCGAATCGCCGAAGAGCGAGTTCTTCCAGCCTCCGAAACTGTAGTAGGCCATGGGCACCGGGATCGGGACGTTGATGCCGACCATGCCGACCTCGACCTCATTGTGGAAGCGCCGGGCCGCGCCGCCGTCATTGGTGAAGATGGCGGTGCCGTTGCCGTAGGGGTTGGCATTGATGAGAGCCAGTGCCTCGTCATAGGTTTCGACGCGCACCACCGAGAGCACCGGGCCGAAGATCTCGTCGGTGTAGACGCTCATATCGGTGGTGACGTGGTCGAGAATGGTCGGGCCGAGCCAGAATCCGGCCTCCTCGCCATCGGCTTCCACGGTGCGGCCGTCGAGCACCACGGTGGCTCCGGCGGATTCGCCCGCCGCGACGTAGGAGGCGACCTTATCGCGGTGCGCCTCGGTGACCAGCGGGCCCATATCCGTGCCCCGGGTGCCGTCGCCGGTGCGAATGGTCTTGGCGCGCTGCGCGATCCGAGCGACCAGATCATCCGCGACCGGACCCACCGCGACCAGCGCGCTGATCGCCATGCACCGCTCACCCGCGGAACCGAAGCCCGCGTTCACCGCGGCGTCGGCGGCCAGATCCAGATCCGCGTCCGGCAGCACCACCATATGGTTCTTGGCCCCGCCCAGGGCCTGCACGCGCTTACCGTGCGCGGTGCCCCGCTCGTACACGTACTTGGCGATCGGCGTGGAGCCGACGAACGACACCGCCTTGATGGCAGGGTTTTCCAGCAGCTCGTCCACGGCGATCTTGTCACCCTGCACGACATTGAACACACCCGCGGGCAGCCCGGCCTCTTCCCAGAGCGCCGCGGTCCACAGCGCCGCCGACGGATCCTTCTCGGAAGGCTTGAGCACCACGGTGTTTCCGGAGGCGATGGCGATCGGGAAGAACCACATCGGCACCATGGCCGGGAAATTGAACGGCGAGATGATCGCGATCGGCCCGAGCGGCTGCCGGATGGAGAAGATGTCCACCTTGGTGGACGCGTTCTCGGTGTATCCGCCCTTGAGCAGATGCGGTATGCCACACGCGAACTCGATGACTTCCAGCCCGCGCGTCACCTCACCCAGCGCGTCGGCGAGCACCTTGCCGTGCTCGGCGGTGATGATGGCCGCCATCTCGTTCTTGCGTTCGTTGAGTAGCTCGCGGAACCGGAACAGCACCTGGGTGCGCTTGGCCAGCGAGGCGTCCCGCCACTCCGGGAACGCGGCCGCGGCGGCGTCGACGACCGTGCGCACGTCGGCGACATTGGCCAGGGCGACCTGTCCGGTCACCACCCCGGTCGCCGGATTGGTCACGGGCGCGGTGGCCTCGCTGGTGCCGGCAAAGGGCTTGCCGTCGAGCCAGTGCGCGATCGTCTGCATATCTCCTCGATTCCTGAATGTTCCGTATATGGAGATGGACCCGTCCCCGTCACCGGCATGACGGGAACGGGCCGCGGGAGGCGGGCGGGACTTGCGGTGGCCCGAGTCCAACTCTGCACCATCGGAGCTATCCCGAGGTCCGACATTCTGTACGAATTCGAGGGTCACGTATTACGATTCGTCGGTGCTCCTCTCTGTTGCCGACGTTCTGGCGATTCCCGTTGTCCGCGCGGGAGAGCCCGAGGTCATCGGGGGTGGCTCGCTCGATCGTTCGGTGCGCTGGGTACACGTGAGCGAACTGTCCGATATCGCGAAAGTGCTGGTCGGTCGGGAATTGATCCTCACCACCGGTCAGGCGCTGTCCTTCGGCGACGAGGCCGCCGTCGCGTACCTGGAATCCCTCGCCGCCGCGGGCGTCTCCGGCCTGGTGATCGAACTCGGCACCTACGTGAAGGAACTATCGCCGGTGGTCGCCGAAACCGCTGACCGGCTGCTGCTGCCGGTGGTCGCCCTCGCACAGGTGGTGCGTTTCGTCGAAGTCACCGAGGCGGTGCACCGCGTCATCGTGGCGGACCAGTACGCCGAACTGGAATTCGCGCGCACCGTGCACGAGACCTTCACCGCCCTGAGCGTGCGCCGCGCCGCGCTCGCCGAAATCGTGAAAACCGCCGCGGGCATGCTGGACGCATCGGTCGTCCTGGAGGACCTCACCCACCGCGTACTCGCCTCGACCGCACGGCACACCGCCACCTCCACCCTGCTCGAACACTGGGAGAACACCTCCCGCCTGCTGCCCGACCATGACGCGAACGTGGTGCCGGTCGGCCCGCACACCCAGCGCTGGGGCCGACTCATCCTGCGCTCCAACCGGGTTCCCAACGCCCGGGCGCGCATGGTGCTCGAACGCGCCGCGCAAACCCTGACCCTGCATCGCATGGTCGAACGCGATCGATTCGGCCTGCATCGGCAGGCGCAGACCGGATTCATCGACGATATGGTCACCGGCCGCCTCACCGATGAGAACGACGCCCTCGCGGTGGCGGCATCACTCGGGCTGGCCCGCCGTTCCCGCTACATCCCGCTCTCCATCGATGTATCCGCCCCCATCGAATCCGATCCCGTTGCCCAGCAACGCCGTACGGCCGCCATCCTGGACGCGGCCATGCACGGTATCGCCCTGGCCCGCGTCACCGCACTCGCCGCCCCCGACCACGGCAATCGAGTCAGCATGATCCTGGCGGTCTCGCGCACCGGCGACCTGGACGGCACCCTCACGGTGGTCTGCACCGGCATGCTCGGCGAAATCCGCCGCGTCTCGGGGGTGGAACGCGCGGTGATCGGCGTCGGCGTCGAATCGGACTCGCTCCTGGACACCGCCAGAGAGCTCTCCCAGGCCGCGCATGTCGCGGAAGTTGCACTGGCCCTTGGCTCTTCGTCCCCCCGTACCTATTATCGCAGCGGTGATGTCCGCCTGCGCGGCCTGCTCTCCCTTATCCGCGATGAGCCCGGGGTGCAACGCTTCGCCGAGACCGAACTGGGTGCACTTCTCCGATACGACATTCGGCAGGCCACCGACCTGATCCGCACCCTGCGTCAATTCCTCGATCTGGCGGGCAATAAGACCGAATTGGCCAAGCGTCTCAACATAAGTCGTCCCACGCTGTATGACCGGCTCGCGCGCATTGAACGCATCCTGGATGTGGACCTGGACGACGGGGAGACCCGTACCTCGCTGCACGCGGCCCTGCTGATTCGAGAGCTGCACGCGTAAGTGAAAACTTGCAGTTCAGAAGGGGTTTCGGGTGTTGTCGGGTGGTCTTGGTTGGTAGAATTAGAACATGAGTTCGATAGGGGTGGATGCGAGTGAGGTGGCGATCGGTCAATTGGCCGACGTGGTAGCCGCCCTGCTCGAAGTGCCCCTGGGGGATTTGAGTAACGACGGGGTCGTCGAGGCCCTGCAGCGGGTGGAAAGCTGTGCGCGGCAGTTGGTTTGCGTGTCGCGGCGGTTGACCGTGGAGGCGGTCGAGCGCAAGCTGCCTGAGACGTTGGGGCTGGGAACCATCAAGAAGTTCCTCAGCGATACGCTGCGCCTCTCCGGGCCGGATGCCGGAGCTCGTGCGCGGACCACGATGATGCTGGGGACCTGGCACGATCTGCTGGGGAATCCGGTCCGTATTCCGCTGGGGATGGTGGCCGAAGCTCAAGTCGCGGGGGATATTTCGCCGGATCACGTGCGGGCCATCGAAGCGGTGATGAAGCGGATTCCCGATAGCTGCACTCCGGCGGATCGTGAAGCCGCACAAGATCAGCTCGTCACCTACGCGCGCACCGGCTGGCCCGAGGACATTCCCGCGGTCGGGGATCGCATTCTGGGATACCTGGATCCCGACGGCACACTTTCCGGGGATAAGGACCGTGCGCGGATGCGCGGGATCGTGCTCGGACGTCAGCGGGCGGATGGGATGCGCACCATCAAAGGTGAGATCACCCCCGAGCTCTCGGCGCTGCTGGACCCGGTACTCGCCAAACTTGCCCGGCCCGGAATGTGCAATCCGGATGACGCGGAAAGCCCTACCGCCGCAACCTATGTCGATACCGAGGTGCTGCGGGCGGCTGCCGGGCGTGATTCACGCACCAGCGCTCAGCGCAACCACGATGCTTTCCTGGCGCTGCTGCAACCGGGTGTGACCCCCGATGGATTGGGGTCGCACCGTGGGCTGCCGGTGACCACGATTTTGACCATGACGATCGATCAGGTCGAAGCGGCCGCCGGTGTGGTGACCACCGCTACCGGGGGCACCGTCCCGATCTCGACGGCGCTCAAGCTGGCCGAGCGATCCAAGCCGTATCTCGCGGTGTTCGATCATGCCGGGCTGCCACTGCACTTGGGTAGACAGAAACGGCTGGCGACACCGGCACAACGTATGGCGTTGATAGCCTCCATACGAGGCTGTTCACGCCCAGGATGCGATGCTCCCGCCTCGATTTCGGCGGTGCACCATGTCTCCGAATGGGTCAAGGGCGGTCCCACCGACTTGGCCAATGAAACCCTCGCCTGCGATCGCTGCCATGCCCTCGTCCACGACGGTCCCGGTGGCTGGCAAACACGCGTCCTCGGCAAGGAATCGCCCTACGCGGGCCGTACGGCGTGGATCGCGCCTCACCACCTCGACCACACCGGCACCCCGAAGGTGAACCACCGGCACCACGCTGGCGAGCTGCTCGCCCAGACCGTCGCGCGCATCACCGTCCGCAATGAACGCGAAGCCGAAGAACGCCGGAAGCGGTTGCAGCGCATGCACTCTCACGCCCCAGCCCCTACCGGGCTTCCAGCTGCTGCCGAGTAGGCATTTCCGTACCGTGGCCGAACCAACGGCACTCCACCCCGGACCGGTAACGTCACCCTGCGGTGAAACCACCGTGCTGGGCACGCCGCCTGCCGTACCCGGCTTTAGCTCCCCCATCGGGAGCCGCAATCCCCCGTCCCAGCCTGGCTGAAAGGTTCTGGTCCCGTCCAAAACCCGAAGCACAAAACCTCTTCAAGTATTGAGGGAGCCGGAAGGTGAGATAGCCCCGTATCCGCATGTCGCGTAACGCAACCACAGCCAGCACCCGTCAGGCGGGATCCGCCCCCATCGGGTTCGGATAAGGAACCGCACCACTACGTGCCACCGCTTTCGCAGCCGGTGTCAGTACAGCCAATGCATCAGCAATAGCGGGCACGGACTCATAGGCCGTCATGGCGAGAGCATCGGTCCGAGATTCGATATGCGCCCGCAGATCTCGCCCGGCATCAGTCAGCCCGGTATCGGAGATCAGGCCGCGGGAGCGCAGCCGGTGTTGAGCCGCGGCCCAATCGGATTCGGTCCACCCGCGATTGGCCTGCCACCAGGTGGCCGGTGTACCGGTATGAGCGGCGAAAAGCACATGCGCCTCGCAACCGTCGATGCCCTCGGAAAGCAGGCACGCGACATGGCCGTCGCCCCGATGTTCCCGCAGTGCCGTAGCCGCCTGCCACAGCGCCTCCACCGGATCGGCGGGAGTGGCGAGGTCGCGGTTGGCGGCGAAGAGCGCACGTCCCGGGGCAGCGGCCGATTCGATCGCCGCGTGCAGCGTGGGAAGGGTTGCGGCGGCTGTGGTTTCGATATCCGGAGTCACCGACCGCAGTACCGAGGCGGCGGCGGTGCGCCGGGTATCCAGCACAGCTTCGGGAGTCGCGAAGGTCCAGGCATCCGGGATCGCGCGCCGGATCATCGCCGGGTGGAAGTTGTAGAACGTAGCCTCCACCAGGCTCGGCCCCGCCGCACCGAACGGAGCCGATCGGGTCGCGAAGTACCCCATCCAAAAGCCGCGCAGCCCAACCGCTTTATTGGCGGCGGTGCATTCCGGGCTGAAGTAGGTGATGGCGTGCAGCGGTTCGAGTACCCGCCACATGGTCCGCGCGAAGCTGTTGTCCATACCCAACCTTGACACTCCGTAAGTCATCGGCGTGTAATTCTTGCCGAACGTAAGAACTGTGACCCAGGGCACATTATTGATAACCGCCGGTAACCCGGATTCATCTTCATGCAACACGCCCGCCCCCACAATTCTCACAGGTCAGGCGAGCCTGACAGAGATCGTGGTGCTAGCTGGAGGCGAAACGAGTGGCAGTGACCGATGAGGATCCAATCGCCTACGGCGATCGTGTCATAGCCGTCGAACCCGGCGGCGACGATTACATCCCCGAGAGCGCTCGGCACGGTACGCCACGAAAACTGTTCTGGACCTGGATGTCTCCGAATATGGAGTTCGCGACGATCTTCGTCGGCGTCCTCGCGGTGACTTTCTACGGTATGAACTTCTGGCAGGCGAGCCTCGGTTTGGCGGTCGGGGCCGGTCTCGGCGCGGTCGCGCATTTTCTGTTGTCGGCGCGCGGGCCGCTGTACGGCGTTCCACAAATGGTGCTGGGCCGCTTGGGATTCGGCTATCGCGGCAATGTGCTGCCCGCCGGATTCATGGCCGTCATGTGCGGGGTGGGCTGGTTCGCCACCAATAGTGTGAGCGGGGCCTTCGCCCTGAACTCGCTGACCGGACTGCCGAAACTGGCGTCGCTGATCGTAATCGTGCTGGCGCAAACGGCTTTCGCGTTCTTCGGGCACAACCTGGTGCAGGCATTCGAGCGAATCGCCTTCCCGCTCTTGGCGATCGTGTTCGCCATCGTCACCGTGGTGATCTTCAGCAAGGCCGATCTCGGTGCGGCAGCACCGGCCGGGGGAGTGGGTGGCATCGGCGGATTCCTGCTGACCGTCGGCACCGCGTTCGGTTACGCGGCGGGCTGGAATCCCTACGCGGCGGACTACTCCCGGTATCTGCCGTCCTCGGTATCCAAGACCGCGACCGGGCTCTACGCCTCCGCCGGACTGTTCATCTCCTGCCTGTGGCTGACCATGGTCGGCGCGGCATCGGTGACCATCGCCAGCACCGCGCAGGGCAGTCCCACCGATGTCTTCACCGCGAATCTGCCCTCGTTCCTGGCGAAACTGACGCTGCTGGCCATCGCCGTCGGCGCGGTGGCGGCCAATGCGCTGAATGTGTACTCCGGTGCGATGGCCTTCGTGACCATGGGATTCAAACTCCCCGTCCGCACCCAGCGAGCATTGGTCTCGGCCGTATTCGGGCTCATCGGATTCCTGGTCGCCTGGTGGGCGCTACCCGACGCGGCCGCGAACTATGAGGCGTTCCTGTTGATCGTCGCGTACTGGATCGGCCCGTGGCTCGGCATCGTTTTCGCCGATGAATATCTGCGACGCGGCCAGCGTATCGACCATCTGCTCTACGACCGCGCCTACACGAATTGGCCCGGTGTGGCGGCCTTCCTGATCGGCTTGGTCGTCTCGGTGCTGCTGTTCTCCAATCAGGCCAAATTCGTCGGCTATATCGTGCGCCAGGTCCCCGAGCTGGGCGATATCACCTTCTTCATCGGCTTCCTGCTCTCCGGCGGCGCATATCTGCTGCTCGGACGCTCCAGGATTTCTCAGACTCCGGTGGCAGCATGATCGGCATGATCAACGCAAAGGAGCTGCTGATCGCGGCCGTCGACGAGGCGAAACTGGGGCTGGCCGAGGGCGGTATCCCGATCGGCGCGGCACTGTTCGACTCCGACGGCAACCTGCTCGGCCGGGGCCACAACCGGCGCGTACAAGCCGGTGACCCGAGTCTGCACGCCGAAACCGACGCCTTCCGCAATGCCGGTCGCCGCCGCGACTACCGCGACACCATCATGGTCACCACGCTGTCGCCCTGCTGGTATTGCAGCGGCCTGGTGCGCCAATTCAATATCGGCGCGGTCATCGTCGGCGAAGCCCGCACCTTCAACGGCGGCCACGAATGGCTTGCGGAGCACGGTGTTTCGATCACCGTGCTCGATGATCCGGACTGCGTCGACATGATGGAGAAGTTCATCAGGGACCGGCCCGAACTGTGGAACGAGGACATCGGAGTGGCCGAGTGAACGCCATCGCCACCGTCGACCTGGATCGCTGGCGCAACGGTGGCGCGGATGCCGCGCAGGTGCTGCGCGAGGTCGACGAAGGCATGCAGCGCGCCGGATTTCTGCTGGTGCGCGGACACGGTGTGCGACAAGGACTTCCGGGTGAACTCCGGGCCGCCGCCCGGCGCTTCTTCGCCCTCCCGGCCGAGGTCAAGCAGCGCTACGCCACCGCCGTCGGCGGGCGCGGCTGGATCGGACCCGGTATGGAGGCCAACGGCTATGCCGAGGGCACCGAGACCCCACCCGATCTCAAGGAGACCTTCGCCATCGGCGCGGACACCCGCACCGGCGACGCCGCGGTCGATTCGGTCTGGTTCCTCGACAATGTCTGGCCCGCCGAGATCACCGAACTGCGTGAGCTGTTCACCACCTACACCGCCGCCATGCGCGTGCTCTCGGATGAACTTCTCGCGCTCTTCGCCGCCGCACTCGACCTGCCGCACAACCCTTTTCAAGGTTTGGCGAGCCTGCCCACCTGGACCTGCAATATCAACTGGTATCCACCACTGACCCACGTCGGCGCACCCGAGCCCGGACAGTTCCGCATCGGCCCGCACACCGATTTCGGCACCGTCACCGTGCTCGATCGTGAACCCGGCGCAGGCGGACTCCAGGTCTACACCGACGAAGGCGGTTGGGCCGACGCGCCTTTCGACCCGGACGCGCTCACCGTGAATATCGGTGACCTGCTGGCACATTGGAGCGGACAGCGCTGGCCCGCCGGACGGCATCGCGTGCTACCCCCGCAGGCCACCGCGCCCGATGAGGATCTGGTCTCGCTCATCTACTTCTACGAACTCGATCACGATGCCCGCGTCACACCCCTGGAACCCCCGATCGGCCGCATCGGCGGACTCGAACCGGTGATTTCCGCGGAGTTCCTGCGCACCCGACTCGACGCCATCTCCCTCGGCTGAGACTTTCCGGCGAGTTCCCACGGCCGTCGTCCGGCGGCGGCCGTGGGGGCGAATCCCACACCGCCCCGCCCCGCGCGGGAACATCTTCCCAGCCGTGGGGGTTGGCCACAGACATGACGACACTGGGACTGATCGGGAGCGGAAATATCGGCGGCACGCTGGCCAGACTGGCCGTGGCCGCCGGAATCGATGTGGTGCTGAGCAATTCCCGGGGACCGGAGACCCTGTCCGGCCTGGTGGCGGAACTGGGGGACCGGGCCAAGGCCGGAACGCCCGAGGAGGCGGCCGCGGCGGGAGATATCGTCGTGGTGACCGTGCCGCTCAAGGCGTACCGCGAGGTGCCGTCCGATCCGCTGGTCGGCAAGGTCGTGATCGACACCAATAACTATTACCCGGAACGCGACGGGGAGTTCCCCGACCTGGCGGCGGGTACCGCCACCAGCAGCGAACTGCTGCAACGGCATCTGCCGCGTTCGCGAGTGGTCAAGGCGTTCAACAACATCTACTTCAAGCACCTGGCCGCGCTCGGTCGTCCCGCCGGTGCTCCCGATCGCACCACACTGCCGATCGCCGGAGACGACTCCGACGCGAAAGCCGCTGCGGCGCAGCTGATCAGCGCGCTCGGCTTCGACACCCTCGATATCGGCGGCGCGAGCGACAGTTGGCGCACCCAGCCCGATACCCCGGTATACGGCACGCCGTACTCCGCATCCGAGCCGTTCTGGGAGAGCGAGGCCACCCCGGCCGACGCCGAGACGGTCCGCAAGGCGGTCGACGCCGCCGAGCGGTAAGGCCGCCGTCAGGCGGTGGTGGGCGCCCAGGCATTGGCCGTGATCTCGAATCCCGGCAGCGCCTCGGGTGCCATCTTGGCCTCGAAGATGCGCTTGTATCCGGTACCCGAGATGCGCCACACGCCGTCTTCCAACCGGTAGGTGTCGGTGTAGTACGCGGCCCCGCGAATCAGGAAATTATACTCCGGCGCTATCACCGTATCCTCCAGAAGCCAACTGCCGGAGGCGGTCTCGCCGTCCACCGTGATCTCCGGGTGGGTAGCCACATGCACGGTGATGATATTGCCGCTCAGTGCGCCGCGCATGTAGTCGACAACCGCGTCCCGACCGGTGAATTCGAGCGGCTGACCGCCCGATGGTGAACCGTACGAGGCGACGATGTCCTTGCTGAGGGTGTCCGCGAAGTCGTCCCAGAGCTTGAGATCCAGCGTCCGAAGGTAGCGGTGCTTGAGCGCCCGGATCTGCTCCATTGCAATCGAATCCATGATGAATTTGAACACAGCGCAACCGATCTCGCATCGGTCGATGCGCTGGATCAAACACCTGTCCCGGTGATCGGGAAACTGCTTGCTTCAAACCGCCTCCCTACCTACCAAGCGGTTGCTAGGCTCGCCGCATGATTTCCACCCTGGTCTGGGGTACCGGCAATGTCGGCCGGGCCGCGATACGCGCTGTCGCCGCACACCCCGAACTGAAACTCACGGGAGTGCTCGTGCACAACCCGGCCAAAGTCGGCCGGGACGCGGGCGAACTGGCCGGACTCGACACCGAGCTGGGGGTGGCGGCCACCGACGACATCGCCGCCGCACTGGCCACCGGTCCCGGTGCGGTCGTGTACGCCGCCTCCGGCGAAATCCGGCCCGATGACGCGCTCGCCGACATCCTGCAAGCCATTCGCGCCGGAGCCGTCGTGGTCACCCCCGCGCTCTACGCCCTCTACGACCAGCAGAACGCGCCCGCCGAAATGCGCGAACCCGTGTTGAAAGCCATTGCCGAAGGCGGCGGTTCGCTATTCGTCTCCGGCGTCGATCCGGGCTGGGGCAACGATGTACTGCCCCTGCTGATCAGCGGCCTCGGCCACACCGTCGACGTGGTGCGCTGTCAGGAGATCTTCGACTACACCACCTACGACCAGCCCGATTCGGTCCGCTACCTGGTCGGCATGGGCCAGCCCATGGACTACGAGCCGCCCATGCTGATGGCGACGGTGCCGACCATGGTGTGGGGCGGGCAGATTCGGCTCATCGCGCGCGGACTCGGCGTCGAGATCGATGAGATCCGCGAGGTGGTGGAGCGCCGCGCGCTCGACGAGACCGTCAGCACCGAGTTGATGGGTGATTTCGACGCCGGCACCCAGGGTGCGATCCGCTTCGAGGTGCAGGGCATCGTCGACGGCGAGCCCCGCATCGTCATCGAACACGTCACCCGCATCCACGCCTCCTGCGCCACCGACTGGCCCGCGCCGCACAGTGGCGCGGGCGCACATCGCGTCATCATCGAAGGCCGCCCGAATATCGAGGTCACCATTCAGGCCACCGATGAGGGCGGCAACCACTCGGCGGGCGGAAACGCCACCGCCGTAGGCAGATTGGTGCACGCCATCGACTGGCTCGTCACCGCCGAACCCGGCCTCTACGACGCCCTCGACATCCCCCTCCGCCCCGGCACCCTCGGAAGGAACCAACCATGATCATCGACATTCCCGAAGGCAAAGACCCCATCGGCTACGTATGGGGCGAAATGGTCCCCGGCATCGGCGTCGCCGCCGCCGCGTTCTCCCTCGCGGTCTACGAGCACACCACGCTCGGCCTGCGTGAATTCGAAGCCGCCCGCCTGCGCATCGCCCAGATCAACGGCTGCCTCTTCTGCCTCGACTGGCGCACCGACCGCAATGGCGAGAAGGTCGAAGAGTCCTTCGAGGACGACGTAACCAACTGGCGCACAACCGAAAACTTCGACGAGCGCACCCGTCTGGCCGCCGAATACGCCGAACGCTACGCCGAGGACCACCACAGCCTCGACGACGAATTCTGGCAGCGCATGTTCGCCCACTACTCCCAGGCCGAAGTGGTCGAACTCTCCATGTGCCTGGGCTCCTGGCTCGCCTTCGGCCGCCTCAACCACGTCCTGGGCCTGGACGCGGTCTGCGTGCTGCCGAGCCACGCCGCCGGGAAGTAGCACCCGCCGGGTGTTGTCCGAGGTTGGCGGACAACACCTTTCGGTTCACTCCGGACCACGCGATCGGGCAGAACACCGCCGTGAAATGCGGGCATCTCCGCAGCGCGACCACCTGCCCCGCGTACCCCACCCGATCCGTCGTACGCTCGGATCACTATGGACGCCTTCTACCTTCCCGATGCGGAGCAGCCCGACGTCTTCCACTCCACCGATCACACGCGGGGGCCGTGGTCGCCGGACGCACAGCATGCCGGGCCGCCGTCGGCACTGCTCGGGCATGTGATCGAGCGGTGTGAGCCGCGGGAGGGGTTTCGGATCGGCCGGGTCGCGGTCGAGATTCTCGGGCCGGTGCCGATCGCGCCGCTCACCGCGCACGCGCGGGTGGTGCGGCCGGGGCGCAGTGTCGAATTGATCGAGGCCACACTGAGTTCGGAGCAAGGGCCGGTATTGCGGGCCAATGCGTGGCGGTTGCGTGCGGCCGATCCCGAGCTGGATCTGCCCGCCGAGGTGCTGCCGACCGGGACCCGGCCCGGGCCCGATACCGCCGGCGGCAGTGTGCGATTCCCGTCGGATCAGCCGGTCGGCTTTCATCACGCCATCGAATACCGCTTCGTATCAGGCAGTTTCACCGAACCCGGCCCCGCCGTCTGCTGGATTCGCCTGCGCCACCCCATCGTTGCGGGCACCACGCCCAGCCCGCTGGAACGCGCCCTCGCCGCGGCCGATTCCGGCAATGGCGTCAGCTCCGTATTGGACTGGGACCGTTACCTTTTCATCAACACCGACCTGACGGTGACGCTGCACCGCGAACCCGTCGGCGAATGGGTCTGCCTGGACGCGGTCACCTACCCCGAACGCACCGGCGTCGGCCTCGCCGAGTCGCGCATGTTCGACGAGAAGGGACCGATCGGCCGAGGCACCCAAACCCTGTTCCTCGGCCCGCGAGGCTGATCGGCCGCGCGCTAGGTCAGCACGAGAAGTTCGGTGGGCGAGGCGATCTCGCACCGCAGACCGAACTTCTCCGCAACCCGGGCCAAGCCGTTGATATCGGTGGGCTCGGTGCGGGACAGCACCAGGGCGCGAGCCAGCAGCCCCTTGTGGTGCTTGTTGAAATGGCTCACCACCGTCCGGCTCCCGTCGGGCCGCTCGGTGAGCACCGTCGCGGTGATCGCACCCGGAATGCGCCCCAGACCCTGATAGGTGCCCGATCGCAGGTCAACGGCCAACTGCCCGTCGGTCTCCTCGCGCAACGCCTCCGGCAGCACCTGCTTCCACAGCGATTGCAGCGTCGGCAACCCCGGCAACTTCGACCCACCCGAAAGCCGGTACGCCGGAATCGGATCCCCCGCCCGAATCACCCCGAACAGCGCCGACCCGATCGCCAGCCGCGCATCGGCCTTGGCCCGCTGCGCCTTGGTGAACCCCGGCGCGTCCAACGCGTCATAGAGCACCCCGGTGTACCGATCCAGCGCCGACCGAGTCGGCGAACTCCGCAACGAGGCATTGCGCGCGATCTCCGCGTCAGCCCCCTTGCCCAGCCCCAACGCCGCCCGCGACGCGTCCGGATCCCCGGCCAATTGACTCAGCTCGGTCACCAACTTATCGCGCACCGCCGTGAGCTGCGGCATCGCAAGGGCATCCAGATCCAACGGACCGCCCGAACCACCGTCGGACTTGGTTTCTGAGGGAGGCAGCAGCACCAGCACGAGCCAACACGGTAATGCCTTGTGAGCATCTCGTACGCAACGGCTAGTCTGTGGAGCCGTGATCACCCGCCTCTCCCACCTCTTCCTGCGCACCCTGCGCGACGACCCCGCCGACGCCGAGGTGCCCAGCCACAAGCTGCTGGTCCGCGCCGGATATGTGCGGCGCATTGCCCCGGGTGTCTACTCGTGGCTGCCGCTCGGCCTGCGCACGCTGCGCAAGATCGAGAATGTCGTTCGCGAGGAGATGGACGCCATCGGCGCCCAGGAGATCTCACTGCCCGCGCTGCTGCCGCGCGAACCGTACGAGGCCACCAACCGGTGGACCGAATACGGCGACGCGCTGTTCCGGCTCAAGGACCGCAAGGGGCAGGACTACCTGCTCGGACCCACCCACGAAGAGCTGTTCGCGCTCACCGTGAAGGGTGAGTACAACTCGTACAAGGATCTGCCGGTCACGCTGTACCAGATCCAGAACAAGTACCGCGATGAAGGCCGTCCGCGCGCGGGCATCCTGCGTGGCCGCGAATTCGTCATGAAGGATTCGTACTCGTTCGACCTCGACGAGGACGGGCTCAAGAACAGCTACAACGCGCACCGCGAGGCGTACCAGAAAATCTTCGAGCGCTTGGGCGTGTCGTACGTGATCGTGGCCGCCACCTCCGGCGCCATGGGCGGTTCGGCGTCCGAGGAATTCCTCGCGGACAGCCCCGTCGGCGAGGACACCTACGTGATCTGCCGCGAATCCGGTTATGCCGCAAACGTGGAAGCCGTGATCACCGCCGCACCGCCGGAGATCGCCTTCGAGGGCCTGGCCGAGGCCGTCGCACACGAGACCCCCGGCACCCCCACCATCGCCACCCTGGTCGACTGGGCCAACGGCGCGGGCATCGCCGAACAGTTCGGCCGCCCCGTCACCGCGGCGGACACGTTGAAGAACGTGCTCGTGAAGCTGCGCTACCCGGACGGCAAGACCGAGATCCTCGGCGTCGGCGTCCCCGGCGACCGCGAGATCGACGAGAAGCGCCTCGGCGCGTCCGTGGAGCCCGCCGAGGTGGAACTCCTCGACGATGCCGACTTCAAGGCCAACCCCTTCCTCGTGAAGGGCTACATCGGCCCGAAGGCGCTGCTGGCCAACGGCGTTCGCTACCTGGTCGACCCGCGCGTGGTCTCCGGGAGCGCCTGGATCACCGGCGCGGACGAGCCCGGCAAGCATTACGTCGGCCTGGTCGCGGGCCGCGACTTCACCCCCGACGGCACCATCGAGGCCGCCGAAGTCCGCGACGGCGATCCCTCGCCCGACGGCCGCGGCGTCCTGGAGGCCGCGCGCGGTATCGAGATCGGCCACATCTTCCAGCTCGGCCAGAAGTACACCGACTCCTTCGAGGTCGACGTCCTCGGCGAGAACGGCAAGCCGGTCCGCCTCACCATGGGCTCCTACGGCGTCGGCGTCTCCCGCATGGTCGCCGTCATCGCCGAGCAGATGCACGATGACAAGGGCCTGCGCTGGCCCCGGTCCGTGGCCCCGTACGACGTGCACGTCGTCATCGCCAACAAGGACGACGCCGCCCGCGAAGGCGCGGAACAGGTTGTCGCCGAACTCAGCTCGGCCGGTCTGGACGTCCTGTTCGACGACCGCAAGGCCTCCCCGGGCGTCAAGTTCAAGGATGCCGAACTCCTGGGTATGCCGCTGGTCGTGGTCATCGGCCGCGGCTGGTCCGAAGGCAAGCTGGAACTGCGCGACCGCTTCACCGGTGAAAGCGAAGAGCTCCCGGCCGAAACCGCGGTAGCGGGCATCATCGCGCGCGTGCGCGGCTGACCCACTCGCACAACACGAATCGAGCCGCGCACCTCCGGGTGCGCGGCTCGACGGTTTTCCGGCTCACCTGCTAGTTGAACGCCTTCGCGACGCCGTCCAGCAAATGCTCGAGGGTGTCGTAGTTGGGCGGGTCCACCACATCGATCAGATTGGGCACCACCGGAACCTGGTGTTCGGCAGTGACTTTCGTGAACAGACTGGCGTCCGCGGGCCGGAAGCCGTGCTCGGCGGCCAGGCGCTGGAGCTCCGGATCGGTGGCGAGCAGCTTGCCGACGGTGTCGCCCTTGTCGTTCAGCGGCACCACGGTGTGCTGGGACATGACGGTGGGGGACGGGTACATGAGCACCATGTCCGGCTTCAGCTGATTGTGCACCGCCGCGTCCACGTACTGGGCTTCGTAGATCCAGACCATGGGCGTCGGACCCATGCCATTGGCCAGGTACTCCTTGAACGGCCCGTCGGTGCTGTTCTCGGTGTACCCCTGCCGGGTGAACAGGCGCGAGATGCGGGACACCGCATAGTCTTCCGCCTTGCCCCCGCGCACGATGGTGTTGTCATTGGCCACGTACGCGGTCACCGCCAGATACATGGCCGCGGAGTTGGACGTGCGCGGATCGGTGGTCCCGACCAGCACATTCTTGCGCACCGGGTAGGTGGTGTTGCCCTCCAGCTGGTCCCACTGCACCCCCTTCTCGGCGAGCGCGAGGAACTTCTCGACATCGAAAGCCGGTGTCGGACCGGGCTTCACGACCCCGGCGGCGGTGAGCAGATCCACGATCGGCTTGAAGGTGGCGATCGCCATCGGCGACGAGAACGGCGTGTACTTGCCGCTCACATTCTTCAACCGCTGAATCCGTTCCGCCGCAGCCGAACTGGACGGGAACGCGAAATCGTACTTCCCCAGATCCACCGAGGTCGCGATCTGCCGCGATCCGGCCGGATCCACCTCGACCTTGACCCCCTGTTTGGCCAGCGCGTCCACCACCCGCTGATCGGAGAAGAACGCCATCTTCTCCGACCCTACGACCCCGCGCACCGTGGTCAGCCCGGCCGGAGTCGCGGCGACAGGCTCCGAATCCGGCCCCTGCACGGCGATCACGGCCACCACCCCGACCACCGCGACCACGGCCGCCGCCGCACCCACCAGTACGGTCCGCCGCTTCACCCCCAGGCGGTCCAAGGTGTCGAACAGATGACTACTCGCCGAATTCGAATTGTCCCCCAATGGAATTGCTTCCGAACTATTCGAATTCGATTCTTCCGCACTATTTTCCACTTCGACCGGTGTGAGCTCGCGCCGCACGATCCGCTCGATCAGAATGGGAACGAAATCGCGTACCGCATGCCCGTCGAACCGCTGCCGAACCGCCCCTACCGCGGCCTCGACCCGCTCCGCCGAATACTCCTCGCCATACCGCTCCACCAGGCGATTCGTAACCTCACGCAGTGCTTTTTCTTCCCGGGCAGCATCAACCGCCACAGCCACTCCTCGACTCACACCGGAATTGATTTGCGCGGCAAAAAGATTACGCCCAACCGCGTCCGGTCAACCCTACCGCCATTCCCGCGAACGGGAATCGCGAAGTGGTGCGAGCGAATTCGAATTCAGGACTGACCGGGGAAGGCGGTGGTGGGTGGATTGTTGCCCAGGATGCTGTTCCAAGTGGCTTCGCGGAGAGCGGATTCGGTGAGCGCGTCCAGGGCGGTGCGCCGGATCTCGGGGGTGTCCGCGCGCTCCAGGGCGGAGTGCCAGGCGGCGGCGGTATCGGATTCGACGGTGACCGCGAGCTTGGCCGCCGGGATGGGGTCGTCGACGGTGAAGGGGACCGTGTAGGCGGCGGCGGGAGCGGGAACCGTCGCGCCGAGCGCCTTCAGGGTGTCGATGGTGGCGTCACGGCGCGCGCGGTGCGCGGCGGTGCATTCGGAGACGTACCTGTCCCGGTCGTTATTGGCATAGGCGGCGATGACGCCGTACGCGTAGACGGCGGCGTACTCGGCGCTCAGCGCATCGGTGAGTGCCTGCTGATCGGGGAGGGTCATGCGAGCAGGACTCCCGCCTGGGTGGCGCACGCGGCGCTGATCGAACCGAGCAGTCCCGCTCGGTAACCGGAGAGCTGGATGGACAGATCGGCCGCCGAACGCTGCGCCTGACCCAGGCTCGCCTTCAACTGGCTGACCGCGGGCGGCGGCACGGGCACGGTGGGGGTGGGCGGTGCGACGCGCTTGGACGGCGTGGTGCCGTCACCGTAAACGCCTATGGCGCGGTCGATTTCGGTGCGCAGCGCATCGGCGTGCGCACCGCGCTGGGTGGCGATGGTCTGCAACGCCGCGGCCTTGTCCGGATTGGTGGCGATGGCCGCCTGCGCGTTCGCGGCATCGGCCCGAGCCGATTCCTCCTGCGCCAGAAGCGGATCCGGAAGTTCCGGAGCGGATTCCTCGGTGCACGCCGTCAGCGCGCCGACGGCGGCGACGGCGAGCACGCCCCCACCGGCGAGGCGCAGCACGGCACGGCGGTCCATAGCGGATCCGGGGGGCTCGGGCATTTGCGTGACACCGGCCATAGGGCCGCTCAGACTGCTGGGCACCCGTACATGGTGCCAGCCATCGCGGCGCACCCCCGCCGTCAGGGCCGTCGGATAGGCTGTGATCTCGATCGATACGGTGCCGCGATGGGCGCGTCGGCAGCAAACACGCCGTCGCTCGGCAACGCCGACCATGCCGAAGTCGTGAACCTCGGCTGGTCCTTTACACTCTTTCCGCGCGTTACGCTAGACCTCCCGGTGCGCAAATTCACCGGAAACTCGCACCGCCACAACCGACAACTCAATCCGTCACAACTGAACCAGGAGCCGCCCCACATGCCGATGCCGACCGAGGAAAGGGTGAGCCAGCTTGTTGCTGAGCTCGTCGAACGCCGGGGATTCGATCTCGAAGGCGTTTCGATTTCGGCTGCCGGTACAGCGCATGCCAAGGTGAAGGTGACGGTCGACAGCGACGAGGCAGCCCCACTGGACGTCGTCGCGAAACTGAGTTCGGAAATCTCGGAAACCCTCGACGAGGCAGGCGACTTCGGCGAGACCCCGTATCTGCTGGAGGTCACCACCCCCGGCATCGATCGACCCCTGACCGAGCTACGCCACTGGCGGCGCGCACAGGGCCGCAAGGTGAAGGTCACTCTCCGTACGGGCGTGACGTCCCCGCAGGAGAAGGGCAAACCGCGTTTCGAGGCACGCGTCGGCGCCGCCACCGAAGAACAGGTGGCGCTGGTCCTCGGCGGCAAGCGGAATCCGCATCGGGTGACGGTGCCGCTGGCCGATATCGAGTTCGCCGTGGTCCAGGTGGAGTTCTCGCCGCCCGGAGCCGCCGAACTGGAACTCGCGGGGGGAGTGGCGCCGGGGCGTCCCCAGCCCGGTGCGGAGGCCGTCGACACGGGTGCGTCGCCCGATGATGACGATGACGACGAAGCAGACGAAGTAACAGAAGAAGCAGTATCCGATTCACCGACCGAAGGGATCGTGGAATGAACATCGAAATCGAAGCCCTGCGCGCGATAGTCGCCGACAAGGGGATCTCGATGGAGACCGTGATCTCCGCGATCGAGTCCGCGTTGCTCACCGCCTACCGGCACACCGACGGGCATCAGCCCACCGCCCGCATCGACATCAACCAGAAGACCGGTGTGGTGCGCGTGATGGCCCGCGAGGTCGACGCCGACGGCAACATGATCTCCGAATGGGATGACACCCCAGAGGGTTTCGGCCGCATCGCGGCAACCACCGCCCGCCAGGTCGTGCTCCAGCGACTGCGCGACGCGGAGAACGAGAAATCGTTCGGCGACTTCGCCACCCATGAGGGCGATATCGTCGGCGGCGTCGTCCAGCGCGACGCCCGCATGAACGCCCGCGGCACCATCGTGGTCCGCATCGGCAGCGAGGCGCACGGCGCGGAGGGTGTCATCCCGCCCGCCGAGCAGGTGCCCGGCGAAACCTATGAGCACGGCGATCGCATCAAGTGCTACGTGGTCGGTGTCTCGCGCGGTCCGCGCGGCCCGCAGATCACCCTCTCGCGCACGCACCCCAATCTGGTGCGCCGCCTGTTCGCGCTCGAGGTCCCGGAGATCGCGGACGGTTCGGTCGAGATCGTGGCCGTGGCCCGCGAGGCCGGGCATCGCTCCAAGATCGCGGTCCGCTCCACCGTGCAGGGCGTGAACGCCAAGGGCGCGTGCATCGGCCCGATGGGTCAGCGCGTGCGCAATGTGATGAGCGAGCTCGCCGGCGAGAAGATCGACATCATCGACTACGCCGAGGATCCGGCCGCCTTCGTCGGGAATGCGCTGTCCCCGTCGAAAGTTGTATCCGTCACGATCGTCGACCCCGACGCCCGTGCGGCGCGGGTCGTGGTGCCGGACTTCCAGCTCTCGCTGGCGATCGGCAAGGAAGGTCAGAATGCCCGTCTCGCCGCCCGGCTCACGGGCTGGCGAATCGACATTCGCAGTGATGCGGCCCCCGATGTGGCCGGTTCGGTGCGCACCGAGGCGCACCGGAGCTGACTAGGGGTTGATCTTGCCGGAGTGCTCCGGCCCGGTCGGTCCCGAGATTTGGTAAACAGACCCCCTGGATGACAGCTTGGTAACTTCCAGGGGGTACGGATGCGGAGATCGGGACATGACAGCGGTAGAGTGGACGCAGGCTCAGCGCGAGTCTTCGGCTTCTTTGCGCGCTGCACGGGTGAAATCAAGATCAGAACCCATGCGGACCTGCATTGGATGTCGTGGGCGCGCACTGACCGTCGAACTGTTGCGGATCGTCGCCCGGGAAACCGCGGTGATTCCCGATCCGTCGCGCAGACTTCCCGGAAGGGGTGCCTGGTTGCACCCCGCTTCGTCTTGTCTGAGCAATGCGGTTCGGCGCCGAGCATTCGGCAGAGCACTACGAGTGTCCGGACATCTGGATATCTCAGCCCTGGAGCATTACGTAGAGAACAGGCACGAGCACTCATGAGCACACCGTGAAGCACCAACGATGATCGGCCATCGGAAATAATCTGAGGTCGTGCGGGCCATCCCCAAAAGGGTTGCCGCGCTCGACCTCTCAGTGAGGAGAGCAGTGGCAGGCAAGGCCCGCGTGCACGAGTTGGCGAAAGAACTCGGTGTCACTAGCAAGGAACTACTCGCAAGGCTCAAGGAGCAGGGCGAGTTCGTGAAATCGGCGTCGTCGACGGTGGAAGCACCCGTCGCACGTCGTCTGCGTGAGTCCATCGCGCCGAAGAGCACCCCGGCCAATGGCACCGCGAAGCCGGCTGCGTCCGGTACTCCCGGCGGTCAGTCGCCGCGTCCGGCTGCCAAGCCGAACCCGGGTGCGAGCCAGGGACCGCGTCCCGGCGCACCCCGTCCGTCCGCACCGGCCCCGGCCCCCGCGCCGGTTCAGGCCCAGACCCCGGCTCCGGCCGCCCCGAAGCCCGTCGCCCAGCCCGAGCAGGTCGCTCCCGCGGCCGCCGCTCCGGCTCCGGCCGTGCGTCCGGGTCCGTCCATCAAGCCCGGCCCGGCTCCCAAGCCGGCCGTGCCCGAAACTCCCGCTGCCCCTGCGGCTTCCGCGGCTCCGGCCCCGGCGCCCGCACCGCAGCAACAGGGTCAGCGCCCCACCCCAGGTGCTCCCCGTCCGGCACAGCCCGCGCCGCGTCCGGCGCAGCAGGCCGGTGGCCAGGCTCCGACCCCGGGCGCGCCGCGTCCCGCGGGTCCGAAGCCGGGTCCCAAGGCCCCGCGCGTCGGTAACAACCCCTTCTCCTCCGCTCCCGAGCGTCCCGCGCCGCGTCCGGCTCCCGGTCAGGGCGGTCCCCGCCCGGCTCCGGGCCAGGGTGGCCCGCGTCCGGGTCCCGGCCAGGGCCCGCGCCCGGGTCAGGGTCAGGGCGGTCCGGGTCAGGGTGGTCCGCGCCCCGGTGGCGCCGGTCGTCCGGCCCCCGGTCAGGGTGGTCCGCGTCCGGCCGCCGGTCAGGGCGGTCCCCGTCCCGGTGGTCCGCGTCCGAACCCCGGCTCGATGCCGCCTCGCCCGAACCCGGGTGCGATGCCGTCGCGTGCCGCGCGTCCGGCTCCCGGTGGCGGTCGTCCCGGTGGTCCGGGTCAGGGTGGTCCGCGTCCCGGCGGCGGTGCCGGTCGTCCGGCCGGTGCCGGTGGTCCGTACCGCGGTGGCCAGGGCGGTGCCCCGGGTACCGGTGGAGCTCCGGGTGCCGGTGGCGCTGCCGCGGGTGGTTTCCGCGGTCGTCCCGGCGGTGGCGGCGGTGGCCGTCCCGGTTCCGGTGGTGGTCGCGGCGGTGCCGCGGGTGCATTCGGTCGTCCGGGTGGCGCGCCCCGCAAGGGGCGTAAGTCGAAGCGGGCGAAGCGCGCCGAGTACGAGAGCATGCAGGCTCCCGCCGTCGGTGGCGTGCGTCTGCCCCGCGGCAACGGCGAGATCATCCGTCTCGCCCGTGGCGCGTCGCTGTCCGATTTCGCCGAGAAGATCGGTGCCAACCCGGCCTCGCTGGTACAGGCGCTGTTCAACCTCGGTGAGATGGTCACCGCTACCCAGTCGGTGAACGAGGAGACCCTCGAGCTGCTGGGTTCGGAGATGAACTACGTGGTTCACGTGGTCTCCCCGGAGGACGAGGACCGCGAGCTGCTCGCCAACTTCGACCTCACCTATGGCGAGGACGAGGGCGACGAGGACGACCTGCAGATCCGTCCGCCGGTTGTCACCGTCATGGGTCACGTCGACCACGGTAAGACCCGACTGCTGGACACCATCCGTAAGGCGAACGTCCGTGAGGGCGAAGCCGGCGGTATCACCCAGCACATCGGCGCCTACCAGGTGCTGTCCGAGGTCAACGGCCTCGACCGGCTCATCACCTTCATCGATACCCCGGGTCACGAGGCGTTCACCGCCATGCGTGCCCGTGGTGCCAAGGCCACCGATATCGCGATCCTCGTGGTCGCGGCCGACGACGGCGTCATGCCGCAGACGGTGGAGGCCATCAACCACGCGCAGGCCGCTGATGTGCCGATCGTGGTGGCGGTCAACAAGATCGACAAGGAAGGCGCGAATCCGCAGAAGATTCGCCAGCAGCTGACCGAATACGGTCTGGTCGCCGAGGAGTACGGCGGCGAGACCATGTTCGTCGACATCTCGGCGAAGCAGGGCACCAATATCGACTCCCTGCTCGAGGCCGTCGTGCTGACCGCGGATGCCACCCTGGATCTGCGGGCCAACCCGGACATGGACGCGCAGGGTGTGGCCATCGAAGCCCACCTGGACCGCGGTCGTGGCCCGGTCGCCACCGTCCTCATCCAGCGCGGCACGCTGCGCGTGGGTGACTCGATCGTGGCGGGCGACGCCTACGGTCGTGTGCGCCGCATGGTCGACGAGCACGGCGACGACGTCGTGGCGGCACTGCCGTCGCGTCCCGTCCAGGTCATCGGTTTCACCTCGGTCCCCGGCGCGGGCGACAACCTGCTCGTGGTCGAGGAAGACCGGATCGCTCGCCAGATCGCGGACCGTCGCAATGCGCGTAAGCGCAACGCCCTGGCCGCACGCAGCCGCAAGCGCATCTCCCTGGAAGATCTGGATGCCGCCCTGAAGGAGACTTCGGAGCTGAACCTGATCCTCAAGGGCGACAACTCCGGTACCGTCGAGGCCCTCGAAGAGGCGCTGCTCGGTATCGATGTCGGCGACGAGGTGCGTCTGCGCGTCATCGACCGCGGTGTCGGTGGCGTCACCGAGACCAACGTCAACCTGGCGTCGGCCTCGAACGCGATCATCATCGGATTCAACGTCCGTGCCGAGGGCAAGGCGACCGAGCTGGCGAACCGCGAAGGCGTGGACATTCGCTACTACTCGGTCATCTACCAGGCGATCGACGAGATCGAGAAGGCCCTCAAGGGTCTGCTCAAGCCGATCTACGAAGAGGTCGAGCTGGGTCGGGCGGAAATCCGCCAGATCTTCCGCTCCTCCAAGTTCGGCAATATCGCCGGTTGCTGGGTTACCAGCGGTTCGGTCAAGCGCAATGCCAAGGCGCGTCTGCTGCGTGACAACGTAGTGGTCGCGGAGACGGTGACCATCGCGTCGCTCCGTCGTGAGAAGGATGACGCCACCGAGGTTCGTGAAGGCTACGAATGCGGTATGACGTTGACCTACAACGACATTCGCGAGGGTGACATCGTCGAGGCCTACGAGCTGCGGGAAAAGCCGCGCGACTAGGAGCAGTACACGATCCCGCCGGGCCGCTCGGGTCCGGCGGGGTTGTGCCCCTTTCCCCTCCGGGTAACACACGCGCATTTCCCGGGGCGCGTTCATATGACTGAAAAGCTGTTTTTCGGAGCGCTCGAGTTCGATATCTTGCTCGGTGATGTGCATTCACTGAAGGAGAAGCGCTCCGTCCTTCGCCCGATCATCGCCGACCTGCGCAGGTTCGAGGTCAGTGTCACCGAGGGCGGAGATCATGACCGGTATCGCCGGACACTGGTAGGTGTGGCCATGGCCAGCTACGGCATGAATCACCTGACCGAAGTGCTGGACAAGTGTGAACGGCATGTCGCCAATCGTCCGGAGTTACAGTTGCTGGCGGTACGCCGCCGCGTCTTCGGACCCGAAGACTGAATCTATCCAGTGAGGAGGGCACGGCCATGGTGGATCAAGCCAGGGCACGCCGACTCGCCAAGCGGATCTCCTCGATCGTGGCTACGGCCATCGAGTACGAGATCAAGGATCCGCGGCTGCGTTTCGTCACCATCACCGATACCAAGATGACCGGTGATCTGCGGGAAGCCACCGTCTACTACACGGTGATGGGGGAAACCCTCGACACCGAACCCGATTACACCGAGGCCGCCGCGGGCCTGGACAAGGCCAAGGGCATTCTGCGCTCCAAGGTCGGCGCGGCCACCGGGGTGAAGTTCACCCCGATCCTGTCGTTCCAGCTCGACACCGTTCCGACCGCCGCGAAGGAGATGGAGGAGCTGCTGGCCCGCGCCCGCGCTGCCGACGCTCGGGTCGCACAGGTCGCGGTGAACGCCAGCTACGCCGGCGATGTCGACCCGTACAAGGCCGACGACGATACGGACGACGAAGACTGACCTGCGGTCTCCGGACCGGGAGGAGACGCCGGTGACCGAACCGGTAGATCTGGCCGCGGCGGTGTCGATACTCGACACCGCTCGGTCGGTGACCGTGCTGTGCCATGTGCAGCCCGATGCCGACACCATCGGCAGCGGACTCGCGCTGGGTCTGGTGCTGCGCAGGCGGGGAGTCCCGGTGCGGGTCGCCTTCGCCGAGCCCGCCGAACTACCGGTGTCGATGCGATCGCTGCCCGGTACCGAACTATTGGTTGCGCCGGAACAGGTTCCGCGCGAGGTCGATGTGCTCGTCGCCGTCGACTGCGGTAGCGCGGGGCGGCTCGGTGCGCTCGAGGATCGATTGGACGGCGCGCGTATCACGCTGGTGCTGGACCACCATCGGTCCAATACCCGGTTCGGCGCGGTCAATGTGATCGATGAGAATGCCGAATCCACGGCGGGATTGATCGCCCGGGTGCTCGATGCCTGGGGCGAGACCATCGATCGCGATGTGGCGCACTGTCTTTACGCCGGGCTGGTCACCGATACCGGATCCTTCAAATGGGCGCGGCCCGGGTCGCACGCGCTCGCCGAGCGGCTGCTGGCCACGGGTATCGATGGTCCGGGGATTACCCGCACCCTCATGGACACCCATCCTTTCCAGTGGCTGCCCATGCTGTCGCGGGTGCTGGCCTCGGCGCAGCTCGATCGCGCGGCGGCCGGGGGAGCGGGGCTGGTCTATGTCGTCGTGCGCCGCGAGGACACCGTCGGCGTGCGCTCCGAAGAGGTCGAGAGCATTGTCGATCTGGTGCGCACGACGGCGGAGGCGCAGGTCGCGGCGGTATTCAAGGAATGCCGGGGCGAATCCGAGCACTGGACCGTCTCGCTGCGCTCACACGATGCCGCCGACGGTGGTCTCGGCGTTGACGTCTCCAAAGTCGCGACAGCGCTCGGTGGCGGCGGACATCGTTATGCCGCAGGCTATTCCAGCGTCGGAACACCGGAGCGGCTGCTCGCGGCGCTGCTGGCAGAACTGGGCTGACGTGTCGCCGAGCCGGGTCGCGGTGCGGCTCAGCCGAGTTCGGCTGATATGAACCCAGCCGGGTTCGGCCTATATGAGCGCAGTCGAACCCGGGTGACGGGCGTCCGTCTGTCAGTCGTGCAGGCCGTCGATGATCACACCCTTACCGGCTTCCACGCGGTAGCCGAAGGTGATGGTCGACTGGGCTTGCGGGTCCAGTTCGAGTTTCCAGGTGAGCACCCCGAGTTCGCCGCGTTCGGCCGGTTGCGGTTTGGCGGTGGTCTCGCGGACGGTGATGGCGGCGTCGCGGGCTACCGGGAGGCGATCGAGCACCGTCACGTTGGCGGTTCTGCCGGTGTGGTTGTGCACGGTGATCGTGTACTCGGTTTCGATGCGCCGGGCTGACCCGAGCGTGGCCTTGGACGCGTTGCGGCGCACCAGTTCTCGTTCGACTCGAATGCGGTCGTCGACGCCGAGGGCCAACTCGCGCTCCTCGCCCGGAGCCCAGGTCGCCAGGTAGGTGGCCCCTACGAATTCGGAGTCGTGGAACAGCGCGGCCCGGCCGGACGGCAGCGTGTGCTCGGAGGTATTGCGCGCGGTGGCGCGCAATACCGCTTCCAGCGCCTGTACCGGCGCGGTCACATGGTCCAGTTCGGCCTCGAGGTCGAGCGCGGTGATGACCGTGCGGTGGTCGGTGCCGTCCGATGCCACGGCGACGGCCCGCTGCGGGGTGTAGGTCGCGGCGGTGACACCGTGTTCGACCGCGGCGACGGACTCACGAATGGGAGCCGCCTTGCGCGCCATGGCCGGTGGTGCTGCCGCCGGGGCGGGTGCGCCGTAGCCGACCGGTACCGCGTCCATCGACGCACTGCCCGCCACCATGGATCGCATTACCGACTGCGGTACTCCCACGCCGATGAACCAGGGATCGAGTTCGGGCACGTCGAGCGCCTGCGCCGGACGGGCGGTGGACAGTTGCAGGCGGCATTCCGGCCAGTCCTCGCCGGTGCGCTGTTCCACCAGGCCGAACCAGCGCAGTGTCAGGCCCGCGTCGGTGAGCCGCAGGTCGTAACTGCTGCTCCAGCTCGCCCCGAGCACCACGTAGGAGATGTCCAGGTCCACCGTCACCGCCTGTGCCGCTTCGACGGTAATGATCGCGGCTTCGGCATCGGTGCGATTCTTGCCGCGCAGATCGCCGAGCTGCCGCTGTACCGCCTGCTGCTCGCGAATGTGCTGCTGCCGCAACTTATCTCGCTCGCGGCGTGCGGTATTGACGGTCTCGTACTGTGCTTCGAGATCATCGACGAACGTGCTGACCCGCCCGCTGTCGGCCGCGGCGAGCGATTCCGCCGAGCGCCGGGCGAGCCGGTCCAGGAAGACGATTCGCGCATCGGCCGCGCGATCGGAGTCGCCGAGCGCGCCGATCGCCACCTCGAGTTCGCGAATGCGTTCCTCCAGCGCCGCGACCTGCTCATCGGTCACCGCGATCTGCCGTTCGGTGGTGATGTCGACCCCGAGCACCACCACCTCGCCCTGCCCCGCGACCCGGATCGAATCGCGCAGCAGGTCCTGCGGTAGCGGTGCGACTCGAATCCGGTGCTCGCCGGCGGGTACCTCCACTTTGCCGGATCGAGTCACGCGCGCCCGATCGGGATAGACGGTGACCGCGGTGATGGCAGTGTCGAGTGAGATCATGCGCCCAGCCTGCCTCGAGTGGGTGGCTTCGCGCACGGCCTTTCCGCGCTGATCCGGGCTCGCGTGACGGGCGTCAATTCCGGAGCGCCTGTTCGAACATCGGCCAGGAGTCGTGCAGGTCCTGCTGCCAGTAGCCCCAGGAGTGCGTGCCCGCCGGGCGAAGGTTGAAAGTCGCTGGGATATCCAGGGATTGGAGGCGGTCGCGCAGTGCGGCGGCGCATTGCGAGGTGATGGCCTCGAGGAAGCCGCCGCTGGTGAGTTGGGCCAGCAGCTTGGGCGCGTTGCCGCGAATGCCGGGGGCGTCGAGCGTGTCGAGCGGACCGGGCAGGCCGGTACCGGTCGATACGTAGATGGTGGTGCCGCGCAGCTGATCGGCGTGCAGGTAGGGGTCGTTGGCGAGCCACGCCGGATCGTCCGGCGGTCCCCACATATTGACCGGATTGCCATGCCAGCGCACCACCACGGCGTCCACGAACAGGCGGCCGAGAGGATCGCTGGTACGGGCGCAACCGCTGAATGCGCCGATGGCTCGGTACAGGCCGGGCGCGTCCAGCGCGAGCTGGAAGACCGAGGTCCCGGCCATGGAAATGCCCGCGATGGCATTCGCTCCGCTGCCGTGCAGCGCGGAATCGATGATGGGTGGCAATTCCCGGGTGAGGAAGGTGCTCCAGCGCATGCGGCCCAGTAGCGGATCGTCGGCCTGCCAGTCGGTGAAATAGCTGCCGTTGCCGCCCAGCGGGGTGACGATGGTGACCTGTTTGCCGCGGAAGAAGTCGACGATATCGGTCTGTTCGGGCCAGCTGCTGGCATCGGAGCCGCCGCCCGCGCCGTTGAGTAGGTAGAGCACGGGTGCCGGTGTCGAATCGTCCGGTGCGCGTAACACTTTCAATGCGATATCGGCGTTCATGGCGGTGGAGTGCACGCGCAGGTCGAGCAGGCCGTCCGAACTCTCGGCCGCCGTCAGCAGCCGGGAGCCGTCGGGTGCGGGCCGGGCGGATTCCAGCGCCGCGGTGGGCGTGCTCGGTTCCGCCCGTGCCGGATTTCCGGCGCAGAGCCAGGGGATTGCCATGGCCAGTACGAGCGCGGTGAGCGGGCCTGCCGAATGCACCCTGGACCTCCGATTGCCGCGTGTGGGGACGGTCGGTGCGTGACGTTAGGTCGAATCCGATTCCCGGACAACGCGGATCGGCAAACTTTGGGAGACCATCCGGGCGTGGCGGACTCGGCTTGGGAATGGTCACAGACTTTGGCTGCGGCGCTGGTCAGGGCGTGGGCGGGTGGCGTTCACTCGGAAACCTGATTCACCAGGGAAGTAGGAATCGAGGTCTTCATGGTCGCGTTCGGACTCTTCGGCGACTGGCAGCCCGGGCTCGGGCGGCTCACCACCTGGACGGCGTCACCCGCCGCCCGGGCCGCGATGCGACGGGCGACCGCGCACGAGGTCGGGCCGTCGTATCAGCAGCAGGCCTATCTGCGTGCGACGCATCGCAATTCACGGGTGGGACTGCGGGTTTCGCGACTGTGCATGATCTCCTTCGACCTGCCCGGAGCGCCGGACCGGCGAGCGCTGACAACCGCGCTGACCGCGTTCCTGCGCCGCCACGACACCTTCAGCAGCTGGTTCGACCTGGAATCGGACGGGCGGATCGTGCGACATGTCGGCGATCCGGCCGCCATCGAGCTCGCCGCCACCGACTACGGCGAATTCACCGATCTCGTGGAGCTGCGCGAACGGGTGCAGGCCGAGACGCCCGGACCGTTCGAATGGGATTGCTTCTCCTTCGGGGTGATCGAGCGATCGGATTCCTTCACGCTCTACGCGGCGGTCGATCATCTGCACACCGACGGTGTGGCGCAGGCGCTTTCGTGCGTGGATCTGTTGCTGCTGTATTTCGCCGAACTCTCCGGTGACCCGGCCGAATTGCCGCCGGTGAGCGGACATCTCGACTATTGCGCGCGGGAGCGGCGCGTCAACGAGCGGCTCACCCTGGAATCGTCCGAGGTGTGGCACTGGCTGGATCTATTGCGGCACAACGGCGGCGAGGTGCCGCGCTTCCCACTCGAACTGGGTGGCGGCGGCTACGCCCGGGGCGCGCAGCAGACGCTGCCGCTGCTGCGGGAATCCGAGATGCTGCGCTTCGAGCAGGTGTGCGCCGAACACGGTGGGCGTTTCCTGGGCGGATTGTTCGCGGCGGCAGCGCTGGCGGAATTCGAATTGGCGGGCCGGGAAACGTATTTCGGGTTCTCCCCGGCCAATACCCGCTCACTGCCCGGTGAGTCGGCATCGGTGGGCTGGTACACCAACCTCATTCCGGTGGAGATTCCGGTGTGCGCGGCGGATACGTTCACCACGCTGGTGGGGACGGCGCAGAAGGCGACCGAACGGGCCAAGGACCTCACCGACGTATCCCTGCACCGGGTACTGGAATTGGTGACGCCGGATCTCGGTATTCGGGTCACGCCGGGCTTCACCGCGCCGATGGTCTCCTATGTCGATGTCCGCAAGATGGCGGGCGCGGATCTGTTCGACGCCATCAAGGGCGGGCTGTACGGCAGCGAGGCCAGTTCCGGTGAAGTCTTCCTGTGGGTCAACAGGTTCCACGATGTGACCACGCTGACGCTGCTGTTCCCCGATACCGTGCAGGCGCATGCCTCGGTGGTGCGCTATGTGCGCACGCTCACCGCGATCATCAGCGCGGTGGTCGCCGACGGGGACTACGCGGTGCGGGTTCCGGCGCTGTCATGACGGCCGGGATCACCGGCCGCGCAGCCGATTCGGCGGCGATCCGCCCGGGCGCGTGGATCGCCCTGTCCGCCTGCCTGATCGCGGTGTTCATGCAGATGCTGGACCTGACCATCGTGCATACCGCCGTGCCCGCGCTGGCATTGGATCTGCGTGCGGACGGCCCCGCCGAACTGCTCATCGTGAGCGTGTACGGGCTGACCTTCGCCTGCACGCTGCCGACCGCCGCTCGGCTCGGTGATCTGCTGGGCAGGTACGCGGTGTTCACGACCGCGCTGTCGGGGTTCGCCGCCGCGTCGGTGTGGTGCGGAACAGCCTCCAGCGCGGGGGAATTGGCGCTCGCAAGGGGATCGGCCGGGGTGGCGGCGGCGCTGGTCTCCGCGCAGACCATCGCGATCCTCACCGGGGAATTCCCGGAGCGGATGCACGCCACCGTCTTCGGCGTCTACGGTGCGGTCGCCGGATTGGCGGGTATGGCCGGACCGTTGCTGGGTGGTGCGCTGGTCGATGCCGACGCCTTCGGATTAGGCTGGCGCACAGTATTTCTCATCAATATCCCGCTGGCCGGAATCGCGATGACGCTGGCGCGCCGCCAGCTCGCTACGGTCGGGGACGCGACGGACGATCGTCCGCGCCAGCCGTATCGACGCCGGGTCGACCGCTGGACGCTGTTGCTTCGGCGGCTCGATATCGGGGGTGCGGTGCTGTCCGCGGTGGGGCTGGGACTGCTGATATATCCGCTCACCTTCGGTCGTGCATTGGGCTGGCCTCCGATAACGCTTGTGCTGCTCGGGCTTTCGATACCCGTGCTGGCCGTCTTCGGGTGGGGGCAGTATCGCCGCGCACGCGGTGGCGGTGAACCGCTGGTGCGGCTGGAGCTGTTCGGCGATCGCGGCTTCGCGGTGGGGGCGGTGCTCACAGCGCTGTTCTACGGGGTATTCACGGCGCTGCTGTTCACGGTCTCGGTGGCGGTGCAGTCCGGGCTGGGCTGGTCGGCCTCGCGCGCGGGTTTGGTCATGCTGCCGTTCGCGGTCGGAGCCGTCGCGGGTGCGCTGTCATCGCCGATTCTGATGGCGCTGTGGGGAACTCGGGCACTCACGGTGGGGGTGACGGTATTCGCGGTCGCGCTGGGGGCGATCGCGAGCACCGTACACACCGCCGGACCCGACCTGGATATTCGCGAGCTGACCGGCCCGGTACTGGCGGCCGGAGCCGGAATGGGCTGGTTCGCCGCACCCCTGCCTGCGGTCATGCTGGCCCGCGTGGTCCACCGCGCCACCGGCTCGGCCTCCGGAATCGTGCCCACCGTGCAGCAGATCGGCAGCGCCCTGGGAGTTGCGGTACTCGGCACCGTGTTCTTCGCCCACTGCCGAGAAGGCACCGCGCAGTCCTATCTGACGGCGATAACGGCGGTGCTCTGGATCATGGCGGCACTGTCCGCGTTGCTGGCCATCCTGACCTTCGCGTTCCCGAGGCGGCAGCCGTGATCGCCCGCCGCACAGGAGATTCGGCGGGCAGCTCCGCTCTCGGCGCGACCACGACCGCGAAGACCCGGCCCACGGCGGCAGCGCATGCCGTCCTGCGCTCGAATGGCGTGGATAGCCCGGAAAGACCGGGTCTTCGCTCGGGTGAGACGGGGCCGGTGGCCATCGCGAGCGATGCTCGGGGAGATACGCAGGAGGCGTTGCCGCCGTGGGATGTTCGCGGTCTGGTGGTGATTTCGGGGGTCGCGGCGCTGCTGCTGTGGCTGCGGGCGGGACGGTACGGATATTTCGGGGATGAGCTGTATTTTCTGGCGGCGGGGCGGCGGATCGCTGCCGGGTACGCGGATCAGGGGCCGGTGGTGCCGGTGCTGGCGCGTGCGGCGGATTGGGTTGCGCCCGGGTCGGTTACGGTGCTGCGGCTGCCCGCCATCGCGTGCGGGGTGGCGGCGATCTGGGTGTGCGCGGGGGTGGCGCGGGAGTTCGGGGGTGGGCGGCGGGCACAGCGGTTGGCGGCGCTGGGGTGGGCCACGAGTCCGTTTCTGATCACGGCCGCGGCGAGTCTGTCGACGTTCGCCATCGATGCCACGCTGTCGGCGGTGCTGCTCTGGATAGTGGTGCGCTGGTGTCGAACTCGCGATGATCGGCTGTTCATCGCCGCCGCCGCCGTGGCGATGACCGATCTTCAGGTGAAGCCGCTGGTGCCGGTGCTGGTCGTCGGAATCATCGTGGGCGTCATGGTTTTCGGTCCGCGTCAGCTGTTCGCGCGGACAGTCCTGTGGGCGGCGCTGGTCGTGGTCGGACTGTCCACGGTGCCCTGGCTGTGCTGGCAGGCCGGACATGGCTGGCCGCAGCTGGCGATGGGATCCATCGTCGCCGATGAACAGCGCGCGGCGACCGGCGGCCTCGCCGGGTTGCCGATTCAGGTGGCGCTCTTGCTCGGAATGCTCGGCACGGCGCTGGCCATCGCAGGATCCTGGGCGCTGTTCCGGATGCCCGCGTTGCGCGCGTACCGCTTCGCCGGGGTGGTCGCGCTGTTCCAGACGCTCTTCGTGGTGGCCACGGTGTCCCGGCCCTATTACCTGGCCGGGGTGTTTCCCGTGCTGCTGGCCGCGGGTGCGCTGTGGTGGGAGCGGTACGACCACCGGCGCTGGTGGCGTGCCATCCGGGCGACGGCGGCGCTGTCGGCGGCCCTCGCGTTGGCCGTGGTGCTTATCCTTCCGCTGTCGGCCTTCCGATTGCACGATCCGACCGACAGTCAGCGTGAGCTGTCCGCTCGAATGCGGCTGTACGGTATCGACGGCTGGTCCGAACTCGTTGCCACCGTGGACTATCAGGTGCGTCGGCTGAGTCCGCAGGACCGCGCGCACACGGTCGTGATCACCCAGAACTATTGGCAGGCGGCGGCTCTCGATGTCCTCGGCACCGATCTACCGCCGGTGTACAGCCCGAATCGGGGTTTCGCGTACTTCGGCATGCCGCCGCCGACCGCGACCACGGTGCTGTACGTCGGCACCGATTCGGCGGAATCAACACTGCGCCGGACATTTTCGGAGGTGCGACCGCTATCGCGGCTCGACGCCCCACTCGGATTTCCGGGTATCACCAGACATGTCGTGCTGTGGCACTGCGATCAGCCGTACGCACCGTGGCAACAGATCTGGCCGGATTGGCATACCACCGCACTCGACTCGGGCGAAGGGACAGCACGATGATCCACTGGAAAGGTCTGGCCGACATCACCTGGTTTCACCGGGACTGGTCATTGCCGGAATTGCTGGAGCACAAGGCCGGTCGCACCGTATCGGTCGTACTGCCCGCACTGAACGAGCAGGCGACCATCGCGGGCGTACTCGCCTCCATCCGGCAGCTGGTGGGCACGCTGGTGGACGAACTCGTGGTGATCGATTCCGGATCCGAGGACGACACCGTGCGCATCGCCCGATCCGCCGGCGCCACAGCGGTATTCACGCGTGAGGAGGCGCTGCCGGATCTGCCCGCGCGCCCCGGCAAGGGCGAGGTGCTGTGGCGCTCGCTCGCGGTGACCACCGGTGATCTCGTGGTATTCGTGGACTCGGATCTGGTCGACCCGAGCCCCCGCTTCGTGCCCGCACTGCTCGCCCCGCTGCTGCTGGGCGAGGGCATCGAACTGGTGAAGGGCTACTACCGCCGCCCATTGGAACTGGATCCGACCGGTGACGTGGACGGCGGCGGCCGCATCACCCAACTGGTGGCCCGCCCACTGCTCACCGCACTCGCCCCCGAGCTCGGCGAGATCCTGCAACCGCTCGGCGGCGAGTACGCCGCGACCCGAGATCTGCTGCACGGCATACCCTTCGCCCCCGGCTACGGCGTGGAGATCGGCATCTTGCTCGATGCCTGGCAGCGGCACGGCGCATCCGCCATCGCCCAGGTGGACCTGGGCACCCGCCGCCACCGCAACCGCCCCACCCACGAATTGGCGGAGATGAGCCGCCAGATCATCGCCACCCTGCTGGACCGCCTCGGCATCTGCGATTCCGGCGTGGGCCTGGCCCGCTACCGCCCGGAAGGCGCCACCTGGCACCGCACCGTCGGCACCGTATCGCTCGCGGACCGCCCACCCATGGCAACCACCCGCCCACTCGCGGGAGTCACCCGCCCCGGCTGGGTCGAGAGCCGCCCCAGCCGGGGCATTCGATGATCTCGCATGGGTCCGATGCCAGACCGATCTCGAACCTTCTGACCGGGTAGCCCAGCGATTGGGGCCGTCGCGCTCCCCGCTCGTGTCGGGGCCGTGTGGGAGGGTGGCTGCATGGCGGAGACCGAGGTGGGGGTGGCGGCGGTGCAGGCGGGGCCGGGGCGGATTCTCGGGATCGCGGTGCCGACCCTCGGTGTGCTGGTCGCCGAGCCGATCTATCTGCTGTTCGATATGGCCGTGGTGGGGCGGCTGGGGGCGCTGGCGCTGGCGGGGCTGGCGGTCGGGGGATTGATTCTGGCGCAGGTGAGTTCGCAGTTGACGTTCCTGAGTTACGGGACGACGGCGCGGGCGTCGCGGCGGCACGGGGCGGGGGATGAGCGCGGGGCGATCATCGAAGGGGTGCAGGCGAGTTGGCTCGCGGCGGGGGTGGGCATCGCGATTGTCGTTGTGCTGCAAATCTTCGCGGGGCCGGTGACGCGGGCCATCGCGGGCGGGGATGACATCGCGCCGGGCGCGCAGTCGTGGTTGCGGATCGCGCTGTTCGGTGTCCCGCTGATTCTGCTGTCCATGGCCGGGAACGGCTGGCTGCGCGGGGTGCAGCAGACGCGCAGGCCGCTGCTGTATGTGGTTGCGGGGCTGGCACTTTCGGGGGTGCTGTGCCCGGTGCTGGTGCACGGGCTGCTCGGTGCGCCGCGCCTGGAGCTGGAGGGGTCGGCGGTGGCCAATGTGGCGGGACAGGTGGTGACGGCCGCGCTGTTCGTCGGTGCGCTGGTGGCATCCCGGGTGCCGCTGGCTCCGCATATCGCGATCATGAAGGCGCAGTTGGTGCTCGGCCGCGATCTGATCGCCCGCAGTCTGGCCTTCCAGGCCTGTTTCGTCTCCGCCGCGGCGGTGGCGTCCCGATTCGGCGCGGCCTCGGTGGCGGCGCATCAGCTGGTCCTGCAGCTGTGGAATTTCCTGGCGCTGACCCTGGATTCACTGGCCATCGCGGCGCAGACCCTGGTGGGTGCGGCGCTGGGGGCCGGAAATGCCAGGGGCGCAAAGGGTTTGGCACGGCGGATCACCGCGTGGTCGACGATCTTCGCGCTGGTGCTGGCCGCCGTCTTCGCGGCGGGGTACACGGTCATCCCGAACCTGTTCACCACCGATCCGTCGGTGTTGGATCGCACCCACGTGGTGTGGTGGTTCTTCGTCGGCATCATTCCCATCGCGGGCGTGGTGTTCGCCCTGGACGGTGTCCTACTCGGCGCGGGTGATGCCGCGTTCCTGCGCAATGCCACCTTGGGTTCGGCGCTGCTCGGTTTCCTGCCCGCGATCTGGCTATCGCTGGCCTATGACTGGGGTATCGCCGGAATCTGGACGGGCCTGGTGGCTTTCATGGTGCTGCGCCTGATCGCGGTATCCGCGCGCGCCCTGTCCGGAAAATGGGCGCGCGTCGGCGCTGATGTGCCGGGGCGGCTCGCCTAACCCTGTTCGGCCGCCCGCCGGGCCAGATTCTCGGCGACCTCGGCCTCCCAATTCTCATTGGCGTGCGTGGTGTCCACCTCGAATTCGAAGCGCGCGGTCATCTCGGGCTTGATATCGGCGACATCCACATAGAACTGCTCATACCAGCGCCGGTGCTGATACACCGGCCCGTCCTCCTGGGTGAGCAGCGGATTGTCGATGCGCGTCTTGTGTTTCCAGATCTCGACGTCCTGGAGGAACCCGACACCGAAGCTCTTACCGAACGCCTTGGCCAGCGATGCCGATTTCGCCGGTGGCAATCCCTCGATGCGCTGCACGCTCACACCCCACTGCAACATGAACGAATTGTGCGTCACCGGATAGTGGCAATTGATCAGCGCCACTTCGACGGTCCGCTCACCGAAGTCGTTGTGCAGGTAGTTGATCATGTACGACGGCCCGAAATACGAAGCCTCCGAACGCAACAGCTGCATCTCGGTGCTGTAGTTCGAGGCCGTGTGCACATCGGGCCGTCCCTTGGAATGCAGGAATTGCGTCGCCACATGCCCTTCGAACACGTTCTTGAAGAACACCGGATAGGCGTAGTGGATATAGAAGAAGTGCGCCATATCTACGTTGTTGTCGATGATTTCGCGGCAGTGCGCGCCCTCGATCAACAGCGAATTCCAGTTCCACTCACTCCACAGATCGGTGCCCATGCCCTCGATATGCGGGATGGCGACCTCGGGCTGCGGCGGATTGCCCTCGGGATCGTTCCAGACGAAGAACTGCCCGTTCTCCTCGCAGGTGGCCCACGATCGCGTCTTGGCCAGCGGCGGCACCCGGCGCGCGTAAGGGATTGCGGCGCAACGTCCGTCGCCGCGCCACCGCCAATCGTGGAAGGGGCAGGCGATATTGTCGTCCTTCACGCTGCCGTAGGAGAGGTCCGCGCCCATATGGCGGCAGTAGCCGTCGAGCGCGTGCAGCTCGCCCCTACTGTCCGACCAGATGACGATCTTGGTGCCGAAGGCCTCGATCGAGTGCGGTTGCCCGTCCCGGAAGCTTTCGGCCAGTCCGAGGCAGTGCCAGCCGCGCGCGAAGCGGGTCATGGGCTGTCCGACATCGATGCTGCGATACTGCATGAGCCGAGATTAAGCATCTGCGCTTAATTTGTGAAGCGTTTTCGCTTAATCCTTATGGCGGCGAACGATCACCCGCGCGGGCCGGACCGATCGATCGGCAATGGTGAGGCCGGGTTGCAGCACGCTGTCCACGGTGCGATCGGCCTCCGGATCGGCCGTGGCCGTCACATCGGCGGCCTCCATCGTCAGCGCGTCGAATCCGGCGCCGGCGGCGGGACTGACGATCTGCCCGCCCCGGCCGGTAAGCAGTCGCTCCACCCGGCCCGCGAAGGTCTCGAACGCGGCCTGCTCGGTCTCGGAGTGCGCGGTGGCGGCCAGTGCCAGCGCATCCCCGTAGAGCGCGAACAACTCCACCACGAGCGGTACGTCCGCACCCGCGCGCTCGCGCTGGGCCCGCGCCTTGGCATCATCGGCCAGCCGCTCGAGCATGTTCGCCTGCCGGGCGATCACCCTGGTCAGATCGTCGATGCGCTCGGCCAGCGCCGCCGTGCCGTCCGCATCGCGTTCGGGTGCGGGTGCGGTATCTCCGGCGCGATCGGGTTCGATTGCGCCGGCGGGGTTCCCGGTCGCCGCTGCGGGTTCGGTCATGCCCGAACCTTAATCCCGATGGTCGGACATGGCTGCTACGATCGCCGCCATGGGGGTCTTCGGCATCGACCTGGGCACAACGAATTCGGCTATCGCGCGGATCGACGCGGACGGGCGCCCGGAAATTCTGATCGGCATGAACGGGGAGCCGACGGTGCCCTCGGTGGTGCTGTTCGCCTCCGCGAATGACCATGTGGTGGGCGAGGGCGCGCGCAGGCAATCGCGCCTGGATCCCGAGCATGTGTGCGCACTGGTCAAGCGGCGCATGGGCGATGCCGAATGGCGCTTCATGGCGCACGGGCAGAGCTGGTCCGCGCCCGCGGTCTCCTCGCTGATCCTCAAGAGCCTGGCCGCCGATGCCGAATTCGGTGGTGGCGGCACCGTACAGCGCGTGGTCATCACCGTGCCCGCCTACTTCGGTGACGAGGAGCGGCGCGCGACCATTCAGGCCGGCACCTATGCCGGTTTCGATGTCGCCGGTGTGCTGTCCGAGCCCATCGCCGCCGCGCTGTCCTACGGATTCGGCCGCCTGGACGGCAGTATCGATATCGGCAAGGCCGGTGGTCGAGAAACCGTGCTGGTGTACGACCTGGGAGGCGGCACCTTCGACGCCACGGTGATCGAACTGTCGGATCGGCGCATCGCGGTGCTCGCGGTCGAGGGTGATCATCAGCTCGGTGGCGCGGACTGGGATGAGCGCATCGCCCTGCATCTATCCCAGCAGTTCTGCGCCGCCAATCCGGATGCCGAAGACCCGCTGGATGATTCGGCCGGATCGCAGATGCTGGTGCTGGCCGCCGAACGCGCCAAACACGAGCTCAGCGATGCCGAGCAGACCGAGGTACTGGTCGCGCACGATGGTGCGCGCGCGGTGATCACGCTGACCCGTGCCGAGTTGGAGGCCATGACGGCCTCGCTCATGCGCCGCACCCTCGATCTCACCAAGGCGTGCCTGGCCGCGGCCGGACAGCGCGGGGTCGGGCATGTGGATCGGGTGCTGCTGGTCGGCGGTTCCTCGAGAATGCCCATGGTGGCGAATCAACTTCAGCGTGAACTCGGCCTGGTCGGCGAGCTGCGCGATCCGGATCTCTCGGTGGCGCGCGGTGCCGCGCTGTACGGCGAGAAGCTGGAAATGGAACGCCTGGTCATCGCCGATCTGGTGACGCGCGGCCGCCTGCGCGACGGCGCGGAACTGCGCGATGCCGATCCGCGCGAATTGGAACAGTCGGTCGGCCGCGTCGCCGCTTCCTTCGGGCAGCCGGTGAGTCTGGTGCGGCGCATGCTGGAAATCCAGGTCGACACCGTGGTGTCGCGCGGTTTCGGCGTGCTCGCGCTGGACAGTTACAACGGTCTGGCCGCGAGCTGGCTGGTGCATCGCAATCAAACGCTGCCGATCAAGGTGCGGCGCTCCTACGGCACCGTGCGCGCCGATCAGGATCAGATCGAGCTGACCATCGTCGAGCAGCAGGGACAGGCCGCCTCGACCCGGCCCGAGGATTCGAAAATACTGGTGGAGGGGCGGATTCGGGATATTCCACCCGGCTATCCGGCGGGCAGCGAAGTGCGCGTCACCTTCGAGATGGGCTTCGACGGTGTGCTGCACGTGACCGCCTATCACGTGGACGCCGATCTGCCCCTTGCCCTTTCGGTGCAGACCGGGGCGACGCTGTCGCAGGCCGATGTGGCCCGCGAACTGGATCAGCTGCAGCGCACGCGCCGCCGCGCCGTGTAGAACCAGAGCCATGCACGCCTTCGACCCGAACGACTATCGCAAGCGAGTGCTCGCCGCCGTGGAACGCCGCGGCGGCATCGAGGCGTCGGATGCGTTCGAGCTCTACGACATTCCGCTCGACGAGGCGGGCAAGCTCGGTGACGCCGAGGTGCGGGCGCGCGTCGAGGAGGTGTGGGGGTTCTGGCAGAAACAGCGCGACCACCCCAAATATCGGGTGCTGGCCGGGCTGCTGGTGGACGCGCACGATGACCTCTCCGCACCGCTGTTGCAGGCGTCCTCGCGCCGCGTGGAGGCCGAGCGCGTAGAGCAGTTGCGCGAGCGCCGCGATTCCGAGCGGTACGAGATGATCGACGCCGCCATCGACCGGCTGGTGCAGCGGCACGGCGGGATTCCGGCGGGCAAGGTGGCCGGGCTGGAAGACATCGGCAAGCTCAGCGGTCTGACCCCGGAGCAGGTGCGTGCCCGGCTGCGCCGCCACCGCATCCTCGACGAGGCGGCGGCGCCCGCGCCTGCGGCCACCGGTGTGAGTCCGCAACGGCGGCAGCAGATTCGCAAACTGCTCGCCGAATACGACCGCCTGCTCCCGGGTGAACCGGTGCCGACCCTGCTCGCACTGCTCGGCCTGAATTTCACCAAGGCCCGCGAAGCCGGTGAAATCCATTTGCGCGCTGAGGCTTTGCGGGCCCGCACTCGCGAACTTTCGCCCGGCCGGGTCCGGGTCGTGCTCGATGAGCTACTGGTGCACGTCAGCGATCTGCTCGAAGGTGACGCGGTCGTCGACGACTATCTCCGGGCCGTCATCGACGATGCCACCGACCTGCTCCGCCCCCAGGTGCGCGCGGCGGTCCTGGTCGAAGACAGCCTGGTGGCAGGCGATTACGAGTTCCTGGTCGGCGAGGCCATCGCCGCCGGAGTCGATCGCGCAGCCGCCGAGAAGATCATCCTCGCCTTGGCCGCCGAACTCGGCACCACGGTTGAAGGCAAGGACCTCGCCTCGAATTCCGCTCCCGCCCAACAGGCTTCCGGCCCGCCGCCGATTTCCTTCGCGCGGCCGGACCGCACCGGCGGCACGACGCGCTCCAGCGGTACGACCTCCGGGCGCACCGGTACGGACTCCGGTGGCGGTCACACCGGCTCGACGGGCGCCGGTGCACAGGACACCGGTCCGTTCACGCGGACCGGGCAGCCCGGTGCCGGAACCGCCTCGGCCCAGGGGCATTCCGATGCGGCGCAGGGCGGTTCCAACTATCGCCGGGTGCCGCCGCTGCCACCCCCGCCGCCCGCGCGGGCGTGGGAAGAGCCGTTGAAAGCTGCTCGGGCGGCGCTGCGGGCGGGACATCCGCTCGCGGCGAAAGACCATGTGGCACAGGCGCAGCGGTATGTCGGCGCGGACAGCGCCGGAACCACGGCGGTGCGACCGGTCGCCGAACTCGTGGACCGGGTGCTGTCCGAGGCCGCCGTGCATTGGCGGGGTGCGACGACCGCGTGCGCGGGTAAGCGATTCATGGAGGCGCTCGGGCATCTGGAGTATCTGGAACGCTCCGCGTCCGATGTGCCCAATCCGGATGGTCGCGGCCTGTCCCTGAATCAGCTACTGGCACAGGCGCGTTCGGCGCTCGCCGAGGCCGACCGCCTGTTCGCCGCCGCGCCGGCCGCCCCCGCCGCCGCCCGAATGCGCGCGCTGCGAGCGGTTTTCGACGTGTGCGCGGATCACGCGGGCACCGTCGCCGCGCTCACCGACCTGCCGGTCGAGCCGCCCGGTCCGGTGACGGCCAAGCGTCAACCCGACGGAACCGTGGTGATCACCTGGTCGCCTTCCCCGACCGAACAGGTCGAATACCGGGTGACGCGAGTGCAATCCGACGGGTCCTCGCGAGTTGTCGGCCGCACGCGCGGTACCACCCTCGAGGACGGCGCGGCGGGCACCGGCCCGCTCCCCGTCTACGGCGTGGTGGCATCGGTGGCCGGCCGCGCTTCGGAGCTGACCCGCTCGGATGCCGGACCGGGCTCCGGTACCCCGGCACACTCGGGCGGTCAGGCGAGCCAGGGCGGTCCGCACGAGGGGGCGGCTCCGGCGACAGCTGCGACCCCGGACGGTATGCCGACGGTGACCGCACTGTCCGCACGCGCGGGCCTGCTCACCTTCACCTGGCCGGTCGGCATCACCGAGGTCATGGTGATCGCCCGCGTCGACGCGCCGCCCCGCATCCCGGACGATCCGGAGGCCGACCGCAAATGGAAGGTCACCAACACCCGCTACCAGATCGACGGCGGCGCGAAACTCCCCATCGACCTCCCGCGCCCCTGTCACCTCGCCATCGCCTCCTGTCGCCGCGACCCTTCGGGAACCCTCACCATCGCAACCGCTTTCGCTCCCGCCGCCCGAATCCATCTGGACCGCTGACGGCCTCGTCCGGGGGGACCTGCGGGCCGCCGGGGCGCGCATGGGAATCTGGTGGGGGCCGCCGCCGTTACCGCGAAGGCTGGTCTCGACAGGAAGGGCGGAGCTGCGTGATTCCGAAACTGATGGCGGTGAGCGACATCCATGTCGGTCATTCGGGCAATAAACCCGTGGTGGAGGGGATTCGGGCGGACTCGCCGGAGGATTGGCTGATTCTCGCCGGCGATGTGGGGGAGAAGACCGATGACTTCCGGTGGGCGCTGGAGACGCTGCGCCGCCAGTTCGCCAAGGTCATCTGGGTGCCTGGAAATCACGAATTGTGGACCACGGCAAAGGATCCCGTGCAGATGCACGGTGCGGGCCGGTACGACTACCTGGTGTCGATCTGCCGCGATCTCGATGTGCTGACCCCGGAGGATCCGTTCCCGGTGTGGACCGGCGCGGGCGCGGAGGAGCACGGCGGCGCGGTGACGCTGGTGCCGATGTTCCTGCTCTACGACTATTCGTGGCTGCCCGCGGGCACCACCACCAAGGCCGAGGGTCTGGCGCTGGCGCGCGAGCGCAATGTGGTGGCGACAGATGAATTCCTGCTGTCCTCGGAGCCGTACCTGACCCGGGACGCCTGGTGTCACGCCCGGGTGCAGTACACCCAGCGCCGCCTGGACGCGCTGCCCGCGGACACCCCGGTGGTGCTGATCAATCACTTCCCGCTGCTGCGCGAGATCACCGACATGCTCTGGTACCCGGAGTTCGCGCTGTGGTGCGGCACCGATCTCACCGCGGACTGGCACACCAGCTACAACGTGGTCTGCTCGGTCTACGGGCATCTGCACATCCCGCGCACCACCTTCCACGACGGCGTGCGCTTCGAAGAGGTCTCGCTCGGCTATCCCCGCGAATGGCAGCGCCGTGGCCTGCCGGAGAAACTGCTCCGCCAGATCCTGCCGACGCCGGATTACGGTGACACCCTCAACGAGTGGGGTGGCCACTTCAAGATCACTCCCGAGATGCAGGCGGCGGCCTTGAAGATGCGCGAGGAAGCGCAGCGCCGCCGCGGTCTGGCCTAGCCGTTACCCCGGACGACACTCCGGGGACGCGGTAATCGGATCGCCACCGGCCCGCTTGTTGCGCCGACGTTGCTATCTCGTGTGCACGCGAGCACGCCCGGCCTCGGGCGGCAATGATGGAGGTATGCGCGACGTCCTGCCCCAGCTGATCGATCGGGTCCGAACGGGCCCGGTCGTACTGGCCCGGGTGGTAGCGGTCACCGGGGCCGGACCGCGCGAGATCGGTGCGACCATGGTCGTGACCGGCTCGGGTGAGGTGATCGGTTCGCTCTCGGGTGGCTGTGTCGAGGCGGCCGTGGTGGAGTCCGCGCGCATCGTGCTCGCCGACGGCGAAGCGGTGCTCGAGCGCTTCGGCATCGCCGATCCGGACGGGTTTGCTGTCGGGTTGACGTGCGGCGGCGAAATGGAAATCTGCCTCGAACGCGTCGACGCCGCCCGGCTCCCGGAATTGCTGGCCCTGGATCGAGAGATTCGCGCCGGGCGAGCGGTCGCACTGGTGACGACGCTTGCCGCGAACCCGTCGTGGCTGCTCATACACCCGGTTGATCGTGCGGTCGCGGAGGCCGGCACGCGGGGAATGGTCGACGGGGGCGCGGCACCGGATGTTGAGGTGCGAGCTGCATCCGGCGGCGCGCGGGTGAGCCGTGACGCGCTGAATATGGCGCGCGCCGGGCGAACCGGAATCATCGGGTCCGACGAATGCGCGGACAGTGCCTTTCCCGTGCGCTCCTTCGTGCAGAGTTTCGGCCCGCCCGCGCGCATGATCCTGGCGGGTGCGAATGATTTCGTGCGCGCGCTGAGCCGTCTCGGCGCGCAGCTCGGGTATCGCGTGACGGTCGTCGACGCTCGCGAGACCTTCGCCACCGCAACGCGATTCCCCGCCGCGCACGAGGTGGTGGTGGATTGGCCGCACCGCTATCTGCGCGCCGAATACGCGAGCGGCCGGATCGACGATCGCACCGTGGTGTGCGTGCTCACCCACGACAGCAAATTCGATGTCCCGATGCTCGCCGAGGCGTTGCGCATCGAACGGATCGCGTTCGTCGGTGCCCTGGGTTCGCGCCGCACCCACGCGGATCGAGTGGAACGCCTGCTCGCGGCGGGCGTTGCGCCGGAACAGCTGCGGCGGCTGCGCAGCCCGCTCGGCCTGGATCTGAACGCCTCCACGCCGGATGAGACCGCCGTTTCCATTGCGGCGCAACTCATTGCCGAGTCCGGACGCGCCTCGGGCCGCCCGCTCGATGAGACGGACGGCCCGATTCACTACTGATCGCGGTCGATTCCCGCACCGGCGCATGATGTTTCAGCCCAGCGCGACCAACGCGGTAGCGCCCAGGAAGATCACCTGCACCGCGGTCCGCAGCGGCAGCGGCATGGTCTTCACCCCGACGTTCTCGCGGGCGGCCCGCACATTCGCCGGAAACATGATGAGCAGCAGCAGAAATAGCGCCGCGGCCGCGATCCGCGGGAACGGCGGCAGCAGCAGCCCCACCGCGCCCGCGATCTCCAGCACGCCGGTGAGCGTGACCATGGCGGCGGGATTGGGGATCGCCGTCGGGACCATGGCGATCAGACCGTCCCGCCTGGGCTGCATGAAATGCGCGCTCGCGGTGAGCGCGAACATGGCGGCCAATCCCAGTGCCGTGGCGTGCGGCCAGGAATCGAGCCAGGCGTTGCCGGTGAGCCAGCCGAGCAGTCGGGTGAGTCCGGTAACGACGGCGAGTACGAACAACGGTGCCATCGGGTTCTCCTGCGTTCCAAGCAATCTTGACAGTGGAAAGATTAGGTCCGAACGAAGAACTTGTCAATGGCAAGATTGCCGGTCATGATGGGGTCATGGCGAAGACCAGTTATCACCACGGCGACCTGCGGGCCACCCTGCTGGCCGCGGCCTCCGACCAGATCGCCGCCGACGGCGTCGACGCGATCTCGCTGCGCAGCCTGGCCCGGCGCGCGGAGGTCTCGCACGCGGCCCCGGCGCATCACTTCGGCGATCGGGCCGGATTGCTCACCGCGTTGGCGATTGAGGGTTTCGAGCTGCTCACCGCGGAGTTGAACGCGGCCGACGGTGATTTCCGCGCCGCCGCCATCGCCTACGTCCGCTTCGCACTCCGACATCCCGGCCACTTCGACGTCATGTACCGCCGCGATCTACTGCACACCGATGATGCGCGACTTGTACAGGCGCGCAATCGATCCGGCGCCGCCCTGCGCGCCGGAGCGGCCGCCAACCAACCCGACCCCGGCGAACAGCCGCAACTGGCGACCCAGCTCGCCGCATGGTCGATGGTGCACGGTTTCGCCGTGCTGTGGCGCGAGGGCGCACTCGAGCAGTCACCACTGAACTTCGAGCCCGATCCGGAAGCCCTGGCCCGCAGCATGATCGCCACGGTCCGCTTCGACTGACCGCGGCCGGGCCCGGGGTCGGCACCCGGTGGGCCCGGGTGTCCGGAGCTGGGCCGGTAGGCTCGTGACCGGTAAGTGGTGGTGCGATCAGGAGGCGGTCATCGAAGAGCGGACGGTCGCGGCGACGGAGTCGGCGCGCATTCTCGGCAGAATTCTTCCCGACGGCATCGCCGCGGCCGAACTGACGGCATACCCCGAGGACCTGAAGGCGCATCCCGCCGAGGAGCATCTGATCGCGCGGGCCGTGGAGAAGCGGCGGCGCGATTTCATCGGCGCGCGGCATTGCGCCCGGCAGGCGCTGACCCAGCTCGGTGAGCCCGCGGTCGCCATCGGCAAGGGCGAGGACGGTGGCCCGCAGTGGCCGCGCGGCGTAGTCGGCAGCATCACCCACTGCGACGGATACAAGGCGGCGGCGCTGGCGCACAAGCTGCGCTTCCGATCCGTCGGCATCGATGCCGAACCGCATGCCGCACTGCCGGACGGCGTGCTCGATTCGGTGAGCCTGGCCCCCGAACGGGACTGGCTCAAAGCCGTATTGCCCGGCACCGGACTGCATTTGGATCGACTGCTGTTCTGCGCCAAGGAGGCCACCTACAAGACGTGGCGTCCGATCACCGGTATCTGGCTGGGCTTCGAGGACGCGCACATCACCTTCACCGTCGACGAGGAATCCGAGGGGACGGGTGCGGGCACCTTCCACTCCGAATTGCTGATTCCGGGCCTCGCCACCGACGGCGGCGCACCCCTGAAGAGCTTCGACGGCCGCTGGCTGATCTCGGACGGCCTCATTCTGACCGCGATCGTGGAGGGCTGATGAGCGACAAGCGCACGCCGGTCGTCGACGCCCTCGGCGGGCTGGTGATCATCGATAAGGATCAGGGCTGGACCAGTCACGATGTGGTCGCCAAGAGCCGGGGCATATTGCGCACCAAGAAGGTCGGGCACGCGGGCACCCTGGATCCGATGGCCACCGGTGTGCTGGTGCTGGGCGTCGAGCGGGCGACCAAACTGCTCGGGCAACTGATTCTGACCACCAAGGCGTACACGGCCACGATTCGCCTCGGACAGTCCACGATCACCGATGACGCCGAGGGTGAGGTCACCGCGACCACCTCGGCCGCACATGTCACCGATGCCGAAATCGCCTCGGGCGTAGCCGAATTGACCGGTGGCATCCAGCAGGTGCCCGCGACGGTCAGCGCCATCAAGATCAATGGTGAGCGCGCCTACGCCCGTGCCCGCGCGGGGGAGGACGTCCAGCTGGCCGCCCGCCCCGTCACCGTCAGCCGCTTCGACATTCTGGCGCGTCGCGATATCGACACCGGGACAGAGCGATTCGTAGATCTCGACGTCGAGGTCGAATGCTCCTCGGGCACCTACATTCGCGCACTGGCCCGCGATCTCGGCGAAAAGCTCGGCGTCGGAGGGCATCTCACCGCATTGCGGCGCACCCGGGTCGGCCCGTTCACCCTCGAACACGCCCGCACCCTGGAGGCACTGCAAACCAATGCCACGGCCGGTGATTCGCTGCTGAGCCTCGATATCGACGAGGCCGCGCGCACCGCGTTCCCGGTCCGCGAGATCACCGATGCCCAGGCCGGTGACCTCCGCAATGGCCGTTGGCTCGATCCGGCCGGTATCCAAGGTGTCTATGCCGCAATCGATTCCACCGGTCACGCCATCGCGCTGTTGAAGGAGAGCGGTAAGCGCGCCTCCTCGGTGATGGTCATCCGCCCCGCCAATCTCTGAGCCGAATCCCGGTGCCTCGCGCCCGGGATGATCTCGGTGATCGGGCGCTACGGTGTGCGATCACCCAGCGGTTCCAGTGCCCCCAGCAGCGCGCCGACGCATACATCGCGCAGCACCGGCCGGGGGCAGGTGGGATGTTCCAGCCATTCCACGGTGAGCACCCGCACGAAGGTCAGCCAGCTCATGATCACCGCCGAGAACAATTGGCGCGGTTGACCTTCCACACCCAGTACGTCGAGCATGCGTTCGCGCAGCGCGGCCAGCTCGCCGGTGATGATGGCCTGGATGGCCGGATCGCCGATCAGCAGCCGGTTGGCCACCACGACGGTCTTGGCATTGGCCTCGAAGTAGTCGAAATGCACGTCCAGCCCCGCCGCGATCTGATCGGCCAGGGGAATGTCCGGGTCCAGGCTGGTATCGACCAGCAGCTGTTCGGCCGCCTGCTGGTACACGGCCGCGAAAAGCTCCGGCTTGCTGGGGAAGTGGCGATAGAGCAGCGCCCGTGAGATGCCCGCCGCGTTCGCGACATCCTCCATGTGCACGGTCGGGTAGTCGTGCGTGGCGAACAATCGCGCGGCGCTGTCGATGAGCTGGCGGCGGCGTTCGTCGGGGGGGAGGCGGCGGCGGGTCACCGGTACAGCTTAGTTGACGCGTGTCTACTAGCGTTCTAACCTCTTAGTAGACGCGCGTCAACTAAGCGGGAATCTTTGGGAACCAACTCGATTCGGGAGGATCGAATGACCGCAGCACTCAAATGGCTGAGCCTGCTCATGGGCTACGCCTGCGTCGCCATCGGGATTTTCCACATCGCGCTCGGCATCGACGGCATCCCGGATATGGGTTCGGACGGGGCCACCGCGGATAGCCAGACCAGATTCTTCGGCGCGATCTTCCTGGGCTACGGCCTGGTCTGGTTGCGGGCGGCGCGCCGCGACCCGGTGGACACCACCGCCATCCGCTGGCTGGCCGGAATCTTCGCGCTCGGAGCCTTCGGCCGCGCGGTCTCCATCGCGGTGCACGGCTGGCCGCACTGGTTCCAGCTGGTGCTCACCGCCATCGAGGTGGCGCTGCCGCCGGTGTGGTTCTGGCTCGCCGCCGCCGAGGATCGCCGCACGCGCACCGGCCCGGCCGCCGTACCGGGCGGGGCGCTTCCCACGCACTGAGCCGCGCGGCGGCGCGTCGAATCAGCCTGGGGGACAGCCGTGATGATCTCACCGGTAATGCGCTACCACCCTGGGCGACACCTGCGCGGCCTACAGTGCTCTGGTGGTGGAATTGCGGCAGTTGCGGTACTTCGTGGCGGTAGCGGAAGAATTGCACTTCCGCCGGGCCGCGGAGCGGCTGTTCATCTCCACCCCCACGCTGAGTCAGCAGATACGCGCCATCGAACGCGAGGTGGGCGGGCCGCTGCTGATCCGGGGCTCGCAGGGCGTCGAATTGACCGCCGCCGGTGAGGTTTTGCTGAAGACCGCGCGCGGGGTGCTCGACGCCGCGGAGGCCGCGCTGCGTGAGACTCGACTGGTCGCCGATCCCGAGCGCGCGGTATTCCGGCTCGGGGTGGTGAACGGTGCGCCGACCTGGCTGCCCGCCCGCATCGAGGCGCTGCTCAAGGCCCGGCAGCCGGGTGCGCGGGTGGTGCTCACCGGCGGGCCGAGCGCGGATCAGGTGCGATTGCTCGATCGCGAGGATGTCGATCTCGCGGTGCTGCGCATGCCGATTCGACTGCCGGAACACCTGACCAGCACCTGTATCGCCGCGGAGGAACTTGGCATCGTCATGTCCCGCGAACATCCCCTCGCGGGCCGCGACACCATCGAACCGGCGCATCTGAGCGATCAGGAATTGATCATGTTCGCCCGCGATACCGCACCGGAACTGCACGATTCCATGCTCGCCCAATTGCGCGAACGCGGTGCGGCCGTTGCCCTCAGCGACAGCGCCATGAGTCACGCGCAAATGCTGTCCCTGCTCCCGATGCGCCCGGCCGCCATCGGCCTGGGCTCGTCCCGCACCGCCTCGGCCCCCGGATTGGTCTGGCGCCCACTGCAACCGCGCCCCCTGGTGGTGAACTACGTCGCCGCCTGGCGGCCCGCCGCCCGCAATTCCGCCCTGCACACCGTCGCCGCCGCACTCACCAGCGGTATCCGATTCGCACCCTGACCGCAGCTGTTAGCCGGTCGCTAACCCGGATTCGGTGCCGCGACATGGACGCGTGCTGTCAACCCCGGTTGGCTGAAAGGCATGACACACAAGGGATTCGAGCACGAGATCGGCCGCGCGGTAGTGATCGGCGGCGGTTCGGGCATGGGCCACGCGATCGCCGACGCACTGCTGACCGCCGGAGCGGAGGTGACGATCGTCGGCCGCTCATCCGAGCGCCTCGCCGACGCGGTACGCGAGCTGGGCGACGGCAAACTGAACGCGATCGCCGCCGACGTCGCCGACGAAGAACAGGTCCAGCGCCTCTTCGACACCGTCGGCGCGGTCGACCACGTCATCACCACCGCCGGTGACACCACCGGAACCTACGGCCCCATCCAGGATTTCGACTTCGCGAACGGCCGCGGCTTCATCGAGACCAAACTGATCGGCTCCATGCTGCTCGCCAAGCACGCCCGCATCACCGCGGGCGGATCACTCACCTTCACCTCGGGAATCGCCGCCTACCGCCCCGCATCCGGCGGGGCGATGGTGGCATCGGTGAACGCGGCGCTGGAGGGCCTGGCCCGCGCCCTCGCTGTAGAACTGGCCCCCACCCGCGTCAACGCCGTCTCCCCGGGCTGGGTGCGCACCGGCATCTGGGACAAGATGCCCTGGGACGATCGCGAAGACCGCCTCCTCGCCATGGCGGAGCGACTCCCGGCGGGCCGCCTCGGCACCCCGGAAGACATTGCCCAGGCGGTACTTTCGCTGCTGCGCAACCCCTTCATCACCGGCACGGTCCTACACGTCGACGGTGGCCACCGACTGGTGTGAGATGCCCCTCGGGTGAGCGGCTCAGTTGTTCTCGTGCGTCAGCCAAATCGCTTCGGCCGCAATGCTGCCGAGGTCGATGGTGCGATCGTCCACCCGCACCGCGATGGTTCCGGCGAAGTCCCGCCGTTCCACCACCGCGATCGGCGTATCGAGGGCGATGCCGAGCGAATCGAAGTAGCGCAGCATCGCCGGATCCGAATCCGAGATGCGCGCGACCCGCCCGTTCTCACCATCGCCGAAATCGCTCAACTGCCGAGCGGGCGGGGTCGGCACCGCACCGTCCACCGAGGGGATCGGGTCGCCGTGCGGATCCCGGTCCGGGTAGCCGAGTTTGGCGTCTATCCGCAGCATGAGCGTTTCGGAGACGGCGTGCTCGAGCACTTCCGCCTCATCGTGGACTTCATCCCAGCCGTAGCCGAGTTCATTGACGAGGAATGTCTCGATGAGCCGATGCCGGCGCACCATGGCAATGGCGGCGCGGCGGCCGTCCTCGGTCAGGGTGATGGCGCCGTAGCGGGCGTGTTCCACCAATCCCTGATCGGCGAGCTTGCGGACGGCCTCGGAGACGGTCGAGGCCGACACTCCGATCCGTTCGGCCAGCAGTTTGGTCGACACCTTCTCCTGGGGCGACCATTCCTGCGCGGTCCAGATCACCTTCAAATAGTCCTGCGCGACGGAGGACAGTACCGGCGCGACACTGGTCGCGACGGCGGTGGAGGTACCGGTGGGTTCGGACGGATCGGCCAGCTCGCGGCGCGTGGCGATGTCTCGTTTTCCGGGCACGTAACCGAGCTTAGGCACAGCCGCAGTGGTTTCCCACATCGGCGCGCACGCTGGTGGACAAGGCCGTGCGGCCGAGGTTACGGGCGGCTGCGCGCGGGTGAACGGGCGATGACGAGCATGCTCGCCGCTGTGAAGATCCGCACGGCCGAATATTGTCCGAGACGCGCTTTCAGTAGGCTTCCGGTGTGCAGAGATGGCGAAGCCTCGACGAGATGCCCGCGGAGTGGGGCCGGTGCGTGCTCACGATCGGGGTGTTCGACGGCGTCCACCGCGGTCACGCCCAGCTCATCAGCCGTGCGGTGAAATCCGCTGCGGTGCGCGGTGTTCCGTCGGTCCTGATGACCTTCGACCCGCATCCGCTCGAGGTGGTGCGGCCCGGTGCGCATCCGGCGCAGCTGTCCACGCTGAACCGTCGTGCGGAGCTGGTGGAGGAACTCGGTATCGACGTCTTCCTGGTCATGCCGTTCACCAAAGATTTCATGAAGCTGACGCCCGAGGAATACGTGCAGGAGTTGCTCGTCGACAAACTGCACGTCTCGGAGGTCGTGGTCGGCGATAACTTCACCTTCGGCAAGCAGGCCGCGGGCACCGTGGACACCATGCGGGAACTGGGCGCGCGCTTCGGCTTCGAGGTCGACGGCGTGCAATTGCTCGGCGAGCACGCGGTCACCTTCTCCTCGACCTATATTCGCGCCTGCCTGTCCTCCGGCGATGTGGCCGCGGCCGCCGAAGCGCTGGGCCGCCCGCATCGGGTGGAAGGCGTGGTCGTGCACGGTGACGCCCGCGGTCGCGCGCTCGGCTTCCCGACCGCCAATGTCGCACCCGTCCCGCGCGGTGCGATTCCCGCCGACGGCGTCTACGCCGGGTGGTTCACCTCCCTGGACGATCCCGATCACGTGCGCCGCATGGCGGCCATCTCGGTGGGCACCAATCCGACCTTCGAGGACGGTCGTTCCCGCACCGTCGAGCCGCACATCCTCGATTTCGACGGTGATCTCTACGACCAGCACGTGGCGGTGGATTTCGTCGAGCAGCTGCGCGGTATGCGCAAATTCGAGTCCATCGAGGAACTGGTCGAGGCCATCGGCCGCGATGTCGACCAGGCCCGCAAAGTGCTGACCGCCCAGACCGTCGATTAGCCCCGATTAACAGTCCAGGTCAGCGGTCCGGTAACCTGATCCGCTGGGTTTGCTGCGGTCCGCGGCAGCGCCCGACCGGGCTCGCCCGGGACTTTTCGCGCGGACTGGAAATTCAGGAGCAATGCTGTGGCTTTGACCACCGAGCAGAAGAAGGCCATTCTGGCCGAGTACGGCCTGCACCCGACCGACACCGGTTCTCCGGAGGCTCAGATCGCGATGCTGTCCAAGCGCATCGCCGATCTCACCGAGCACCTGAAGGTGCACAAGCACGATCACCACACCCGCCACGGTCTGCTCGCGCTGATCGGTCGCCGTCGTCGCCTGTCGAAGTACCTGCAGGCCAACGACATCAACCGCTACCGTTCGCTGATCGAGCGTCTGGGCCTGCGTCGCTGATTTGCTGACGCATCGTCGCGCGTTCGCGCGACACAACACGACTGCCGCAGGCAGTTGACGAACCGGCCGACGGGGAGGCATAGAATCTCCTCGTTGGCCTTTCGTGCATCCGGTGAACGCTGCCGTATGCACGCCAACATGAGCCGTATGCACCCGAGCCGTGGCGTCGGTCTTCGGTAGTGGCTTTTCGGGGCGCAGCAAGAGGAGATACACCGCGCGCCGGAGGGCTTCGATCGATGACCGCCTCCGCGTCGCCGTTTCCAAGGGGAGATGGCCGGGTGTGCGTTCGAGGACCAGGAGGGTCCTCGGGCGCCCGTGCCGGGTACGGCTCGCCCCGTCAAGGGGACAAAACAGCTGGATCGCGTCCTGCCCATCGCCGGTGGCGGCGCTGGTATCCGGCGAAGACGAGAGGTTGAGAGAAGAGAATGACCGAAACATTGACCAGTTCCGCCGCCGAGGTCGAGCCCGGCGTATTCGAGTCCGTCGCGCTGATCGACAACGGCGCCTACGGCACCCGCACCATCCGTTTCGAGACCGGTCGCCTGGCCAAGCAGGCCGCCGGTTCGGTCGTCGCCTACCTGGACGACGAGACCATGCTGCTGTCGGCGACCACCGCAGGTAAGCACCCCAAGGACCAGTTCGACTTCTTCCCGCTGACGGTGGACGTCGAGGAGCGCATGTACGCCGCGGGTCGCATCCCCGGCTCGTTCTTCCGTCGCGAGGGCCGCCCCTCCACCGACGCCATCCTGACCTGCCGCCTGATCGACCGGCCGCTGCGCCCGTCCTTCGTCGACGGTCTGCGCAATGAGATCCAGGTCGTCGTGACCGTCATGTCCCTGGATCCCAAGGATCTGTACGACGTGGTGGCCATCAACGCCGCTTCGGCCTCCACTCAGCTTGCGGGCCTGCCCTTCTCGGGTCCGGTCGCCGGTGTGCGCGTGGCCCTGATCGGTGACCAGTGGGTCGCGTTCCCGACCGTCGAGCAGCTCGAGGGCGCCGTATTCGACATGGTCGTCGCGGGCCGCGTCGTCGAGGGTGACGTCGCGATCATGATGGTCGAGGCCGAGGCCACCGACAAGGTGCTCGCCCTGATCGCGGACGGCGCCACCGCGCCCACCGAAACCGTTGTGGCACAGGGCCTCGAGGCCGCCAAGCCGTTCATCGCCCGGCTGTGCAAGGCGCAGTCCGACCTCGCCGCGCTGGCCGCCAAGGAGACCGCTGAGTACCCGGTCTTCCTGCCGTACCAGTCCGATGTGTTCGAGGCCGTGCTGGGCACCGCCAAGGAGGAGCTGAACGAGGCGCTCTCCATCGCGGGCAAGCATGAGCGCGAGGACAAGATCGACGAGATCAAGCTGGCCGTGCTGTCCAGCCTGGCCGAGACCTTCGAAGGTCGCGAGAAGGAGATCGGCGCGGCGTTCCGCTCGGTCACCAAGAAGCTGGTGCGCCAGCGCATCCTGACCGACGGCTTCCGCATCGACGGTCGTGGTCTGGCCGATATCCGCGCCCTGTCCGCCGAGGTCGCGGTCGTGCCGCGCGCCCACGGTTCGGCGCTGTTCGAGCGCGGCGAGACCCAGATCCTGGGTGTCACCACCCTGGACATGGTGAAGATGGCGCAGCAGGTCGACTCGCTCGGCCCGGAGACCTCCAAGCGCTACATGCACCACTACAACTTCCCGCCGTACTCCACCGGTGAGACCGGTCGCGTGGGCTCGCCCAAGCGTCGCGAGATCGGCCACGGCGCACTCGCCGAGCGCGCCCTGATGCCGGTGCTGCCGTCGCAGGAAGAGTTCCCGTACGCCATCCGTCAGGTGTCGGAAGCGTTGTCCTCCAACGGTTCCACCTCGATGGGCTCGGTCTGCGCCTCGACCCTGTCGCTGCTGAACGCCGGTGTGCCGCTCAAGGCTCCCGTCGCCGGTATCGCCATGGGCCTGGTGTCCGACACCATCAAGAACGACAAGGGTCAGGACGAGGTCCGCTACGTCGCGCTGACCGACATCCTGGGTGCCGAGGATGCCTTCGGCGACATGGACTTCAAGGTCGCCGGTACCCCCGAGTTCGTGACGGCGCTGCAGCTGGACACCAAGCTCGACGGCATCCCGTCGCAGGTGCTGGCCGGTGCGCTGAACCAGGCTCGCGATGCCCGCATGACCATCCTGGATGTCATGGCCGAGGCCATCAACATCCCGGACGAGATGAGCCCGTACGCCCCGCGCGTCACCGCCATCAAGATCCCGGTCGACAAGATCGGCGAGGTGATCGGGCCCAAGGGCAAGGTCATCAACCAGATCACCGAGGAAACCGGCGCCAACATCTCGATCGAAGATGACGGCACCGTCTACGTCGGTGCGACCAACGGCCCCGCGGCGCAGGCGGCGATCGATCAGATCAACGCCATCGCGAACCCGCAGCTGCCGAAGGTCGGCGAGCGCTTCCTGGGCACGGTCGTCAAGACCACCGCCTTCGGCGCGTTCGTCTCGCTGCTGCCGGGCCGTGACGGCCTGGTGCACATCTCCAAGCTGGGCAACGGCAAGCGCGTGGCGAAGGTCGAGGACGTGGTGAACGTCGGCGACAAGATCCGCGTCGAGATCGCCGATATCGACAACCGCGGCAAGATCTCCCTCGTCCCGGTCGACGAGGATGCGGCGGACAGCGCGGACAGCGCTGTCGCCGAAGCCGTCGCGGCCGAGTGATTGTCGTACGTCTGACGTAAAGTGCGGTGGCCCCTTGCTCCGGATAATGGAGTGGGGGGCCACCAATCTTTGAACTACACAAGCTCTTCGAGGCACGAACCGCGGGTTGGGAAGCATGGGTCGGAAGAAGGACACTCCACTGTCGGCTAAGAGTTCTGCACTGGTCCGCTCCACCAACGAGGTGCCGTACGCCGATACCGGTGTGCGCCGGACGGTCCTGCCCGGTGGGCTACGGGTCGTCACCGAACATGTGCCCGGCGTGCGTTCGGCCTCCATCGGCGTATGGGTCGGCGTCGGCTCCCGCGATGAGGGCTCCACGGTCGCCGGCGCGGCGCATTTCCTGGAGCATCTGCTCTTCAAGGCGACGCCCACCCGGTCCGCGCTCGATATCGCACAGGCCATGGATGCCGTTGGCGGAGAACTGAATGCGTTCACCGCCAAGGAACAGACCTGCTACTACGCGCATGTGCTGGACGAGGATCTGCCCATGGCGGTGGACCTGGTCTCCGATGTCGTGCTGAACGGGCTGTGCCGGGCCGAGGATGTCGCGGTCGAACGGCAGGTCGTGCTCGAAGAGATCTTCATGCGCGATGACGATCCCGAGGATATGGTCGGCGATGCCTTCCTGACCGCGCTGTTCGGCGATCATCCGATCGGCCGCCCGGTGATCGGCAGCGTCGAGACCATCGAGGGGATGAACGCGCCGCAGCTGCGCTCGTTCCATCAGCGCCGGTACCGCCCGGACCGCATGGTGGTCGCGGTGGCTGGCAATATCGAACACGAGCACACCGTGGAATTGGTGCATCGTGCCTTCGCCAACCGGCTCGATCCGGCCTGCGCACCCGCACCGCGCCGCGAGGGCAAGTTCCGGCCCCGCGCGACCCCCGAACTCATGCGCATCTATCGCGAGAGCGAACAGGCGCACCTGGTGTTCGGCACCCGCGCCTTCGGCCGCCACGAGGGTGATAAGCGCTGGCCGCTGTCCATCCTCAACACCGTGCTCGGCGGCGGCCTGAGTTCGCGCCTGTTCCAGCGTATTCGGGAAGAACGCGGCCTGGCCTACTCGGTGTACTCCAGCGTCGACACCTTCGCCGATACCGGCGCGTTCTCGGTCTATCTCGGCTGCCAGCCCGAAAACCTCGGCCAGGTCACGAGTCTGGCCCGCGGCGTGCTGGAAGAGGTTGCCGCCGAAGGCATCACCGACGCCGAATGCGCCCGCGCCAAGGGCTCGCTGCGCGGCGGCCTGGTGCTGGGCCTGGAGGACTCCGGCTCCCGCATGAACCGCATCGGCCGCAGCGAACTCAGCTACGGCAACCACCGCAGCGTCTCCGAAACCCTGGCCCGCATAGACGAAGTCACCACCGACGAGGTCTCCCGCATAGCCGCCAAACTCCTGTCCCGCCCCTTCGCCGCCTCGGTAGCGGGCCCCTACCGCCGCACCCGCGACCTCCCCGCCCCGGTCCGCCGCCTGGTGGACTGAGCAGCAAAGTTCCACGCGCGACGGCTACTTCGTCATCCCGGCATGTTTTTGGCCGGGATCCACGCTCGGCCGGGTCCAGCGACGTCGTGGATCCCGGCCAAAAGCGCGCCGGGATGACGAGAAGGTGAGGTCGGCTGCCCGGACGGCCGATTTGCGGCAGACTGGCTCGGGTGACGACTCTCAGCAAAGGGGCCAATGTCCCCGTGGCCGCCAATGCCGTTCGAGCCGTGCTGGCGTGGTCGGGGGGACCCGGGGTGCCCGCCGTTGATGCTTCCGCGCTATTGCTCACCGCTGCGGGGAAGGTGCGCAACGATGTGGATTTCGTGTTCTACAACCAGCCGGGGCATCCCAGCGGCGCGGTGCGGCATCTCGGTAAGCGCGGGGATTTCGATGCGCTGGAAGTGAATTTGGCCGGGGTACAGCCGGATATCGAGCGAATCGCACTGTGTGCGTCGGCCGATGGCGGGACCTTCGGGCAGGTGCCGGGGCTGCATCTGCGGGTGGTGGACGCCGCTACCGAGGCCGAGATCGCGCGCTTCGATATCGCTGCCGGACCCGAGACCGCCATGCTGTGCGGGGAGTTGTATCGGCGAAGCGGGGCCTGGAAGTTCCGGGCCGTCGGGCAGGGGTGGTCCAGCGGATTGGCCGGACTGGCAACGGATTTCGGGATCACCGTGGACGATGACGCGTCAGCGCAGCCCGCGCCCGCGCCGTACTCACCGCAACCTGCCGCTTACGCTCCGCCGCCCGCGCCGCAGTCTCCCGCGTACGCTCCGCCGCCCGTGCCGCAGGGATCGCAGATGCCGCCCCCGCCGTCGTATCCGGGTGCGCCGCAACCCGCTTCGTATACGCCGCCGCCTGCGGCCCATCAGCCTCCGGCGTACCAGCCGCCCCCGCCTCCGGGATATCAGCCCGCGCCGCAGCAGTTCGCGCAGCCGGGTGGTCAGCCCGCGATTCGGCTGACCAAGGGGGAGGAGCAGCTGCCGGTCGATATGCGGAAGCGGTTGTCGCTGCGCAAGGAACAGGTCGCGGTGAGCCTGGCCAAGCATGGCGTGCAGCATTTGAACGCGCGGGTGATCCTGGTGCTGGACGCCTCCGGGTCGATGACGCCGCTGTACGACAAGCAGCTGGTGCACCGCGTGGTGGAGCGGATGGCGGCGGTCGCCGCGCAGCTCGACGACAATGGCGCGATGCAGGCGTGGACGTTCGCGAGCAATCCGGCGCGGCTGCCCGATCTCACCATTGCCGATATGCCGCAGTGGATTTCGCTGCATGTGCGCTGCGGTCAGCTCTCGCTGTTCGGTGGTCGCAAGCGCGGCCGCGATCTGCAACCCGGTCAGGTCGATATGAAAGCCGTCGGCATTCAGAACGAGGAGCAGAAGGTCATCGCGGAGGTGCGCAACTATGTGCGCGCCACCCCGCAGCACGGGCCGACGCTGGTGCTGTTCTTCTCCGACGGCGGCGTCTACAAGAACCGCGAGATCGAGCAGGAATTGCGGGCCGCGGTCGAAGAGCCGATCTTCTGGCAGTTCGTCGGCCTGGGCACCCGCTCGGGATACGGCGTGCTGGAGCGCCTGGACACCATGGCGGGCCGCCGCGTCGACAATGTCGGCTTCTTCGCCGTCGACGATATCGACCAGATCACCGATCCCGAACTCTACGATCGCCTGCTCACCGAGTTCCCGGCGTGGATCAACGCGGCCACCGGAGCGGGCATTCTGCGCTGAAAACCCGCCGCCGCGTAGGCAACTCGCGGCGGTGCGGGACTCGTGTGCCCGGAAACGAGTGGTCCGCTACTCAGGCCGTACGGTCCGTATGGGAGCAGGCTGGGCACATGGTGACCTGACGGCTCGAAAGGGGGACACCATGTTCCGATCGAGTGGACCGGTATCCGATATCCCGGCGGTGCTCTCGCTGCTCGGCGCGCTGCGCGAGCGCACCTCCATGACGGAGCTGGAGCGCTTCGTCTGGCTCGCCGACGCGGACGGCGAGCAGCAGGCGCGCGCTGCCGAACTCCTGGTCTGGGTGTCCCGCGGCGCACAGCTGGAGCGGGTGCGCCGCATCATGTACGAGCACCCCGACGCCCGCGTCCGCCTGGCCGCCATCGACGCCTGCGTCTTCGCCTCCGGCGATGACCCGCGCATGCTCGGCGGCCTCCGCGAACTGGCCCGCGTCCAGGAGTGCCTGGCGGCGCGGCCGGCCTGACCGCACCGCCGCGAACTCCGAAGTGTCGTGCAGTCGCCCGTCACGGCCTCCGCACCGTCACGGAACTACGCACCCTCAGAGGTCGCGTCGCATGACCGTGCGCGGCCAGCGGTCCAGGCCGTGTTCGGCTTCGCGCGCCCGGATCTTGCGCAGTCCGGGCGTCAGCTCGGCGTCGTCCACGATGTGGAAGCCCAGGCGCTCGTAATACGGTGCGTTCCAAGGCACTTCGGTGAATGTGGTGAGCGTGAGCGCGGTCAGCCCCTGGGCACGGGCGTGGTCGGCGGCCCGGTCGATCAGTGTCGCGCCGATGCCGCGCCGCGCGGCCTGCGGATGCACCGAGAGCTGGTCGATATGTTCGGTGCCGTCGACTTCCTCGCTGATCAGGTAGGCGATCGGGGTGTCGCCGTCATCGTCGACGGCGACCCAGGCCCGCCCGTCGCGGCGATATTCGTCGAGTACTTCTATCGAGGGCGGGGCGTCATCGGCGATCTCGATCATGCCCACGGTCCGGAAGGGTTCTCCGGCCGCGTCTTCGATGTCCTGCAGGATCGGGAGGTCGTCGGTCGTGGCCGCACGAATGCGCATCCGCCGACGCTAGCGCACGGGGGCGTTCCGGGTCACTCGGTTAGCCGGTTCGCCGCCCCGATGACGGCGTCGAGGAGTCCGGGCAGGGCGGTTTCGATATCGCCGGTGCGCAGTCGCTGACAGGTCTGCCCGTCGACGGTGAGCCGTTCGGTGAGCCCGGCCTCGCGCAGGATCTTGAAATGGTGTGCGGCGGTGGACTTGCTGACCACCTCGTAGAGCGCGCTGCAGCGCACGGGTTCGCCGCCGGCATTGCCGAGGCGGCGCAGCATTTCGAGGCGTACCGGGTCCTGTAGCGCGCCCAGCACCGTGGGCAGCGGCGCCACGGGGAGCTTCGCGTCGGTCTCGGTCATGAGCTACCTCACTCGATAAGTGGTTTGACGTTCATCGAACCAGGAGTAGGGTCAAGTTCGATAAGAATCAAACTTACCTGATGGAGGGCTCGATGGCAGCGGTAGTGACGGTTGCGACTCGAGCCGAACAGGGCAACCAGAAATGGGCCTACGCGCTCGTCCTCGCGGCCAGCGGCGTAGCGCTCGGCGTTTCGGGAGCGCCCGCACCGCTCTACGGCATGTATCAGCAGGCCTGGAATTTCTCGCCGCTGACCACCACCTTCGTCTTCGCCGTCTACGCGGTCGCGGCCCTGGTCGCGGTGCTGGTGTCCGGTCGCATCTCCGATGTGGTCGGCCGAAAGCCGGTGCTGCTCGGTGCTTTCGGCATCATGATCGCGGGCCTGGTGGTCTTCCTGTTCGCCGACAATGTGGCCATGCTGCTGGTGGCGCGTGCCCTGCACGGTTTCGCGGTCGGCGCGACCGTCGTGGCCGGTGCGGCGGCGCTGCTGGATATGCGGCCCAAAGAGGGTGCGCGCTCCGGGCAGCTGTCCGGTGTCGCATTCAATGTCGGTATGGCGGTGGCGATTCTGGGCTCCGCGCTGCTGGCGCAGTACGCCCCGCATCCGCTGCGCACCCCGTATGTCGTGATCACCCTGGCCTGCCTCGCCATCGGCGCGGGCGTGCTGGCCCTGCGCGAACCGCATACCGCGCGCACCGCCGGACGCATCACCATCGCCAAGCCCGCTGTGCCGCAGGAGATTCGAAGCGACTTCTGGTTCTCCGCGCTCGGTGTGATGGCGGCCTGGTCGGTACTGGGCGTGCTGCTCTCGCTGTACCCGTCACTGGCCTCGGCCAAGACCGGCATCCACAATCTCGTATTCGGCGGCGCGGTGGTGGCGTCCACGGCCACCGCCGGTGCGGCCGCGCAGTACTTCGCCACCAATATCACCGCCCGGCGCGCCGCGATCATCGGCGATATCGGTATGGCAGTCACCCTGCTGCTCACCATTCCGGCCTTGGCCACCCACAACTGGGTGCTGGTGCTGGTGGCCGGTTTCGCCCTCGGCGCGACCTTCGGCCTGGGCTTCGGCGGTTCACTGCGGCACCTGTCCAATGTGGTGCCCCAGCACAAGCGCGGCGAGACCATGTCCGCCTACTACCTGCTCGCCTACACCGCCATGGCCCTGCCGACCGTGGTCGCGGGCTGGGCCGCCACCACCTGGGGCCTGACCACCGTCTTCCCCTGGTTCGTCGTCGCGGTATCGCTGGCCTGCCTGGGTGCCGCGGGACTGGGTCTGCGGCGGCAGGCCGCCTGATTCGTCAGCGCCCGAACATCTCTCGGCCCGCCCGGCGACCTGCCGGGCGGGCCGACCCGTGTCACGGCCGAAATCGCTTGCCGCGGAGTGGGAATCCACACACCCCGCGCGGCGCGGGAGCCGGATCGTTATCCTTCCGCTATGCGACGGTGGGGTTGGTTCGGCGGGATGCTGAACCGGACAGTTCATCGGTCGGCGCTCTTGCTCTCGGTGTTGATCGCGGTGGCCGGTGGTCTGGCCATCGGTGCGTTCACCTGGTGGATGTTGTGGCTGGCCCTGGGTGCGAAGGCGGAGACGCCGAATCAGCTGGATCTGACCAAGATCGCGCTCAGTATCACCGCGGGCGTCGGCGCGGCGGTGGCGCTGGTCGTCGCTTACCGGCGGCAACGCGATCTGGAGCGCGGCCGGTTCGCGGAATTATTCGGTGCGGCGGCCTCGCAGCTCGGCAATTCCGATGTGGCGGTGCGCATTGCGGGCGTGTACGCGCTGGCGGGCGTCGCCGACGAGTTCTCGGTGCGTGGTCGGCGGCAGCAGTGCATCGATGTGCTGTGCGGATATCTGCGACTGCCGTACGCGCCGGATGAGGGCGCGAGTCATCTGGTCTCCAAATCCCAGCGCATCGAGGATTCCGGGACGGCGGTGGAACGCGTCTACAACTACCGGCAGAACGACCGGCAGGTACGCGAGACCATCGTCCGGGTGATCGCCGAACGACTGCGGCGCTCGGCCGATGTCTCCTGGTCCGCCTCGGATTTCGATTTCTCCGACGCGGTATTCGAGAACGCGGACTTCCGGGGTGCGATCTTCGCCGGTCACAGCACCCGCTTCACCAATGCCTCCTTCACCGGCGGTCGCGACACCACCTTCGAGGGCGCGTCGTTCCTCGGGCGGCGAGTGACCTTCCGCGGGGCCATGTTCCGGGGCGGCAGCACCTCCTTCGAACATGTGAATTTCAAGCACAACCGGGTCGGCCGGGCCGACCGCAAGAGTTCGGGAACCACCTTCGTGGACGCCACCTTCGGCGGTCCGGTGAACTTCGACTACGCCGTATTCGGCGGCGCGCGAACGGCATTCGACCGCGCCACCTTCGCCGGTGAGCGCGGCGGCTTCGCCAACGCCAAATTCACCGCCCAGCTCACCAGTTTCGAGCGCACCGTGTTCGACGGTGACCGGGTGACCTTCACCGGGGCCGAATTCACCGGCGCCCGAGTGGTTTTCACCGCCGCCCGGTTCTACGCCGAGACCACCGCGTTCGACTGCGCGAATCTGGGCACCGCGACCCGCTGGGGTTCGGGCCGCACCGAGGAGATCACCTTCGCCCGCGCCGAGTACCACGGCAAGGTGTCTTTCGCCGACGCCGTTTTCGGCGGCCGCCTGATCACCTTCAACGGCGGAGACTTCTTCGGCGATATCAACTTCCGGCGCGCCTCGTTCGACGCCCGCGAGATCTGCTTCGAACGTCCGAAGGCCTGGGTCGGTGTGCACTTCGACTGGCAGGGCAGTTCGGCCGCCAAACCCGCGAATATCCGCCCGGAACAGTGGCCCCCGATTCCGGCGGACAAGTCCGAGAAGGCCGAGGAACTCACGAGTTAGCCGCCCCGTCATCCCGGCGTGCTTCCGGCCGGGATGCACGCCTCGGTGTGAGCGACGGATCTGTCGGATTGCTCTCGTATTGTGGCGTGCGATAGTTTGCGAGGGTACCGATCTAGGGGATTGTGGTGGGGACGCTGGGTGTGGACTGGGCCGATGTGGGGCGGGCGGCCGCGCTGTTGTTCGCGGCCGCGGTAGTCGGATTCTTCGCCATCGCTTCGGAGCGCGAGGCCGGACGCTCCTGGAATCCGGCGGCACGCGGTAAACGCTGGCTGGTCGTGCTCACCGTCGCACTCGGCGGATTCGGCTGGCTCGCAATGGCTTCGGCGGCGTCCCTGGTCCCGTCGGCGCTGTTCGGCGACACCGTCGCGGGCACCGCGCTGCCCGAAGCCCCCGACCTGGTTCAGGCGGGCATCCCCACCAGTACCGCCAATCCGAAACCCGCGGCCCCGGATCCGCTGTCACTGCTGAATCCCGGTGACTGCGTTGAGGTTCCGATGGAGGCCGCCACCGATGCCGATGGCGGCCCCACCTGGAAACCCGGTAGTCCCGCGCCCGCGGACTGCAGTACCTTCGACGCGAATTACCGGGTCCTGCAAACCGGTCCGGCCCCCTGCGCCGGACCGCTCTACAAGCTCGAGACCAGCCGTAAGGACCGCGCGGGCAAACAGCTCTATCACCTGTGCCTGGCGTTCGACTGGCGGGCTGGATTCTGTTACGACACAGAACATATGGATGAGCCGGCCAAGGTGGACTGCGCCACCCCGGGTGAGCACATAGTGCAGGCCACCGCCGTCTTCGAAAACACCACCGACGGTTCCGGCTGCCCCCGTGACGGTAACGGCGCGGTCTGGGTGGTGTGGGACAAACGCCAGATGACGGTGTGTTTCCGCGGTGGCGACAAACCCGGTGTGCGCTAGGCGCGCCGTCCCACGGTGATGACGTCGGGAACCAGCCAGGACGGGATCGGCCGGTCGATTTTTCGCTGATCGACGACCCGGAAACCCGCGTCCTCCAGCAGCTTCCGGGTCTCCCGGGGCGAGGGCGCGTGCGCCGGGAAGAGCGGGCTGCGCGTCAACCGCTGAATCGGCCGCGCGGTCGGCGCGGAGGGATGCATGGTCGCTATGGCCACCAGCCCGCCGGGGGCCAGCACACGCTGGAACTCGCGCAGCGCCACCGGATGGTCGAAGAAATGGAACGCGCTGGTGGAGACCACCGCATCCAATTCACCATCGTCGAGCGGCAGGTGTTCGGCGGCCGAATGCTCCCACCGCACCTCGCTGGACCGGGCGCGGGCCTGGGCCAGCATGCCGGTGGAGGCGTCCACCCCGTACACCACCTCCGGCCGTAGCTCCCGGGCGATGCGGGTGGTGAGAATGCCGGTGCCGCAACCGATATCGGCGATCCGACGGGATTTGGCCGCGCGCAGTTCCTTGATCATCTGATCCTGCGGCGGTTTGTAGACGGCCTGCTGTAGCGCCGCGGTGTCGTAGGCGCGGGCGACGTTTCCGAAGAATCCGGTCACCAGTTGATTGAGGGCGCGGTTGCCGGTGGTGAGGGAAGTGCTGGGCATATGTGCTCCTATCCGACTCCATCGAAGCAGATTTCCAACTGTCTGGGAAGGTTGTACTTCCGGTTCGGTGCCAGCCGGTGGAGTAGCGTCGGGCGCATGAGGATTCGTGGAGCTGTCCTGGAACGAATCGGGGCGCAGGCTCCGTTCGCCGAGTCGAAACCGATCACCGTCAGCGAACTCGACCTGGGTGAACCCGGGCCCGGCGAGCTGCTGGTGCGCATCGAGGCGGCCGGACTGTGCCACTCGGATCTGTCGGTGGTGGACGGGAATCGGGTGCGCCCGGTACCCATGCTGCTCGGGCACGAGGCCGCCGGACGGGTCGAGGCGGTCGGTCCCGGTGAGAGCGATATCGCGGTCGGGCAGCGCGTGGTCATGACCTTCCTGCCGCGCTGCGGGGAATGCGCGGGCTGCGCCACCGAGGGCCGCACGCCATGCCTGCCGGGCAGTATGGCCAACAATGCCGGTGAGCTCATGAACGGCGGACGGCGACTGCTGCGCGACGGTCAGGAGGTGCACCACCATCTGGGCGTGTCGGCCTTCGCCACGCACGCGGTGGTGGACCGGCATTCGGTCGTCCCGGTGGAGGACGACGTCCCGGCGGACGTGGCGGCCGTCCTCGGTTGCGCGGTGCTGACCGGCGGTGGGGCACTGTTGAATTCGGCCAAGCCCGGTCCGGCCGATCGCATCATGGTGGTGGGCCTGGGCGGTGTCGGCATGGCCGCGGTGCTGGTGGCCGCTGCCATCCGCGAGGGCACCGGCCGCGACGTGATCGCGGTCGACACCGTGCCGGAGAAGTTGAAGATCGCCATGGAATTGGGCGCGACCGCGTCCTACACCCCGGCGGAGTTGGCCGAGCAGGGCATTCAGGCCGAGGTCGTGATCGAGGCGGCGGGCAATATCCGCGCCTTCGAGACCGCGGTGGCCGCGACAGCCGTCGGCGGCACCACCGTGACGGTCGGGTTGCCCGCGCCCGAGGCGATGGCGAGCATTTCCCCGCTGGGCCTGGTCGCCCAGGGCCGCTCCATCATCGGCAGCTACCTGGGTTCCGCGGTTCCGGCGCGGGATATCCCGGAGTACGTCCGCATGTGGCGCGAGGGCAAGCTGCCGGTGGAGCGCCTGGTCTCCTCGCGCATCACCCTGGACGACATCAACACCGGCATGGACGAACTCGCCGCCGGTCACGCCCTGCGCCAGGTCGTCATCTTCGACTGAATCCCCCGTCATCCCGGCGCGCTTCTTGGCCGGGATCCACACCTGTTGTGCCGCAACAGATTGTGTGGATCCCGGCCAAAAGCATGCCGGGATGACGAAGGGGTGCGCTGCTACTTGACCGTCAGGTTGATCGTCTTGGTCTGCGTCTTCGCGGGCAGCTTGGTGGTGTCCACCGCGAGGATCTCGCCGCTGTCCTGCACGCCATTCGGCAGGATCTTGGCCTTGAGCCCGAACGGCGGCTGATCGCCGGTCGCGCCCTCGACGCCGAAGTCGCTGTCATCGGAGATGTAGAGCGTCTTGCCGCCGTCGGTGGTGGCCACACCCTCGACCTTGTCGTGGCCGAAGAACTTGCCGTCCGGGTTCAGCCCGTCCAGCAGTCCGCCCAGATCCAGGTTCGACTTCTTGGCGACCGCGGTGATACCGGCCTTCTGCAGGGCGGCCACGCCGTCGGCGGTGCTCACGGTGCCGACGTAGACCTCGATCGGCTTACCGTCGATGAGCAGACCCTTCTCCGGATCGTACTGCGCGCCCGCGACTTTGGACTGCGGGCCGACATCGGTGGCATTGCTGATATCGATGGTCCACAGCTTCTTGTTGGCCTTGGGCGCCTTGTTGCCGTCGCGCTCGTCGACCACGAAGGTGGTGGCGCTCAGCGCGGTGATCTCGGAGACCGCGAGCTTCTCCTTCGGGTTCTCCAGCGGGTAGATGAATTCCTTGGTGGCCTTGGTCTTGAGGTCCACGGTGACGATGCGGGTCATCGGCACCTCACGCGCGTTGCCCACACCCGGCTGATTGAGCGCGGACTGGATGATGCCCACCAGGGTGCTGCCGTCGGGGGTGATGGTCAGCCCCTCCATGCCCTGATTCGGGGTGCGCAGCGAAAGTTCCTTGGGCAGACCGCGTCCCGGCGCGAGGCGCTCGAGTTCGGTGCCCTTGGCGTCGAAATGCACCATGAACGGGCCGTATTCGTCCGAGACCCAGAAGGTGCCGTCGGGCAGGGCGACCAGGCCCTCGCTGTCGATACCGTGATCGGTGGGCGGCAGCACATTGCCCGCGAGATCCTTGATGGTCTCACCGGTAGTGGCCGAGGTGTCGACCAGGCCGTTGAACGGCTGACCGGCCGGATTCTTCAGTGCGATGGTGGATTCCACCACCGCGCGGGTGCCGACCATCTTGAACTTGGCGATCGAGGGCGTGAAATCCGGTACCGCGACCAGCTTTTCGTTCTTACCCTTGCCGTCCACGTTCGGGCCGCGGTCGGTCAGGCCGTAGAACTCGTCCTTGGAACCCGGGACCGGCGCGAACGAGGAGCCGAAACCGCTGCCCTGCACCGTGATTCCGCCGAAGGTGCCCAGCGGCTTGATATCGGTGGTGTACAGCTTGACCGCATCGGTGGTGGTGACGGTGATGCTGTCCGAACCGGTGTATCCGGCGGCGGGGGTGTACATCACCGAACCGTCGACATTGCGGGTGATCTTGCCGTGCTGCGGGTCCGCGATGGCCACCGCCGCGGTCCCGCCGGTCTTGGCCAGGAAGTCATCGAGCGAGATGACCAGCGGCTGGTCCTTGGTCGCGGTGAAGTCGGCGCCCGAGTCCGAGGAGGAGCAGGCGGCCAGGGCAGCGGCGCACACGGCGACGGCGACGAGCGCGCTGGGGGTACTACGGCGAATTCTCACAGGCGATGCCTACCGGGCGTATTCGACGGCCGGTTGGCCGGAAGCTGAACAGTTGCCCTCGTGGCCGCGCGACGGTGGGACGGGCGGGCCGTGCCGGGTGTGCCGGATCGCATACGCCCACGGTAACGGGGGTTCCCCGACTCTTCCCGGCGACCCGATAGGCTCGCATCAGACTTTTTGTTCAGGTAGAGGCATGTGAGGAGACGTGGTGACCACGAACCGTATCCGGGTGGGTGTGCTCGGAGCGCGCGGCAAGGTCGGGCAGGCGATCTGCGCCGGTGTCGAGGCGGCCGCCGATCTCGAACTGGTTGCCCAGGTCGACAAGGACGATGCGCTGGAGACGTTCACCGCGGCGGGCACCGAGGTGGTCATCGACTTCACCCATCCCGATGTGGTCATGCCCAATCTGGAGTGGCTGGTGGCCAATGGCATTCACGCCGTGGTCGGCACCACCGGTTTCGACGCCGAACGCCTGGAGCGGGTGCGCGGCTGGCTCGCCGCCAAGCCCGAGGTCGGCGTCCTGATCGCACCCAACTTCGCCATCGGCGCGGTGCTGACCATGCGTTTCGCCGAACAGGCCGCGCGCTGGTTCGATTCGGTCGAGGTCATCGAACTGCACCACCCGAACAAGGCCGACGCCCCGTCCGGCACCGCCTTCCGCACCGCGAGCATGATCGCCGCCGCCCGCGAGAAGGCGGGCGTGGGCCGCAGCCCCGATGCCACCAGCCAGGAACTCGACGGCGCGCGCGGCGCGGATGTCGACGGCGTGCGCGTGCACTCGGTGCGCCTGGCGGGCCTGGTCGCGCATCAGGAAGTGCTCTTCGGCACCCAGGGCGAAACCCTGACCATCCGCCACGACTCCATGGACCGCACCTCGTTCGTCCCCGGCGTCCTGCTCGGCGCGCGCAAGACCCCGCTGCGCCCCGGCCTGACCGTGGGCATCGACGCCCTGCTGGACCTGTGAGCGACACGGCGATGCCGCACCGCCGGGATTCGAGCCCGAACGGGGCCGGCCGGTGACCGCGCCCGCGAACAACTCCCGTGAGGTCGGCAAAAGGGTCGCGTTCATCGCGGCCCTGGTGCTGATCCTCGGCTTCTACTTCCTGCTGCTCGGCAAGATCTCGCTGAGCCTGATCAGCTCGGGCTCGATCCCGGCCGCGATCCTCGGCGTCGGCGTCCTGCTGCTCCCACTGCTCGGCGTCTGGATCGTCGCGTCGAGCGTGCGCGCGGCCTTCGCCCACCAGCACCTGGCCAAACTGATCCACGCCGAAGGTCTGGAACTCGACACCTCCGACCTGCCCCGGCGTCCTTCGGGACGGTTGGAACGCGAAGCCGCCGATCAGCTTTTCGAGCGCGTGAAGGTCGAATGGGAAGCCGACCCGGACAACTGGCGCACCAACTACCGCGCCGCCCGCGCCTACGACTATGCGGGCGACCGCACCCGCGCCCGCGAAGTCATGCGCCGCGCAGTGGAATTGGAACGCCAGGAGCGCGCGGCGCAGCAATCCTGATCGCGCCCATACCCCGTCATCCCGGCGCGCTTTTGGCCGGGATCCACACCGGGCCGAACATGCCTTGACTGTGTGGATCCCGGCCAAAAGCATGCCGGGATGACGAGGGGGTTGTCCTACTGCGGCGGGTGCACCTTGCGCCAGTGGTCGGCGATATCGATGCGGCGGGTCAACCACACCTTGTCGTGCGACTGCACGTAGTCCAGGAAGCGTTCCAGAGACTTTGCGCGAGCGGGCTTTCCGACGATGCGGCAGTGCAGGCCGACGGACAGCATCTTGGGCGCGCCCGCCTCACCCTCGGCGTAGAGGACGTCGAAGGCATCGCGCAGGTACGCGAAGAACTCGTCACCGTTGGCGAAACCGGCGGGGGAGGAGAACCGCATATCATTGGTTTCCAGGGTGTACGGCACGACCAGTTGGTCGTGCTCGCCCACCTTCACCCAGTACGGCAGATCATCCGCGTACGAGTCCGAGTCATAGGCGAAGCCACCGTGTTCGACGACCAGCTCCCGGGTCTGCGGTGAGTCCCGCCCGGTGTACCAGCCGCGCGGCGGCGCACCGAAGAGACGGGTGATGATGTCCACCGCCTCTTCCATATGCTTGCGCTCGGTCTCCGCATCGGACATCTGATAGGAGATCCAGCGCAATCCGTGGCAGGCGATCTCATGCCCGAGGCGTTTGAACGCCGCGACGGCTTCCGGATTGCGCTCCAGCGCCCGCGCCACCCCGAAGATGGTCAGCGGGATATCGCGCTGTTCGAACAGCCGCAGCACCCGCCACAGTCCGGCGCGCGAGCCGTACTCGTAGATGGTCTCCATGGACAGGTGCCGGTTCGGGAACGCCTGCGCCGGAACGATATCGGACAGGAACGTCTCGGAGCCCGCATCCCCGTCCAGCACATTGTTCTCCCCGCCCTCCTCATAGTTGAGGACGAAGTTGACCGCGATATTGGCCTCGCCGGGCCAGTGCGGATGCGGGGGATTGGGGCCGTAGCCGACCATATCCCGCGGATAGTTCAGATCGAAATCGCTCATGCGAGTTCACCTTCCAGCTCCGCCCGCGCGGCGGGGGTCAGGGTGCCGAACAGGCGCAGCCGGGCCAGGCCGCCGTCCGGGAAGGCATCGAGGCGTACCTCGACCACGGCTGCGTCCGAGTCGATGGCGAACCGGTGCCGGGTATCGGGCCGAAGTACGTTGCGCGGCAACAACTCCACCTCGGAGCCGTCGGCGCGAATACCGGTCAGCGACGCCGCTCCGGGACTGTTGAACAGGAAGTACGAGGTATCGATCTCGGCCATGGTGAGCACGCCCTCACCCGCCAAACGCACTCGCACCCAATCATTGTCCCGGGTACGCCGCCGCGCGGTCTCCCAGCCGTCCCCCATGGACCGCGCCCGCCCGGGCAGCAGAATCTGCTCGGGATGGGAGTAGAAGCGATTGGAGCAATCCGCGATGAGCCCGCCGTTCTCCAGTGCCGCCAGGTCGAACGGCCCCGAATCCAGCCACCGCAGTTCGGGTTTGGCGATCCCGTGCACCCGCAGCCGCGCCACGCCGCCATCCGGGAACATGCGCAACCGCACATGGGTGTACCGCTGCTTGGAATCCACCGGGAACGGATTGCGGCTGTCCCCGTTCACCGCGGCCCGCGCGACGATGGTGGTCCACCCGTCCAGCCCCGCAACCTCCTCGGCCGACGGATATCCTTCCAGCGCAATGGCTTCCACCGACACCTCCGGCGGATAGTTGCCCTTGAACCACGCGGTGTCCACCACGACCCCGTGAATCACCCCGGGCACACCCAGCCGCACGATCGCGATATCGCAGTCATCGGAGTCGGGCGAGTCCCCGAAATCCCCCCGTCGCCGCCGGGTCTCCCACCCGTCGTACACCTGCCCCTTATGCCCGAAAGTCGCGGGTTGATAGGTGGATTCCTCCGGCCGGATGAGATTCTCCCGCTCGGCGAAGGATTCGTCATTGGCCCAGATCACCGCCCCACCCAGCGAGCGCACAGCCAGATCGGGCAGCAGGGTGAAATCAGTCGTATCGGCGGTCATAGTGAAGGCATTTTCCTTTCGCGCAACTGGTGGAGCACGGTGACCGTCGCGGCCGGAACCAGCGCGGTCACCTCGTCGGGACCGAAAGCGCCGCAGTCCAATCCGCGCAGCACGACGGTCGCCAAGGCCTGGGCGGTGGCCGGTTCGTCCACCACCGCGCCGCCCTGGCGATCCAGGTAGCGGCCGATGCGGGGCGCGGCCACCTCGAGAGCGGTGCGATAGAAGGCGAAGGTGGCCAGCCAGCGGGTGGCCAGATGGCCGGGGCCCATATCCCAGCCCTGGTAGTAGCCGCGCTCGAGGGATCGGGTGACCAGGCGGTAGTGCCGAGCCAGGGCGGCGCGCACCTCGTCATCGGTGCCCAGCGGCAGCACCTGGGTGGAGCCGTCGCACACCCAGACGCCGGTTTGCGCGGCGGCGGCCTGCATGACGGCCTTGGCGTGATCGGCCACCGGGTGTTCCAGCGACTGGAATTGCGGTGCGATACCGCAGGCGGCGCTGTAATCGTATGTCCCGTAATGCAATCCGGTACAGCGTCCGGCGGAGCGGTGAATGGCGCGCGCGACGGTCGCGGTGCCGTCGGCGGCGATCACGGCCTGCGGGCTCTCGATCTGCAATTCGAACTTCAACGATCGCTCGGGCAGCCCGTGCGCGGATTCGATTGCCTCGCACAGCAGTACGGCCGCCTCGGCCTGATCGGCCGAGCGAATCTTGGGAATGGTGAACACGAATCCGTCGGGCACCCCGCCCGCGCCTTCCAGGACCTTCTCCAAAGTGCGTACCGCACGCGCCCATTCGAGCGTGGTGAGCCCCTTCATGCGGATACCGCGCGAGACCACCTCGGCGGGCAGCGCCGCCAGCACCGCACCGGCGTGCAGCGCGTCGCGATCCTCCACGGCATCGCCGCGTGTACCGTACCCGTCCTCGAAATCCAGCCGCAGATCCTGAATGGGCCGCCAGCGCAGGGCATTCAGCGTGCGCGCCAGTGCGTCCGGCCCGCCCAGTTCGGTCAGCACAGCGCTGTGCTTGCCGGCCAGTTCGATGGCGGTCGCGCCCCATTCCTTCGGCAGTTCGGGCGTGGCGTCGGCCGCGCTCACGTACGCGGTGTGAATGGGCTGTCCCGCCCGATCACCCGGATAGCGTTGCGCCAGTTCCGTATCGATCGACCGCAACCGGCCTTCGATATCGCCCAGTACGTACGCGGGCAAGGTCACTTACGCGCCTCCTGACTGTCGAGGGAGAAGTCGGCCAGCAGGCCGGTGTACTGCTTGGGCAGCGGTGCGGCGTACTCCCCGCGCCCGGATTTGCGCAGCCCCATGGTGATCAGGGATTGCACGGTGAGCGTGGCGGCGGCGACACCGTCGATCACGGGTACGCCGACCTCGCGGGTCAGGTATTCGCACAGATCCGCCATGCCCGCGCAGCCGAGCACGATGGCATCGGAGTTGTCGGCGTGCACCGCATCGCGGCAGGCATCGGCGATCACGATGCGCGCCTTGGGATCCTCCAGTTCCAGCACCGGAATCTCGCACGCGTGAATGCCCGCGCAGAAGCGCTCCATGCCGTACCGCTCGGCCAATTCCGCGGCCCGGCCCGAGGTCCGCGCCAGCGTGGTGACCACGCTGAACCCGCGCCCGAAATGGCTGGCGGCCTGCATGGCGGCCTCGGCGATACCGATCACCGGTCCGTGCGCGAGCTCGCGCGCCGCGTCCAATCCCGGATCGCCGAAACACGAGATGACATAGCCGTCCACGCCCTCGGCCTCACCGCGCGCGATCTCCGCGAGCAGTCCCGGCACCGAAAGCGCTTCGTCGTAATGACTTTCGATGGATGCCGGTCCCATTGCCGAGGTGATCCCCTCGACAATGGTGCCGGGCGCGACCACGGCCCGCGCGGCCGCGGCGGCCACATCGGTCATGGCCACGGTGGTGTTGGGATTGACGACTCGAATTCGCATGGTTGTCACCGATCTTCGAATACGGGTGCGGGCGGTCGCGTCGGCCTCGGGGGCGCGGATGGCGGCGCCACGATGTCAGGCATGTCGCACATCCGATCTCATCGGGTTCCGGCGTTCGGAACAAAGGGTGTGCGCGACGTTATCGAGCCGGTATTGCCCGGGTGTTGCTGAAACTATATATCTTTCCGACCTGCGGAATCCGCAAAAAGTCCGGTGTCGGTGGGCAGTCGCGACAGTACTCCGTTGAGTCGCAGATGGTGTGCCGCCGTGGCGTCCAACAGCGCTTCGGCGTCCCGCGCCAGGAAGGCCGCGAGCTGCTTGGAGTGATCGGCGTGCAGCACCACTCGATCGGCGGTGCTGGCGTGCACCATGGGCTGTACCGGTTCGGTGATATTCCAGGCGTATTCGAGCATGTGCACCACCCGCGGCATGGCGGACGGCTGCACCAGCGCGAGATGGAAGTTGCGGGTCTCGCGGTGATAGGCCACCGCGTCCTCGGTGAGAATCGCGCGTTCGAGCCGGGCATGGGTCTCGCGCGCCAGGTCATGGTCCTCGCCGGTGGCGCGCGGTACCGCCGCGACGAGCGCGGCGGCCTCCAGGCTCTCCCGCACCACATACAGTTCGCGCAGTTCGGCGGCGGTCAACAGGGTGACCTGATAGCCGAAATTGGGCCGATGCTCGACCAGGCCCTCACCGATCAGCGTCTGGAGCGACTCCCGCACCGGAATGGCGCTCACCCCGAACTGCCGCGCCAATTCGCCCAGCGGCATACCGGTGCCCGGCGGCAGATTGCCGCCCAGGATCAGCCGGCGGAGTTCGTCCAGAATCTCGTGCTGGGTGTAGCCGCGATGCGCGTCCAGTGCGGGCGTGAGCTGGGGTAAACGCGGTAGTCGCGGTCGAGAGGGCACCCGTTCACGGTAGTCGCCCGGTTGCCGGGCCGGACGGGCATCCGGGCAGATCAGGCGTATCGGTCAGAGGTCGTCGAGGTCGTAACCGAGCGCCTTGAGCGAAAGCCGGTGCAGCGTCTCGCGTTCCGCCGGGCTGAGCCGGTGCAGCAGGTTGTCGGTCGCCACGGTGATCCGGGCATTGGTCTCATCGCGTAGGGTGCGCCCCGCATTGGTCATGGCGAGCCGGTACCTGCGTCGATCCTCCGGATCGCGGGTGCGGGTGACCAGGCCCGACTTCTCCAGGCTGTCGATCAGGCGGACCACCTCGCTGCGGTCGATGCCGAGGGCGTCGGCCATCTCCTGCTGGGAGATCTCGCTGAATTCCGACAGGTAGGTGAGCACCCAGTGCTCGCGCAGCGGGGTCCCCAGTTCGACGTGCATGGCCTTGTGCAGCTTGCCGAGTGCGTAGGTCGGATAGCGCAGCAGGTCACGGGGGTAGTAGTCGCGGCTCTCGGTCACCTGCGGATTATATCTATTGTTGAGTAGCTCAATCATTGTTAGAGTCTGCAATTGGGAAGCTCAAGTACATTCGAAGGAGTCATCCGATGACGCGAACGCGCCCGGATACCAACGCCCCCAATACCTCTCATTCACCCGATGTCCCCACCGCCCCCGCGGCTCCCGCCGTATCCGACAAGATCCCCGCGTATGTCTGGCGCACCGCCGCGGTGGTGGTGTTCGGCGCGATCATGGGCATGCTCGACACCTCGCTGGTGAATATCGGGTTGCACACCATCGGCGCGGACCTGCACGCCTCGCTCGCCACGATTCAGTGGGTGGCCAGCGGATATCTGCTGGCCCTCGGCGTGTCGCTGACCGTCTGCGGCTGGCTCGGCCGTCGCTTCGGCGTCGGACGGCTGTGGCTCGGGGCCATGCTCGCCTTCACCATCACCTCCGGGCTCTGCGCCCTGGCCGGTTCGGCCGGATGGCTCATCGCCCTGCGCGTCCTCCAGGGCCTGGCGGCGGGAGTCATGATTCCCGCGGGTCAGACCATCCTCGGCCAGGCCGCCGGACCGCAGCGCATGGGCCGGGTCATGGGTGTGGTCGGCATCGCCGTGGTCGGCGCGCCCGCCCTCGGCCCGACCGTCGGCGGTCTCATGCTCGCGCACTGGAGCTGGCAGTGGCTGTTCCTGATCAATATCCCGCTGGGTCTGATCGGGTTCGCGCTCGGTCTGCGCTTTCTCCCGCTGGGGCCGGGCGCGCCGACGCAATCGCTGGATGTCATCGGTCTGATCCTGGCGGGCGGCGGTGTGTCCGCGGTCGTCTACGGTCTGTCGGATATCGGCGAAACCGGTTCCGTCACAGCGCTATCGGTGTGGCTGCCGGTGCTCCTGGGCGCGGTCGCGCTCGCGGGTTTCGTCTTCCGTACCGCGGGCAGCGTCCGGCCGCTGCTGGACGTCCGCATGTTCTCCAATCGGGTCTTCGCCGCGGCGAACACCGCCAGCTTCTTCGCGGGCGCCTCCATGTTCAGCGTCATGGTCCTGCTGCCGCTGTATTTCCAGGTACTGCACGGTGACGGCCTGATCCGCACGGGCGTGCTGCTCATCGCCTTCGGTGCGGGCGGTGTCATCACCCTGCCCCTGGGCGGCCGCCTGGCGGACCGATTCGGTGGCGGCGTCATCGCCATCTTCGGCAATCTGGGCGTGGCCGTCACGCTGCTGCCGTTCGTGTTCCTGCCGAAGGACGCGAATCTCGTTGTCGTGCAGCTGCTGCTGTTCGCGGCGGGAGTTGGCACCGCACTCGCGGGCATGCCGCTGGTCTCGGCGGCCTATGCCGCGGTCCGCCCGGATCAACTTCCCGACGCGGCGGCCTTCGTCAATATCCTGCAACGCATCGGTGGTGCGGTGGGAGTCGCGGTCGTCGCCGTAATCCTTTCCCGCGCAACGGCTTCCGATTGGTCTCCGGTATCGGGCTATCAACTCGCCTTCGCGGTGCTCGCGGCGCTGTCCCTGATCGCCTCGATCGCCTCCACCCAGCTGCGCCGCCACCAGCGCCGGTAGCCGCGCGCCCGGGCGTGGCGAATAATGAACGAAGTGTGACGCCCGGCCGGGGGCGGGAACTTCCACCCGGGGCGGCCGGTTGTACGTGTGGCCGATAAGAGGAGGTCAGGTGACACAGGAATACAACCGGAATCCGGCGGCGGTAGCGGCGCTCTCACCCGAGCAGTACCACGTCACGCAGGAGAACGGCACCGAGCGCGCGTTCACCGGCGAGTACTGGGACAACCACGAGCCGGGAATCTACGTGGACGTCGTCTCCGGCGAACCATTGTTCGCCTCGACGGACAAATTCGAATCCGGATCGGGGTGGCCGAGCTTCACCAAACCGATCGACGCCACCAATGTGTTCGAGAAGCGCGATATCAGCCATCTGATGATCCGCACCGAGGTGCGCTCCGCCCACGGCGACAGCCATCTCGGGCATGTGTTCACCGACGGCCCGCGCGATCAGGGCGGACTGCGATACTGCATCAACTCCGCGGCGCTGCGCTTCATCCACCTCGATAACCTCGAGGCGGAAGGCTACGGACAGTTCAAGACTCTCTTCACGAAGGAGGAGGCGTGACCGACACGCGCAAGGCGATTCTGGCCGGCGGATGCTTCTGGGGCATGGAGGATCTGATCCGCCGCCAGCCCGGAGTGCTCGCCACCAAGGTCGGCTACACCGGCGGCCGCAACGACCACCCCACCTACCGCAACCATCCCGGACACGCGGAAGCCGTGGAGATCGACTACGACCCGGCGGTCACCGACTACCGGGCGCTGCTGGAATTCCTCTTCCAGATCCACGACCCCACCACCAAGAACCGCCAGGGCAATGACATCGGCGACAGCTACCGCTCCGCCATCTTCTACCTCGACGATGAGCAGAAGCAGGTAGCACTCGACACCATCGCCGACGTCGACGCCTCGGGCCTGTGGCCCGGCAAGGTGGTCACCGAGGTGACCCCGGCCGGCACCTTCTGGGATGCCGAGCCGGAGCATCAGGACTACCTGCTGCGCTACCCCGAGGGCTACACCTGCCACTTCCCGCGTCCGGGCTGGAAACTGCCCAAGCGCGAGACGGCCAAGTAGCACCGGCTGAATGAACCGGCCGCGTCACCCGAGCACGGGTGGCGCGGCCGGTTCGTGTTCGGGGCAGCGTCGGCCGATACCGCCGTACCCGGCATTAGGCTCGGGTGCGTGCCGAAGCTGCTGCTCATCCATCACACGCCGTCACCGCATATGCAGGAGATGTTCGAGGCGGTGGTGGCCGGGGCCACCGATCCGGAGATTCAGGGTGTGGAGTTGGTGCGGCGGGCGGCCCTGTCCGTGACCGCGAGCGATGTGCTCGAGGCGGATGGTTATCTGCTCGGGACGCCCGCGAATCTCGGCTATATGTCCGGGGCGTTGAAGCACGCGTTCGACACCTTCTACTACCCGTGCCTGGATTCGACCCGGGGGCGGCCGTACGCGATGTACATGCACGGCAATCAGGGGACCGAGGGTGCCGAGCGCGGGGTGGAGAGCATCACCACCGGGCTCGGGTGGGAGAAAGCGGCTGCGGCCGTGATCGTTTCGGGGCCGCCGACCAAACAGGATGTGGAGCGGTGCTGGGAGCTGGGGGCGACGGTGGCCGCTCAGCTCATGCCGTGAGTGCCACCGCGGTCGCGATAGTCATCGCGGGGGCGCTCATCGCGGCGGCGCTGTTCGCGTGGCCGCGCACGCGCCGATCGGTGACCACGCCCGCCGAGCGTGCGGTGCACGCGGCCCTGCAAACGGCCGCGCTGGCGGCAAAACCGTTGCGCGGCGGGCTCACTGAGGAATCGGCCGAACAGGCGGCGCCCTATCTGCGCGCGCTAATGGGTGCCGAAGCGCTCGGTATCGCCGACGGCGAGGGAAAGCTGCTGGCCTGGGATGGTGAGCATGCCGAACTCGCGGAAGCGTTCGGGGCGGCGGCAAGTCGCGCGATAGCGGGGGAGCGGTCCGTGCTCGTATCCTGTGCGGACGGCTATACCCTGCTGGCGCAACCACTTCCGAGTGAGCACAGCGGTATGGTCGGTGCGCTCGGCGCGGTGACCCGGGGCAAACCCGGGCCCGGCATGCTCGGCGCGGTCGCCGAGGTGGCCCGATACGCCTGCGGCCAAATCGAATTGGCCGAACTCGACGCCTCTCGGGCCAGGCTGGATCGTGCCGAGGTGCGCGCCCTGCGGGCGCAGATCAGCCCGCATTTCATCTACAACGCGCTCAACACCATCGGTTCCTTCGTCCGCACCGATCCGGATCGCGCCCGCGAACTCATCCTCGATTTCGCCGACTTCACCCGATACTCCTTCCGCACGGCAGGCGAATTCACCTCCCTGTCAGACGAACTCACCAATATCGACCGCTATCTGGCGCTGGAGCGCGCCCGCTTCGGCGAGGCCCTGCGCGTCCGCCTGCAAATAGCCCCCGACGTCCTGACGGTCGTCCTGCCCTTCCTGGCCCTGCAACCCCTGGTCGAAAACGCCGTTCGCCACGGCCTCGCCACCCAGCCCGGCCTCGGCACCGTCACCATCGTCGCCGAGGACGCGGGCGCAGACTGCCTCATCTCGGTCGAGGACGACGGCGCGGGCATGGACCCCGAAATCCTGCGCTCCGACGCCCTCGACGCCATCCACACCACCTCCGGCACAGCCGAATCCGCCCACGTCGGCCTCGCCAACGTGGACGACCGCCTCCGCGCCGCCTTCGGCAACGACTACGGCCTGATAGTTGACACCGCTCCCGGCGCGGGAACGAAGGTCAGCATGCGCGTCCCCAAATTCCGCCCCGGGGTGCGTGCGTGAGGGCCGCGAAGCCACGTCTCCGAACCGGGGTGCTCATGCCCATCTCGTCATCCCGGCGCGCATTTGGCCGGGATCCATCCATCGGCTGTGGATCCCGGCCAAAAACATGCCGGGATGACGAGGTCGGATATGCCGGGTTTAGGATGTCCGGACTGTGACCAGGACCACTGACTCGACCGACGCCGCGCTACGCGTGCTCGCCGTGGATGACGAGAAACCGGCCCTGGATGAACTCGTCTATCTGCTGCGGGCGCAATCCGGGGTCGGCGAGATCCACGCCGCGGGCGATGCCACCAGCGCGCTGCGGTTGTTGCGGGCGCACGTGGTCGACGCGGTGTTCCTGGATATCAATATGCCGGGGCTGGACGGGCTCGAGTTGGCGGGCATTCTCTCGGAGTTCGCGCGGCCGCCCGCCGTGGTGTTCGTGACCGCGCACGACGATCGGGCCGTCGCGGCATTCGATCTGGGCGCGGTGGATTACCTGCTGAAACCATTGCGAGAGGCGCGGCTGGCGGAAGCCGTACGGCGCATCATCGCGGGGCGGGCTCAGCCCCCGCCGGTGACGGGTATCGATCCGCACGAGGTGATCCCGGTCGAACTCGGCGGCGCGACAACGCTGGTGAACCGCGCCTCGGTGAGCTGGGTGGAGGCCGACGGCGATTACTCACGGCTGCACACCAACTCGGGCTCGCACCTGGTGCGAATTCCGCTCTCGGAGCTGGAATCCCGCTGGCAGGAGGCCGGTTTCGTGCGCGTGCACCGCTCCTACCTGGTGGCGCTGCGCCTGGTGACCGGGTTGCGTACGGTCGGCACCGGTACGGTCGTCTGCCTGCGCGCGGACGGCAGCGCGGCCGCGGTGGAACTCCCGGTCAGCCGCCGCCAGGTGCGCGACCTCAAACAGCGATTGATCCACGCCCCGCGCCAGCATCGGACCACGCGATGAACGGCGGTATCCGAGTTCACCCCGAATCCGCGCGGGCCGATGACGAGTAGTCAACGGCCGCAGCGGGTGCGGGTGGTGCTCGCGGAGCGGCGGGGCGCTCGGTTGGTACGGACTCGGGTGGAGGTGGCCGAGCAGACCGAGGTGGGCGCGGCCATGATCGGCGGGTTGATTCGGGCGCAGTTCGGATTGGCCGTGCGCGTGGGTCTGGTCGTGGTGGGCGCGCTCGGCGCTCTGCCACTGCTGTTCGCGTTGGGGCCGCTGGGGAGCGCCGATATCTTCGGGCTGCGGTTGCCCTGGGTGCTGCTGGGATTCGCGGTGTATCCGGTGCTGTTCGTGGCCGGGCTCGTCTATGTACGGCTGGCCGAGCGCAATGAGCAGGACTTCGGCGAATTGACCGGGGACTGAGGTGGATTCGCAGCCCGGATCGTGGATGACGGTGGTGGCGTTGCTGCTCGCCGCGTTCGCGAGCGTGGCGATCGGGACCTACGGGGTGCGGCTGGCTCGGACCACCTCCGACTTCCTGGTGGCTTCGCGGTCGGTGGGTCCGCGGTGGAATGCGGCGGCGGTGTCGGGCGAGTATCTCTCCGCCGCTTCGTATCTCGGCGTCGCCGGACTGATCGCCAAATATGGCGCGGACGCGCTCTGGTATCCGGTCGGATTCACGGCCGGATATCTGGGCCTGCTGCTGTTCGTGGCCGCGCCGCTGCGACGTTCGGGTGCGTACACGATGCCCGACTTCGTGGAGTTCCGGCTCGGTTCGCGCCCGGTGCGCAAGCTGACAGCCCTTGTCGTGGTGCTGATTTGCGGTGTCTACATGATCCCGCAGTTCCAGGGCGCGGGGCTCACGCTGAGAATCCTGCTGGGCGTGCCGGATTGGGTCGGCGCGGTCGCGGTGGGTGTCATCGTGATCGGCACCGTCGCGGGCGGCGGCATGCGGTCGATCACCTTCGTGCAGGCGTTCCAGTACTGGCTCAAACTCACCGCCATCGCGATCCCGGGGCTGGTGCTGCTCGCGTATTTCTTTCGGCACGACGATGATTCGAGCGCACCGCATCTCACCGCCGTCACGGATGCGGAGTGGCTACTCCCCGGCGGCGGACTCGGCGGCCCGCATCCCATGTACCAGGTCTATTCGCTGATCATCGCGACTTTCCTGGGCACCATGGGACTTCCGCACGTGCTGGTGCGGTTCTACACCAACCCGGACGGCCGGAAAGCCCGCAGCACCGCGCTTTCGGTGATCGGCCTGGTCGGATTCTTCTACCTGTTCCCGGTACTGCTCGGCATACTCGCGCGCCTGTACGCGGCCAGGCTGTCCAACGCCGGTGCCTCGGACGCCGCGGTACTGCTCCTGCCCGGCGCGGTGCTCTCCGGTCTCCCCGGCCAACTTCTCGCCGCCCTGGTGGCGGCCGGTGCGGTGGCTGCATTCCTGTCCACCTCCTCCGGCCTGCTGGTCAGCATCGCGGGCGTGGTCGGCACCGATCTGCTGCGCGGTCGCATCCGCGACTTCCGCCTGGCGGCGATCATCACCGGCACGGTGCCGCTGCTGCTGGCCCTGACCGTTGTCTCCCTGGACCTTTCGCGCGCCGTCGGCCTGGCCTTCGCGGTCGCCGCGTCCACGCTCTGCCCCCTACTCGTGCTCGGCATCTGGTGGCGTGGCCTGACTGCGACCGGCGCGGCCGTCGGCCTGATCGCGGGTGGCCTGCTGTCCGGCACGGCCACCGCCGTCTCGGTCTCGGGCGGCGTCTCGCCCACCCTGATCTCCGGCTGGCCCTCGGCCCTGCTCAGCTATCCGGCCGCCGTCAGCGTCCCGGTCGCCTTCGCCGCGATGATCCTGGTGAGCCGCCTGACCCGCCGCCAATCCGCCCCGGAGATCGCGAATATCTTCGTCCGCATGCACGCCCCAGAACCGCTCGGCATGGGCGCGGACCGTGAACCGGGCTTGCGCCCCGCCTGACCGTTCACCGCGCCGAATCGACCGCTCACCGCAGATCCGGCCACCTTCACCGAGTGACCCAGCGCACACCATTCTGCCCGCTCGCTCCGGTGGTTAGCGTCGTCACAGTTAGCCACATCACACGCTAGGAATCCGATGAGCAGTACCGAATCCGGTCTCGCCGCGCCGCCGCGCGAGCTGACCGCAGCGGACTTCGCCGCCGCCCAAGCCAGTCCGCAATTCCAGGAACTACGTCATCGACTGCGCCGCTTCGTCTTCCCCATGACCGCGCTCTTCCTGGCCTGGTATGTGGTGTACGTGCTGCTCGGCGCGTACGCGCACGACTTCATGGCGCACAGGGTGATCGGCAATATCAATGTCGGATTGCTGTTGGGCGCGGGGCAATTCGTCTCCACCTTCGTGATCACGGCGCTGTACGTGCGCTTCGCCGGGCGCGAACTCGATCCCCGCGCCGCGGCCCTGCGCGCCGAATTGGAAGGCGCACAGGCATGAACGTCTTCGCCAGCGCTACCGACACCCTCGCCGGCGCCACCACGGTCGGCAATCCGGCCGCCAATATCGCCATCTTCGCGGTATTCGTCGCGGTCACCATGGTCGTGGTCATCCGCGCCAGCCGGAACACCGCCAGCGCCTCGGACTTCTTCACCGGCGGCCGCGGCTTCTCCGGCCCGCAGAACGGCATCGCCATTGCGGGCGACTATCTTTCGGCCGCCAGCTTCCTGGGTATCGCGGGGGCCATCGCCGTCTACGGCTACGACGGCTTCCTGTACTCCATCGGCTTCCTGGTGGCATGGCTGGTCGCACTGCTGCTGGTCGCCGAAATGCTCAGGAACACCGGAAAATTCACCATGGCCGATGTGCTCAGCTTCCGACTCAAGCAGGGCCCGGTGCGCACCGCCGCGGCACTGTCCACGCTGACCGTCTCGCTGTTCTACCTGCTCGCCCAGATGGCGGGCGCGGGCGGCCTGGTCGCACTGCTGCTCGATATCGACAGTCGCACCGGGCAATCCGTCGTCATCGCGGTGGTCGGTCTGCTCATGATCGCCTACGTACTCATCGGCGGTATGAAGGGCACCACCTGGGTGCAGATCATCAAGGCCGTCCTGCTGATCACCGGCGCGGCGTTCATGACGGTCATGGTGCTGGGCAAGTTCGGTTTCAACCTCTCCGAGATCCTGGGCTCGGCACAGCAGCACGTCTCCGAATCCACGAACAAGGCGGTGGCACACCGCGATGTGCTCGCCCCCGGCGCACAGTACGGCGGCAGCGAGACCTCCAAGCTGAACTTCGTCTCCCTCGGCCTGGCCCTGGTGCTCGGCACCGCCGGACTCCCACACGTGCTCATGCGCTTCTACACCGTGCCCACCGCCAAAGAGGCGCGCCGCTCGGTGGTTTGGGCCATCGGCCTGATCGGCGCGTTCTACGTCTTCACGCTGGTGCTCGGCTACGGCGCGGCCGCCATTGTCGGCCCGGACAAGATCCTCGCCGCCGCGGGCGGGCAGAACTCGGCGGCTCCGCTGCTGGCCTTCGAACTCGGCGGCGTGGTACTGCTCGGCATCATCTCGGCGGTGGCCTTCGCGACCATTCTGGCCGTGGTCGCCGGACTCACCATCACCGCCTCGGCGTCCTTCGCACACGACATCTACGCCGGTGTCATCAAGCGCGGCAAAGCCGGTGAGGCCGAACAGGTTCGGGTATCGCGCATCACCGCCGTTGTGGTCGGCCTGATCGCCATCGGCCTGGGCATTCTCGCCAACGGCCAGAACATCGCCTTCCTGGTCGCCCTGGCGTTCGCGGTCGCCGCCGCGGCCAACCTGCCCACCATCGTGTACTCGCTGTTCTGGAAGCGCTTCAACACCACCGGCGCGCTGTTCAGCATGTACGGCGGCCTGATCTCCACCATCGTGCTGATCGTGTTCTCCCCGGCGGTATCCGGCGCGAAGACCGCCATGATCCCGAGCCGCGATTTCGCGTGGTTCCCGCTGTCCAATCCGGGCATCGTGTCCATCCCGCTGGCCTTCGTGCTCGGCATCGTCGGCACGTATCTGGGCCGGAACAACGAGGATCCGGCCAAGGCCGCCGAAATGGAGGTCCGCGCTCTCACCGGCGTCGGCGCCGAGAAGGCCATCGCGCACTGAAACCCGCTATCCGCCCTGCCCTTTCGACTGGAGAACACACGATGACGAGCACGATCGATCGCGACCACACCGACCGGCTGAGCTATCCGCCCAGCCCCGAGTTCGCGGCCGCCGCCAACGCCACCGTTTCCCTCTACGATCGGGCGGCGGCGGACCGCGAAGGCTTCTGGGCCGAACAGGCGCAGCGCCTGCATTGGGCACAACCGTGGACCCGCGTACTCGACTGGGATGACGCGCCTTTCGCGAAATGGTTCGCGGACGGCACGCTGAATGTCGCCTACAACTGCGTCGATCGGCACGTCATCGATGGACACGGCGACCAGGTCGCCATTCACTGGGTCGGCGAGCCGGGTGATGCCCGCGCCATCACCTACGCCGACCTGCTGGCCGAAGTCTCCAGAGCGGCAAATCAATTCACCGCTCTGGGACTTCGCGCCGGTGACCGCGTCGCCATCTACATGCCCATGGTCCCCGAGGCGATCGTCACCATGCTGGCCTGTGCGCGCCTGGGCCTCGTGCATTCGGTGGTCTTCGCCGGATTCTCGGCGGGCGCACTGGGTCAGCGCATCGAGGACGCGCGGGCGCGGCTGGTGGTGACCACCGACGGTCAATGGCGGCGGGGAAGTGCGGCGCCGCTCAAGATCGCGGTGGACGAAGCGCTTGCGGGACAGCAGGATTCGAGCGTCGAACATGTACTCGTGGTCAATCGCACCGGCCTCGACACCCCGATGACCCCGGGCCGCGACCTCTGGTGGCACGAGACCGTAGCGAACGCCTCACCCGAACACGAGCCCGAGGCCTTCGACGCCGAACACCCGCTGTTCATCCTCTACACCTCCGGCACCACCGGGAAACCCAAGGGCATCCTGCACACCAGCGGCGGCTACCTCACTCAGGTCTCGTACACCCACCACGCCGTCTTCGATCACAAGCCGGAGACCGACGTGTACTGGTGCACAGCCGATATCGGCTGGGTGACCGGCCACTCCTACATCGTCTACGGCCCGCTCTCGAACCGCGCCACCCAGATCGTCTACGAGGGCACCCCGAACTTCCCCGATGAGCACCGGCACTGGGAGATCATCGAAAAGTACGGCGTCACCATCTATTACACGGCTCCGACCCTGGTTCGCACGTTCATGAAGTGGGGGCGCGATATCCCCGACGCACACGACCTGTCGTCGCTGCGAGTGCTGGGTTCGGTGGGTGAGCCGATCAACCCCGAGGCCTGGCGCTGGTATCGAGATGTGGTGGGCGCGAACAGCACTCCCATCGTGGACACCTGGTGGCAGACCGAAACCGGCGCGATCATGATCTCCCCGCTGCCGGGCGTCGCGGCGGCCAAACCGGGCGCTGCCATGACCCCGGTCCCGGGCATCTCCGCGAAAGTCGTCGACGAGGAAGGCAATCCGGTGATCCTGGGCGAGACCGAGGCCAACGGCTACCTGGTGCTGGACGAGCCGTGGCCGTCCATGCTGCGCGGTATCTGGGGCGATAACGACCGCTACCGCGAAACCTATTGGGCCCGTTACGCGGACAAGGGCTGGTACTTCGCCGGTGACGGCGCGAAACTCGACACCGACGGCGACCTGTGGGTGCTGGGCCGCGTCGACGACGTCATGAATGTCTCGGGCCACCGCATCTCCACCGCCGAGGTCGAATCCGCGCTGGTCGGGCATTCCGGTGTCGCCGAGGCCGCCGTGGTCGGCGCGTCCGATGACACCACCGGCCAGGGCATCGTGGCCTTCGTCATCCTCACCGGCGATGCCGAGAACACCGGCGATGCTCTCATCAGGGAATTGAAAGCCGAAGTCTCCCGGGAGATCTCACCGATCGCCCGGCCCCGGGATATCCACATCGTCCCCGAGCTCCCGAAAACCCGCTCCGGCAAGATCATGCGCCGCCTGCTCCGCGATGTGGCCGAGGGCCGTGAACTGGGTGACACCTCGACCCTGGTCGACCCCGGGGTATTCGAGGCGATCACCCGTCGCTGACCGGATCAGGCGGCCTGCCGGTACACCTTCCGCGCCAGCAGAATCATCGGGATCTGCATCGGCAGGCGCAGCAGCACACCGGCTTTGAGCGGCAGCGGCTTACTGCTGCGCACCCAATCGCCGGCCATCTTCACATTTCCGGGGAACACCCCGAGGAACAGCAGCGTGGCCAGCAGTCCGCCCAGCCGCCGGGTGCGCGGCACCGCGACCGCCGTCGCCACCGCGATCTCCGCGACCCCGGATCCCAGCGTCCACGCTCGCGCCGATCCCGGCAGCTGTTCGGGGATCAACGCGTCGAATTGTTTCGGGACCACGAAATGCAATGTCCCCATGCCGAAGAGAAATGCGGCCAGCGTCCGGGCGGTGCCCCGCCCGGAACGCGATAGTTCTGTGCTCTCGCTCATGCCGACGAGCGTACGGTCAAATCGTCCAACAAGATCATGACCTCACCGGCCGACTTCACGACCTCGGTGAGCCGGATCTTGATCCCGAGCAATTCCGCCCCGGTCAGCGCGGCGGGCAATTTCTCGCCGATCCGCTGCCATTCCGGCGTGGCCGCAATCCGCCCGAGCAGTACCTCGACACTGTCCTGACCGGCCGCGGCGACAAATCCCGACACCTCGATCGAGGCGTGCGGCGAGCGCACATACAGATCCAGCCCGGACACCTCGCCCGGCAGCGCGAACACCTGCCCGGCCTTGGCCACCAGCTCGATCTCATGCCCGTCGGCGGCCCCGCGCACCAGCACCGCCAGCGCCCGATGGTCCTCCCCGCGCTCCCCGTCCGCATAAACTCCGGGATCCTTGACCGGCGCGCCCTCGGCGAACGTGGTGATGTGCGCCTTACTCGCCCCCGCCCCCGCGAGTTCCCACTTCCCGGTGTCCTCGAAGTCGTCCAGCAGCACTTCGTCCGGCATATCCCGATCCCTTCACACGCCCTGCGGTTCTCCCCGCAAACCCTACAAACCCGCTCCCCGCTTTTCCCCCCGAATTCTGGTGGCTGACGAATCGGGACTGGTTACCGTCATACTGCATACGAATATTCGGTTGTGGGAAGAGGTGAGGGCCGCCGTGGAGGCACAGGATTCGGGGATTCGCCGTATCGGGCTGGTGGAGGATCACGAGTCGGTGGCAATCGGTCTGGCGGCCATGTTGGCCCCCGAGGCCGATCTGGAGTTGGTGATCACCGCGGGCACGGTGGCCGAGTTGTTGTCGGCGAACCCGCGTTTGGACCTGGTGGTATTGGATCTGCGGCTGGCCGACGGATCCTCACCGGACGACAATGTGCGATCCCTGCGCGAGCGCGGGATCGAGGTGCTGGTGTTCACCGGTGCGGACAATCCGTTCCTGGTGCGCGAGGCCGCGCGGGCGGGTGTGCTCGGCGTGGTCCGCAAATCCGAGGATGTGCCCACCGTGGTCGCCGCGGTCCGCCGCGCCGCCCAGGGCGAACAGGTCGTCACCACCGACTGGGCCGCCGCCATCGACGGTGATCCGCAGCTGTCCAATGTCGGATTGAGCCCGCGTCAGCAGCAGGTGTTGCAGCTGTACGCCTCGGGTGAGAAGGCATCGCGCGTGGCCCGCATGACCGGCCTCTCGGAACAGACCGTCAACGACTACCTCGGCCGCATCCGGCAGAAATACGCCGACGCGGGCCGTCCGGCACCGACCAAAACCGATCTGTACAAGCGGGCAGTCGAGGACGGCTGGCTGCCTGTTCCCGAGCGGCACCCGCGCGCATGACCGCGTCGGGCACGCTGGAATCTACGCCCGGAGCGCCTTCGATGTCCGCCCTGACCGCCTTCATCCGGCGGTTGCGCGGCGGACTCACGGTGCCCCAGGAGGATCCGGCCACCGCCGCCTACGACCGCATCATGCGGCGGCTCGGCATCTCCATCGGCATCGCCGGAATCATTGTCGGCGGCATGGAATTGCCGGAGATCGCCGAACAGGGCCGGGTCGCCGGAACCTGGTGGACGATCACCGCCGTACTGCTGGCCTTCGGCTGGTATCCGGTGATCGCCGTCGTCTCGGCGCTGTCCGGACCGCGCGCCATCCGCATCGTCTGCGGGTGCGCGGCGGTGAGCTTCCTCGGCGCGTTCGCCACCATTCCCTTCGCGCTGGAAACACATTCGGTCGACGCCACCACGGTGTGGCCGTACCGGGTGACCGCATTGGCGGTGACCGCGGCCGTGCTCGCCTGGCCCGCGCGCTGGGCCGTCACCTATCTACTGGTGTCCGCCACCTCCGCCGCACTGGCCTCGGTCTACACCGTCGCCACCGTCACCCCGCTGTCCGTGGTCGAGAACTTCCTGCGCGCAGCCGGTTTGGCGGCCCTGTTCGTCTGGTGCGGCACCGCCGCCACCGGCGCGGCCGCCCGCGTCGACCGCGAATCCGCGATTGCCAGCCGCCGTGCCGCGGCCGCCGCGGCCGCGCAGGGCCGCGATCGCGAACGCGCCCGCTTCGCCGCGCTCATCCACGACGCCGTGCTCTCCACCCTGTTGGAGGCCTCGCGCGCGGGCACCCAGTCCTCGGTGCTGCGCCGCCAAGCCGAACGCACCCTGGAACAACTCGACGAATGCCGCGGCGATGACCGCGATCCCGATCTGCTCGACGCCCGCACCGCCGTGCTGTTCCTGAGAACCGCTGTGCACGAGGTGAATCCGAGCATCCGTTTCGCCACCCGCACCTGGCCCGGCTACGACGATCTGCGCATGCCGGTGCATTCGGCCAGCACCATCGCCGCCGCGCTCACCGAGGCGGTGCGCAACAGCCTGCGGCATGCGCACGTGCCCGGTCGCGATGTCCGCCGCACCGTCACCGCGACGGTCAGCGCGGGCAGCATCCGCATCGCTTTCGCCGATGACGGCGCGGGTTTCGATCTGGCGCGGGTCTCCGCAGACCGGCTCGGCATCTCCATGAGCATCCTCGGCCGTATGCGCCAACTCGCGGGCGGTTCGGCCTTCGTGGAGTCCGCGCCCGGCGAGGGCACCACCGTGACACTGGTCTGGGGTGGCGATGGTTCCCGTTGAATACCATGCGGCCGAACTGGATTCGCGGTTCGGCCTGCGTGACCTGCTAGGCCTGCGCGGCCGCGCGGCGTGGCTGTTCCTGCTCATCCTGGAAGCCACCATCGGGCTGTACATGCTGCGCAACTTCGGTGAATCACCGCAGTGGGCAGCGCTTTTCAGCATGGTGATCATTCTGAGCGCCGGTGCGCTGGTCATCGTCATGCCGGTGGATCCGCTGCCGCTGCCGGTGGCGCTGTACGCGGCGGCCTCCGGTCCGATCGCCACCGCGCTCACCATCATGACGCCGTACGCCGAACGCGCGAATCAATCGGTGTGGTCGGCGTTCGCGGCCTCCTATGTATTGACCGTGCTGGTGCTGCGCGGCCGCGGCCGACTGGCCTGGGCCGGTGTCGCCGGTGTCGCCGGGGTGATCCTGCTGGCCGGGCTCGGTGAACAACTCGACTCGCGCACGGTGCTGGGCACGCTCATACCGATCGGCACCGTCGCCGCCATCTCGGTATTCGCCGCGGTCATGCGGCCGATGCAGCGCTCGCTGGTGCTGCTGCGCGAGGACGCCATGATCCGCGCCGCCGCCGAGGCCACCATGGCCGCCTCCGACAGCGAGCGCACCCGCCAGCTCGCCCGCCTGGACCGGGTGGCGCGCCCGATCCTCGAACGGATCGCGGACGGTGCCGAACTCACCGCCGCCGAACGCGAGGAATGCCGGCTGCTCGAAGCCGAACTCCGGGACGGCCTGCGCGCTCCGCAGCTGGTCACCGATGAACTCAGCGGTGCCGCCCGCGGCGCCCGCTCGCGCGGAGTGGAAGTGGTGCTGTTGGACGACGGTGGTTTCGCGGGCGTCCCCGAATGGGTGCGCCGCCGCGTAATCGACGCCGCCACAAGAGAATTGGATGCCGCCAACGCCGGATCGGTGACGGTGCGAGTCCTACCCCTCGGACGCAGCGTGCTCGCCACAGTCCTCGCACACGCCCCGGATCACGACCGTCGCACCGAGATAGATACGGACGGCAAGGTCAGCGTCACCGACTAGCTCGGGGCTAGTTCGAGGGATCCTTGGGCTCCTTCGGCTCCCGGGCCTCACGCGGCATATCCCAGCGTCCCGGGCCGCCCCGCTTCATCTGATCGCGCAGCGCGCCCTGTACGGCGGTCGCCATCCACGAGTTCAGCGACTGCCCGCTCTGCGCGGCGGCCTCCTCGGCCCGGGACTTGATCTGCTCGACCAGCCGCAGCGTGACGCGGCTGATATCGCCGGTCATCTCCTCGAACGTCGGTTGATGCTCTTCCTCGGCGGATGCGGTCTTGCGCACATCCACGTGCGCGTCGGTGCCGTCGACCGAGACACGCACGGTGCGATCGCCGACCGACGCGCTCACCTCGCTCGCCAATTCCGAGAGCGCCGCGAGCAATACCAGCCGCGCCGAGCTCTCGGTGGCCGCGGCCAAAGCCGCCGCCGTGGACTGTGTTTTCTCATCCCCGAGCGCGGCCGCGGCGATGAGGTTCTCGCGTAGTTGGGCGGTGTACTTGTTCAGATCCATGACACCAGTGTGCTGTCACATTTGACATCATTCAAGGAAACTTTTGACGTCACCCCAAGGTGGGCGATGCGAATCACCGTCGCCGCCGGGCCGGTTCGGGTATAACGATGCAAAAGGTGATTCGATGACCGGGTAGCCTTCTGGCTATGACGAACGGTGAATCGACGCGAATCGAGCTGCGCGCGTCCGGCACAGTCGGTGTCGCGATGGTGACCCCCTTTACCGCCGAAGGCAAGCTCGATGTCGATGCCGGGGTGGCGCTCGCCGCACGCCTGGTCGACGGCGGTGTCGATCTGCTCGCGATCTCCGGAACCACCGGTGAATCGCCCACCACCACCGAGTCCGAGAAGTTCGATCTGCTGCACGCCGTGGTCGACGCGGTCGGTGACCGCGCCACCGTTATCGCGGGCGTCGGCACCTACGACACCGCGCACAGCATCGAGCTGGCACGCACCGCGCAGCGTGCGGGCGCGCACGGTTTGCTCGTCGTCACCCCTTACTACTCCCGTCCCACCCAGGACGGTCTGATCGCGCACTTCACCGCGATCGCGGACAGCACCGATCTGCCCGTCACGCTCTACGACATTCCGCCGCGTTCGGTGGTGGCCATCGCGCCCGACACCATTCGCCGCCTCGCCGAACATCCGCGCATCGTCGCGGTGAAGGACGCCAAGGGCGATCTGAATGCCGGCGCGGAACTGATCGCCGAGACCGGACTGGCGTTCTACTCCGGTGACGATGTGCTCAACCTGCCCTGGTTGTCCGTCGGAGCCACCGGATTCATCAGCGTCATCGGGCATTTGGTGCCCGATCGCCTGCGCGCGCTCGCCACCGCTTACGCGGCCGGTGACGTGGTGCGGGCCCGTGAAATCAATGTCAGCCTGATTCCGCTCAACCGGGCCATGGCCCGACTGGGTGGCGTCGCCATGACCAAGGGCGCCCTGCGGCTGCTCGGGGTCGAGACCGGGGAGCCACGCTTGCCACAAATCATGCCCACATCCGAACAACTCGCAGAACTCGCGGTCGATTTGCGGGCCGCGGGGGTGCTTGCATGAGCAGCCCCGAGGGACGTCGCCCGCGCCGCACCGCTTCCCGCGCCGCGGGAGCCCCGGCCCCCGTGCCGGATAAGCCGGAACCCGTTGCCGCACAGCCGAAAGCGGCCGAGCCCAAGGCTGCCGCGGCGGACAAGCCGGTAGCTCAGGCAGCGCCGGTGGAAGCCGCCGCGGAGCCTCGCGGTCGCAACGGCCGCAACGGCACCGCCCGTGGCGCTCGCAACGGCGACACCGCCGAAGCCGCGCCCGCCAAGACCGAGGCCCCCAAGGCCGAGCCCGCCCGCGCGCGTCAGGACGAATCCGCCCCGCGCTCGCGCCAGGGTGAGCGAAACCGCAAGCCCGGCGGTCGTTCCCGCCAGGGCGGCGGTCGCAATGATCGCTCCGACGCGCCCGCCCAGCCGCGCGTAGAACGCCAGAAGCTGAATCCGCCGCCCGCCGCCCCCAAGGGTGGCCTGCGCGTGTTCGCGCTCGGCGGTATCGGCGAAATCGGCCGCAACATGACCGTTTTCGAATACAACGGCAAGTTGCTGATCATCGACTGCGGTGTGCTCTTCCCCGAGGACCAGCAGCCCGGCGTCGACCTGATCCTGCCCGACTTCGGTCCCATCGAGAATCGCATGGACGATATCGAGGCCGTCGTGCTCACCCACGGCCACGAGGATCACATCGGCGCGGTGCCGTTCCTGCTCCGCCTACGCCGCGATATCCCGGTGGTCGGCGCGAAGTTCACCCTCGCCCTGGTCGCGGCCAAGTGCCGCGAACATCGCCTGCAGCCCAAGCTGATCGAGATCACCGAGGGCCAGCGCACCCAGCACGGACCGTTCGACTGCGAGTACTTCGCGGTCAACCACTCCATCCCCGATGCCATCGCTGTCGCGATCCGCACCCCCGCCGGTATCGCGCTCCACACCGGCGACATCAAGCTGGATCAGCTGCCCCTCGATGGCCGCCTCACCGACCTGGCCGGTTTCTCCCGCCTCGGTGACGAGGGCGTCGACCTGTTCCTGGTCGACTCCACCAACGCCGAGGTCCCCGGATTCGTCACGCCCGAGCGTGAGATCGGCCCCGTGCTGGACAATGTGATCGGCAAGGCCAAGGGCCGAGTCATCGTGGCGTCCTTCGCCTCTCACGTGCACCGCATCCAGCAGGTGGTGGAGGTGGCCCAGCGCTACGACCGCCGCATCTGCTTCGTCGGCCGCTCCATGGTCCGCAATATGCAGATCGCCCAGGACCTCGGCTACCTGGATGTGCCGGACGGCTTGGTCGTCGACATCGACCAGGCCGCGAACCTGCCGGTGCACAAACTGGTGCTCATCTCCACCGGCTCCCAGGGCGAACCGCTCTCGGCGCTGTCCCGGATGGCACGCGGCGACCACCGCCAGATCAACATCCGCCCCGACGATCTCGTCGTGCTGGCCTCCTCGCTGATCCCCGGCAACGAGAACGCCGTCTTCACGGTCGTCAACGGCCTGACCCGGATCGGCGCGACCGTCATCACCCAGCAGAACGCCAAAGTCCATGTCTCCGGACATGCTTCGGCCGGTGAGCTGCTGTACCTGTACAACGCGGTCCGCCCCACCAACGCCATGCCCGTGCACGGCGAATGGCGGCACCTGCGCGCCAACGCCGCCCTCGCGGTGGCCACCGGCGTTCCCGAAGAGCGAGTCATGCTCGCCGAGAACGGCGTAGTGGTCGACCTCGTGGACGGCATCGCGACCATCACCGGCCGCGTCCCCGTCGGCCAGGTCTACGTCGACGGCCTCTCCGTCGGTGACGTCGGCGAATCCACCCTCTCGGACCGCCTGGTCCTGGGCGAGGGCGGCTTCATCTCCATCACCGTCGCCGTCGACTCCACCACCGGCAAGGCCGTCAGCGCCCCCGAGGTCACCGGCCGCGGCTTCTCCGACGACCCCGACGCGTTGATCGACGCCCACGAACTCGTGGAAGCCGAACTCCGCCGTCTGGCCAGCGAAGGCGTCACCGACACCCACCGCATCGCCCAGAGCGTGCGCCGGGTGGTCGGCAAGTGGGTGGCGGACAAGTACCGTCGCCGCCCGATGATCGTCCCCACGGTCATGGGCGTCTAGCCCGAATAGCCAACAGCCACACCACAGGAGCGCCCGGTAGCAACCAGCTACCGGGCGCTCTTGTCTGTCCACCGATAAGGCCCAAAAGACACAACACCAAAAGGCACAACCCCAAAAGACAAAGACGCCAGGACGAGAAGAGATAAAGACCCAAAGACAAGAAGAGACAAACCCCAAACACCCACGCGACAAGCACTCTCACCCCTGGGCAACGGTTCACTAGGAACTGAGGATCACGGAACGGGCGAAATCAGTGCATGAGTTTCTGGTGAACGGACGTCCAACCCTGCGGGGTGTTGTTTTGTCTGTGGGGCCCTTGGTCTTTGGCGTAGTGGCCCTGAAGGTGACCACAGCCGACCAGCCAGGCGGGAAGGTGAGGCGGGTTCCCGAAGGTGAGGGGTAAAGCCGGGTACGGCAGGCGAGGTTCCCACTCCGAAAGTTCGTGGCATTCTGCTGAACCCCGCTGGAAAGCGGGGTTCGGGCATGGGTCTGCTACGAAGGCCCCGGGACGCATGGCGGTGCCCCCGAGGGCGATTGCTGTTTCAGGGTCGCGTTGCGTCGGTTCAACCACTGCTTGCGCCGATCGGCCGTGCATCGATCGCGTTCCTGAATCCGGGCCAGGGACGCGGCCATCAACTCACCCGGATGGTGCCGGTGATTGACTCGGGGTGTCCCGGTCGGGTCGATGTGTGAGGGCGCTATCCATCCGGTGCGTCCCGGGTAGTCGGTTTCGGGTCCCATGACCACGGTTTTCCAACCGCCGGGCCCGTCGTGGACCAGGGCGTGGCAGGAATCGCATGCCAGGGTGAGGTTTTCGATGTCGGTGGGTCCGCCCTTGGCCCATTCCACGATGTGGTGCACGGCCGACATGGTGGCGGGGGCGTCGCAATCGGGTCGGGTGCAACCCTTTTCAGCGGCGGTCAACGCCAAGCGTTGGGCTTTGGTGGCGAGGCGGTGGGCTTTGGTGCCGACGCGCTTGCCGCTCAAGTGCAGGGGCATACCGTTCGGGTCGAAGATCGCCAGGTACGGAATCGACTTCGACGCCAACTTGAGCGCTTCGGGCACCGACACCGTCCCGCCTGATGCGGTGGTGATGACACCGGCGGCACGTTCGACCTCACCGATGCTCATGGTGATCACGGTCGAGACGGGCAGCCCACGGTGTGAACCGAGGTTGGTGGTACCGATCTCCGGGCGCAGGAATCCCAACAAGGCATCGTGGGTACGTTGCGCGGCCGAACGTGTGTCACGCTTGGCGGCGGCTTCCACGACCTCGCGGTGAATGGATTCGTCTGCGGTCCACGGGCTTTCGGGATCATCAGGGTTACACATGCCGGGGCGGGCGAGTTTGGCCAGCACCGGGTCCAGCACCGCGCGCAGGGTCGGGGTGAGCTCACCCGAGACCGTGGACATCCCATCCACACGCTGGCGTCCGATGGTGATCCCGCGCATCCGCTGCCGGTCAGCGTCTTTGGCCAACTGCCCGTCGGGGTCCACACGCATCATGATTTCTTCCCCGAGGCGGGGCAGTGCGTCGGGAAATCCGTTGCGCGCGTAGTCGGTCAGGATCTCCTGCGCCATTTCCTTCTTGCCCATATCGAGCTCACCGGGCAACCGATTCATGATCGCCATGATCTGACGCGCGTGATCCCCGGAAATCTCCCCTTCACGCTGAGCTTCGGCGACATACGCCAACGGCGCTTCCAAGATTCCCGTGGTGAACGTCTGCACCCCGAGCTTCTCCGCCGCCCGCACCCGAGACACCGCATCAGCATTGGACAAATGCAGAGTCTGCCGCAGAAACGCCGCAGGAGTAGGGCTCCCATACCGCCCCGGCAAACTCCGAGTACTGACCTCGCTGGTGAACCGATGCTTGACCGCTTCGAGCTTGCGCACACTGGCCTCAACCTCACGCATCACCGCAATGAACTCTTCATCGGTATGCGGATCCATGCACGATTCGAGCAGGGTATCCACCGCCGCGCCCAGCGCGTGTGCGCCGTTCGCAAGTTCGGTGTTTCCCCCCAGATTCATAGCTCCATTCTACTCCCGAAAAGCAGGTCACAATAGACGAAATCTATTGTGATACAAGCTCTTTCAGAAGAATCGCTCTTTCATTTCGGGGTGTCTTGAACCATCCAAATACTTACATTTAAATATGCGCATCTAGGCATGTAGTTGCGGCGTGGCGGCCAACCAGAATCCGGTTACAGAACCCCGCACACAAAACCGCCCCGACAGCCTGACTGCCGGGGCGGGAACCTCGTAAAGGCTCTAGTTGTCCTGGCAGGCAGCAGAATTCAGCTTGGCTGCCGTGACGATGCTGCACGCGAACGCGTGGTCGACCTTCCATTCGTTGCCCTCGGCGACGAAGGCGACGGTGGCGTTGTCCACCGGGCTACCCGCGATGGTGACCTTGGCGTTGGCCTTGAGCTTGCCGTCGACCGGGTCCGGAACGTTGGTGATCTCGACCTTGACGTCGTTCTTCTTGGCGGCGTCGACGAGCTTGGCGACCAATTGCGGGTCCTGGCCCGCGTTTTCGATCCAGTCGATCTTGGTCTTGGCGTCGATCGACGGGTCGAATGCCTTGGTGATCTTGTCGTTCAGTTCGGCGACAGTCGGCTTGGGCAGGTTCGGGGCGGGAGTGGTCGACGGCGGCGCGCCGGTCTCCTTGGTGTCGTCCGTGCTGCCCTGGAAGTTATTGGTGGGCGCGGACGCGCTGGTGGTCGTGCCGGTCGAGGTGGTCTCGGCGGTGCTGCAGGCGACCAGTCCGAACGCGGAGGCGGCCAGCGCCACTGCGGCGGTGGCGCGGAAGATGCTGTGCTTCAACGAATTTTCTCCCCTGAACGGATATTAGAGCTGGTAGCCGGTGGTGCAGTTCCAGTGGATGATGGTGGCGTCGGAGCTGTTCCGAGTGAGCGCCTGGGTGCGGGCCGCCGAACGCGAGTACGCCGCACCGTAGGTGTACAGGCCCGCGCGACGGGAGTAGGCAACCGCACCGCAACCGTTGCCGAAGCTGGCGACGACACGGCAGTCGTCGAAGGTGCAGGAGTTCATCGCACCGCCCTGCGCGGCAGCGCGATCCGGGTAGTCATAGGAGTAGCCGATCCGGCCGGTGGACGGCGACAGCGCGATCGCGCCGAAGTTGTCCGTATATGCCCCGGCCGGAGCCGCCAGACTCACCAGTAGTGAGCCCGCGGCCGCGACCATCACGGCGGCGCCACTGACGATCTTTTTCAAGGTGTTGCCCCTTCGTATGCAGTGGATCCATTCCCCGATGGACCGAGTGATCAAGCTACCGACACGGATTCGCCGACGCCAACCCGGAACCGGCTCGGCGGCGGCATATCCCGCCGCCCCATCCGGTATCGGATCGGGCGGCGCGTAAATGATCAAGGGACGACCTTATGGCGGACCGGGTGTTCGGCTTAACCTGCCGGACCGTCCAGCAATTGAAGGGCAACCCAACCGACGCGATCATGTGATCAGAGGCCACATGCGCACGATGCATCAGTCCAACCAGCCGGTTAGTGTGGCGTCATGAGTATGGCCCAACGGGAGCGCCAGGCACTGGTGCAGACCATGACCGCCACCGGTCCGGACGCGCCCACCCTGTGCGGCACCTGGACGGTGCGAGACCTGGCCGCGCACTTGATCGTTCGTGAACGCCGCCCCGACGCCGCCCCGGGCATCATGTTGAAGCCCTTCGCGCCCTATCTGGAACGGGTGCAGGACAAGGTCGCGAAGCGGCCCTTCCCGGAGCTGCTCGCCGAGATCGCGGGCGGTCCGCCCTGGTTTCTGCGACCGGTCGACTCCCTGATGAACCTCACCGAGATGTACGTCCACCACGAGGACGTGCGTCGCGCCGAACCCGGCTGGGAACCGCGCGAACTTTCCACCGCCGATGAGGACCGGCTCTGGAAAGTCCTGACCGGCCTATCGCGCATGGCATATCGCAAATCGACGGTTACCGTCGCGCTCGCGACGCCCGACGGCCGCCGTACCGTCGCACACCAGGCGGGCGAGCGCACCGTCGTACTCGCCGGAAAACCCTCTGAACTGCTGTTCCACGCCTTCGGCCGCAATGCCGTGCGACTGGAAGCCACCGGCGACCCCGCCGATGTGGAGGCCGTGTACGCATTGGACCGCAGCGTCTGACCAGCTCGCGCCCGCATCGGTCCGCCCGCGCCGGGTGGCAGCGTGACCACCGATCATGAAACGATCACGCGTCGGTCGGTAGTTTCTGTGCTCGGCAGCGGCCCGCGGTGCGATGAGGTGGTAGGCAATGTCTTGGCAACTGGCGGTGCTCGGGCCGGTCGAGTTGGCGGCGGAGGGCGTCCCCACCGCACCCATGCCACCCAAGCAGCAAGCCGCGCTGGTCATGCTCGCCTTCGCCCGCGGGCGCACCGTATCGATCGAGGAACTCGCCGACGGCATCTGGGGTGTCGATCGGCCGTCCTCCGCAGTGGGTGCGCTGCGCAATTACGCGTGGTCGCTGCGTAAGCATTTGGCGGCGCGACCGGAATCGGTGCGGTTGTTCTCCGAGTCGCGCGGCTATCGCCTGGAAGGACCGCTCGAACTCGATATCGATGGCATCGACGGATGCCGCGCCGAGGCCGAACGCGCCCGCGCCGATGGACAGGTGGAGCACGCGGACGCCATCCTGCGGTCGCTGCTGCGGCTGTGGCGCGGTGATCCGCTCGCCGGTGTCCCCGGGCCCTGGGCGGGCGCCGAACGTGCCCGGCTGCGTCGTTTGCAGCGGGTATTGCGCGAGGACCTGATCGAGATCACCGTGCAGCGCGGGGACTATTCGCGCGCCCTAGCCGATCTGGACGCGCTGATCACCCTCGATCCGCACAGCGAACGGTTGCGCGGGCTCATGATGACCGCGCTCTACCGGGCCGGGCGGCGCACCGAGGCGCTGGGCGAATATCAGCGCATCCGGCGGCTGCTGGTCGCCGAGCAGGGCATCGAACCCGGTCCCGCACTGCTGGATTTGCATCGCCGGATCCTGTCCGACGAACTGCCCGCCGAGGGATCCGCGGTGGTGGTGCCGCCGAGACCGGCGCAATTGCCGCCCGACACAGCCGATTTCACCGGCCGCCGAGAATTGGTGCGGGAACTGTGCGGCGTACTGTCCGACAGCATCACCCCGATCGTGGCCATCTCGGGCATGGGCGGGGTGGGGAAAACGGCGCTGGCATTGCATGTGGCACACCGGATTCGGGATCGGTATCCGGACGGGCAGCTGTACGTCGACCTGCAGGGGGCGGGCGCGGATCCCGCCGAACCCGAACAGGTCTTGGGCGCGCTTCTGCGCGGACTGAATGTACTGCCGCGTGATGTGCCCACCGGGGTGGCCGAGCGCGCGGCCCTGTTCCGATCCGCGGTGAGTGGCCGGCGCATGCTGATCGTCCTCGACAATGCCTGTGACGCAGCGCAAGTGGCACCGCTGCTACCCGGTGAGCCCGGCTGCGCGGTGCTGGTGACGGCCCGGCGGCCGATGACGGCGCTCCCGGGCGCGCGATCGGCCGCGCTGAAGGTGCTCGAAACCGAGGAGGCCGCAGCGCTTTTCACGCGGATCGTGGGCGCGGCCCGGGTCAACGCCGAACCCGAGTCCACCCGTCGCATTGTCGAACTGTGCGGCCGGCTGCCCATGGCGGTGCGGATCGTGGCGGCGCGGGTCGCGGCCCGCCCGCAGTGGACCATTGTCTCCGAAGCCGACCGGCTCGCCGCCGAACGCCATGATCTGGACCGTTTCCGCGCCGGGGATCTGGCGCTGGCCGCGGCCTTCCGTGCCGGATACGAGCAGCTGCCGGTCGAGGCCGCACGCGCCTTCCGGTTGCTCGCGGTCGCCGAACTACCGGATCTGCCGCTGGCCGCCACCGCGGCGGTGCTGGACACCACCGATCCGCTCGCCGAGGATCTGTGCGAGGAGCTCGTCGATCGCGGCATGCTGGAGACGGTGGGCCGGGGCCGCTACCACTACCACGATCTGATGCGCCTGTTCGCGGCCCGCTGTCAGCAGGCCGAGCCGACCGCCGTACCGGATCGAAGCGCGGTCGTGGATCCCGTCGAGCGTCTGCTCGACTACTACCTGGCGACCATGAAAACCGTGCTGCGCGTGCGACATCCGGGGGTTCGGCTGGGCCTGGCCGCCACCGCCCACCCCGGCACCCGGCTGTCCGATCTCGATTCCACCCGCGATTTCATGAATGTGGAGCGGCGAAATCTGGTGGCGCTGTACCGATTGGCGGTGATGGGCACGCGGCGGCATCGGCTGCTCGCCGCCGATCTCGCGCTCGCGGTATCCGGCACCATGCTCGCCAGCGATGCGACCGTGGATATCGAGAAGGCGCTGGAGGAATTGGTCCGTGCCTGCGAGGCCGACGGCAATCGGGCGTCGGCCGGTCGGGCTCGGCTGGCGCTGGTGTTCGTGGTCATCTCCGAACACGGTGAGCCGGAAAGGGCAGCCGCGCATGTGGATCGGCTGTTGGAGGATATCGACGCCGAGGTCGAACCCTGGGTCGCGGGCACCACGCGTATTTTCGCGGGTGCGCTCGGCATGCATCATCATGATCCGGTCCGTGCCGCGACGCATTTCGCGGCCGCGTTGCGGCTGTACCGTTCCGGTGCCAGCCCCGAATGCGTCCGGACCGCGTATTCGCTGCTCGCCCAGGCACATTCGGCCGCGGGCCGGGACCGGGATTCGCTCGCTGCCGCCGCCCGCGCCGTGGTCGGTGACACCCGCCCCGGCACCCGCCGAAATGTCATGTGGGCCTTGACCGAAGCGGCCTGCGTGCTCAGCGGTCAGGGGGAAGACGAATTGGGCGCTCGCCTGTTCGACGCCGCGCTGCGCACCGCCCGCCGCGGCGGCTCCACCCGCTTCGAATCCACCGTGCACTCCCGCGCCGCCGTCGCGCACCTGTCCGCGGGCCGCCTCCCGCAGGCGGCCGAACACGCCGAACGTGCCGAAGCCACCCGCGACTCCTCCCGGCCCGGCGTGCTGCACACCTACAACCTCTACAACCTGCTGGTCCGGTACACGGCCCTGCGCCGCATGGGCCGCAATGTGGATGCCGCCGAGTGCTATCGCATCGCCATCACCCAGATTCCCGACTTCGACCAGGCCCTGATCCGCTGGGGCGCGCTCATCGGCCCCACCCCGCACCCGGGCCGCTCCGAACCGGTTTCCGTCGCCGGGTGAGGCAGCACGGCCGTGGTATCGACCCGCGTTGAATCGGTGCCACGCCGCATAGTTCCCCGGGCAGCCCCCTCGGACGGGTGCGGTCGCGGGTCGGCGACACGCCGTTCTTCGTAGCGTCGGCGTGACACCGCTCGATTCCGGGCAGGGGTGCGGGAGCATGTGATCGGCGGATTTGCCGGGCTCCGGTGGCGATAGGCGTTGCCTATCCCACAGAGCTGTTGTGGGTGGGCCGGGTGTTGCGGATGGTCCGGGTGGGGCGTTTGCGGCTAGCCTGGGGGTCATGCCAGGTAAGTCCCGCGGTGCCGCAACGTCACGTTCGCGAGCGGGATCGACGCGGGGGCAGACTCCTGCACGGTCCCGGGCGCGTACTCCGCGTACCGCCGCGGGCGGTCGCACCGCTAGCGCCGGTCGTGTTCGACGCCCCAAACGTCCGGCCGCGGCCCGCAGGCCCGCGCCGCGGCGCAGGTCCGATACCGCGCCGCTGGCGGTGGTCACGCGCGCGGTGAACAACGGCTGGAACATGCTGGCGCGCGGGCTGGGCGCGAGTACGCGGGCGGTGAGCCGGGCGGGGGAGATCGAGCACGGGCATCGGCGCGACGGAATCGCGCTCGGGCTGGTGGCATTCGGCATTGTCATCGCGGTCGCCGTGTGGTTGTCCGCGGGCGGCCCGGTCGGGCGCGGGGTGGATACCGCGATTCGCTGGATCGCCGGATCCGCCTCGGCGGCACTGCCGTTCGTGGCCATCGGTATCGCGGTGATTCTCATGCGCACCGAACCGCATCCGGAGATCCGGCCGCGCCTGGTCTTGGGCGGGCTGCTCACCGGCCTGCCGCTGCTGGGCATCTGGCATCTGGCCGCGGGTTCACCCACCGATATGCACGGTCGCGCGCACGGCGCGGGATTCGTCGGCTATGTCATCGGCGGCCCGCTCAGCGATGGGCTCAGCGCGTTCCTGGCGGTGCCATTGCTGATGCTTGCCATCGGATTCGGGCTGCTGCTGCTCACCGGCACCACGGTGCGCGAGGTGCCCGAGGCGCTGCGCGAGATGTTCGGCACCGGCAGTCGCGGCGACGAATACGAGAGCTACTCCGATGAACCCGGTCTCTACGATCCGGCCAATTACGACGAGGACGGGTTCCCGCGCCACGAGGGCGTGAAGTCCCGCAAGCGCGGGCGCACCCCGTCGGAGAACTATCCGGCCGACGAATTCGGCGGTTCGGACGCCGCCACCGAGATCATCGGTGAGCCGCCGCTGCAGGACGCCAAGGAGATCGCGGTCGAGGAGCCGCCGAAACCCAAGGCGCGCAAGGCCCCCAAGGTCGTCGACCAGACCCCGCCGCCCCCGCCGCCGCAGCAGCTGGAATTCGTCACCGAGCGGGAGGTGGACGGCGATTACAACCTGCCGCCGCTGACCCTGCTCACTGATGGCGAACCGCCCAAGAAGCGCAGCGCCGCCAATGAATCCATGATCGAGGCCATCACCGAGGTGCTGGTCCAGTTCAAAATCGATGCCGCGGTAACGGGTTTCGTGCGCGGTCCGACCGTCACCCGCTACGAGGTGGAGCTCGGCCCGGGCGTCAAGGTCGAGAAGATCACCGCGCTGGCCCGCAATATCGCCTATGCGGTGGCGACGGAGAATGTGCGACTGCTCGCACCCATCCCGGGTAAATCCGCGGTCGGCATCGAAGTGCCCAATGCCGATAGGGAATTGGTGCGCCTGGCCGATGTGCTCAAGGCCCCCTCGACCCGAAACGATCACCACCCCTTGGTGATCGGCCTCGGCAAGAACATCGAGGGCGAATACCTGTGCGCCAATCTGGCCAAGATGCCGCATTTGCTGGTCGCGGGTTCCACCGGCTCGGGTAAGTCGAGTTTCGTGAATTCCATGCTGATCTCACTGCTGCATCGGGCCACCCCCGATGAGGTCCGCATGATCCTCATCGACCCCAAGATGGTGGAACTCACGCCGTACGAGGGCATTCCGCATCTGATCACCCCCATCATCACCCAGCCCAAGAAGGCCGCCGCCGCGCTGGCCTGGCTGGTGGAGGAGATGGAGCAGCGGTATCAGGACATGCAGGCCAACAAGGTTCGTCATATCGACGATTTCAATCGCAAGGTGAAATCGGGCCAGATCACCACCCCGCTCGGCAGCGAACGGGTCTATCGCCCGTACCCGTACATCCTCGCCATCGTCGACGAGCTCGCCGATCTGATGATGACCGCCCCGCGCGATGTGGAGGACGCGATCGTCCGCATCACCCAGAAGGCGCGTGCGGCGGGCATTCACCTGGTGCTGGCCACCCAGCGCCCTTCGGTGGACGTGGTCACCGGTCTGATCAAGACCAATGTGCCGTCCCGATTGGCCTTCGCCACCTCGTCATTGACCGACTCCCGAGTGATCCTCGATCAGCCGGGTGCGGAAAAGCTGATCGGTATGGGCGACGGCCTGTTCCTGCCCATGGGCGCGAGCAAGCCCACCCGCCTGCAGGGCGCGTTCATCTCCGACGAGGAAATCCAGGCCGTCGTCGATTTCGCCAAAACCCAAGCCGAGCCCGAGTATCAGGAAGGCATCACCGCCGCCAAGACCGGCGAGAAGAAGGACGTCGACCCCGATATCGGCGACGACCTCGATCTGCTGCTGCAAGCCATCGAATTGGTCGTCACCTCCCAGTTCGGTTCCACCTCGATGTTGCAGCGCAAACTCCGCGTCGGCTTCGCCAAGGCGGGCCGCCTGATGGACCTGATGGAAACCCGGGAAGTGGTCGGCCCGTCCGAGGGCTCCAAAGCCCGCGATGTCCTCATCAAGCCCGATGAACTGGACGGCCTGCTCTGGACCATTCGCGGCGGCGGCGGTGAACCCCCGGACTCCGGCGACTCCGATAGCTGATCACCCCCGGCCGCGCCATCGGGAGATACGGGCCCGATGGTGCGCCGGTGGGTGTGCCGCGGATCAATTCGGTGCGGGCGGCTGCCAGCAGGCCAGCGGCGGTCCCGGCGGATAGAGCAGCGACCAGCCGATGAGTGCGCCGATACCCGCGCCGACCAGCGCCCCGGGTAGCGCACTGAAGGTGCCGCCGATGAGACCACCGGCCAGCGCCCCGAGAATGGCATTGCACTGATGCATGGTCACATCGGGATCATCGACGGTTCCGGCCGCCGGTGGCGGCGCGTCCTCCACGGGAATCGAAATACTCTGCCCGACAGCGGGATCCGGGCTCTCCGCAGACGGGTCCGCACCCGCCACACCGGTTGCGGTGAATACCGTGACTCCGATTGCGAGCACAGCGGTCGCAGTGAATCGTTTGATTCTCATAGCTCCTTCTTCCATGTCGAAAAAAGCGGCCAAATGTGAATCAATTGCTGCTGCCGGTCAGCCGATTCATGCGTACCAGACACAACAAATGCACAGTGTCTTTTCCGAGAATTCGTAATCAGAGAGCAGTGGAGTGCCCGGGAGGATTCGAACCTCCAACCGTCTCGTTCGTAGCAAGGTGCTCTGTCCATTTGAGCTACGGGCACATGTCCCCGCGCGGATGTCAGCATTGACATCGACTCGTCATCGAGGTGCGCGGGTGGTGAATGCAGAAGGGCCGCTCCGTGGCTGATTCGCCAGAGCGGCCCTGCGGGTCTACCGGTAGACCTAGGGACCGCTGTTGATACGGCGGCGGAGCGATTGTCCGAACATGTTCTCCGCCTTCCCTTTTCTCGTATCGGATCGTTGTATCGAAGGTAGCAGCCGGTCGCCGGGGGCGAAACCGAATTAACTGCCCGCTGGTGGCCGGGGGCCTTGCCGGGCCGGGACCAGGTGTTTAACCGGTTGCGGGTGCCTGGGAGAATCGGTGCGGTCGCTCATGGTGGGCGGCGTGGGGGTGGGTGTGATGAGTGATGTGATCGAGCGGGAAGCGCGCGGTGACAGTGGCCCGGTGTGGTCGCGGCCGTGGTTTCTCAATACCTTGTCGTTGGCGACTTTCATTGTGCTGGTGATCTTCCAGTATCGGTGGTGGCACGATCACGGTCGCCCGCTCGCCTGGGTATTGCTGCCGCTCACCCCATTCCTGGCTTTCCTGCCATCGGGGATTATCGTGAAATCCCTGCGTAAGCGGTGGACGGCGCGATGGGCGGGGGAGAACGGTTTCGAGTACCTCCGCTCTTCCGATTGGCCGGTGCCGACCTGGGATTTTCCGCCATTCAATATCGGCCGGGCACGGCGCTATCGGATCCGCGACACCATCCGGGGTCGGATCGGCGACTATCCGGCGATCTTCTTCCACCTGACCTGGCTGCACAACAACCGGATCAATGTCAGCACCCACTATCGGAACGTCTTCGTACTGACGCTGCCTGCGGCACTACCCCGGCTGACGCTCGGGGTGACCCTGGATATGACCACCGGTGCGCGCGTGGAGTTCGAATCGGCGGACTTCAACGACAAGTTCTCGGTGTATTCGGCGAATCCGAGGTTCGCGCACGCGGTGCTCACGCCCCGCACGATCGACAAACTGCTGGCTATCGCTGGACAGCACGGCGGCGCGGTCATGTTGACCAAATTCGAGATCGTCGGAAACCTGTTGGTCGGCACCACCACCCTGGGCAACCGGCCACGCGAGATCGGGGCCGTCTTCGACGCGATGCGCGTAATCGCCGATGGCATTCCACGATTCGTCTGGACCGAATACGGATCTCCCACCGAAAGGGAACACGCATGACCCTCATCGTTGTAGTGCTCATCGTCATCGCACTGGTGGCGGTGCTGTGGTACTTCGCCGCGTACAACGATTTCGTGCGATTGCGGAATCTGGTCGCCGAATCCTGGCGGCAGGTCGATGTCGAACTCCAGCGCCGCCACGAACTGGTGCCGAATCTGGTGGCGACCGTCGAACGCGCCGCCGCTTTCGAGCGCGGCACCCTGGAGGCCGTGACGTCCGCGCGCAACAGTGCGCGCGCACTCGCTGCCGACCCGGCCGAAACCCGCGCCGAGATCACCGGTGTCGCGACCGCCGAGAATGCCCTCACCTCGGCACTGTCACATTTGTCCGCGCTCGCCGAACAGTATCCGGACCTCGGATCGGTCAAGAACTACGCGGCGCTGCAACGCGAACTGAGTGATGTCGAGGATCGAATCGCCGCGGCCCGGCGTCTCTACAACGCGAATGTCCGCGCCCTGAACACGAAAATCGAATCGATCCCGGCCTCGATGGTGGCCAGGCGGCATCAGGTATCGCCCGCACAGTATTTCGATATCAGCACCCCCGAAGCCCGCGCGGGTGTCCGGGTTGATCGCCTGTTCCGGAATCAGCCGGACCGGTAGGGCTTCGAAATTCGGTCGCGTGCGCTTGCCCGGCTCGCCTACCTTCCCCGGTATGGAAGAGATGGGCTGGGCAAGCGGTGTGTCCCGGGTGGCGGTGCTGACGGGCGCGGGGATCTCCACCGATTCCGGACTGCCCGATTACCGTGGGCCGCAAGGGACTTGGACCAGGAACCCGTCGCTCGCCGGTGCGTTCACCGAGCGTGAGTTCCTGGCCTCGGCCGATATGCGCGCGCAATTCTGGCGCGAGTTCAACGCGCTGCATCGCACCGATGCGGAACCCAATGCCGCGCATCGCGCGCTGGCCGAACTCGATCGCACGGGCATCGCCATGCGGGTGCTCACCCAGAATGTCGACGGATTGCATCAGCGCGGTGGCTCACCCGCACGCAAGGTGCTCGAATTGCACGGCAGCTTCGCGACAGTGGATTGCCGTCAATGCGGAAAGCGCGGTGCGACCGCCGATGCCCTGGCGAAAGTGGCTGCGGGCGAAGAGGATCCGCGCTGCGATTGCGGCGGCATGCTGAAGCCGTCCATCGTCATGTTCGGTGCACAGCTCGATGGTGACGTGCTGAACAAAGCACGCGTCATCGCCGCGGCCAGTCAGCTGTTCCTCGCGATCGGTACGTCGTTGCAGGTCGAGCCCGCGGCCTCGCTGTGCGCGCTCGCGGTCGGGGGCGGCGCGAATCTGGTCATCGTGAACAACGCTCCCACCCCGTACGACGATATGGCGGTCGAGGTGATCCGGGAGCCGATCGGGACGGCGGTGCCGCGCATCTGTCAGCGGATCGCGGCCGCGCGCTGAGCGTGGGGAGGGCTACTTCAGCACGAATTGGATTGCGCTGTCGATGATTTCGGTACGGTTGCCGGTGTCGTGCTCGGCGGTGATCAGATAGTTGGCGATCACCAGGGAGAACGCGAGCATGGCACGGGCCTCGACATCGCGCGGGTCGTCGCTGATGGTGCCGATCAGATCGCGCAGATACGCCATGCGCTCGTTGTCCACTCGCTGGAGTCGAACCGCGACGGCGGGATCGCGGCGCGCCCATTCGCGAACGGCTAGGTCGACGGGCAGCAGCCCGGGGGAGAAGGTGAGCGCACCGGCCTTGCGCACCTTGTCCTTGGCGTCGCCGCCCTCGCGTTCCACCCGCTCGCGCACCTCGTCGACGGTGCGCAGTTCCCAGTTGTCGAGCACGGCGTCGAGTAGTTCCTGGCGGCTCGCGAACTGCCGGTAGAACCCGCCCCGGGTGACGTCGAGCCGGGCGGCGAGCGTTTCGACCCGAATGGCGTCGGCGCCGGCCTCGGCCAGGACCGCCAGGGCGGCGTCGATCCAGGCTTGTCGGGGTGTGCGCACCGGTGGGGCCATGGGGTGTCAGCCAATCAGTAGTCGGTGCTGTTGATTCAATCATCCACAATAGATACAGTACTGTTCTGTATCTATTGGTGGCGCGGGACACGCGCCACCGGCGGCATTGATCGATAGGAATTCACATGACGCACCGTGACGAGCGGTCCTTCGACACCGAACCGCCGATCGTCGAGGAGGTGAGCCTCGATGCCGAGACCCTCGCCCTCTGCACCCTGACCGACTTCGGCCACTACGACGCACACCTGTTGCGCACCAGCGCATCCGGTCGGCAGTCGGTCGAACGGTGGGCTCGCGAGATCATGGAAGAGGTAGCCCCGGACGTCGGCGCGGCACTGCGGCAGGGCTGGCGCAGGATCGCGCTCCAGCTCGCCCCCGCCGGCTCCGAGGGGACGATCGCGGGCTGGCCCATCGCGCGCTCCTCGCCCGAATATCTACTGCTGCAAGCGGAATCCACCCGGGGCTTCGAGGGGCAGCTGCTCTTCCGATGCGATGAAACCGGTGTACTGCTTGCCACCTTCGTCCGATTCATCGATCCGGCCGCCCGGGCGATCTGGGAGCGCGTCCTGCCCGCGCACCTGGAATTCGTGCGCTCGCTGCTCACCACGCGAGCTGACGGGCTCACGATTCTCGCTCCGGAGGGCCTGCCGGGTGCGGTACTGTCCTGGCCGTCGACCATGTGAGCGGTTGAGGGAGGGGCGTTGGGCACCGATCAGACTCTGCTGCACCGGTTCGTGATCTCGCAGCTGACAGCCATGGGACTGGATCGAGCGCGACTGATCCGGGAATCCGGGGTGCCGGGCTGGACGCTGACCGGCAATGGCGTGCACGTGCCCAGCGAAACCTTCTGGCGGCTATGGGAAGTCGGCGCCCGGATGCTCGGCGATCCGGATGTGGCACTGCGGGTGGCGAGCCGGTACGAGCTCAAGGCGACTCGGCTGTACGACTACCTGTTCACCAGTGCGCCGACGCTGCGCGCGGGTTTGGCGACCTGCGGGCCGTATGTCAGTGCGGTCACCACCAACCACCGGTTCGATCTGGTCGAGGGTGAGGGCGGTCCGGCGCTGCGACTCGATATGGTCGACGGTGGTGACGCCACAAGGGATTACACCCAGCTGTGGGGATTGACCGCGGTGCTGACTCGAGCGCGGCGCGTCATCGATGCCCCGCTGGATCCGATCCGGGTCTCACTGCGCCGCCCCGCCCCGCGCCGGATCGAAGTGTATCGCGAGGTATTCGGTTCCGCCGTCATCGAATTCGGCGCCGACACCGATGCCATGACATTCCGGGCCACGGATCTGGATATGCCGCTCACCAGTGCCGATCCGGTGCTCGCGGCCGTGCTGAAACCGCTGGCGGAGGCGCTGCCGCCGCCCCCGCCACTGGAATCGGCATGGCCCGAACGGGTTGCGGTCGCGGTGGCCGAGGCGCTCGACGCGGGCGATATCTCACTGGAAAGGGTGGCGCGCAGTCTCGCCACCAGTCCGCGCACGCTGCAACGCCGTCTCGCCGAAGCGGGTACGACCTGGCGGCGGGAACTGGATCGGGCGCGTTCGGCTCGGTTGGCCGCGGCCTCGATCGGCGGGCCGGTGAGCAGGGGTAGACAGGCGCAGTTGCTCGGCTACTCCGATACCGCGTCCATGCGCCGGGCGGCCCTGCGCTGGGCGGTGGTCACCCGTTCGCATCCGAACGCGCCATTCGGCTGAGCCGTGAGGGACTGAGCTGGGCCGATGTGGGATTCGGCTGGGCCGCCGGGCTTCTGGGCCGGGCCGTCCAGGGTTTCCGTCAAGCCTTCAGGTAGCTGGCGGCGATATTCCAGAACATCGACCGTTCCATTTCCGAGAAGTCCCAGCCTTCGGTGATCGCGTGCGAGGTGGCGACGATGCCGGGTACGTCGAAATCGTCCCGGGTCGCGGTGCCTTTGGCCTCCAACGCTTCGATCACATAGGCGGTGGCGCGTTCTCGGGAATGTTGCACGACGTCTCCTCACGGGCAGTTCGATGGGGATGTCCGCTCTGGATCAGATCGGCAGCCAAGGGCGTTCGGGATGTCGAACGCATACCCGCACCATGGGTGTGGTGCGGGTATCCAGTGTTGCTTCGTAGTCGCTACCGGACCAGTGCGGAACGCGTCAGCATCGGGCAAACGCGCCAACCGGGGTGTGGCGTTCAGCACGCGGCCCGCGCCACCAGCTCTCCGATGCGCGCTTCGTCCGCGGCGGTCAGGGACATCAGCGCGAAGGCCACCGGCCACACGGTGCCGTCATCGAGCTGCGCCGGATCGCTGAAACCGAGTGTGGCGTACCGGGACTTGAATTTCGCGGCGCACTGGAAATGCACCACGATCTTGCCGTCGCGAGCGTAGGCGGGCATGCCGTACCAGAGCTTCGGGACGAGGTGCGGCGCGTTGGCGGTGACGATGGCGTGAATGCGTTCGCCGAGCTCGCGATCGGACCCGTCCATCTCGGCGATCTTGGCGAGCACATCGCGCTCACCATCGGCCTTGGCGTTCTTCGGGTTGCGGCGGGCGGTCGTCTTCAGTTCCTGCGCATGGGCTTTCATGGCGGCGCGCTCGTCGGCGGAGAAGGAGACGGCGGACTTGGCGGTGGTGGTCATTTTCTTTTCCTTACCTGAATGATGTGAAAGTTGCTGGTGCGGGCGGGTTTCAGCGGTCCTGGATGAGTCCGAGCACATTGCCGTCTGAATCGGCGAGGGTGGCGACCAGACGGCCGCCGCCGACCTCATTGGCGGCCTGCCGGACGGTGGCCCCGGCCGCGATCATTTCGGCGACCTTGGCCTCGATATCGGTGACGTGCCAGTAGGAGACCGGGTTGGCCAGCTGCTGCTTGCCGTTGTCGGGGACGAGTCCGATGTGCTGGCCCTCGGCTTCGAAGCCCACGTAGTAGGGGGAGTCGGTCTGCGGGGAGACACCGAGCAGGGCGGTGTAGACGGCCTTGGCGACGGCCAGATCGGTGACGGGATGCAGTACGGTCCGGATGCCCTGGGTGGTGGTCATTTGTGCTCCTGAGGTGGGGGTTTCGGTGCCGGGGGAGGTGCTCCGGACGTGACTTAAGCTTCTCGTCCGGAGGGGGTGCGCGACATCCGTGCTCACCACGGAATCCACCACTGAGTGCCGATTCGGTGCTCCGTACCGAGCGATCCCAGGCGATCCTGGGCTGCGGCGCGGGTACGGCAGAATGGGACCCATGGTTGCGACAGTGGACATCTCGGCGCGGGAAGCCGAGGTGCTCACGTTGGTCGGCGAGCACCTCAGCAATGCGGAAATCGGCGCGCGACTGTTCATCTCGGTGCGGACGGTCGAAAGTCACGTCTCCTCGCTGCTGCGCAAACTCGAGGTGGCGGATCGGCGGGCGCTCGCCCAGCACGCCGCTCAGTCCGCGCCCGCCGATCACCCCCGGTCCGCCGCCTCGGTGCTGCCGACGCCGCTGACCTCGTTCATCGGTCGCGCCGGGGAGCGCGCCGAACTCATCGAACTGCTGAAGACCCGGCGGCAGGTGACCGCGGTCGGTCCGGGCGGCGTCGGCAAGACCCGCCTCGCGCTGACCGTCGCCGCCGAACTCACCGGTGAGTTCGCGGACGGCGTGTGGTTCGTGGATCTGGTTCCCATCACCAGCCCGGATATCTGTGTGGTCGCCGGAACCACGGCGTTCGCACTGGGACTCGGCGAACAGCCCGGCCGCGCGATGGACGAATCCCTGTTGGCCGCGCTCGCGGACCGCAATGCCCTACTGGTGCTGGACAATTGCGAACATGTGCGCGAGGGCGTCGCGCCCTTCCTCGAACGGCTGCTCGCGAGCTGCCCGGGCGTGACGGTGCTGGCTACCAGCCGCGCCCGGCTGCTGGTGCCGTTCGAGCACGTGTACACCGTGCCGCCCATGTCGCTGGCGGGCGCGGGCGAATCCGACGCGGTCGAACTGTTCATGGACCGCGCGGCGGCGGGTGGCTGGCCCCCGAATCAAGCTCTGCGCGAGGATGTCTCCGCGTTCGTGGCCCGGCTCGACGGGGTCGCGCTCGCCATCGAACTGGCCGCCGCGCGCTGGACCACGCTGGGTCTGGACGGGCTCGGCGAGGGCCTGTCCGATCAACTCCACATGCTCGCGGGTGGGGCCCGCGCCGATGATCGGCACCGCTCGGTGCGCGCGGCCCTGGACTGGAGCCACGCGCTGCTCGAACCCGCCGATCGAATCCTGTTGCGCCGCATCGCGGTCTTCATGAAGTCGTTCACCATCGCGGCCGCCGCACAGGTCACCGGCTCCGACAAGGGTTCGGTGGCAACCGGATTGGCGCGCCTGGTGGAGCAGAGCCTGCTCACGGTCACCCCGACCGCCACCGGCACCGAATACCGAGCCCTGGAAACCATCCGGCAATACGGCATGGAGCAGCTCATCGACGCCGGTGAACTGGACGACGCGCGCTCGCGTCACCTGGCCTGGTCCCTCACCGAGGCCGCCAAACTGACCGTGCCGCTGCCGGATTGGCGTCCCCGCTTCGACGCGGTGGCCGACGACCTGCGGGTGGCCCTGACCTGGGTCTGCGAACAACCCGCCCGGCGCGCCGACGCCTACCGCCTGACCCGCGACTTCGCCAACCTCGCCTTCACCCGCCATCTCACCGGCGAATCCCAGTGGCGCTACGAACAAGCAGCCGCCTTCGCGGACAATCCCGCCGACGCCGCCGCGCTGCTCCGCCAAGCGGCCGCGGCCGCGGGCTGTCAACTCAGCGGCGACAATATGTATCGCCTGTATCGCGCCGCCGCCGCGTCCGCCCAACAGGCGAACGAACCCGCCCGCGCGGCAGCCGATCTCGCCACCGCCGCCACCAGCGCCCACCGGTTCTGGAACACCTTCCGGCAGCATCCGCCGCGCGAAGAACTCGCCACCCTGATCGCCGAGGCGCGAACCCTGGCCGTGGGCAGCCCCGCCGCCCTGGCCGCTGTCGCTCTCGCCGAGGCGGGTGTTCTCGCCAACGCCTTCGCCGCACCGGATGTGTTGTCCGGCAATGGTATTCGTCCGGGTGCTGCGATCCATGCATCGCCCGGAGTGTCCGACAGCCGCATTGATGACGCTGCCCCGGAGGTGCTGCGGCGCGCGGAGCGGGCGGTCGAGTTGGCGCACCGCACCGGCGATCCGCTTGCCGAATCGGCGGCTCTGGACGCGCTCACCGGTGCGCAGCGTCAGGTCGGTGACGCACCGGCCGCGTCGGCGACCGCTCGGCGCCGTGTCGCGCTACTCGCCGCCGCGCCGACCACGCCGGACGGCACGCACGAGGTGATCGAGGCGCTCGGCCGGGCCGCCGAAGCCGGTGTGGGCGTGGGGGATCTGCGCGGTGCGCGCCGCGCGGCCCGCCGCCTGGCCGATCACCCGATGCTGGCGGAGGTGGGTCATCGCGCGACCAGTCGTCTACTGGTGGCGGACGCGCTGGCGGGCAACGTCGAGGATGTGCGCACCCGCGGTATCAGGTTCCTGGAAGCCTGGCAGCGCGAAGGCTCGCCGAGCGCGCCCGGCCTCGCCGCGGCCGCCACCGGCGTTGCCATGATCCACGGCCTGCGCGATGACGAAGCCGCCCGGGCCGAATGGCAGGTGGTGGTCGACCGGATCGGTACGCCACCCGGTGACGACCCCGGCTACCGTCCGGTCTTCGACACGCTCCGCCTCCTGCACCACGGGCGGATCGACGAGGCGTTCGATCACGTGGACGCGGCCCCCGGCGATCTGTGGCGCGATTTCCCATCCATCTGGTCGCACTGGTATGTGGCCCTGCGCGCCGAAACCTTCGCCCTCGACGGTGATCCGGCCGCGACCGACCGCATCGCCGAGGCCCGCGCCACCGTATCGGGCAACCCGATCGCCACCGCCATACTCGATCGTGCCGAAGCCGTCCTGGCCCACGACCCGGACCGAATCCTGGCCACCGTCACCGCATTCGACGCCGCCGACTGCCGATACCAGTCCGCCCGAAGCAAAGTCCTCGCCGGCGGCGAACACGCGACCCGAGGCGCGGCCGACCTCGCGGCCCTCGGCCTCACCCCGATGGCAGCCGCATCGCGCTGACCGAACCGGCGTTCTCGGCGACGGTCAAGGTGTTGTTGGACTGCATGGAGTTCGAATTCAAAGGTGCAGGGTCGCAGTGAGTTTGGCGCGGAATCGATCGAAATACGGGTCGGTCGCGGGCAACTCTGGTGTGGTCAGAGGAAACCACCGCTGGTCGGTGAATTCGGCCGGGTCCAGGGCGTATTCGTGGCCGCGGTCGCCCCGGATGACGTACCACAGGGACACGTCTTCGTGGCTGAGTCCGATTCCCACGGTGGTCGTGATCGTCAGGAACAGCGGGGTGTCACCGATGACGGTGAAGTCGGCGTCGATGGCGATCTCTTCGACGGTTTCGCGCCGCGCCGTGGTCAGCGGATGTTCGCCCGGGTCCACGTGGCCGCCGGTCGGGAGCCAGAGTCCGGCCTTGCGGTGCAGGCCCAGGAGTACCGCTCGTGCGTTCGGATCCACCAGCACCACGTAGCTGACCAGATGCCGGGGTGGGGTGGCCGGTTTGACTCTGCGGAAGATGTCATCGGATTCGGACAGCCAGCGCAGGGTTTCGGCAATGTGGCTGTGTTCCAGGGCATCCCAGGGGGTCAAGGTGCGCACGATATCGGCTACGGCGGCCGTGGCGGCTTGCATGGCCGGGACCCTAGTCCGGGGCACCGACAGGCTATTGGGAGAGTGTGGGTATGAAGGTGCTGGTTACGGGGGCGTCGGGGTATGTGGGGCGGGCCGTGGTGGGGGCGTTGCGTACGGCGGGGCATGAGCCCGTGGCGATGGTGCGGGCGGCGCGGGCCGAGATCGACGGTGCGGCCGAGGTTCGGGAGGCCGAGCTGTTGGATGCCGAGGGATTGCGGCGCGCGGTGTCCGGGGTGGACGCGGTATGCCATCTGGCGGGGTTGGGGCTGGCGCGCGAGTCCGTGGCGGATCCGCTGCCGTATTTCCGGGTGAATACCGGCGGGACGGTGGCGCTGCTGGAGGCGATGGCCGAAGAAGGTGTATTGCGCATCGTATTGGCTTCCACCGGATCGATTTACGGTTCACCGGAGGTTCAGCCGATGGGGGAGTGGACCCCGGACGCGCCGCCGCATCCCTACGCGGCCAGCAAACTGGCCGCCGAGTTCGCGGTGGCGGCGCAGGCTCGAACCGGGGTGCTCGGTGCGGTGGTGGTTCGGTTGCTCAATGTTGCCGGTGGCGCGGATCCCGAGCCAACCCGGTTGATTCCCCGGGTGCTGGCCGCCGCACGCGATGGAGAAGTGCTGCGGATCAACGGCGATGGTGGGGCGGTGCGGGACTACCTGCATATCGCCGATGCGGCCGCCGCGTTCGCCGCCTGCGTGGAACGGTGCCCGGAGCCGGGCGTCGACACCCGCTACATCATCGGGAGTGGTTGCGGGACAAGCATTCTCGATGTCATAGCCGCCGCCGAGCGCGTCACCGGGCGCACGGTGCGGCGGATACACGGTCCCGCCGCCCCGGAGCCCGGGGTGCTGATCGGTGATCCGAACAAGGCGATCGCCGAACTCGGTTGGCGGCCAAGTCATTCCGGTATCGACGAGATCGTCGCGGATACCTGGCGGGCACTCTCGGCTCGCTAGTGCGCGGCGGCCGGGCCGAAGTGTCCAGGGCCGCCCCTGCGGTTGACATGAGAACATGCGCATGTTTGTGTGTTTCCGGCAGAGTTGCGGATGATTCGCGGCAACCGGAGCACGGAAGGTGGGCTGGCATGAGTTCGGCGGCGGTGAACGGGTTTTCGATGTGCTGACCCTCGCCGGATCGATTCATCTGCCCGAGGCCCCGCCCTCGCTCGCGAACCTGCTGGCCTGGCAGCCGCAGCCGATTCCGGTGCTGCCCGCGCTCGGTTTCGGCCTGGCCCTTTGGTATTGCCTGGGCGTACGCCGCATGCGCCGCTCGGGGCGGGAATGGCCGTGGTGGCGCACCGCCTGCTTCCTCACCGGCTGCGCACTGCTGATCACGGTGATGGGCCTGGCCGTCGAGGGCTACGGCTACAAGCTGTTCAGCGTATGGATGTTCCAGCACCTCACGCTGTCGATGACGATTCCGCCGCTACTGGTGCTGGGTGCGCCCGGAGTCCTGCTGCTGCGTTCCACCCCGCATCACGGTGTGGGCCGAATCGTATTGGGCGCGGCGCTGATCGGCCTGCGCAGCCGCCTCGCGCGGATCGTGCTGCATCCGGCGTGCACGATCCCGCTCTTCCTGTTCTCCTACTACGGCCTCTACCTGACCTCGGTGCTGGACCTGGTCGGCTCCTCGGTCGCCGGGCATCTCGGCCTGGAATTGTTCTTCCTGCTCAGCGGGGTGTTGTTCATCATCCCGGTGCTGTCGATCGGCCCACTGCCGGTCCGCCAAACCAATCTGGGCCGCTTCTTCGACGTGTTCGTGGAGATGCCGCTGCACGTGTTCATCGGCATCATCGTGATGATGTCGACCGCGCCGATCGTGCGCCGCTTCACCGATCCGCCGTCGGGCTGGGGCGTGGACATCCTCGGTGATCAGTGGCTCGCGGGCGCGCTGGCCTGGTCCTACGGCGAACCGGTCAGCCTCATCGTGGTGATCGTGTTCGCGATCCGCTGGCGGCGCGATGAGCAGGAGAGCAACGCGCGCATCGAATCCCGCCCGGACGGCGATGCCGAGCTACGGGCGTACAACGCCTATCTGGCGAGCCTGCACCGCCCGTAGCCGGACCGGTTACGCCGAAGGGGCGGAAGGGAATCCGTCGGTCGGCAGCCATTCCACCACGCGGGTGCCGTCGACCAGATTCGACACCTGGAACGGGTCCTCGGCAAGCAGTTTGCCCACGGTCTCCGCCGAATCGGCATCGAAGATGAGCAGCGCGCCGGACCCGTCCGGGTACGGCCCGCGCGCCAGCAGGGTGCCCTGCTTCGCGAGCCCGGCGAGGTACTCGCGGTGTACGGGGCGGATCTCGTCGCGACCGGGAACGGTGGCGTCGGAGTAGGTGTAGTGGACGGCGAAAATCGGCACGGTATCCGCTTTCTGGTCGAATGGGCTTCGAAGAAGCTAGAGCGTCAACAGCATTCGGGTATTCCCGAGGGTATTCGGCTTCACATAGCTCAGGTCGAGGAACTCGGCGACACCGGTGTCGTAGGACCGGCACATCTCGGCGTACACCTCGGCGGTGACGGGCGTGCCCTCGATCTCCACGAAGCCGTGCCGCGCGAAGAAGTCCACCTCGAAGGTCAGCACGAACACCCGCCCGAGCGAGAGTTCGCGCGCCACGGTGATGAGCTGCTGCACCAGCAGATGCCCGGCCCCGGTGCCCTTGATCTCCGGGTGCACCGCGACCGTGCGAATCTCACCGAGGTCCGCCCACAGCACATGCAGTGCCCCGCAGCCCACCAGTTCCCCGTCGCGTTCGGCGACCCAGAACTCCTGGATCGACTCGTACAGCGTGACCAGGTTCTTCTCCAGCAGGATCTTGCCCGCGTAGAAATCGATGAGGCGTTTTATCGAGGGCACATCAGAGGTTCGGGCACGACGGATGATCGGCGCCGTGGCCGTCATACCGTCTACCGAACCGCTGTGGGGTGCCCGTGTTGTCATGGGGTGCACAGTAGTCGGCCCCGGTACCGATAGGCTTGGGGTGTGTCGCACATCCAGCCTCCCCTCATACCGGAATGGTCCGGGAACCATGGCCGGTGTCGCGGCTGTTGGGGGCGCTGGTGACCGTGCAGCGTGATGAGGTGGAAGGTCGCTGGACCGACGCGGGTCCGGCGCGATCGGGTTTCGCCCCCGCGACCCCGGGTGTGGTGGAACCGGCGGCGGTGCCGCTGATGAATATCGCCAACGTGCTGACGGTGCTGCGCATCGCGATCGTGCCGCTGTTCCTGGCCGCGTTGTTCGCGGGCGACGGTCATGATCCGCAGTGGCGCTGGGGCGCGGCCGCGCTGTTCGGCATCGCGGCGATCACCGATCGCATCGATGGTCAGCTGGCCCGGAAATACGGTCTGGTCACCGACTTCGGCAAGCTCGCGGATCCGATCGCGGACAAGGCGCTGATCGGCGCCGCGCTGATCGGTTTGTCCATGCTGGGCGATCTGCCGTGGTGGATGACGATCGTGATCGTGGCCCGTGAACTCGGTGTGACGCTGTTGCGCCTGGCCGTGGTGCGGCGCGGTGTGATCCCGGCGGGCCGGGGCGGCAAGCTCAAGACACTGGTGCAGTCGGTGGCGATTGCGGTGCTGTTGCTGCCGCTTTCCGGCGGATTCGCCAGTGCCGGAATGGCATTGATGTACGTGGCCGTGGTGCTCACCGTGGTGACCGGTCTCGACTACGTGGTGCAGGCGGGCAGGCTGTGGTTCGGTTCGCCCGGCGGCAGTCGTGCCGCCTGAGCTCGACCAGCCCGAAATGCCCGGATCATCCGATCCACTCACTTCGCTCGTGCCCGCCGCCGAACTCGTCCACGCCCTGAAATCCGCAGGTCAGACGGTAGCAACCGCGGAATCCCTGACCGCGGGCCTGCTCGCCGCGACCATCGCGGGAATTCCCGGTGCGAGTGCGGTGTTGCGGGGTGGACTGATCGTCTACGCCACCGAGCTCAAGCACGATTTGGCCGGTGTGAGCGCGGACACCCTCGCTACCGACGGCCCGGTCGCCGCGAGCACCGCCGAACAGCTTGCTGTCGGAGCGCGGAGAACCTGCGGAGCGGACTGGGGTATCGGCCTTACCGGTGTCGCCGGACCCGATCCACAGGACGGCCGCGAGGTCGGAACCGTGTTCCTCGGCATCGCCGGTGCGGAGGGTACGGAGGTCATCCGGTTGAAACTGTCGGGAGACCGGTGGACGATCAGGGTGGGCGCGGTCCGCGCCGCGGTCGCCGAACTCGTCCGTAGTGTGCGAGGTGGGTGAAGCTTCCGGGAACGCGAGACCGACGCCGGACGTTGTCCAGTCAAACGCTGGGTCCGGCGAGACGAGTGTGAGGAGAACGGGATGACGCTGCTGCGAGAAGCGATCGGGGAGAGTCTGCGGCGCGCTCGGGTCGCCCAGAGCCGGACGCTGCGTGAGGTCTCGACCTCGGCGCGAGTGAGCCTGGGTTATCTATCGGAGGTCGAACGGGGCCGCAAGGAGGCGTCGAGCGAGTTGCTCGCCGCCATCTGCCAGGCCCTGGACGTGCCGCTGGCGCAGGTCCTGGTCGATGTCGGCGCGGCCATGGCCGATGCCGATCGATTGGCCGCGAAAAAGGCTGTGGCCACGGCGAATGCCGCGCTGGCCCCGGCCGGTGCGGGAGTGCGACCGCGGGGTGGGGACGGCGATGTGGCACGGGCCGGGGATGCCGGTTTCGGGCCGCGGATCGTCATTCCGGCCCCCAAATCGGATCGCTTGGTTCTGGTCGCGGCCAAGTGATCGCCGGGTGCCGCGCATGTGATTACCGTGCGCAGCACACCGTGATTACTGTGCGCAGCAGCCGAAAGGGATAAATTCTCTGTAGGCTTCGTGCCGGAGGCGCCGTGCCAGGTACGGGTTTTCCGGTCCGCTGCCGCGCAGTGGAGGATATGGGACAACCGGGTGCGTGACGGTCGCGCACTATGTCGCGCGAAGGCGCGCGGCACGTCAGATGGAGGCGGGATCAATCGATGGCTAATCCGTTCGTGAAGGCCTGGAAATACATGATGGCCCTCTTCGATTCCAAGATCGAAGAGCATGCGGATCCGAAGGTCCAGATCCAGCAGGCCATCGAGGAGGCCCAGCGGCAGCACCAGGCGCTGTCGCAGCAGGCGGCGTCGGTGATCGGTAACCAGCGCCAGCTGGAGATGAAGCTGAACCGCCAGCTCGACGAGGTCGAGAAGCTCAATGCCAATGCGCGCCAGGCGGTTATGCTGGCCGATCAGGCCGCCGGTGCGGGCGACACCGAGAAGGCGATCCAATACACCAATGCCGCTGAGGCTTTCGCGGCCCAGCTGGTCACCGCCGAGCAGGCGGTGGAAGACCTGAAGGTGCTGCACGACCAGTCGCTGCAGGCCGCCGCGCAGGCCAAGAAGGCCGTCGAGCAGAACGCCATGCTGTTGCAGCAGAAGGTCGCCGAGCGCACCAAGCTGCTGTCCCAGCTGGAGCAGGCCAAGATGCAGGAGCAGGTCTCGGCCTCGCTGCAGCAGATGGATTCCACCCTGTCCGCCCCCGGCACCACCCCCAGCCTGGACGCGGTGCGCGAGAAGATCGAGCGCCGCTACGCCAATGCGCTCGGCGCCGCCGAGCTGGCCCAGAACACGGTGCAGGGTCGCATGATGGAGGTCCAGCAGGCCAGCATCCAGATGGCCGGCCACTCCCGCCTCGAGCAGATCCGCGCCTCCATGCGTGGCGACGCCCTGCCCGCCGGTGGCAACAGCCAGCAGGCCGCTGTCCCGAACCCCGCGGCCACGCCGCAGATCAACACCAACAAGGGCCAGGCCGCCCAGCAGTAGTTCGAGCGGTAGCGAAAGGCATTACACCGATGGGGAGATCGCGGGCGGACAACACCCCCGCGACCTCCCCTGCCCGTTTCCGCCGCAAGCCCCGCCCCGCCGCGGACCCCACCGCCCCCCTCCCCGGCTTCCCATCCCCCTTCGGCGCACCCGCTCCGGAACCCGCACCCCCCAACAACTTCCACCCCCGGCCTCCGAACACGCAGGGGTGGCAGGTGGATCCGCAGTCGGATCAGACCACGGCAAGGCACTCCACCAAGCCCCTACACCGGCCCGAAACCGGCGTCCCGATACCCGATTCCGTGCCACCCACCGCTCGGACTCGCGCGTATGGAACCAGTGGCTACCCCGAATCAGGCTCGGGCGGAGCCGATCCGGTACCGGCTCCCGGTTCTTCGGAAGCCTCGGGCCGTACGGCGCGCGCGGATTCCGACACCGGTGCGCGCACTTCCCGGAAGCGGTTCTCACGGCCAGGAGCGCGCACGTCCGAACCGACTGTTCCCGAGGCGGCATCGGAGCCACGGGTGGCCTGGGCGCCACCGGGGCCGGATGCGCAGGCGCAGTTCGGGTTCGGTGGCGCCGGGTCGACATTCGATCAGAGCCGTTCGGCCGCCGCGCCCAATCCGGCGCCGGAAACTTCCGGTCGCAAGCGCGGGCGGGCCGCGCGGGTGGCGCGGGAGATGTTGGCGCCCACCGGGGTTGGGCCCGAGGAGTTGGCGCAGCGGCTGCCGGATACTTTGCGCGGGGTGGGGGAGCAGGCGCTCGTTGCCGTGCGTAAGTGGGCTGATCCGCGGGAGCGGGAGTTGCGCAAGCGGCGGCGGACGCGGCGCAGGAGTTTGCGGTTGGGGACCGCGGGTGGGTTGACCACCGCGGGAACCGTTGGGCTGGTACTTATCTCGGCTCCGGCGTGGGCGGTGATCGTGGTCGGTGGTGGCGCGGTGGCGCTGGTCACCGGGACCGCTGTCACGGCGAAGCGGTATTTGCAGTTGCGGAAGGAGCCGCTGCCGCAGGCGGCGTTCGCACCGCGCAAGCTGCCGCCGATTCGGTCGGCGGCGCGGGCGTCGATCTCACGATTGGTGCGCGCGGAACGGGCCCTGCACGGGTTGAGTGCGCAGATCGAGCGGTCGGGGCGGTTGCCCGCCGAAGATCTCAGTGACACTTTGGAAACGGCTACCTCGGGCGCCGCGGCGCTGCATGCGCTGGCCGCCGATATGGTCGCCATGGAGCAGGCCGCGAGCGTGCTCGGGCCGCGCAATTCGCCGCTGACGGAACATGTTCAGGCCATCACGGTGCGCCTGGACGGTGGCGTGGCCGAATTCGAGGGCATGGTCGCGGCCGCCGCGCGCGTGCTCGCCGTCCCGGAGAGCGCCGCGATCACCGATGACCTCGGCTGGGCCATGGTCAACCTCCGCGATGCCGCCGACCGCCTCGACGGCTGGGCGCAGGCCCTGACCGATCTCGCGGACGACCGCTACCGCGCGAACCCCTGAGCTGTTCCGGCTCGGTACCCTGGGTGACAACCCTGAACTTTCCCCGATATTGCTGCTGACCTGGTGATTTTCTGTTCCGGGCATTGCAGTATTGAGGCATCGGATCGCGCTGATCGCGGTTCGGGAACTACGGGAGGCACGGAATGCTTTGGAAGATCATCGGCATTGTCGCGGTGGTGTGGATCGCGCTCGCCATTATCGGCGCGTTGATCAAGGGGCTGTTCCCGATCCTGATGATCAGCTTGGTCGTTTTCGGTCTGTACCTGGTGTACAAGGCGATGTCGGGCTCGAACAAGAACCCGATGAGCAAGCTGTAGCGGTATCGGAACCCCGCGTGTGGGCCATTCGGAAGCGATCCGAATGGCCCACAGCCGTTTTGCGGGAATCCGTCGCGCGCACGGTACGTTGTCGGCCTTATGGCTGCTACTGCGATCGTCGCCACCAACTACGGTGGTCCCGAGGTACTCGCTCCGCTCGAGGTGGAGCTGCCCGATCCCGGTCCGGGCGAGGTGACCGTCCAGGTCCGCGCCGCCGGGGTGAATCCCTTCGATTACAAGCGCTACAGCGGTGCGTTCGGCACCGATCCGGCCGCGCTGCCGATCCGGCTGGGGCTGGAGTCGGCGGGCGTGGTGACCGCCGTCGGTCCGGACGCGGTCGGTCCGGCCGGTCCGATCGCCGTCGGTGACGAGGTGATCGTGCGCGGCGGCGCGTACGCCACCGCGCTCACCGTGCCCGCGGCGACGGTGGTGCCCAAGCCCGCCGAGGTGTCCTGGGAGGTGGCCGCCGGACTGTTGGCGGTCGGCGGCACCGCGGTGCATCTGGTGACCGCGACCGGTGTCGAGGCCGGTGACACTGTGCTGGTGCACGGTGCGGCGGGCAGTGTGGGCGCGCTGGCCGCGCAGCTCGCGGTGGCGCGTGGCGCGCGCGTGATCGGCACCGCCGCACCCGCCCGGCATGAGCGGTTGCGCGCCTACGGCATCGAACCGGTCGAGTACGGTCCCGGATTGGCCGAGCGGGTAAAGGCTTTGGCCCCGCAGGGCGTGCATGCCGCGATCGACACCGTGGGAACCGATGAGGCGGTGGATGTTTCGCTGGAGCTGGTCCCGGACCGTCAGCGCATCGCCTCGATCGTGGCGTTCGGGCGAGCAGCTCAGGATGGTTTCCAGGTGCTCGGTGGCGGTCCGGGCGCGGATCCGGGCACCGAGATTCGCGGTGCGGCCTGGCGCGAACTGCTGCCGCTGGTGGCCTCCGGCAAACTGGATCTGCCGATCGCCAAGACCTATCCGCTGACCGAGGCCGCCGCCGCGCACGAGTTCGTCATTGACGGCCATGCGGGCGGAAAGGTTGTTTTGCTGCCCTGATTTCGGCGAATCGTCCCGTCTGGGTGATCCCCTTCGCATATGTTGTTGCCCACAACATATCGGTGTGCGGCCACAATCCGGTGGCCGCCGCTCGAAAGGGTCACCCTGATGAGGACGAAGAACACGCCGAAGCGCTCCCGAGGCCTGCGGTCCGGGACCATTGCCATGGCAGTGGCGCTGACGGGTCTGCTCACGCTCACCGCGTGCGGATCCAACTCCACCAGCAGCACCGAATCCTCCGCCGCGCCCTCGGGCGGCGGCGGCAATGGCACCGTCGGGGTCATCCTCCCCGAGACCGCCACCTCGGCGCGCTGGGAATCATTCGACAAACCACTACTCCAGCAAGCCCTGCGCGCACAGGGATTCGACGCCGATGTGCAGAACGCCCAGGGCGATGTGCAGAAGTTCACCACCCTCGCGGACGGCATGATCGCCAAGGGCGTCAAGGTGCTCATCGTCGCCTCGATCAACAGCGAGGTCGGCAGCGCGGTCGCAGCCAAGGCCAAGAAGGCCGGTATCCCGACCATCGATTACGACCGCCTCAATCTGGGCGGATCCTCGGACTACTACGTCTCTTTCGACAATGTGCGCGTGGGTGAACTCCAGGGCCAGGCCCTGATCACCGCGCTCAAGGACAAGCCGGGCGCACAGGTCGTCGAGATCGAGGGCGCGCCGACCGATAACAACGCCACCCTGTTCCATCGGGGTCAGCTCAAAGCCCTTCAGCCGCTTTATGATTCGGGCGTGCTGAAACTGGTGCGCAGCCAGGCCATCGACGGCTGGGATAACCAGAAGGGCGGCAGCACCTTCGAGCAGATCCTCACCGGTAACGGCGGCAAGGTCGACGGCGTGGTAGCCGCCAACGACGGCCTCGCGGGCGCGGTCATCACCGTGCTGAAGAAGAACGGCCTCAATGGCAAGGTCCCGGTGACCGGCCAGGACGCCACCGCCGACGGCCTCAAGGCCGTGCTGCGCGGCGATCAGTACATGACGGTCTTCAAGCCCATCAAGGACGAGGCCGAATCCGCCGCGAAACTCGCTGTGGCCCTTGCCAAGGGCGATAAGGCCGCAGCGGATGCGCTGGCGCAGGGCGTGAGCCAGGATCCCAAGGGCAAGCGGGATGTGAAATCGGTACTGCTGACCCCGCAGACGATCACCCGCGCGGACGTCAAAGTGGTGACCGACGCCGGATTCGTCAAGGCGAGCGATATCTGCGGCGGCGATCTCAAGGCCGCCTGCACCGAACTCGGCATCTCCTGACGCCGCCGTAACTAGCCGGAGAACTATGCGATGAGCGAGCCGCTGCTCCAGATCACCGGGCTGAACAAGAGTTTCGGCCCGGTGCACGTACTGCACGATGTGGATCTGACCGTGCCCGCGGGCGAGGTCACCGCCCTGGTCGGCGATAACGGCGCGGGTAAGACCACATTGGTGAAATGCGTTGCCGGAATACACCCTTCGGACTCCGGCGAGGTGCGATTCCGGGGTGAGCCCGCACACCTGCGCGGGCCCAAGGACGCGGCGGCGCTCGGTATCGAGGTGGTCTACCAGGACCTGGCCCTGGCCGACAATCTCGATATCGTGGCCAATATGTTCCTCGGCCGCGAACGCGGGAAACCGTGGCTGCTGGACGAGGCGAGCATGGAGGAGGCGGCGCGCACCACGCTGGCCTCCCTCGGGGTGCGGACGGTGAAATCCGTTCGCACGCCGGTGGCTTCGCTCTCGGGCGGGCAGCGGCAGACCGTCGCCATCGCCAAAGCGGTGCTCTGGAACAGCAATCTGGTGCTGCTGGACGAACCGACCGCGGCGCTCGGTGTCGCGCAGACCCGGCAGGTGCTGGATCTGGTGCGGCGCTTGGCCGAACAGGGTTTGGGCGTGGTGCTGATCAGCCACAACCTGGCCGATGTCTTCGAGGTCGCGGACCGCATCGCGGTGCTGTACCTGGGCCGGATGGCGGCCCAGGTGCGCACCGCCGATGTCACGCACAGTCAGGTGGTGGAGTTGATCACCGCCGGTCGCTCGGGTGAGCTCGGGCTGGCCCGTCCGGAAGCGGTGGCGCTGTGAGCGAGAAAGCCGTTGACATGAACAAGGTTTCGGAGAAATCCGATTCCGCCGCGATCACCGATTTCGGTATCGACACCACCACCAGATCCACCCGGGAGGCGCTGGGAGAGTATCTCGCCCGTTTGAGGGGAGGTGAGATCGGTTCGCTCCCAGCTCTTCTCGGTCTTCTCGCGCTGGTGGTGCTGTTCTCGGTGCAGTCCGATGTGTTCTTCTCGCTCAACAACATCGCCAATCTGCTCGCGCAGGGCGCGGGGCAGACCATCATCGCCATCGGCATCGTCTATGTGCTGCTGATCGGTGAGATCGACCTGTCGGCGGGTACCGCGTCCGGGGTGGCGGGCGCGGTGCTGGCCATGCACTACGTGCACGACGGGAACCTGCTCACCGGCATGGGTTCCACCGTGTTCTTCCTCTTCAACGGCCTGCTGGTGCTGGCGGCGATTCTGGCTGGGCTGCTGCGCATTTGGCCGGGCGTGGCCATGTCACTGCTCGGCGTGCTGATCACCGTGATCGGCTTCAAGGCCAATCCGTGGATCGAGATGCTGCTGGCGGTGTGCGTGGGCGCGGCCATCGGCTGCATCACCGGCTTCCTCATCGCCAAGATCGGCATGCCGTCCTTCGTGGTGACGCTCGCGCTGTTCCTGACCTGGCAGGGCGTGATTCTGCAACTCATCGGTGAAGGCGGTGTGCTGGGCATCAGTTCCTCGCACGTACTGGATCAGGTGGCGAACGGAAATCTGTCCACCGCCGGCAGCTGGGCGCTGTTCGTGGTGGGTGCGGGCGGATATACGGCCGTCACCCTGGGCGGGCATCTGCGGCGGCGGCAGCGCGGTCTGGTCACCCAGCCGACACCGCTGGTCGCCGCGAAAGTGTTGGCGCTCATCGTATTGGCGGCCGTGGCGACCGCGCTGCTGACCGTGAACCGTTCGCCGAGCAATCTGATCGTCATCTCGGGTGTGCCCTATGTGGTGCCGATCGTGCTGGCGCTGCTGGTGGCGGGCACCTTCGTGCTCAACCGCACCCGCTACGGGCGGCACATCTATGCGGTGGGCGGTAACGCCGAGGCCGCGCGGCGTGCGGGCATCAACGTAACCCAGTTGCGGGCAAGCGTTTTCGTCATCTCCTCGTCCTGTGCTGCGGTCGGCGCGATCGTGTATTCGTCCAAGGTCGGTTCGGTGGATCCGCAGGCGGGCGGGCTCAATACCCTGCTCTTCGCGGTCGGTGCGGCCGTGATCGGCGGTACCTCGCTGTTCGGCGGCCGGGGCCGGGTGGCCGACGCCGTGATCGGTGGTGCGGTGCTGGCGGTCGTCTCCAATGGGCTGGGCCTGCTGCAACAACCGGCCGCGGTGGTCTCCATCGTCACCGGTCTGGTGCTGCTGCTCGCCGCGACCGTGGACGCGCTGTCTCGGCGGCGCTCGGCGACGGCGCAGCGATGAGGCCGCGCAATTCACCCGCAGCCGCCCCCAACCGGGCTGCGGGTGGGCCGGATTCGCGCGGCGTTGCGCGGAACACGCAAGGCGCTGGAAGGGCGGTCGGCACGGCAATGGTATTGCTAAGTCCATGACCGTCGCCCGCCCGGACGAGGTGCGCCGCTATAACCGGTCCAGCCTCCTGAGGCTGCTGCATACCGGAGGACCCACCACCCGGGCAGCGCTCGCCACCGCGTTGGGGCTCAATCGATCCACCATCAAAATGCTGGTCGACGGGCTCGCCGAGGCCGGACTGGTGGAGGAGCGGGTGCCGCGGCTGGCCAGCGGCGCGGGCCGCCCGTCGCTGCTGGTGCTGCCGCAGCCGCAGTCCGCGGCGGTGCTGGCGGTGGATGTGCGCGCCGAGCACGCCGGGATCGCGCTGGTCGGCTTCGGCGGGCAGGTGCTCGGGCGCAACAGCTGGAATCTGCATGGGCGGCAACGGGAACCGGACGAGGTGATCACCCACGTCGCCGAATCCGCCGCCCTGCTCGCCGATGATCTCGGGGTGCGCCCGCTCTCGGCCGGGGTGTCGGTGCCGGGTGTGGTGCGGCGTTCCGACGGTCTGGTGCGCAGTTCGGAGAATCTGCGCTGGGCCGAGGTGGCGCTCGGGCAGCGTCTGGGCGCGGTGCTGGAATTGCCGGTGGTGGTCGGCAACGATGCCGAATTCGGTGCGCTCGCAGAGCATGTGCGCGGTGCGGGCAAGGGTGCGAGCGATGCCGTCTTCGTCTCCGCCGATGTCGGGGTGGGCGGCGGGCTCATCGCGCAGGGCGCACTGCTGCGCGGCTCCGCGGGCTACCTCGGCGAAATCGGGCACATGATGGTGCGCCCCGGCGGTCTGCCCTGCCACTGCGGCAATGAGGGCTGCTGGGAGACCGAGGTCGGCGAGGCGGCGCTGTGCCGCGCGCTCGGCCTGCCCGAACACGGTCCGCGCGGTGCGATCGTCGCCGAACTCCGTGCCCTGCACGAGGATTGCGATACCCGCCTCGCCGACTACCTGAACTGGCTGACCCTCGGACTGGTCAATGTCGTGAATATCCTCGGCCCGGAACTGGTGGTGCTCGGCGATCTGTTCACCGCGCTGCCCGATGCCACGGTCGCCAGGGTCGCCGATGAGGTCCGCCGCCGCAGCATGGTCAGTCGTGCGCTCGGCGGGGTGCGCATCGAAAAGTCCCGCCTCGGAGCCGATTTGAAGCTGCTGGGGGCGGCCGAGGCGGCATTTGACGGGGTCCTGGCCGCGCTGTAGCGCGCTGCCGCCCGCTCTTCCGGTCAACGCGCGGCATCGAATCCAACGAGTCGGCATCCGTTGGCCCGGGTCTGGTATTGAATTCACCCATGGAGCAGCTTCCCGAGGACTGGCAGCGCGGACTCGTGATCGTCGCGCACCCCGATGACATCGAATACGGTGCGGCCGCCGCCGTCGCGCGCTGGACACGACAGGGCAAGGACATTCGGTACGTCCTGGTCACCAGCGGTGAGGCCGGGATCGCGGGACTGACGCCCGCCGAAGCCGGTCCGCTGCGCGAGGACGAGGAACGCGCCAGCGCGAAGATCGTCGGCGTCAGCCAGGTGGAATTCCTCGGCTACCCGGACGGCCGCATCGAGGAAGGCCTCGCGCTGCGCCGCGATCTCGCCGCCGCGATTCGACGGCATCGGCCGGACATGGTGGTGCTCTTCAACTTCGGCGATGTCTGGGCGCGCGGCTACGCCAATAGCGCCGACCACCGCGCCGTCGGCCGCTCCGGCCTGGACGCGGTATCGGACGCGGGCAATGAATGGATCCACCCCGACCTGGACCTGCCACCGCACTCCCCGCGCTGGGCGGCGGTCTGCGGCGTCGCCGACGGCAGCCACGGCGTGGATGTCACCGACACCATCGAGACGGCCGTGGAATCGTTGTCCGCGCACCACCGCTACCTCGGCGCGCTGAGCTCCGATCCCGTCGCCGATCAGGCGCGCGCGGTCATCGATATGACCGCCGGTCCCAAGGAAGGCTTCCCCGCCGCCCGCGCCGTCTCCTTCGAGCTGTACTACTTCGGTTAGCGGCGGCTTCGGCCGAATACTCGGTGCGCGGCCCGGGGAAATGCGCAGGAGAGCCCGACGGCAGTCGACGCGCCCAGCACTGCTTCTTTTCCGTCCATGGCGGGAGGCCCGGCCGTGGTCACCTCTCCCGATGCCGGCCGACGTGGATGTAATGGCGCAGCTGGGTACCCGGCTTTGACCTGCGTCATCGCATGCGCGGTGGTGTCGTCTCTGCCTGTCGGTAGGCGATACCGGTGAGTGTTGTTGGGTGAGTGGCTTGTGCGGCCGGGCGGGTGTGGGAGGCTACGCGTGTGCGAGTAGCGGTGGTGGCCGGGCCTGATCCGGGACATGCCTTTCCGGCGATCGCGTTATGCCTGCGAATGCTGGCGGCGGGCGATGATCCGGTGTTGTTCACCAGTCCGCGCTGGTTCGACGCGGCGCTGGCGGCGGGCATCGGGGTGCGGCGGTTGAAGGGGCTGGCCCCGCGCGCCGAGGACGACGATGCCGACGCGGGTGCGCGCATCCATCAACGGGCGGCGCATATTTCGACCGAGATCCTCCCCGATCTCAGTGCCATGCTGCCCGAACTGGTGGTGTCGGATGTGCTCACCGCCGGTGGCGGCATGGCGGCCGAACGGCTGGGGCTGCCGTGGGTGGAGCTGTCACCGCATCCGCTGTACCTGCCGTCGAAGGGCTTGCCGCCCATCGGAAGTGGGCTCACGCCGGGGGAGGGCATGCGCGGGCGCGCCCGGGATTCGGTGCTGCGCACGCTGACCGCGCGCGATATCCGCCGCGGTGAGGCGCAGCGCGGGCTGGCGCGGGTGAGTATCGGTCTGCCCGAACAGGATCCCGGACCGGCGGCGCGCTTGATCGCCACCCTGCCCGCCCTGGAAGTGCCGCGGCCGGATTGGCCGGAGAACGCGCACCTGGTCGGACCGCTGCTGTGGGAGCCGACCGATCACATTCTCGAGCTGCCGCCCGGGGACGAGCCGCTGATCATGGTCGCGCCCTCGACCGCGCATACGGGTGTGGCGGACATGGTTGAAACCGTGCTCGAGGGACTGCGCGGTGCGGGCGTGCGTGTCGCGGTCTCCACCCTGGACACCCCGCCGACCGACCTGCCCGCCTGGGCTACAGCCGGTTTGGGGCGTCAGGACGAATTGCTGCGCCACGCGTCGGTGGTCATCGGTGGCGGCGGGCACGGACTGCTCGCCAAATCGCTGCTGGCCGGGGTGCCCGTGGTCACGGTGCCCGGCGGTGGTGACCAATGGGAGCTGGCGAATCGTGTTGTCCGCCAAGGTAGTTCGATCCTCATCCGTCCGTTGACCCCCGAATCCGTCCGCGACGCGGTGAAACAGATCCTCGACGATCCGGCGTACACGACCGCCGCTCGATCGGCCGCCGCCGGAATCTCGGTTGTCTCCGACGCGGTCCAGATCTGCCACGATGCGGCCACGGCCTGACGGTGTCGCATAGGCCATGCGCATCGTGATTCAGGTGCGGTGCGCATCGGCCGGATGGGTGCGCGGGCCGGATTTCGCGGAAAGCGGAGCGGTGCGCGGGGGTCTTTGCCGTGGCGTAGGCTCGCGGCCGTGCGATTGACGGAGTTCCAGGAGCTGTTGCATACCGAGTTCGGTACGGCGCGTGGGGATGCGCTGCTCACCGACCATGTGCTGCCGCGGATCGGGAAGACGGGTGCGCAGGCCATCGATTCGGGCATCGACCCGCGCGATGTGTGGCGCGCGCTGTGCGCCGAGTTCGATGTGCCCAAGACGCGCTGGTAGTCCCTACTCGTCCGGATGTGTCTTCTTGGCGTAGTGCCGGGTGGCCTTGGCTCGATTGCCACAGGTCGCCATGGAATGCCAGCGGCGCGCGCCGTTCTTCGAGGTGTCGTGGAACCAGAGCACGCAATTGGGGTGGGCGCACTGTTTGACGCGATCGGGGGCCGCGGCCAATAGCTCCAGCAGGTTGTCGGCCGCCAGCCAGGCCGGGAACCATTCGGCGTGCCGGACATCGGGTTCGGCCACCGGACCGTCGGGGGTGAGCGCGCGGCGGATTCGACCGTGGTCCAGGACACGATTCAGATCGTCCGCGGGACCGCCGCGCACCGTGTGCAGGATCGCCTCGCGCGTGGCAACGACCGCGCGCAGCATGGCGGCGTCGGCCGTGACCGACAGGTCGTTCTCCGCCAGCCACTGCCGCAATCCGGCCAGGTCGGTGAGCAGATCCCGCGGGCCCTCCGCGTCGATCCAGCGGGTGTTCAGCAGGTCCAGCGCTAGCGGTTCGCCGAGGTGGGGGCGTGGATCGGGCACGCCTGAGACTAACTGTCGTTGGCTCGTCATCGCTGGAACACCTCCTCTCTAACCGGTGTTGCCGATAATGAAGGTTGACAGCAAGGGTGTGCGACCCTAGCTTTCTAACCGTTCAAACGCTTCAGTATGGTTAATTCTTCCGTGAAAGGACCGCATCATGCGACCCCCACTGCCACCCTTCGATCTGGAATCGGCCAAGCTGAAGGTCCGCGCCGCCGAGAACGCCTGGAACACTCGTGATCCGGAGAAGGTCGCGCAGGCGTACACCGAGGATTCGGTCTGGCGCAATCGCGATGAATTCCTGACCGGCCGCGCCGAGATCGTCGACTTCCTGAAGCGCAAATGGTCCGCCGAGAACGGCTACGCCCTGCGCAAACAGCTCTGGAGCTTCGACGGCGACCGCATCGCCGTGCGCTTCCAGTACGAATGGCATGACGAATCGGGCCAATGGTGGCGCAGCTACGGCAATGAACTCTGGGAATTCTCCCCCGAGGGCCTGATGTCGCGTCGCGAGGCGAGCATCAACGACACCCGCATCGAGGAATCCGCGCGGCGCATCTTCGGTACGCGCGGCGACGAGGACGCCGACTGGGATCTGCCGCTCGAGTGAACAGCGCACCCCGGCAGGGATTTCGGTCGGTCTCCGGGGCGGTGCGGACCCCTCCGCCGCGCCGCCCCGGAGTATCACCGGAAGTGGCCGGTGGGCAGCCTCATCGCGGATGCGCGTGTCTCCGCTCGGGCCGAAAGTTCTTCTCCCGCTCGGCCATCGCGGCGGGCAGTGCCGCGATGGCCTTATGGGGCGGGCGGGTTGCCGATGCGGGATTGCGTCGGCCTCTAAATAGTCGGCGATCGGAGTCCGGGGCGGCAGCCTGTACGCACCACTCGTCGACGGGGTGCTGGCACCACCGTGCGAGTGCGCTGCCCCGGGAATTGAGGTAGTCCCGTACGGGTGCGCGGCGGGCCGGGGTGGAGGATCCTCGCAGGGGTGAACACCGGCCGGGTGAAGGTTGTCGTCGCCGAGGACTCGATACTGCTGCGCGAGAGCGTATTGCGGGTGCTGGCAACGGATTCGGGTATCGAGGTGGTCGGGGCGGGCACCGATTTCACCTCCACGCTGGAGGTGGTGCGCGCGGCACGGCCCGATGTGCTCATCACCGATGTGCGAATGCCGCCCACCGGCACCGATGAGGGGGTGCGGCTGGCCAGACTGCTGCGCGAGACGCATCCAGAGACCGGGGTGCTGGTGCTGTCGCACTATGCCGAACCCGCCTATGCCGCAGGGCTGCTCGACGGCGGTTCGGTGGGGCGCGGCTATCTGCTCAAGGAGCGCATCGCGCATTTCGATCAACTGCTCAATGCCGTGCACGTGATCGCGGGCGGCGGTTCGATTCTCGATCCGCTGATCATGGAAGCGCTACTGGCGCAACGCCCGCAGCGGGAACTGGTCGACCGGCTCACCGCACGCGAACATCAGGTGCTCGGGGAGATCGCGCTCGGCGGCAGCAATCGAGTCGTCGCCGAACGGCTCGCGCTCTCACAGCGAGCCGTCGAGAAGCACATCAATTCGATCTTCGCCAAGCTCGGGCTCACCGCCGATCCGGCACTGGATCAGCGGGTGGCGGCGGTGCTGGTATTCCTGTCCGCGCACGAGCGCTAGGGGGTGTGTGCACCCTTTCGGTACCCCGCCCGGCGCGGCACCATGACAGCATGAATGCCGAAGTGCCGGTGTGGATCGTCGATGATCGCGCGGCCTTCCGGCGTGCCCTGGCTGCGACGATCGCCGCCAGCGCGGGCTTCGCGGTGGCCGGTGAGGCCGCCACCGGTGAGGCGGCCCTCGAACTGCTCGAGCGGGCGGCGGCCGGGCTGGTGCTGATGGATATCAATATGCCCGGCATCGGCGGTATCGAGGCGACCCGCCGGATCAGCGGCGCGCACCCCGGGGTGCGGGTGCTGCTGATGTCGACCTATGACACATCCGATCTCCCGGACGAGGTATCGCAGTGTGGCGCAGCTGGATACGTGCACAAGGAAAACCTGAGCCCCGAGTTGATCGCGACGGTGTGGACCCGACTGAACCGTTGATCCGGGGCCGGGACGATACCGCCGCCGTGAGCCGGAATCGACTGCGGCAGTTCCTGTTCGCCGCCTACGGAACCATCGCGGTCCTGCTCGGACTGTGCCTGATCGCGCAGCTGCTGCGGCCCTCGATCTGGAATATCGCGCTGGCGGCGGTGCTGGCGGGCAACGCCCTCATCGATATCGGGGTGCTGCGGCTGGTCGAGCGTGGCGCGCTGGCTCTCGCGGTCACGGTGATCTCGGTCGAGCTGTGGGTGAGCGCGATGGTCGCGTCGTATCTGTCGCCGTTCACGCTGCCGATTCACGTGGTCGCGGCGATCCTGCCCGCGATTTTCGTTGTGCCGTACGTGGATCGGCGACTGCTGCCGGGATTCTCGATCGTCACCATCGCCTGCGTCGTGGTGTGCGGGGTACTGGCCGCGCCGCTGCTGAGTTCGGTGCCGCGCTCACCCGGCATCTCCGCCGCCGCGATCGTCGGGCTGCCGGTGATGTCCACGCTGATCCTGCTGGTGGTGTGGCATACCGCGACCACCCTGCAGGACATCGCGACCGCTGCCCGGCGCAGTGCGGACGCACTGGCCCTCTCACAACGGTTACTGGCGCGGCGCGCGGAACAGCTCGCGGCCTCGCGCGCCCGGCTGGTCGCGGCGATCGACGCCGAACGGCGCAGGCTGGAACGCGATCTGCACGATGGCGCGCAGCAGGACCTCGTTGCGGTCGCGGTGACGGTGCAGCTGGCCCGGCAGTTGGTCGGCAGGAACGATGACGAATGCGCCCGAATGCTAACCGAGGCAAGCGATCTGCTGCAAACCGCGATCGGGGAGATCCGCCGGCTCGCGCACGGCATCTACCCGACCCTGCTGGCCTCGGGCGGGCTGCGGGCCGCGCTGGCCGGGGTCGCGCATCGCTCCGCCGTGCCGGTGCTGCTGAATATCGCCGACCTGGGCAGGTACAGCGGCGAGATCGAGACCGCGCTCTACTTCTGCTGCCTCGAGGCGCTACAGAACACCGCCAAACACGGCGGAAACGGTGTCACCGCCACCATTTCCACGCATCAGGAGGACGGGACGCTGACCATCACCGTGTCGGACAACGGAGTCGGATTCGAGCCATCGGAGCAGCCCGCGGGCGTGGGGCTCACGAATATGCAGGATCGCCTCGCGGTGATCGGCGGCGCGCTGATCGTGACCTCGACACCGGGGGAGGGCACGCGGGTGACGGCAACCGTTCCCGCACAACCGATTCCGGGACACCCCCGCATCGATGATGAGGAGGCGTCCCGGCTATCGCGTTAGGCACGCGCCGATCGTTGTGGCCGTGGCCGGGGGGGGGGCCTCGTTTAAAACCCCCCGCCCCCCCCCCCGCGTGACCCGCCGGGGCAGCCACCGTTTAAAGCGCCCGTCGAATATAAAAAAAAAAACCAGCCCACCACAAAAGGAGGGTTTTAAAAAGTGGT